>NZ_CP060714.1:3701250-4318125 GCF_014395975.1 Diaphorobacter ruginosibacter | reverse complement strand
GAATCGCTGATCACCAACACGCGCCAGAACATCCAGAGGATCATGTCGGGCGAGGATGACCGCCTGCTGGTCGTCATCGGCCCCTGCTCGATCCATGATCCGGCGGCCGCCATCGACTACGCGAAGAAGCTGCGGGTCGTGCGCGAGCAGTACAAGGACACGCTGGAGATCGTGATGCGGGTGTACTTCGAGAAGCCGCGCACCACGGTCGGCTGGAAGGGCCTGATCAACGATCCGTACCTGGATGGCAGCTACCGCATCGATGAAGGGCTGCGGATCGCGCGCCAGCTGCTCATCGACATCAACCGCCTGGGCATTCCGGCCGCCAGCGAGTTCCTAGACGTGATCTCGCCGCAGTACATCGGCGACCTGATCAGCTGGGGCGCGATCGGTGCGCGCACGACGGAAAGCCAGGTGCACCGCGAACTCGCATCGGGCATCTCGGCGCCGATCGGCTTCAAGAACGGCACGGACGGCAACATCCGCATCGCCACCGACGCGATCCAGTCGGCCAGCCGCGGCCACCACTTCCTGTCGGTGCACAAGAACGGCCAGGTCGCCATCGTGCACACCAGCGGTAACCAGGACTGCCACGTCATCCTGCGCGGCGGCAAGACGCCGAACTACGATGCGGAGCATGTGGCAGCGGCATGCAAGGACCTCGAGGCCGCAGGCCTGAAGCCCACGTTGATGGTCGACTGCAGTCATGCCAATTCCAGCAAGCAGCACGAGAAGCAGCGGGATGTGGCGCGTGATATCGGCGCCCAGATCGCGGGTGGCTCGAAGTCGGTCTTCGGCGTGATGATCGAGAGCCACCTCAATGCAGGCGCGCAGAAGTTCACCCCCGGCAAGGATTCGCCCGCCGCGCTCGAGTACGGCAAGAGCATCACCGACGCCTGCCTCGGCTGGGACGATTCGCTGGCGACGCTGGCCGAATTGTCGTCTTCCGTACAGACGCGCCGCGCAGCTTGATGGAAAATGGGGTGCATGGCGACATTCGCCCTGATTTTTCCATTCGGCAAAGGACCATCACCATGCGCAGCGAAGTGACCGTGACATTCAGCCCGGAACAGGAGTTCCGCTTCGATCTCGAAGGCGCGGAACCGATGACCAACGATGCGGCGCGTCGCTGGCTGGACGGCGAGTTCGTGCGTCTGGACTGCGAACCCCTGCGCCCCAGCGGCAAGGTGCTGCTGGCCGACAAGGTGCTGGTGGTGGCCGCCAGCGCAGGCCCGCGCCTGCTGGAGGACGCCGGCTGGTCCATGCAGTTCGCGCGCGCGGCCAAGGCCGCCCTGGGCCGCGATGCGGTGCGCATCGACATTCCCTCGATGGCCGTGACATTCTGAGCCCGCTCTCGCTGAACAAAAAACGGTGCCCTGGGCACCGTTTTTTTATGGGATGAAAGGTGGGGGAGGCGCGTTCGCGCCTGTCGCGTCAGGGCTGTGCCAGTGCGGTCAGCAGCTTGGCGTGGATGCCGCCGAAGCTGCCGTTGCTCATGCAGACGATGTGGTCGCCGGGCCGGGCCTCGGCCATCAGCTGGGTTACCAGTGTGTCGATGTCTCCCGCCACATGGGCGCGCGCGCCCATCGGGGCCAGCGCCTCGGAGGCATTCCAGTCAAGTCCGGCGGTGTGGCAGAACACCTGGTCTGCGGACTCGAGCGCCCAGGGCAGCTGCGACTTCATCGTGCCGAGCTTCATGGTGTTGCTGCGCGGCTCGAATGCGGCGAGGATGCGTGCGTCCTTGCCGACCACGCGGCGCAGGCCGTCGAGCGTGGTGCGCAGCGCGGTCGGGTGGTGCGCGAAATCGTCATACACGGCGATGTTGCGTACCGTTCCGCGCAGTTCCATGCGGCGCTTGACGTTTTGGAACAGGGACAACGCCTCGGCCGCCTGGGCCGGGGAGACGCCGACGTGTTCCGCGGCAGCCATCGCGGCCAGGGCATTGAGCTGGTTGTGCACGCCGCTCAGGTCCCACTTCACGTGGGCGACGGCCTGGCCACGGCGCAACACGTCGAAGTCGCCGGGTTCGCCGCTCGCGCCAAAATCGCTGATCGCGTCGCCGAATGTCGTCACTTCGCTCCAGCAGCCTGCATGCAGCACGCGGGTCAGGCTTTCTTCCAGGGCATTCACGACCACCCGGCCGCTTGCGGGCACGGTGCGCACGAGGTGGTGGAACTGGCGCTCGATTGCGGCGAGATCGTCGAAGATATCGGCGTGATCGAATTCAAGGTTGTTCAGCACCGCCGTGCGGGGGCGGTAGTGCACG
Source organism: Diaphorobacter ruginosibacter (assembly GCF_014395975.1). Classification (NCBI taxonomy): domain Bacteria; kingdom Pseudomonadati; phylum Pseudomonadota; class Betaproteobacteria; order Burkholderiales; family Comamonadaceae; genus Diaphorobacter; species Diaphorobacter ruginosibacter. The sequence continues at coordinate 4,315,859 of NZ_CP060714.1, read as the reverse complement.
AACTTGCTTCGCTTGTCGAAGAAGGCGGTGTCGTACTCGTCGGCCTCGATCACGAAGAGCGGAGCCTCGCCCTGTCTTGCCGCTCCATACGCCGAGGCGGCAGGCGAGCCGAGGCGCGCGGACACGCCGAAATTCAGCGGCACGCCGCCGACCAGGAAGCCGGGTTTGCGGCCAGCATGCTCAAGGATCCAGGCGAGCATCGACGTGGTCGTGGTCTTGCCATGGGTTCCCGCGACGGCCAGCACATGACGGCCCTGCAGCACGTTCTCGGACAGCCACTGCGGCCCGCTGATATAGGGGGCGCCGGCATCGAGGATGGCCTCCATGAGCGGAAACTTCGGGGTGCCGTCCGGCAGGCGGGCGCGGCTCACCACATTGCCGATCACGAACACGTCGGGCTTGAGCGCCAGTTGGTCGGCCGCGTAGCCTTCGATCAGATCAATCCCCAGGGCCCGCAGCTGATCGCTCATCGGCGGGTAGACGCCCGCATCGCAACCCGTCACGCGGTGTCCGGCTTCCCGGGCCAACGCAGCCACGCCACCCATGAAGGTGCCGCAAATCCCCAGAATGTGTATGTGCATGGCGACGATTCTACGAGTGGATCGAAAGCACGCCGGTCGAAGCGCGGGAAGAGGCCCGTTTGTGGGGGTATTGCGCTCCTGAATATGTAGCCAATGGTGTTATTTGCCGAGGTGGGCGGTTGCAGGATGTCACGCAAACTTTCAGGTATTGGCATTGGAGCGACAATGTCTGCTGGTCTGCCGTTCTCCCGCCCTGTGCCGCCAGGCCATTGGAAGAGGCGGGGCGAACCCATGCCGAGAACAGGATTGCCGCCATGAATGACGCTCTTGCCACCGAAATTGCGAATGCCGCCGCACGCCTTGTGGTCGAAGAGGGCCTGGAGTGGGGGCCTGCCAAGCGCCGTGCGGTCAAGCAACTGGGACTGCCGCACCGCACGCAGCTGCCGGACAACGATCTGGTGGAAGATGCCGTGCGTGAGTACATCGGCCTGTTCTGCGCGGACACCCAGCCCACCGAACTGCGCGCATTGCGCCAGCTGGCCCTGGTCTGGATGGAGCGCATGCGCGACTTTCGCCCCTATCTGGCAGGGGCGGTCTGGCATGGCACGGCCACCCGGCTGTCCGACGTATATATACAGATGTTCTGCGATGACCCCAAATCGGCAGAGATCTGCCTGATCGATCATCACGTGGAATACGAGCCCCGGTCCGTGACGGGCTTTCGCGGGGAGCTGGTGGACGCGCTGAGCGTGAGCAGTCTCTCGCCGGAGCTCGCAGAGCACATCGGCGTGCACCTGATGGTCTATGACCTCGACGACCTGCGTGGTGCGCTCAAGCCGGACGCGCGCGGCAGGCTGCCGCGCGGCGACCTGGAGGCCGTGCGTGCGCTGCTGGCGCGGCCCGATGCCTGAGAGCGCAACCATCCTCGATACCCCGACTGCACTTTCCGAATTTTCCGAGACCCCTCACATGTCCACTCCCGCCGAACCAGAAGCCGCTGCTACCCCGTCCACCGTTGCCGGCGATTCGTCCGTGTCGCGCCGCCGCTGGCTGATGACGGGTGCCGGTGTGGCCGCCGCCGCTGCGGGAGCCGGCCTGGCGTGGTGGAGGCTGCAGCCGCATGCCGTGGAGGATGGAGTGGCCGCATCGTTCTGGAATGCGTCGATGGAGACATTGGATGGCGCTACCCTGACGATGCGCAAATTCCATGGCCGCCCGCTGCTGCTGAACTTCTGGGCCACGTGGTGCCCGCCCTGTGTCGAGGAACTGCCGCTGCTCAACCGATTCTTTACCGAACATGCCGGCAAGGGCTTTCAAGTGTTGGGATTGGCCATCGATCAACCGGCAGCCGTACGAAAGTTCCTGGACCGTACGCCACTTGATTTCCCCATTGCGCTGGCTGGATTGGCGGGAACGGATCTGGGCCGCGCACTCGGAAACGACGCGGGGGGGCTGCCGTTTTCTGTTCTGTTCGGTAAAGATGGGAACATCTTGCAGCGTAAAATGGGACAATTGAACGAACAAGACATGCTGCAATGGACTTTGCAGGTCTGAGAAGCCCCTCATTCCCTGCTGGAGTTGCAGATATTTGCGCTTAGTTCGATGCAATAGGCTGAAATTGGGGTAAATTTGCGCCCCATTCTGTTTCTAGCCGTTGGAGCTCCCATGGATTTGCGAAAACTTAAAACCCTCATCGACCTGGTGTCCGAGTCGAACGTCTCTGAACTCGAGATCACCGAAGCCGAGGGCAAAGTGCGCATTGTCAAAGGCGGTGGTGCCGTGGTGCAGCAGGTGGTTGCTGCGCCGATGATGGCCCAGCCCATGGCGGCAGCGCCTGCCGTCGCGGCTGCTGCCCCGGCAGCCGAAGCTGCAGCGCCTGCAGCTGCAGCGCCTGCGGGACATTCCGTCAAGTCGCCGATGGTCGGCACGTTCTACCGCTCGGCCAGCCCTGGAGCCAAGCCGTTCGTCGAGATCGGCGCCCAGGTCAAGGAAGGCGACACGCTGTGCATCATCGAGGCGATGAAGATCCTCAACGAGATCGAGGCCGACAAGTCCGGCACGGTGACCCGCGTGCTGGCCGAGAACGGTCAGGCGGTCGAGTACGGTCAGTCCCTGTTCGTGATCGAGTGAAGCGACACGCATGTTCAAGAAAATCCTAGTTGCCAACCGCGGTGAAATCGCCCTGCGAATTCAGCGCGCGTGCCGCGAGCTGGGCGTCAAGGCGGTGATGGTCTACTCCGAGGCCGATCGCGATGCCAAGTACGTCAAGCTCGCAGAGGAAGCGGTCTGCATCGGCCCCGCGCCGTCCGCGCTTTCCTACCTGAATATGCCGGCCATCATTTCCGCTGCGGAAGTGACGGACGCAGAAGCCATCCATCCAGGCTATGGCTTCCTCTCCGAGAACGCCGACTTTGCCGAGCGTGTGGAGAAGAGCGGTTTCCAGTTCATCGGCCCCACGCCAGAATCCATCCGCATCATGGGCGACAAGGTGTCGGCCAAGCAGGCGATGATCCGCGCGGGCGTGCCCTGCGTCCCGGGCTCGGACGGCGAACTGCCCGATGATCCGGTGGCGATCCGCCGCATTGCGCGCTCGGTCGGCTATCCCGTGATCATCAAGGCCGCAGGCGGCGGCGGTGGCCGCGGCATGCGTGTGGTGCACACCGAGGCCGCGCTGGTCAACGCCGTGCAGATGACCAAGGCCGAGGCGGGCACCGCATTCGGCAATCCGGCCGTGTACATGGAGAAGTTCCTCCAGAACCCGCGCCACATTGAAATCCAGGTCATCGCCGACAAGTTCAAGAACGCCGTGTATCTGGGCGAGCGCGACTGCTCGATGCAGCGCCGCCACCAGAAGGTGATCGAGGAAGCGCCGGCGCCGGGCATTCCGCGCAAGCTGATCGAGAAGATCGGCGAGCGCTGCGTGGCTGCCTGCAAGAAGATCGGCTACCGCGGCGCGGGCACGTTCGAGTTCCTGTACGAGAACGGCGAGTTCTACTTCATCGAGATGAACACCCGCGTGCAGGTGGAGCATCCGGTGACCGAGTGGATCACCGGCGTGGACATCGTGAAGACGCAGATCATGGTCGCCGCCGGCGAGAAGCTGCCGTTCACGCAGCGCCAGATCGAGATTCGCGGCCATGCCATCGAATGCCGCATCAACGCGGAAGATCCCTACAAGTTCACCCCGTCGCCGGGCCGTATCTCGATGTGGCATGCACCGGGCGGCCCCGGCGTGCGCGTGGATTCGCATGTCTACACGAACTACTTCGTGCCGCCGAACTACGACTCGATGATCGGCAAGCTCATCGTGCACGGCGATACCCGCGAGGAAGCGATCGCGCGCATGCGCACCGCGCTGCTCGAGACCGTGGTCGAGGGCATCAACACCAACGTGCCGCTGCATCGCGACCTGATGGTGGACGCCAAGTTCAATGCCGGCGGCACCAACATCCACTACCTGGAAGAGTGGCTCGCTCAGCGCAAGCGCTGATGCACCTCCTGTTCCGGCCGGCCTGCGCCCTGGTGCGCGGGTTCTGTTGAAATCGACATGCTGGCATCCATCCCGGATGCCGGCATGTTTTGCTTGAAAGATTGGGAGCCGCATCATGTATGAGCTGTCCTTGTTGTCCCCCGAAGAGCGCGTCGAGGATCTGAGCGAAGCGCTCGAGGCACTGGATGCCCTGAGCGTTTCGGTCGAAGACGCGGATGCGCAGACCGATGCCGAACAGGCGCTGTTCGGCGAGCCCGGCATGCCCGCACCCAAGGGCGGCTGGAACCGCAGCCGCGTCGTGGCGCTGTTCCAGACGCGCGAGCAGGGCGAGGAGGCGCAGCAGATCCTGCAGGTGCAGGACTTCTTCGAAGGCTGCAGCATCGTTGCACTGACGGAGGTGCAGGACCAGGACTGGGTGCGCATCACGCAGTCGCAGTTTGCGCCCGTCGACATCACCGAGGATTTCTGGATCGTGCCGTCGTGGCATGAGCCACCAGCCGCCGCGAAGCACTGCATCCGTCTCGACCCGGGACTGGCCTTCGGCACGGGCACGCATCCCACCACGCGGATGTGCCTGCGCTGGATCGCACGGCACGGACAAGAGGCAGGCGTGCTCGGCCGCGTGCTGGACTACGGCTGCGGCTCGGGCATCCTCGCGATCGGTGCGGCGAAGTTCGGCGCGAAAGACATCGATGCGGTCGATATCGACCAGGCGGCGGTCGACTCCACCATCGCCAATGCCTCGGCCAACAACGTCACGCTCAAGGCCGGACTGCCCGACAAGGCCGAGGGCCGCTACGACCTGGTGCTGGCCAACATTCTGGCCACGCCGCTGAAGGTGCTCGCACCCCTGTTGTGCGCGCATGTCGCGGAAGGCGGTGCGCTCGTGATGGCGGGCATCCTGGAGCGCCAGGAAGACGAGCTCAAGGAAGCCTACGCGCCCTGGCTGAAGCTCGGGGTCAGCGATCGCGAGGACGGCTGGATCTTGATGACGGCGCGTCGCTGACGCGTCGCGCGGGGCCGTGGCTGTTGCCTTTGCTTGCAGGCAGCGCCGATGGTGCCTGCCTGACGCTGCCCCTACAATGCAAAGCCGATGAGCCAGATAACGCGCTGCCCAGCCTGCAAGACAAGTTTCAGAGTTGTCGCCGACCAACTGAGAATCTCAGGGGGATGGGTGCGTTGTGGCCGCTGCAAGGAAATCTTCGATGCCTCCGCGCATCTGGTCGTGCCCCGCTCGCCTGCGGGCGAAGCGGTGAAGCCACCGCAACCCCTGCCGGTGCCGCAGGCCCCTGCTGCACCTGCGCTGGCTCAGGCCTCGACATCTTCGCCTGCGCCTTCCGCATCTGCTGCCATTGAGACTGCGGCAGTTCCTGTGGCCCCTCCTCCTTCTCCTCTTGTTTCGGCGCCTGCCTTGCAAGAGGGCCACGAGCAGGTGCCCAGTCGTCCGAACGTCTGGGGCAGCGCCCGCGATGGCGTTGCAGGACCGCCTGACGCGTTCTCGCCTCCGGCGAACGATGCGGGCGAAAACGCCGCATCCGCAGTGTCCGCCGCGCCTGCCGAATCGCCTCTTGCACCGCCGCCACCTGCGCCGCAACCTTGGGCGGGCTATTTCGCTGCCCCCGTCGCTGCGGCTGCCACCACCGTGACCACGCGTCTGCCTGACAGCATGACGCAGAACATCACCTACGGTTTGCGCCGCGAGGCCAACGTGGTTCCTCCCGGCTGGCGGCCCGATCAGGAACGCTCGGTGCCGGCCGGTGCACCGGCCGTCGTGGCTTCTGCTCCCGTGCCAGCACCCGTCGCTCCTTCTTCGATCGGTGCCGACCCGCTGCAGCGCGAAGAGCCCGCCTTCCGAGATTCCAGCACGTTCCATCCGGCACCTGCACCCGTGGCCGAGCCCGCCGCGGCTGAGCCTCCGGCTCCCGAGCCGTCGATTCCCGAGCCCCTCGTGGCATCCGTTGTCGAGTCCGCGACGGCTCCCGCCACCTCGGCTGCCTTGCACGAGGCTGAGGCCTGGGAGCACGAGGACCAAGCCTCCGGGAGCGTCCCCGAACTCACTTTCGAGGCATCGCGCTTTCCGCTGCCGTTCGATGAACCGGCATTGAGGGTGGACCGCGGTGCCGAACCCGAGAGGAAGGCCGAACCCGCGCTGGAGAGCGAGGCAACGGCTGCTTCCGCCGAACCGCAGCCCGCGCCGCAAGCCACCATTGCCGCGTCCGTAGTGGAGGCAAGCGAGGGCGATGACGAGGTCGGCTTCATGCGTGCTGCTCGCCGCAAGGCATTCTGGAACCGCCCGGCTGTGCGCATCGCGCTGTGGCTTTTGGCCTGCCTGATGGTGGTGGTGCTGCTGGCGCAGTATGTCTTGGCCGAGCGCGATCGCGTGGCGGCCATGTATCCACAGGCCCGTCCCCTGCTCGAGCGGATGTGCAGGCCGCTGAACTGCGTGGTCAGCGCGCCGAGGCAGATTGCCTCGATTGCCATCGACAGCTCGACCTTCACCAAGGTGAAAGACGACACCGATGCGTTCCGCCTGCAGGTTGCGCTCAAGAACAGTTCCGACCTGTCGCTGGAAATGCCGGCGCTGGAGCTCACGCTGACCGACGCCAACGACCAGCCGGTGCTGCGCAGGGTGATTCAGCGCGATGATTCCGGTGCTCCGGCCGAGCTGGCCGCACGCGGTGACTGGAATGGCGTGATCAGCCTGCGCGTGCCGGAAGTGGCGGACCGCGTCACGGGCTATCGCCTGCTGGCGTTCTATCCCTGACCGGCGGGCAAAGGCCACTCACTCCTTTTCTTTTTTCTTCTTCTCTTCACCATCACTGGGCAATTAGCAAAACTATGGCCGTTCTGATCTGTGGCTCCCTGGCTTACGACACCATCATGACTTTCGAGGGGCGCTTTGCCGAGCAGATCCTGCCCGAGCAGTTGCACATCATGAATGTCTCCTTTCTCGTGCCCAGCCTGCGCCGCGACTTCGGTGGCTGCGCCGGCAACATTGCCTATGCACACAAGCTGCTCGGCGGCGATCCGCTGCCGATGGCGGCACTGGGCCGGGACGGTGCGGACTATGTCGAGCGCCTGGGTGTCCTGGGCATCGATGCGCGCCATATCGCGCAGGTGGACGACACCTACACCGCGCAGGCCATGATCATGACCGACCGCGACAACAACCAGATCACCGCCTTCCACCCCGGCGCGATGATGCAGGCGCATGTGAACAAGATCACGGCGGACTTGGGCGCCGCCGTAGGCATCATCGCCCCCGATGGCCGCGATGCGATGCTGCAGCATGCAGAGCAGTTCGTGGCCGCGGGCATCCCGTTCGTGTTCGACCCGGGTCAGGGCCTGCCGATGTTCAATGGCGAGGAGCTGCGTCACTTCATCGAACTCGCCGACTGGGTCACGGTCAACGACTATGAAGGCAAGATGCTCTGCGAGCGCACCGGCTGGAGCGCCGCCGAGATCTCGCAACGCGTGCGCGGCCTGGTGATCACACTGGGCGGCGAAGGCTGTGAGGTCTGGGAGAAGGGCGAGAAGCAGCATGTCGCGCCGGTCAAGGCCCGCGAAGTGGTCGATCCCACGGGCTGCGGCGATGCATGGCGCGGCGCGCTGCTGTTCGGCCTGGAGCGCAACTGGACGCTTGCCAAGTGCGCGGAACTGGGCAACAGGCTCGGCGCGCTCAAGATCGCACAGCGCGGCCCGCAGAACTACACGCTGGATTTCACGGTCGAAGCCTGATCACTGCCCCTCCGCGAGGGGCTTTTTTCATCGTGGGGCGCGGCCCAAGATGAAAAAAGCCCGATGCGCAGGCATCGGGCTTTGGATGGGCGGGCGCAGCAGCATCAAGGCGCTGCGCTGACTCCCATGGCTTAGGGCTTGGCGCCTGTAGGGAAAGGCCACGCAGCCTGTGGGTTCAGCGTGGTCTGTGCTGCGGGTGCAGCAGCAGGGGCAGCGGCAGGTTTTGCTGCAGCCTTCTTTGCAGCGGCCTTCTTTGCAGCAGGCTTCTTCGGTGCAGCAGCCTTCTTCGCAGGAGCAGCAGCCTTCTTGGCGGGTGCAGCTTTCTTCGCAGGAGCAGCAGCCTTCTTGGCAGGTGCAGCCTTCTTCGCAGGAGCAGCGGCCTTCTTGGCAGGTGCAGCCTTCTTCGCTGGAGCAGCAGCCTTCTTGGCAGGTGCGGCCTTCTTCGCAGGAGCAGCAGCCTTCTTGGCGGGTGCAGCCTTCTTCGCCACAACCTTCTTTGCTACTGCCTTCTTGGCAGCGGCCTTCTTGGCTGGAGCAGCGGCCTTCTTCGCCGGTGCAGCCTTCTTTGCAGCCACAGCCTTCTTCGCTGGAGCGGCCTTCTTTGCTGGGGCAGCCTTCTTTGCAGCCACAGCCTTCTTCGCTGGAGCAGCAGCCTTCTTGGCAGGTGCAGCAGCCTTCTTCGCTGGAGCAGCCTTCTTTGCCGCTACAGCCTTCTTCGCTGGAGCAGCAGCCTTCTTGGCGGCCGGAGCCTTCTTTGCAGGAGCTGCCTTCTTAGCAGCAGGTTTCTTCGCAGTTGCCATCATTTTCTCCTTGGGTCGATTAGCAAAGAGCACCCCGTGTCTACTTTGGACACAGAGCGATTCGTGGCCCGGGGAAGTCGGATGTCCAACTCCGAACCACAAATACGGTCACAACCCCGCACCGTGCCTCGTGCGGGCACTGGGTTGCGGGGATGTGTTGGAAAGAACATGACCTGCTGTAATTGGATGATCAATCAGTCCCAGGACAGGGCTCCGCCGGATTGGTACTCGATGACGCGCGTTTCGAAGAAGTTGCGTTCTTTCTTCAAGTCGATCATCTCGCTCATCCAGGGGAACGGGTTCTCTTCATTCGGGAACAGCGCTTCCAGGCCAATCTGCGTGGCGCGGCGATTGGCGATGTAGCGCAGGTAGCTCTTGAACATCGAGGCGTTCAGGCCGAGCACGCCGCGTGGCATGGTGTCTTCGGCGTAGGCGTATTCGAGCTCGACCGCCTTCTGGAACAGGCCCTTGATCTCTTCCTTGAACTCGGGCGTCCACAGGTGCGGGTTCTCGAGCTTGAGCTGGTTGATCAGGTCGATGCCGAAATTGCAGTGCATCGATTCGTCGCGCAGGATGTACTGGTACTGCTCGGCAGCGCCGGTCATCTTGTTCTGGCGACCCAATGCCAGGATCTGCGTGAAGCCGACGTAGAAGAACAGGCCTTCCATCAGGCAGGCGAAGACGATGAGCGACTTCAGCAGCGTCTGGTCGTTCTCGGGCGTGCCGGTGTGGAAGTCGGGATCCATGATCGCTTCGATGAACGGGATCAGGAACTCGTCCTTGTCGCGAATGGACTTGACTTCGTTGTACGCGTTGAAGATCTCGCCCTCGTCGAGGCCGAGCGATTCCACGATGTACTGATAGGCGTGCGTGTGGATCGCTTCCTCGAATGCCTGGCGCAGCAGGAACTGGCGGCACTCGGGTGCGGTGATGTGGCGGTACGTGCCGAGCACGATGTTGTTGGCGGCCAGCGAATCGGCGGTCACGAAGAAACCGAGGTTGCGCTTGACAATGCGGCGCTCGTCCTCGGTCAGGCCGTTCGGATCTTTCCACAGCGCGATGTCGCGCGTCATGTTCACTTCCTGCGGCATCCAGTGGTTGGCGCAGGTGGCGAGGTATTTTTCCCAGGCCCACTTGTACTTGAAGGGGACCAGCTGGTTGACGTCGGTCTTGGCGTTGATGATGCGCTTGTCGGCGGCATTCACGCGTTGATAGGGGGCTGCCGATGCGGACGGCTGTGCGGCAGCCACTTGTGCAGCGGATGCCGATGCAACGGTTTGCAGTGCAGGCTGCTCGAATGCAGACGGAACTGCTGCAGCGTGGTTGTGTTGAGAACCACCTGCCGTTGTATTTTGCGATGAGGGCTTGACTTCTTCGTCCCAGGTCAGCATACGTTTTCCAGTGCTCGAATTATGAAAGCAGCGCCTCAAAAAGAAAAGCGCTGCGGCGATGCTTCGCAAAGATTTGTTGCTTCAAGGCACGCGCGTTGTGAAGCGAAGCACTTCCAACGCGCGGGTTCGGGGCCTTATTGGCAGGCTTCGCAGCCCGGATCGTCGATCGCGCAGAACTTGATATCGGTGGCCGGAATGCTTTCGCTCTGTGTGCGTGCTGCAGCGGCAGCAGCCTCCAAAGCGTTGGCTGGCGCGGCTTTCGGGGCAGCGGAGGTGTTCTGCTCGTTGCCGCTTGCGACCGCGTTGAGCTGGCGTCCGCTCACCGTGCTCATCTCCACGTGCGTCGCAGATTGCGTGCGCAGGTAGTACGTGGTTTTAAGACCACGAACCCATGCGAGCTTGTAGGTTTCATCGAGCTTCTTGCCCGACGCGCCAGCCATGTAGATGTTCAGCGACTGCGCCTGGTCGATCCATTTCTGGCGACGCGCCGCGGCTTCGACCAGCCATGTCGGTGCGACTTCGAACGCGGTGGCGTAGAGGTTCTTCACTTCCTGCGGCACGCGGTCGATCGGTTGCAGCGAGCCCTTGAAGTGCTTCAGGTCCATCACCATCACGTCGTCCCACAGGCCCAGGCGCTGCAGGTCGCGCACCAGGTACTGGTTGACGACCGTGAACTCGCCCGAGAGGTTGGACTTCACCGACAGGTTGCCGAACGACGGCTCGATGGAGGCATCGACGCCGACGATGTTGGAGATGGTGGCCGTGGGCGCGATCGCGATGCAGTTGGAGTTGCGCATGCCGTCCTTGGCGATCTTCTTGCGCAGCGCATCCCAGTCCAGCGTGGAGGAACGATCGACTTCCACGTAGCCGCCGCGCTCCTTGGCCAGCAGGTCGAGCGAGTCGATCGGCAGGATGCCGCGCGACCACAGTGAACCGTCATAGGTCGAGTAGGTACCGCGTTCCCTGGCGAGCTCGCTCGATGCGAAGTAGGCGTAGTAGCAGATGGCTTCCATCGACTCGTCGGCGAACTTCACGGCCTCCTCGCTGGCGTAGGGGATGCGCATTTCATAGAGCGCATCCTGGAACGCCATCAGGCCCATGCCCACGGGGCGGTGGCGCATGTTGGAGTCCTTGGCCTTCTGCACGGCGTAGTAGTTGATGTCGATGACGTTGTCCAGCATGCGCATCGCGGTGCTGATGGTCTTCTTCAGCTTGTCGTGATCGATCCTGCCGTCCGTGATGTGGCGCGCGAGGTTCACCGAACCCAGGTTGCAGACCGCGGTTTCGGTGTCGCTGGTGTTCAGCGTGATCTCGGTGCACAGGTTGGACGAGTGCACCACGCCCACGTGCTGCTGCGGCGAACGGATGTTGCAGGGGTCCTTGAACGTGATCCAGGGGTGGCCGGTCTCGAACAGCATCGAGAGCATCTTGCGCCACAGGTCCACGGCGGGAATCTGCTTGGCCAGCTTGAGCTCGCCGGAAGCCACCTTGGCCTCGTAGGCGGAGTAGGCCTTCTCGAACGCGCCGCCATAGAGGTCGTGCAGGTCGGGAACGTCGGCGGGGCTGAACAGGGTCCAGGTACCCTTTTCCATCACGCGCTTCATGAACAGGTCGGGAATCCAGTTCGCCGTGTTCATGTCGTGCGTGCGGCGGCGGTCGTCGCCGGTATTCTTGCGCAGCTCGAGGAATTCCTCGATGTCGAGGTGCCAGGTCTCGAGGTACGTGCAGACCGCGCCCTTGCGCTTGCCGCCCTGGTTCACGGCCACGGCGGTGTCGTTGACGACCTTCAGGAACGGCACCACGCCCTGCGATTCGCCGTTCGTGCCCTTGATGTGCGAGCCGAGCGCACGCACGCGGGTCCAGTCGTTGCCCAGGCCGCCGGCGAACTTCGACAGCAGCGCGTTTTCCTTGATCGACTCATAGATGCCGTCCAGGTCATCCGGCACGGTGGTCAGGTAGCAGGAGGACAGCTGCGAGCGCAGCGTGCCGCTGTTGAACAGCGTGGGGGTCGAGGACATGAAGTCAAACGAGGACAGCACCTCGTAGAACTCGATGGCGCGCGCGTTCTTGTCCTGCTCGTTCAGCGACAGGCCCATGGCCACGCGCATGAAGAAGGCCTGCGGCAGTTCGATGCGGGTCTTGCGCACGTGCAGGAAGTAGCGGTCGTACAGCGTCTGCAGGCCGAGGTAGTCGAACTGCTGGTCGCGCTCGGTCTTCAGTGCGGCGCCCAGGCGCTTCAGGTCGAATTCCTTGGCGAGGCGCTCGTCGAGCAGCTCGTTGTCCACGCCCTTCTGGATGAACTGCGGGAAGTACTCGGCATAGGCAGCCGGCATCTCGGCGGGTGCCACGTCGCGGCCCAGCACCTCGCGCACGATCGTGTGCAGCAGCAGGCGTGCCGTGGCATAGGTGTAGCCGGGATCCTTCTCGATCTTGGTGCGCGCGGCCAGAATCGCGGCCTTGAGCACTTCGTCCATGGGAACGCCGTCGTACAGGTTGCGCATGGTCTCGGTGACGATGGGCGCTGCCGTCACGCCTTCCCCGATGTTGGCGCAGGCCGCCTCGATGAGCGCATGCAGGCGCAGCACGTCCAGCTCGACGCGCTGGCCGTTTTCCAGCACGTGCATCGTCGGTACCTGCGGCAGCAGCTGTTCGCGGCGCTCGGCGCGCTCCTGCTTGCGGGCCTCACGGTAGAGCACATAGGCGCGCGCGACTTCGTGGTGGCCGCCGCGCATCAGGCCCAGCTCGACCTGGTCCTGCACATCCTCGATATGGAAGGTGCCGCCGCCGGGACGCGAGCGCGTGAGCGCGTACACGACCGACTGTGTAAGGTTGTCCACCACTTCGCGGATGCTGGCCGATGCGGCGCCCTGGGCGCCATGCGTCGCCAGGAAGGCCTTCATCATCGCCACGGCGATCTTCTGTGGCTCGAACGGCACGACGGCGCCGTTGCGGCGGATGATCTGGAACTGGGCGAGATTGCCGCCCGTTGCTGCGCTTTTGGTGGCAGCGGAGGCTGTTGTCTTTGCGGGCGCGTGGCTCGCTTCGGTGGCTGGGTTCTGTACAGCTTGCATTTGATCCTCTTATGGAGCAGTCAGGAGCAGGGCGGCGGGTCTGGCGACGGCGCCGCGCTGTCGGATGAGTCATGACACGGGAGGCCGTGGCACACTATATCTGGGGTGTCCCTGTGGGACAAGACGCTACCTGTAGTGTATCCGTTGCGAGCGCCGATCTGACCAATGTTCACCTTTTGGGCTGTCTTTGGAGCATCGAAAGCGGTGCGCAACGAGTGGTGCAGCCAGCGTTTTCTCATCGAAATCGCCAGTGCATGCGACCTGTCCGGCGATAAGCTCCGCCAGCCCGCATGCAGGTGGAAAAACACCATCGGGAAATTCTTCCGGGGTTGCCCGGCCTGAAGACCACAGACCGGTGTCGGGTGCTAGTGATCTAGTGGAAACCACCAGCCAAGATCACACAAATTGTTGCGTATTTTTTTCCAGTCGAAACCGGCGCCCGGATCGTGCTTGCGGCCGGGCGCCACGTGCTCGTGGCCGGCAATGAAGCGGATCGGGTAGCGCGCGGCGATGTCCCGGCACAGCGCCATCAGCGCCGCGTATTGTGCTGCGGTGAAATCCCCGCCTTCCAGGCCTTCGAGCTCGATGCCGATCGAGTCGTCATTGCAGTTGCTGCGGCCGCGGAAGTACGAGCGACCCGCATGCCAGGCACGCCGGTCGCAGTCGACGAACTGCGTGAGGGTGCCGTCCCGCGCGATCACGAAATGGCTGGAGACCTCCATGCCGCGCAGTGTCTGGAAATAGGGATGGGCGTCGAAGTCCAGGGTGTTGGTGAACAGGCGCTCGATGTCGCCGGTGCCATGCTCGCCGGGCGGCAGGCTGATGGAGTGCACCACCACCAGGTCGATGGCCGCGCCCTGCGGGCGGTGGCCGTGGTTGGGGGAGTCGACACGGCGCGCGCGCGCGTACCAGCCGGCATTCCATCGCCCATGCGATGCAGGGCCGGAAGCACCCGGCTTATTCATGGGTGTCGACATGGTCTGGGCCGCCCTCGGCTTCGGAGATGTTCAGGCGCTCGATGCGGTAGCGGATCTGGCGCAGGCTGATGCCCAGGCGCGCGGCCGTTGCCGTGCGGTTGAAGCCCGATTCACGCAGCGCGCGCACCAAGATGTCGCGCTCCTGCCTGTCGAGCCAGGCCTGCAGGTCATGCGGCAGCGGCGTGCCGCTGGGGTAGGGCGGGGGCGCGTCGGCCAGTTGCAGCGCCGTGTCGGGTGATGCGAAAGCCGACTCCTCTGTGACGGCGCGGGCCTGTGCCTTCGGCGCGGGCGGCACGGACATGACCGCGGGGGCCGCAGGGGGATCGACGAACAGTTCGTCTCCATCGCTGAGCGCCACGGCACGGTGCAGCAAGTTCTCCAGTTCGCGCACGTTGCCCGGCAATGGGTGCTGGGCAATGCGCTGCAGGGCCGGGAGCGTGAGCTTGGGAACGGGGGAACCTGACTCCTGGGCGATGCGTGCCAGCAGGGCCTCGCAGAGCGCTGGCAGATCCTCGCGGCGCTCGCGCAGCGGGGGAATCATCAGCTCGATCACGTTCAGCCGGTAGTAGAGGTCCTGGCGGAACCGTCCGGCGGCGACCTCTGCCGCGAGGTCCTTGTGCGTCGCACTGACGATGCGCACGTCCACATTCTCTTCCTGCGTGGCTCCCAGCGGACGGATGCTGCGCTCCTGGATGGCGCGCAGCAGCTTGGATTGCATGGCAAGCGGCAGATCGCCGATCTCATCCAGGAACAGCGTGCCTCCGCGCGCGGCCTGGAAGAAGCCGTCGCGGTCCGCCGTCGCTCCGGTGTAGGAGCCCTTGCGTGCGCCGAAGAACTCGGCCTCGAGCAGGTTTTCGGGGATCGCTCCGCAGTTCACGGCGATGAGCGGACCCTCCGAGCGCTGGCTGCTGCCGTGCAGCGCGCGCGCGACCAGTTCCTTGCCGGTGCCGGATTCCCCCCGCACGAGGACCGGCGCCATGCTGCGGGCCACCTTGGCGACGCGCTGCTTCAGGTTGCGCATGGCCTCCGAGTCGCCGACCAGTTGCCGCAGCACGGACGACGTGGCGGCATCGGGTGCCGTCTCTTCGTCACGTGCGGAAGGCGACGGCCTCGAGGCGGCATTCGCCGTATTTGCGGCGTTGGCCGTGGGTGCAGCGGCCCCGGGTGTCGGGACCGCGCCCGTGCCCTGGACGGCGGACGCAACGACCGAGCGGAACTGCTTCAGGTCGACGGGCTTGGTGAGATAGTCGAACGCGCCGGCGCGCAGCGCCTCCACCGCATTTTCAGCGGAGCCGTAGGCCGTCATGACCACGCAGCGCTCGCGCCGGTTGGCCTCGCGCAGATGCACGAGCACCTCCATGCCGTAGCCGTCGGGCAGGCGCATGTCGGAGATCACGACGTCGAACTGCTGCACGCGCAACTGCTGCCGTGCCTCCTCCACGGTGGCGGCCGTCTCCACCCGATACCCCTCGCGCAGCAGTGTCAGCTCGTAGAGGGTTCGCAGATCGGGTTCGTCGTCGATGACGAGGATGGAGGCGGCGTAGGCAGGCATGTGTTCGCTGGATCTCAAACCATGATTGTGTCAAAAAGTGAAGGGTTCCCCGGCAGTCGCAGTGATTTGGGGAAGTGGACTGTGAAGGCATTGCCATCGATCTCCCCGCGAGCAAGCACCAGCGCGGTGCGTTCGTAGCGGATGGTCGCACCGTGGCGGCTGCACAGTTCCCTGCTGATATAGAGGCCCAGTCCGCTGGAGCGGCTCTCGGAGGAGAAGAAGGGCTCGAACAGATGCTGCTCCACCGATTTCTCGAGCGGTGCACCATCGCTCCACACGCGCACGAAGGCAAGGCCTTCCGGTGTGAGGCCGGTGTGGATGCACATCGAGTCCTCGTGCGGTCCCATGTAGCGAAGGGCGTTGTCCGTGAGGTTGATCAGCACGCGGCGCAGGTGGTCGATGTCGAAGTTCACCTGGGCGTCCCCCGTTTCCAGCTGCAGCAGGGCCTTGCGGCGCGAAGGATTCTGCATCTGCCAGTCGCTGAAGATGTGGCGCACGGATTCGTCCAGGGATATGCCTTGGGCCGGCACGTTGTCGATCTGGTGGCGCACGCGCGCGATGTCCAGCACCTCCTCCGTGATGCGCGTGAGCCGTTCGGCGTTCTGGCGCACCATCTGGCTCAGGCGCTGCTGCACGGGGTCCTGCAGCTCTTCCTCCAGCAGGGCATTGGCCTGCAGGATGGCGGCAAGCGGATTGCGGATCTCATGGGCCACGGCCGCCGACATGCGGCCCATGGCGGCGAGCTTTTCCGTGCGCAGGCGCGCCTCCATCTCGCGCAGGTCCTGCAGGAACACCACGCACAGCAGGTCTCCGGGCTCCTGCTGGCTGGAGGCGGGGGCGCTCGCATGCGGCGTGGTCAGCCAGGTGCGGGCGCGCAGGCCCATGGGGCTGTGCCCCGGCTGCGGGATGTCGATGTCGGCGGATTGCTGCGTCGCGCTGTCGAAGGTCTTGCGCACCAGCGCCAGCAGCGGGTTCCAGCTTGGGCTGTGGCTCAGCTCGAACGGCATGCTGGCGGGCGCGGCGTCACCGAGCAGCAGCCGCGCGGAGGGATTCACCAGCCGCACCATGTCCTGCCGATCCATCACCAGCACGCCTTCCCCCAGATGCTGCATGACGAGCGCGCTCACATCTTCCTGTGTCTGTGCGGCCATGCGATTGCGCTGGGAGAGCGCGTGCTCCGCGTGCAGCTTCACCGACAGCTGGTGCACCAGATAGGTGACGATGAAGAAACCGATGGAGGTGAGCGCCGCCTGCATGTAGCGCTGGGCGCTGTCGGCGGTGGAGCGTTCGCCAAGCCAGAGCGAGCCGGCCAGCAGCAGGATGGTGATGATCGAGGTGGTGCCCAGCGCCATCATCAGCGTGCCCAGCATGCCTGCCATCAGCACGGGCAGGCCGTAGAGCGGCGTGTAGCTCAGCACGTCGGTCACGAACAGCTGCAGGTAGCCGAACATGACGATGTCCACGCCGATGGTCGGCAGCCACTGCGGTCCGGGCTGGGGCGACGGCACGGTGCGCGTGAGGATGCGCGCCAGCAGCGTGAGCGCGAGGTACGCCACGCAGACGGCCAGCGTGTTGGGGTTCACGGGCGGCAGCTGCCAGACCAGGCCGGCGGCATGCTGTAGCGTGAGGAGCAGCGCCACCATGATCCGGCCGTTCAGGAAGGCGAGCCAGATGCGCAGGAAGGTGCTGTTGCCGGTGCGTTGGGTAGACGGGGGCACGGGGCGCGTGGGTCCGGTGGGGCGGCGTCAGGAGGCCGGGCCCTGCTGCTGGTGTTCGGCGCAGCAGTAGTAGTTGCGGCCGTCCTGGTGCAGCGCATCGCTGACGGGGAGCATCAGGCCGCAGCGTGCGCACGGCACCATCTTTTCCTGCTCGAGGCGGGGGCGGCGCTGCTGCGGCGCCTGATCGCGGCGGCGGGCCGCGGCATCCAGCCGCTGCTGCTTGCGCCAGATCTGGTAGGCAACGAACAGCACGAGGAACAGCAGAAGGTATTTCATGATCATGCGCCCGCCTTGCCCAGCAGCACCTCGATGACGAAGCGCGAACCCACATACGCCAGCAGCAGCAGGACCGCGCCCGCGTACAGCACGTTCACCGCATGCCGGCCGCGCCAGCCGAATCGCGAGCGGCCGATCAGCAGCACGCCGAAGGTGATCCATGAAAGCACGGAGAAGACCGACTTGTGGTCCCACACCCAGGCGCGGCCGTACAGCACCTCGCCGAAGAACCAGCCGGCGATCAGGGTGGCGGTCAGCACCACGAAGCCGGCCGTCACGAAGCGGAAGGTGAGGCGCTCCAGGGTGAGCAGCGGCATGCCGGACGGCGAGTCGGCGGCAAGGCGGATCTGCTTCTCGGCGCGCGTCATCAGCCACGCGTGCACGACGGCGGCAGCGAACAAGCCATACGAGGCGATGCCCAGCGTGAGATGCAGCGGCAGCCACGGCGACGACAGCGCGTGCAGCGGCTTGCCGGGAAAGACCACTCCCAGCAGCACGGCGACCGCGCCCAGCAGCGTCAGCACCCAGAGTGCGCGCATCTGCGGAAAGAACTGGCGTTCCACCAGATAGGCGATCAGCACCAGCCAGGCCGTCATCGACAAGGCGGGCGCGAAACCGAAATGCGGTGCCTGTCCGAGCAGTCCCCAGGCGACCGAGGCACCGTGCAGCACCCATGCCAGCATCAGGGCGAAGCGCGCCTGGGACGGGGAAAATCGGGAACCCGCGAGGGCCGAGACCCCATAGGTCACTGCGGCTGCCAAGGCCAATAGCCATCCGACGGGGGAAGCACTGGGTAAAATCATAGACTTACAGTTTAGCCTTTTGCCCGCTTCCGGCGGGCCAAACATCGCAGCAACCGCCACCGCAGTGGCCCGGTCGCTGCCTCTGGAGCATTTGAATGGCTTCCGCGCTCACCGATAAACTCTCGCGACTCGTCAAGGAGATGCGTGGCCAGGCCCGCATCACCGAATCCAATGTGCAGGACATGCTGCGCGAAGTGCGCATGGCACTGCTCGAGGCCGACGTCGCGCTGCCCGTTGTGCGCGATTTCATTGCCCGCGTCAAGGATAAGGCCCTGGGCCAGGAGGTTCTTGGCAGCCTCAAGCCCGGCCAGGCGCTGGTCGGCATCGTCAACAGCGAACTCGCCGCCACCATGGGCGAGGGCATCGCCGACATCAACCTGAATGCGCAGCCGCCGGCGGTCATCCTGATGGCCGGTCTACAGGGTGCGGGCAAGACCACCACCACGGCCAAGCTGGCCAAGCACCTGATCGACAAGCGCAAGAAGAAGGTGCTGACCGTCTCGGGCGACGTGTACCGCCCCGCGGCCATCGAGCAGCTCAAGACCGTGACGGCCCAGGCCGGAGCCGAATGGTTCCCGTCCACGCCCGACCAGAAGCCGCGCGACATCGCGCTGGCGGCGCTCGACTATGCCAAGAGGCATTATTTCGACGTGCTGCTGGTCGACACGGCCGGCCGCCTGGCGATCGACGAGCTGCTCATGCAGGAAATCAAGGACCTGCACGCCGTGCTCAAGCCCGTCGAGACCCTGTTCGTGGTGGATGCCATGCAGGGCCAGGACGCGGTCAACACCGCCAAGGCGTTCAAGGAAGCCTTGCCGCTCACCGGCATCGTGCTCACCAAGCTCGATGGCGACTCGCGCGGCGGTGCCGCGCTGTCCGTGCGGCAGATCACGGGTGCGCCGATCAAGTTCGCCGGCGTGTCGGAGAAGATCGACGGCCTTGAAGTGTTCGACGCTTCGCGCCATGCGCAGCGCGTGCTCGGCATGGGCGACATCGTCGCGCTGGTCGAGCAGGTCACCAAGGGCGTGGACATGGAGGCCGCGCAGAGGCTCGCCGAGAAGGTCAAGAGCGGCGACGGCTTCGACCTGAACGACTTTCTTGCGCAGCTGCAGCAGATGAAACAGATGGGCGGGCTCTCCACCCTGATGGACAAGCTGCCCACCGAGCTGGCGGGCAAGGCCGGTCAGGTCGACATGGACAAGGCCGAGCGCGAAGTGCGCCGCAAGGAAGGCATCATCTGCTCCATGACCATGAAGGAGCGCAAGCATCCCGCGCTCATCAAGGCCACGCGCAAGAAGCGCATTGCCGACGGCGCCGGCGTGCAGGTTCAGGAAGTGAACCGCCTGCTCAAGGAGTTCGAGCAGATGCAGGCGATGATGAAGAAGATGAAGGGCGGCGGCCTCATGAAGATGATGAAGCGCATGGGCGGCATGAAAGGCATGAAGAACATGATGGGCGGCGGGGGCATGCCCAAGCTGCCGTTCTGAGACGCCCGGAACCCGCGCTCACCATCGACCCTACCGCCAACAACGCCGTGCAATCCAGCGAAGCTCGCCGGGTTGTGCGGCTTTTTCGTTTGAACAGGCATGAATCCTCTTTTGCTTCCACGTTGGGGCGTCGCGAGGGAGTTGTATCCCACGGTGCTGCAGGCGGTGCTCGACTATGCGGTGCTTGTCGATGAAGCCGGAGACGAATCGCTTGAGGCATACCGCGCCCTCGAGGAGCGCCTGCAGGGGCTGACCGGCAAGGACCTCAGCGCCTTCCATCTGTACGAATGGTGGGAAGAGGAGGGTGCCGAAGTACTGGCGTTTCGCATTGCCATGCCCGACCCGCCGAAGCTGGAGCGCAGGTTGAGCCGCGAAGAGGTCGCCGACGTGGTGGATCGGCTGCTGTCAGGCTCTGGCGAGTTCTCCGCTCGGCCCGAACGGGATGAGGATGCGTTCGTGGCTTCGTTCTCCCTGTATCTCGACGTCTGGTATCGACGCCTGCTCGAGTGGAATGCGCCGCGCTTTGATGTCCGCTGGTTTCATCGGCAGCAGGACCGGCAGGGGAACTGGTTCGAACATGGCCGCGATGACTTGCTGGACCTGCTGCTGGGGCTTGGGGCCAGCGGCGGAAACCGAGGCTGACGGGGCGGGGCCTCTTCTCTTGCTTCCCGGTGCAGCATGTCCTGGCGAGGGCGCTCCTCGGGTCGGGGCCCGCTCACCCCATCCGCAATGTCACCTGCTCGGGACGAGGCAGGGGCGCCACCGCGCCGAAGCCCTCCACCGCGATCGACGCCGCAGCGTTTGCGTAGCGTGCGGCGGCGGCCACATCGTCGCCCGCGGCAATGCGCGCGAGCAGGTTGCCGCAGAAGCAGTCGCCTGCGCCCGTGGCGTCCACGGCATTTGCCTTGAATACGGGAACGGCGATGCGCGCGCCGTTCACGCTGACCAGTGCGCCCTTGTCTCCGAGCTTGAGCACCACGGTGCCCGCGCCATGCCGGTGGCTCCAGTCGATGATCTCGCCCGGCTCCTGCAGGCCGGTCAGCACCGTCATGTCGTCGAGGCTGGGCAGGAAGATGTCGCACAGCGATACCGCATGCGTGATGCAGGCGCGTGCGCGCTCCAGGGGCCAGAGCTTGAGGCGCAGGTTGGAGTCGAGCGCGACCTGCGCACCGGCTGCCCGGGCCACCGTCATGGCCGCGAAAACGGTATCGCAGGCGCTCGCGGATATTGCCAAGGAGATACCCGACACCAGCAGCATGCGGGTGGATTGCAGGATGTCCCGCGTTGGAGCTTGCTCCAGCCATTGCGGCGCCATGCGGCTGGCAGCGGAGTTCGAGCGCAGGTAGCTGAACTGGTGGCCGGATTCCCCGTGGGTGACGAAATAGACCCCGGTGGGGTGGCGGGCGTCACGCTGGATGCCCGACGTGTCGACGCCTTCCGCATGCCACAGCGCCATCAGCTCGTCGCCGAACGGATCCGTGCCGAGGCGGGTGAGATAGGCGCATGTCGCTCCGGCCCGCGCAGCCGCGATGGCGGCATTGCTGGTGTCGCCGCCGAAGCCCTGCAGGAACTGGCGCTCGCCCGCGCGCGTCTGGTTGAACTCGATCATGGCCTCGCCCAGCGTGACGAGGTCGAATGCCGGGGTGCTGCTGCCAATGCTGGCGCTCATCGTGCTCATGCGGTTTGTCTCCGTTGTTGAATCTGTTTTTCGTGGCGGGGCCGCCGCCCCGGGATGAAGGCATCCCGCTGGCGGGTGGCGTGGGTGATCAGCCGCGCGGCTTGTAGGCCGTCACGTCCATCTCCACCTTGGCGTCGATGGTGAGCTGGGACACCACGGTCGAGCGTGCCGGCGCGTGGCCGCCGAAGCACTCCATGTAGACCCGGTTGAAGGCCGCGAAGTCGCGCGCGTCGTCCAGCCACACGCTGACCTTGGCCACGTCCTGCAGCGTGCAGTCGGCCAGTGCGAGCGCGGCCTCAAGGCGCTTGAACACCTGGCGCGTCTGTGCCTCGATGCCCCCGATGACGACTTCGCCGGCATCGTTGAAGGGCACCTGGCCCGACACGAACACGAAGTCGCCGCAGCGCGTGGCGGGCGAGAGCGGGCGTGGCTGGCCGTCGGAGGTCTGGGGCGATTGACCGAGCAGTTCGACTTTTGACATGGATCCACCTTGTGTAATGTTATTACTCAAAATATAGAGGAAAACCCCATATTCACGAATGTTCATCGTGAAATACAGTTCGTTTCTGTAATTTTATTACTCATCGGAGACCCTATGCAATCCCGTTCTGCAATCGACACGCCGAAACTCACGCAGGTGCTTTCCCTGGGACGCCGAGGCGCCATGGGCCTTGCCGCAGCCGCTGCTGCGATGGTGGCGATGGGCTCGTCCACCATGGCGTTCGCCGCGCCGTCGGGTGGTGCACTGAACCTGGCGATGATCGGCGAGCCGCAGGGCCTGGATCCGGTGATGTCCACCGCAGACCTGGTCGGCACCATCGCGCAGCACATATTTGAGCCGCTCTACACCTTCGATGGCAAATGGGCGATTGCGCCGATGTTGGCCGAGGCCATGCCCACGCTCTCCAAGGATGGCCTGACCTACTCGATCCCGTTGCGCAAGGGCGTGAAGTTCCACAATGGCAAGGACATGGACTCGTCCGACGTGGTGGCCTCGCTGCAGCGCTGGATGGAAGTCTCGGCACGCGGCAAGTCGGTGGCCAAGGAGGTCGATTCGCTCACCGCCAAGGGTCCGCACGCGATCGAGATCAAGCTCAAGACGCCTTATGCACCGCTGCTCGCAGTGCTGGCCGCGCCCACCGGCATGGCGGCCATCATGCCCAAGGAGGTGCTGGCACCCCAGCTCAAGCAGTTCATCGGCACGGGGCCTTTCAAGTTCAAGGAGCGCCGTCCGGACCAGTTCACGGTGCTCACGAAGTACGAAGGCTACAGCGCACGCAGCGAACCGGCCAGCGGCTACGCCGGCAAGCGCGAGGCGCTGGTGGACGAACTGCGCTTCGTGCCCGTGCCCAATGCCAACACGCGCGTCGAAGGCGCCATGTCGGGGCAGTTCCATTACTCCGACCTGCTGCCCGTCGAGTCGCTCGGCCGCTTGGAGAAGGCGGGCAATGCGGTGGTGCCCATCGTCACCAAGAACTTCGGATTTCCCTATATCGTCTTCAACACCAAGGAAGGCGTGCTGGCCAGCCAGGCGCTGCGCCAGGCTGCCCACACCGCGATGGGCGAGGGCGAGCTGATGGCCGCCGGCTTCGGCGATGCACGCCTGTTCACGCCTGAGCCCAACTTCTTCCCCAAGGGCACGCCGTTCTTCTCCGAGGCGGGCGCCAAGTTCTACAACCAGCGCAATCCGCAACTGGCCAAGGACCAGGCGGCCAAGGCGGGCTACAAGGGCGAGCCGATCCGCATCATGGCGAGCCGCCAGTACGAGTTCCACTACAACATGGCGCTGGTCTACGCCGAGCAGTTGAAGAAGGCCGGCTTCAAGACTGAGTTGCAGGTGGTGGACTGGGCCACGCTGGTGCAGCGCCGCAATGACGCCAAGCTGTGGGATGTGTACTTCACGCACTCGGGCTTCTTCCCGGAGCCCATGCTCACGCCTCCGCAGATGGGCGACGGCGCGCCGGGCGGCTGGGAGACAGAGACCAAGAAAAAGGCGCTGGCCGCGTTCAATGGCGAGGTGAATCCGCAAAAGCGCGCCGCCATGTGGGGCAGCGTGCAGCAGCTCATCTATGAGGAAGTGCCGTTCGTCGAGGTCGGCAAGTTCAACAGCGTCTCCGCGCGAGCGCCCAAGCTGCAGGGATACCAGCCTGCGTTCTGGCCGTATTTCTGGAACACCAGCCTCGCCAAGTAAGGTGCGGCCGATTCACGTCGATCCGACCAAGGAAGATAGACCATGTTCAGATTTCTACTGAACCGATTGCTGGGAGCGGCGGTGGTGCTTGCACTGGTGGCCGTGTTCGTGTTCGCCCTCACGCGCATGGCGTCGGGCGATCCGGTGGCGCTGCTGCTGGGCGACCAGGCCACGGCGCAGGACATTGCCCAGGCGCGCGAGCAATACGGCCTGGACAAGCCACTGCCGACACAGTTCGCCCTGTGGGTCGGCGAGCTGCTGAAAGGCAATCTGGGCCAGTCGCTCTTCCTCCAGCAGCCCGTCAGCCAGGCGATTGCCGAGCGGCTCGAACCCACGCTCACGCTCGCCCTGATGGCGGTGCTGATCGCGGCGCTGATCGGCGTGCCCTGCGGGATGGTGGCCGCCATCTGGCGCGGCAGCCCCGCCGACCAGGTGCTGTCCACCATCGCCATGCTCGGCGCCAGCATCCCGAGCTTCTGGTTCGGCCTCATCCTGATCCAGGTGTTCGCCGTGCAGCTGGGCTGGTTCCCCGCATCGGGCTACGGCGATCCGGACTCGACGTTCGGCCAGCGCGTGCAGCACCTGCTGCTGCCCGCCATCGTGCTGGGCGTACTCAATTCCGCGCTCATCATCCGCTTCACGCGCGCATCGCTGCTTGACATCCTGGGCGAGGATTACGTGCGCACCGCGCGCGCCAAGGGCCTGCCCGAACGGGTGGTGATGATCAAGCATGTGCTGCGCAACGCGCTCGTGCCCATCATCACGGTGCTGGGTCTCACGCTGGCACTGATGATCGGTGGCACGGTGGTCACCGAAACCGTCTTCAACCTGCCGGGCGTCGGCAATCTGGTCGTGCGCGGCGTGCTGCGCCGCGACTACCCGGTCATCCAGGGAACGCTGCTGATGATTGCGGCGGTCTATGTCTTCATCAATCTCGCCATCGACCTGCTCTACACGCTGGTCGATCCGCGCATCCGCCTGGAGAAGAAGTGATGCTGCAGAGCTGGAAAAAGCTGCTCCGCCAGCTGTTCGCGCGCAAGGTCGTGCTGGTGTCGGCGCTGTTGCTGCTGCTGGTGGTGATCGTCGCGGTGGTGTTCCCCTGGGTCTCCAGTGCCGACCCGACGGCCATCGCCATCGGCAAGCGCCTGAATGCGCCGTCGGCGGAGCATTGGGCCGGCACCGACGAACTGGGCCGCGACGTGATGCTGCGCATCGTGCACGGCGCGCGTTATTCGCTGATGATCGGTTTCTTCACCGCGGCTGGCGCCGTGGTGCTGGGCACATTGCTGGGCATGCTGGCGGGATTCTTTCCGCGCCTGGATGCCGCGATCATGCGCTGCGTTGACGCGATGATGTCCTTTCCCGACATCCTGCTCGGCATCGCACTGGTGTCCATCCTGGGCGCTTCGCTCTGGAACGTGATCCTGGCACTCGTCATCGTCTATACGCCGCGCGTGGCGCGCATCGTGCGCGCCAACACGCTGGTGCTGCGCGAGCTGCTGTTCGTCGATGCGGCGCGTGCCATCGGCGTGCGCACGCCCCGCATTCTGTGGCGCCATATCCTTCCCAACCTGATGTCGCCGGTGCTGGTGCAGGTCACCTTCATCTTTGCCTATGCGATCCTCGCCGAGGCAGGGCTGTCCTTCCTGGGCGTCGGCGTGCCTCCCGACATTCCCACCTGGGGAACCATGATCGCCGGCAGCCTCGAATCGGCCGACAAGGCGTTCTGGACGATTCTCTATCCGGGTCTTGCCATCGTGTTCACGGCGCTGTCGCTGCAGCTGCTGGGTGATGGCGTGCGCGACCTGATGGATCCGAAACTGAGGAAGACGGCATGACGCATTCCCCTGCAACACCCTCCGCGGTGGCATCCGGCGCCGCAGCGCGCCTGCGCGTCTCGGGCCTGTCCACGTCGTTCGCGACCGAGGCCGGCCGCATCCACAGCGTGTCCGACGTATCGTTCGTGATCGAACCCGGCAAGACGCTGGCCCTGGTCGGCGAATCGGGATCGGGCAAGTCGGTCACCAGCCTCTCGCTCATGGGACTGCACGCGCGCACCTCGCATGCCGAGGTGGGCGGACAGGCCATCTTCGTCAAGCGCAACGGCGAGGCGGTCGACCTGCTCGCGCTGAAGGAGTCCGACAAGCGCGAGCTGCGCGGCAACGAGATCGCGATGATCTTCCAGGAGCCGATGACCAGCCTGAACCCGGTGCTCACCGTGGGCGAGCAGATCGCCGAGAGTGCGCGCCTGCACCTGGGCATGGACCGCCGGACGGCCCATGCCCACGCTCGCCGCATGCTGGAACTGGTCGAGATCCCCGCGGCGGGCCAGCGTGTGAATGAATACCCGCACCAGCTCTCGGGCGGCATGCGCCAGCGCGTGATGATCGCGCAGGCCATGGCCTGCAACCCCACGCTGCTGATCGCCGACGAGCCGACCACCGCGCTCGACGTGACGATCCAGGCGCAGATCCTCGCGCTCATGGGACGCCTGCAGAAGGAGACGGGCATGAGCATCCTGTTCGTCACGCACAACCTGGGCGTCGTCGCGCAATATGCCGATGCCGTGGCCGTGATGTACGCGGGGCGCATCGTGGAATCGGCATCGGTGCATGCGCTGTTTGCCGAGCCGCAGCATCCCTACACGCGCGGCCTGCTGGCCTGCCTGCCCGGTGTGGCGCGCCGCAATGCGCTGGCGCAGGGCCTGCATGGAAAGCCGGTGCTCAAGGCAATTCCGGGGCAGGTGGCCAGTCCGCTGGCACCTCCGCCGGGCTGTGCCTTTGCACCGCGCTGCGATCGCGCGTCGGCCGACTGCGACCGGCAGGTACCGAAACTCGTGGCAACAGGGGAGGCGAGACTCACCCGTTGCCTGCAATATGTGGAAAGGGTCGCAGCATGACGACGAGCGCCAACCAGCTCCTGGAAGTGCGCGGACTGCGCAAGTACTTCGGCAGCGGCAGCCATCCGGTGCGAGCCGTTGATGACGTGAACTTCTGTGTGAACGAAGGCGAGACGCTGGGGCTCGTGGGAGAGTCCGGCTCCGGCAAGAGCACCATCGGGCGCCTGCTCACGCGCCTGATCGATCCGACCGGCGGGCAGATGATCTATCGCGCAAACGGGGCCGAGAAGGACCTCGCGGCGCTGAGCGCGTCGGCCTACCGGCCGCTGCGTTCGCAGATCCAGATCATCTTCCAGGACCCCTATGCCAGCCTGAACCCGCGCATGCGCATCCGCGACGTGATCGCCGAGGCGCTCGACACGCACGGCCTTGCACGCGGCGCGGCGCGGACGCCGCGCATCCACGAGCTGCTGCAGCAGGTGGGCCTCAGGCCCGAGCATGCCGACCGCTTTGCGCACGAATTCTCGGGCGGGCAGCGCCAGCGCATCGGCATTGCACGCGCCCTGGCAGTGCAACCCCGTTTCATCGTGGCGGACGAACCGCTGTCGGCGCTGGATGTGTCGATCCAGGCCCAGGTGGTCAATCTGCTGGGCACCCTGAAGCAGGAGCTGGGGCTCACGCTGCTGTTCATCTCCCACGACCTCGACGTGGTGGAGTATCTGTGCGACCGCGTCGTGGTGCTCTACCTGGGCCGGGTGATGGAGGTGGGCCCCACGGAGGCGATCTATGCGAGGCCGCTGCACCCCTATACCCGCGCTCTTCTCGAGGCCGCGCCGATTCCCGACCCCGCGCAGCGTCGTACCATTCCCCTGCTCAAGGGCGACCTGCCCAGTCCCGCGAATCCTCCTTCGGGATGCGTTTTCCGCACGCGCTGCCCGCGTGTGGAAGCGGCCTGCGAGCGCGCCGACATGCGCCTGCGCGAGGTGAGTCCCGGACGATTCACCGCCTGCTGGCGCGACGACTCTCAATGACGCCTATGACCACCAACACCCCATTCCCCGAGCTGACGCTGGACCCCGACTACAAGGGCTTTCCGTTCACCGCAGAGCCTTGCCGCGCGAGCGAGATCGCCGGTCGCGGCTGGAACATCCTCGCGGACGACCTGCCGTTTCCCATCGCCGTTCTGCAGCGCTCCGCGCTGGAGCACAACCTGGCCTGGATGCACGACTACACCCAGCGCAAGGGCGTGCTGCTCGCTCCGCATGGCAAGACCACCATGTCGCCCGAACTGTTCGCCGCGCAGCTGGAAACGGGTGCATGGGGCATGACCTTTGCGACCGCCTACCAGGCGAGCGTGGGCATCCGCTCCGGTGCGCGCCGCATCATCATCGCCAACCAGGTGGTCTGCGACGCGGACCTGGATGCGCTCGATGCACTGCTCGCGCAGACCGACGGCCTGCGGATCTGGTTTCTGGTCGATTCGCTCGCGCAGGTAGCGCTGATCGAGGACTGGGCGGCTCGCCGCGCGCGCGCCCGCCGCTTCGAGGTGCTGCTGGAGATGGGCATTCCCGGCAAGCGCACGGGCTGCCGGACGCTGGAGGAGGCGCTGGCCGTGGCCGAGGCGATCTCCCGATCGAGCGCGGTGTGTCTTGCCGGCGTGGAGGTCTACGAAGGCTCCGTCGCCAATTGCGACAGCGAGCATGACGCGCGCGCCGTGACCGAACTGGTGCGCCGCGTGGTGGAGGTGGCGCGTGCCTGCGATGCGCGCGCACTGTGGTCGCAAGGCGATGACCACATCCTGCTGACCGCCGGCGGCTCGGCCGTGTTCGACCTGGTGATCCCCCTGTTGCGGACCCAGGGCCTGTCGCGACCTGTGCACGGCGTGCTGCGCGCGGGTTGCTACATCACGCACGACCACCTCAACTACGCGCGTTTTCTGGGCCAGCTCG
The DNA here is from genome assembly GCF_014395975.1 of Diaphorobacter ruginosibacter. Lineage (NCBI taxonomy): Bacteria > Pseudomonadati > Pseudomonadota > Betaproteobacteria > Burkholderiales > Comamonadaceae > Diaphorobacter > Diaphorobacter ruginosibacter. Next base: position 4,287,378 of record NZ_CP060714.1, on the reverse strand, counting down.
AGAAGCGCGAAGGGCTCGACCGTTCGCTGCGTCCGGCGCTCAGCGTCTGGTCCATGGTGGAGTCGGTGCCCGAGCCCGGCCTCGCCCTGCTCACCTGCGGCCGCCGTGACATCTCCTACGACCTCGAGATGCCGGTGGCACTGCGCATCGCGCGCCGCGGCGAGCGCTCCGCACAGGCCGTGCAGTCAGCCCCCGCCGCCTGGAGCATCACGGCGTTGAACGACCAGCATGCCTACCTGAGCTTCGACCCCGCCGGCACGGCGCCCGCGGTGGGCGATCGCGTGGAGCTGGGCATATCGCATCCATGCACCACGTTCGACAAGTGGCGCTGGGTGCCGATCGTCGAGGACGACGGGCGCGTGACGGGCGCCATCCACACGCGTTTCTGAAAAGAGGCACGGCACAGCCATGGCCAAGAAGCATTCCTCCTCCGCACCCTCCGCGTCCACCACCCCGGGGACATCGGCCGCGCCCGCCGGCAGCCTGCTGCAGCAGCTGCGCGACCGGCAGGCGCAACTGCCCGAAGCCCAGGCCGCGGTCGTGCGCAGCATCCTGAACGATCCGCAGGCCGCTGTGGCCGCCACCGTGGAGGTGATTGCGCAGAACGCGGGCGTTTCCATGCCGACCATCGTGCGCACCTGCCGCAGCTTCGGCTATGCGTCGGTGCGCGAGTTCATGGTTGCTCTTGCACAGGATCTGGCCGTCTCGGGAACCTTCCTGCACCGCAGCGTGCTCAAGGACGATTCCGCGGAGGACGTGGCCGCCAAGATCGTGCATGCGGCGACGTCCTCCCTCACGCACCTGGGCCGCAGCCTCGACATGCAGGTGATCGACGAGGTGGCCTCGCATCTGGCCGAGGCCAAGCGCATCGACTGCTATTCGGTCGGCATCGGCTCGACCTTCATCGCCACGGAGCTGCAGATCCGCCTGATGCGACTGGGGCGCAACTCCAACGCCACCTATGACGCGCACCAGCAGCTCATCTCGGCCAGCAACCTGGGCAAGGGCGACGTGGCGTTCGCCGTGTCGCACGTGGGCCGCATGCCGTACATGCTGGAGTCCGTGCGCTTCGCGCGCTCGCAGGGTGCCACGGTGATTGCGCTCACGCAGCCTCAGACGCCGCTCGCCCAGCTCGCCGACCTGGTGCTCGAAATCGCGGTGCCGCAGGATGCGGTGATGCGCGTGGGCACGGAAACCTATCTTTCCCATCTGGTGGTGCTCGAGGTCCTCATGGTGCGCCTCGCGCAGAAGCTCGGTCCCGACGTCGCCCGCAAGCTGCAGAGCTTCCGGCAGACGCTTCACAAGCACGGATTCGACAGTGCCGAGTTCGAAGGCAGCCAGCAGTCGTATTCGCACCCTTGATGCCTGCCCCGACATCCATTCCTGACACTCATCCCTGAAAAGGTAACCGAACAATGAAGGCAACGTGGCTGCGTGGCGGGCAGATCGTGGACGGCACGATGGCTCCCGCATGGAAGGGTGACCTGCTCATCGCCGGCGGACGAATTGCCGCACTGGGCGCCGGCCTTTCCGAGGCGCGGGTGGCGGAGCATCTCGCAGCGCTCGGAGCCGAGGGCGTGACCGCGACCGAGATCGACTGCGCGGGCAAGGTGATCGCCCCCGGCTTCATCGACGTGCATACGCACGACGACGCGACCGTGCTCGACATGCCGCAGAACCTGCCCAAGCTCTCGCAGGGCATCACCACAGTCATCGTGGGCAACTGCGGCATCTCGCTGGCGCCGGTGATCACCCAGGCGCCCATTTCACCGCTGTCGCTGCTGGGTGACCAGCAATTCCGCTTCGGCAGCTTTGGCGATTACGCCGACGCGGTCGATGCGGGACACCCCTGCGTGAACGTGGCGGCGCTGCTGGGGCATACGGCGCTGCGCATCAAGCACATGGAGGATCTGGGCCGTACCGCGACGGTGGCGGAACGCGATGCGATGCTCGCCGACGTGCGCGAGGCGATGCTGGCCGGCGCGCTGGGGCTGTCGTCCGGTGTGTTCTATGAACCGGCGTTTGCCGCCGACATCGACGAACTGGTCCCGCTGGCCACCGAGGTGGCACGCCATGGAGGCGTGTACGCCACGCACATCCGCAGCGAACTCGAAACACTGCTGCCGTCGATGATGGAGGCCGCGGACACCGCGCGCAGCGCCGGCGTGCCGGTGATCTTCTCGCACCACAAGTGCTGCGGCCCGAGCAACTGGGGCCGCGCACGCGAGACGCTGGCGCTGATCGAGAAGCTGGCCGAGGAGCAGGGTGCGGGGCTCGACGTCTATCCCTATACCGCCGGCTCCACCGTGCTGCGGCCCGACCTGGCCGATGGCGTGATCGACATCCTCATCACCAACAGCGAATCGCATCCCGAGATGATGGGCCGCTATCTCAAGGACATTGCCGCCGAATGGAATGTCGACCAGCAGACGGCGGCCGAGCGGCTCAAGCCCGGCAACGCCTGCTATTTCCAGATGTGCGACGAGGACGTGGACCGCGTGGTGGCGCATCCGCAGAGCATGATCGGCTCGGACGGCCTGCCGCACGACGTACGGCCGCATCCGCGCCTGTGGGGGGCTTTTCCCCGGGTGCTCGCGAGCTACTGGCGCGAGAAGAACCTGATGAGCATGGAGCAGGCCGTGCACAAGATGACGGGCCTGTCGGCGCGGCGCTTCCGCATCCCCGAGCGCGGCGAGCTGCGCGAGGGCTTCCATGCCGACGTGGTGGTGTTCGACCCCACGCGCGTGCGCGACCGCGCGAGCTTCGAAGATCCGATCCAGTTCAGCGAGGGTATCGAGCAGGTCTACGTGAACGGAGAGCTCAGCTACACCGAAGCGGGCCGGGGAACCGACGCGCGCGCCGGCCGCTTCGTGCGCCGCGGCTGATGCCGCGACGAGGTCAAACGAATTGACTAGGCAGCCACGCCTTCGTTGAACACGACTTCGCCGCGCAGGGTGTAGGTCTTGGCTTCGGTGATGCGCACATCGATCATCTGGCCGATCAGGCGCTCCTGGCCGGGGAAATTCACCACGCGGTTGCACTCGGTGCGGCCCATCAGTTCGCTGCCGTCGCGCTTGGAGACGCCTTCGACCAGCAGGCGCTGAACGGTGCCCACGCGCTCTTCGCTGATGTCCTTGATGTTCTGGTTGATCACGGCCTGCAGCTCCTGCAGGCGGCGCAGCTTCACCTCGTGCGGCGTGTCGTCGTGCAGATTGGCGGCGGGCGTGCCGGGACGGGGGCTGAAGATGAAGCTGAAGGAGTTGTCGAAGCGGATGTCGTGGATCAGCTTCATCATCTTCTGGAAGTCATCCTCGGTCTCGCCGGGGAAGCCCACGATGAAGTCGCTGCTCATCGCCAGGTCCGGACGGATCGCGCGCAGCTTGCGCACCGTGCTCTTGTACTCCATGGCCGTGTAGCCGCGCTTCATCGCCATCAGGATCTTGTCGCTGCCATGCTGCACCGGCAGATGCAGGTGGCTCACCAGCTTGGGCAGCTGGGCATAGGCCTCGATCAGGCGCGGTGTGAATTCGTTCGGATGGCTGGTGGTGAAGCGGATGCGCTCGATGCCGGGAATCTCGGCCACGTACTCGAGCAGCAGCGCGAAGTCGGCGATCTCGCTGGTCTCGCCCATCTTGCCGAGGTAGGCATTCACGTTCTGGCCCAGCAGCGTGATCTCCTTGACGCCCTGGTCGGCGAGGCCGGCCACTTCCACCAGCACGTCCTCGAACGGACGGCTCACCTCTTCGCCGCGCGTGTAGGGCACGACGCAGTAGCTGCAGTACTTGGAGCAGCCCTCCATGATCGACACGAAGGCCGATGCGCCCTCGACGCGCGCGGGGGGCAGGTGGTCGAATTTCTCGATCTCGGGGAACGAAATGTCCACCTGAGGCTTGGCCTTGGCGGAGCGCGCGTTCAGCAGCTCGGGCAGGCGGTGCAGGGTCTGCGGGCCGAACACCACGTCCACGAACGGCGCGCGCTTGATGATTTCCTCGCCTTCCTGGCTGGCCACGCAGCCACCGACGCCGATCAGCACGCCCTTTTCCTTGAGGTGCTTGACGCGGCCCAGATCGCTGAACACCTTCTCCTGCGCCTTCTCGCGCACCGAGCAGGTGTTGAAGAGGATCAGGTCGGCCTCGTCCATGTTGGTCGTGGGCTCATAGCCCTGGGCGGCACCGAGCACGTCGGCCATCTTGTCCGAGTCGTACTCGTTCATCTGGCAGCCGAAGGTTTTGATAAAGACTTTCTTGGACATGGCAATCATCACTCGAAGGGCGTGAACCGATGGAAGGCGCTGGCCGCGCGCTCATCGGTTCGGAAAAGGACGGAAGAATGGAAGCGGCGCAGACTCCGCCTGGCGTGGCGGATGTCCGGCCTGTGTGCTCACGGGGCGAGGAGGGGGGCGGGGCCGGCTGCCCGGCCAGCGGGCCTCACTTGAGCCAGCTGCGCTTGGGTTCCCGGGCGACCTCGGTCTGGGTCAGGATCCACGCGGTGAGCAGCATGCCGGTGCTGGGCTCGACCAGGTAGCGGACATCGAGTTTCTTGCCGATCACGGCGTGGGCGAACACCAGCTGGTTCTGCTGGTTGAAGATGCGAAGGCCGGGGGCCAGGCGATAGTCCTTGCCGTCTGCCGAGCCTTCCACCGTGCTCTTGATGATCAGCTCGCCACGCTGCGAGCTGGGTGGGAAGTTGCGCGCCACGGCATGCTCCAGGGTCTGGTTCTGCTGGGCGAAGGCGGGGGTGACGGGAACTGCGGCGAGCAGGGCGCAGAGGGCTGTCGCTGTGGCTGCAAGTGCAGAGCGGCGTGCTGTCGTCGATGGCTTCAAGTGGGGGACTGGTGGCTTGAAACAGCGGTTCATGGTGTTCATCCAGAGGCTGAAAGTGCCGCGATTCTATCTGTCCCCGCTGTGGCTCGCGCCTCGTGGCGGCATGACACCGGAAAACCGTATGGCATTCGAGCAGGGCGTCGCGGCCCGTTTTCATTGCTGCAGCCAATTGGTGGGTATTCACTGATTTGTTTATATAAACCTTCGAAATTTACGGTTTGACACAAGGTACAGTGGCGGAATGACCGATGCCGTGCTCCGTTCCTCCGCCACCCCGAAGCAGCTGGTTCGCTTCTCTGCGAACCACCTTGGCAGGGATCTGGCGGTGGGCGACATCCACGGCTGCTTCTCGCGGTTGCAGGCGGCGCTGGCCGCCGTGCAGTTCAACCCCATCAAGGACCGTCTGTTCTCGGTCGGCGACCTGGTGGACCGCGGCCCGGAGTCGCACCTGGTGCTTCAGTGGCTCGACAAGCCCTGGTTCCATGCGATCCGGGGCAATCACGAGCAGATGGTCGTCCGCACCGCCTTGGGTGACCCCATGCCCGATGTGGACCACTGCCAGCAGGGGGGTGAATGGCTGCTGCGCCTCACCGAAGGCGAGCGCAGGACCATCGGTGAGCGCCTGGCCTGTCTTCCGCTGGCCTTCGAGGTGCAAACGGCCCTGGGGCCCGTGGGAATGGTCCATGCCGACTTCCCGTCGGACGACTGGGAGGACATCGAGCGATTCGCGTTCGGCGAGGGCGCGGTCGACTGTTGCCTGTGGTCGCGCGAGCGGTACCTGAGGCGCGACGAGCGGCCGGTGACCAACGTGCGCGCCGTGGTCCATGGCCATACCGCGGTCGCCAAGGTCGAGACGCTGGGCAACGTGCATTTCATTGACACCGGGGGCTGGCGCGAAGGGGCCCGACGCGGCCATTTCACCTTGCTTGACCTGCATACGCTGCTGCCGTGCACGGCGGCATCCGCGTCCTTGCCTTCGTTCGCTCGCGAGCTGGAGGGAGCACCTCACTAGCAGCAGCGGTTGCCCGGCCCCTGTCTTCAGGGCCGTGGTGCCGAGCCTCGCTCCACCCGGCGCGGCGTGCCCAGCACCATCTCGTGGGCCGCCAGCCGGGCATGGATGAAATCGGTGAAGGCCTTGATCCGGGCCACGTCCTTCAGGTCGGGGTGGGTCAGCACCCAGACCTGGGTGTCCAGATCCTCGGAAGGTGGCTCGATCTGGACCAATTGCCTGTCGCCGTCCGCCAGCATGCACAACAGCAGACCCGTGCCCATGCCCGCCCGGACGAGCTGCGTCATGCCATTGAGGCTGTCCACCTGGGCCACGATGCGTTCCATGGGGATGTGGGTGCGCAGCCATCGGGCCTGGGCCAGATGCGAGAGGCCTTCGTCCAGTGCCACCCAGTCAAGTTCGGCCAGCTTCCTGTGCCGGGGGCGGGCCTTCAGGTACGCCTTTGACGCATAGATGGCCGTCTGCACCCGTCCCGCGCGGCGGCCGATCAGGTAATCCGGCGGTGTGTTGCTCGGACGGATGGCTACGTCGGCCTCGCGCTTGTTCAGGCTGAGAAAGCTGTTGTTGACCACGAGCTGCAGCTGGATGCCCGGATGCAGCGCACGGAACTCCGCCAGCATGGGGCCGAGCAGGCCGATGAGGAGGGTGTCCGTCGTCGTGATGCGGATGGTGCCCGACAGACGCAGGTCCAGTCCGGAGAGCTGTCGCTGTGCGGTGTCGATCTGCTCCTCCACGCCGCGCAGCCGGTCTCGCAGCGACTCGCCAGCCAGCGTCATTGCATAGCCGGTGGGCAGGCGGTCGAACAGGCGCACGTCCATGCGGGACTCCAGCGCACCCAGGCGGCGCAGCACCGTCGAGTGGTTCACGCCCAGGGCACGCGCCGCGGCAGACAACGCGCCTTCGCGTGCAACCGCCAGAAAAACGCGCAGATCGTCCCAATCCGTGTTCTGCATTTATGCATACCTCAAATGCGATTTTTGGGAATTTCCCTGCGAAGAAGCATAGCCTACATTCGGCTCCATCGTCACCCCGACACCTTTGCAAGGAGCTTCACATGATCGTCTTTCATACCGCCAACACGCCCAATGGCCACAAGGTCGCCATTGCCCTGCAGGAACTGGGCATGCCGCACGAGGTCGTGCCTGTCGATCTCGGCAAGGGGGAGCAGCACCTTCCCGAATTCATCGCGCTGAGCCCCAACAACAAGATTCCCGTCATCGTCGATCGGCGCGACGACGGCAGCGGTGAGCAGGTGGTGTTCGAGTCCTGCGCCATCCTGATCCACCTGGCCGACAAGGCCGGCCGCCTGCTGTCGGGCGATCCCGTCCGGCGCAGCGAGACCTTGCAGTGGCTCTTCCTGCAGACCTCGAGCATCGGGCCCATGCTCGGCCAGCTCTGGTGGTTCCGCCACGGCACGAGCACCCGCAACGAGCAGGCGCTGGAACGCTACACGCGGGAGGCCAGGCGCCTGTACGGCGTCATCGAGCGGCGTCTTGCCGCCCATCCCTACATCGCGGGCGATGCCTATTCGATCGCAGACATCGCCATGTTCCCCTGGTTGCGCACCACGGAAGAACTGGGGCTGGACGTCGCGGAGTGGCCGCATGTGCAGGCCTGGCTGAGCAAGGTCGGCGAACGCCCCGCCGTGCAGCGCGGATTGGCGCTGCTGCAGCCGCAGATGGCCTGAGCCGCTGTCCCCGTTTCACGGAACCCCATTTTCCTTTGGAGAACCTCATGGAAGCCCTTCTGATCCCGGCATCGCTCATCGCGGGCGGCCTGCTCGCCGTGCAGGCGGGTGCCAATGCACAACTGTCCAAGGCCACCGGCAGCCCCTTTGCGGCGACCACGCTGCAGCTCTCGGTGGGCACGCTGGCGCTGATGGTGCTGGTGCTTTTCACCGGCACGCTGACCACGCTTGCCGCTCTGCCCGGGGTGCCCTGGTGGCATGCCGTCGGCGGGGTGGCCAGCGCGTTCTATGTCGTCTCCACGATCCTGCTGTTTCCGCGCCTCGGGGCCGTGGTGTCGGTCGGCCTCTTCATTGCGGGCCAGATGCTGGCCTCGCTCGCCCTCGATGTGGCCGGTCTGGCCGGTGGTGCGCCACGCGACATCGATGCGCCTCTCGCGATCGGCATGCTGGCCGTTCTGGCGGGTGCCGCGATCATCGTGAAGGGCCAGCCCGGTCAGCCGTCGCAACCCATTGCAGGCAAGGCTGGCTGGATTGCGCTCGCGTTGCTGGCGGGAGCGGTGCTGCCGGTGCAGGGCGTGGTCAACGGCCTGCTGCGCAACGACCTTGGTGCGCCCTTCGCCGTCGGCGCCGTGAGTTTCCTGGTCGCCACACTGGCCATGGCGGGTGTGCTGCTTTTCTCGGCACTCTTCCTGCGCACTCCCGCGCCCAGGCTGCAAGGCCTGCCAGCCATGCCCTGGTGGGGCTGGCTGGGCGGCTTCGCCGGGGCCATCTACGTCACCACCGTCTTCACGGCGATTCCGGTCATCGGTGCCTCGGCAGCCGTGGGGCTCACGGTGGCGGGCCAGCAGCTTGCCTCCGTCTTCGTCGACCGGCAAGGCTGGTTCCGCCTGCCCCGGCGCGAGGTCTCGCCACTGCGGCAGTTCGGTGTGGCGCTGCTGCTCGTCGGCGTGGCCATCATCAAGCTGCTTTGAACCTATCCCCGCATTCCCAGGAGATTCTCATGGACTGGATCCTCTTGCTTCTCGCCGGCCTGGTGGAAATCGGCATGGCCTTCGCCCTCAAGGCCGCCGCCGGGTGGACCCGGCCGGTGCCTGCCCTGCTGGGCCTGGGTGCGGCCATTGTCAGCATCGCCCTGCTCACGGCGGCGCTGCGCAGCCTGCCCATCGGCACCGCCTACGCCATCTGGACCGGCATAGGCGCCATCGGCGTCACGGTCGTCGGCATCGTGGTGTTCCAGGAAAGCGCCTCGCCGCTGCGACTGGCCTGCATTGGAATGATCTTTGCAGGGATCATCGGGCTGAAGTTGCAAGGGTGAGTGTCGGTATGAGGGCCTCTCTGGAGTGGCCATCTTGCGGCGGCCCGACAATGAAAAAAGCCACGCTGTGCGTGGCTTTTTCGATTGGTGGTCGTAGAGGGACTTGAACCTTCGACATCAGCATTATGAATGCTGCGCTCTAACCAACTGAGCTATACGACCCTGTTCATGCAACCCACAGGCTTGGAAGCGTACTTCTGAAAGTACTGAGGGCTGGAATCTGGTGGTCGTAGAGGGACTTGAACCTTCGACATCAGCATTATGAATGCTGCGCTCTAACCAACTGAGCTATACGACCGGAGACAAAGATTATAGCCCAGGAATCGAGAACACGAAAAATTTCATGGCGGATTGTGAGCGCCGCCATGAGTTTTTCCCGGTCGGGGCCGGTCAGATCCGGTCAAATGGGTCAGGTGTTGGTGAAGTTGGCCTTGCGCTTGTTCACGAAGGCATCCATGCCTTCCTTCTGGTCATTGGTGGCGAACAGCCCGTGGAACAGGCGGCGCTCGAACATCAGGCCATCGGAGAGCGAACTCTCGAAGGCGCGGTTCACGGTTTCCTTGGCGGCCATCACGGCGATCTGCGAGAAATCGCTGATCTGCAGCGCCGCGCCCAGGGTTTCCTCCATGAGCTTGTCCAGCGGCACGACGCGGCTCACGAGGCCCGAACGCTCGGCCTCGGCGGCGTCCATCATGCGGCCCGTGAGAGCCATGTCCATGGCCTTGGACTTGCCGATCGCACGCGGCAGGCGCTGGGTGCCGCCGGCGCCTGGAATCACGCCCAGCTTGATTTCAGGCTGGCCGAACTTGGCGTTATCGGCGGCGATGATGAAGTCGCACATCATCGCCAGCTCGCAGCCGCCGCCCAGCGCATAACCTGCCACGGCGGCGATCACGGGCTTGCGGATCTGGCGGATGGTTTCCCAGTTGCGGGTGATGTAGTCGTTCTTGTAGACGTCGGCAAAGCCGTACTTGGCCATGGCCACGATGTCGGCACCCGCGGCAAATGCCTTTTCGCTGCCGGTCAGGACGATGCAGCCGATCTTCTCGTCCGCATCGAAGGCGCGCAGCGCAGCGCCCAGCTCGTCCATGAGCTGGTCGTTCAGCGCGTTCAGCGCCTTGGGGCGATTCAGCGTGATGATGCCGACCTTCTCGGCTTCGGTGCGCACTTCAATCATTTCGTAGGCCACGGTTATCTCCAAAGTATCTAGTCAGTGGTGCAGGCGGAAAGCATTCACTATACCGAAGCAGGCCCGAAACCGGCTGGCGCCCCGGTGACGGTGCCCGCGCAAACGGAATCAAACGGCAGGAAGTGTGAACTATCTGTCAGAGTTTGGCGTCTTCGCGCAGCCAGTTCTTTGCCAGCTCCGCGTTGTCCACGTCCAGGCGCACGGTGTCGGGCTCGCCCGAGGAGGCGCCGGGCAGCGCGGCGGGCAGCGTGAGCGGCAACCGCAGCAGGCGGCGGTCGCGTGCGACCAGGGCCGTCACGCGCCTGGCATCGCCTGCGTAGAGGGTCAGGTCGTCGAGCTTGTGAAGGCGCCAGCCTTCGCCGCCCGCCAGTTCGATCCCGATCCACTCGTCGCCCGACATGAAGCCTGCCTGTTCCGCTGCGCCGCCGCCTAGCACGACCTTCACGGTGACGCCCGAGCTGCCTTCCTGCACGCGCATGCCCAGACGCTGCGCGGGGGCGCTCTTGTCGGCCGCGAGGCTGATGCCCTGGGTTGCAAGCAGTTCCCTGAGCGGCAGGTCATCGGTGCCGTAGGCCCAGCGGTGAATTTCGTCGCTCCAGTCCTTGCCGGTGAGCTTGTGCAGCACCTGCAGCACATCGTCCCGGGACATCGGGCCGCCCCGCGTACGCTGCCACAGTCCGCGCATCACATCGTCGAGCGTGGCCTTGCCGTGCCGGCGCAGGGCCAAGTCGAGGCACAGCGCCACGAGGGAGCCCTTGGTGTAGTAGCTCACCGTCGAGTTGGGTGTGTTCTCGTCCTGGCGGTAGTACTTCACCCAGGCGTCGAAACTGGCGTCGGCCACGGACTGCACGTGGCGTCCCGGGGTTTGCAGCACCTGGTTGATCGTCTTGGTGAGCAGGCGCAGATAGGTCGCATGGTCGATCAGCCCCGCGCGGCGCAGCAGCAGGTCGTCGTAGTAGCTGGTAAAGCCTTCGAAGAACCACAGCAGCTGGGTGTAGTTCTCGCTGTTGTAGTCATAGCGCCCGAACTCTGCGGGGCGCATGCGCTTGACGTTCCAGGTGTGGAAGTATTCGTGGCTGATCAGTCCGAGCAGCGTGTTGTAGCCCTCGGGGGCCTGCTTCTCGCCAGTGCGCGGCAGATCCCGGCGGCCGCAGATCAGCGCGGTGCTGTTTCGGTGCTCTAGTCCGCCGTAGCCGTCGTCCACCACGTTCAGCATGAACAGGTAGTGGGAGTGCGCGGCCTTGTTGTTGCCATGCCAGAAACGGATCTCGGCCTCGCAGATGCGGCGGGTGTCTTCCACGAGCCGCGCGCCGTCGAACGAGGCCGCGGCGCCGGCCACGACGATGCGGTGCGGCACGCCGCACGCGGTGAAGCGCGCGCTCCAGAACTTGCCCATCTCCACGGGGCTGTCGACCAGCTCGTCGTAGTGGGCGGCGATGTAGGTGCCGAATCCCGCACGGTTCACCTGCACTGGCGTGAGCGAAGTCGCAGCCTGCCATCCCTTGATGCGAGCGGGCGGCGCGATGTCGATGCCGTGCGGCCGGTCTTCCTGGCCCACGGCCCGCAGGCACAGGCTCGTGCCGTTGAAGAAGCCGCGCGACGCGTCGAGCCATGCGGTGCGCACCGAGTGGTCGTAGGCCGCCACCTGGTAGGTCAGCGTGAGGGGCTTGCCCCTGCCGCACTCGGCGATCCAGCGATGCTTGTCGAGCTGCCGCAGCGGCACGGGCCTGCCATTCTGCTGCGCGCTCAAGTGCTGCAGGTTCTTCGAGAACTCGCGCACCAGGTAGCTGCCGGGAATCCATACGGGCAGGGCCAGTTCCTGCTCGGCAGCGGGGCGTGCGACCACCATCGTCACGTGAAAGAGGTGGTTGTGCGGGTCGGTGGGCTCCACACGGAAGTAGACGGCAGGCGTGGCAGGCGTGGCAGACGTTGCAGGCGTGGCAGTGGTCATGGAGGGATTTCGTTCTGTGTCGATGGCTCACTATATGCGGCCGCGGCACCGGGAGATCAAGGGACGCGGCGAAGCCTGCGAAGGGGAATAGAAAAAGGCCGGAGCAGCGAGCACCCGGCCTGGTTCGTGGAGCGTGGATTCGCCGACGCACGGTGCGTCGACGGCTGCATCACTTGGACGCGGTGATCGCGTTGAGGCGCTTTTCCACTTCCTGCGAGCTGATGGCGCCCGGGACGCGTGTGCCGTCCTGGAAGATGATGGTGGGCGTGCCCGTGATCTTGTGCTTGCGGCCGAGCGCCAGGTTGCGCTGGATGGCCGCGGTGTCGCAGCTTGCGGACGGGGTGACCTTGTCGCGCAGCATGTGGTCTTCCCACTCCTTGGCGCGATCCTTCGAGCACCAGATGTTGCGGCTCTTTTCCGCCGAGTCGGGGCTCAGGATCGGGTAGAGGTACAGGTACACCGTCACGTTGTCGATGTTCTGCAGGTCCTTCTCGAAGCGCTTGCAGTAACCGCAGTTCGGATCCTCGAACACGGCGATCTTGCGCTTGCCGTTGCCACGCACGATGGTGAATGCATCGGCGGTGGGCAGGGCGTTGAAATCGATGGCGGTGAGCTTGTTGATGCGGTCTTCCGTCAGGTTGCGGCGCGCCTTGGTATCGATGAGCTCACCCTGGATCAGGTAGCTGCCCGTGGCATCGGTATAGAACACGTCGGTGCCCACGCGAACCTCGTACAGGCCCTTCATGGGCGTTGCGACCACTTCGTCGATGTTCTGCAGCTGGGGGATGCGCTCCGCCAGGGATTTGCGGATGGCGGCCTCCTGAGCAAATGCGCCGACGCCTGTCAGCAATGCGGCGCCTGCCAACAAGGTAGTGACTAGTTTCATGGTGGTTTTCATCAACTCAATGGTTTTCAATTTCAAAACATCAACGATGGCGGCAGGTCGCGGCGCAGGCCATGATCAGGGCCTGGGCGGCGGCTGCAGCCCCATGGCCTGCCGTGCGACCCATTCCTTGAACGGGCCACTCATCTCGAATCCTCGCATGCCCCAGTTGCGCAGTGTCTGCAGCGGCGATTCCCGGCGCGCGAACAGCTGCTGCAGCGCGTCCATGGTGGCGCCCAGCGGCAGCAGCGCGGACTTGCGTTCGCGCTCATACTGCCGCAGAAGGCGCATGTCGCCCACGCTGCGCCAGCCCTGGCGTTCGCCGAGAATGCGCGCAAGCGCAGCGACGTCGCCCAGGCCGATGTTCAACCCCTGGCCTGCGAGCGGATGCACCGTGTGCGCGGCATCGCCTGCAAGGGCCCAGTGCTGCCGATGCCCGTCGGCCGTGGCCATGTCGCCGCACCAGCGGCGCGCCTGCGCCTGCTGCAGCGGCCACGACGCACGCGGCGCGATCGACTCGAGAGTTCCGAGGCTGTATTCGCTGAGTTCCTGAAGCTTCTGCACGAACGGCGCATCATCGCTTTGCAGCCAATGCTGCGCCTGATCGTGGGGGATTGACCAGACAACCGCCACAGAGTTCCCCTGATCGCCTTCGAGCGGCAGAAATGCCAGGATGCTGCCATCCGCCGTGAACCATTGCCGTGCGATCTGGCTGTGGGGGCGCTCACAGCGCAGGCGCGTGGCGATGGCCGTCTGGCCGTAGGGGGTCACGTCGAACTCCACGCCGAACTCCGCGCGGCTGCTGCTGGCGCGGCCTTCGCAGACCACGGTGAGGGGCGCGGCCACGGGCTCCTTCACCACATCGACCAGGGGCTGGAAGCGCGTGGCGTCGGCCAGGCGCCTCTCCAGCGCGGGCACATCCACGATCCAGGCCATGGCCTCGGCGTGCTGGCGCCCGGCGTCGAAGGTGACGGCGCCGCCCTGGTCGCCATGCACCTGCATCTGCAGCACGGCGGTGGCGTGTTCGGGATCGGGCCAGCTGCGTACCGACTCCAGCAGGGTGCGCGAGGCCGTGTTCATGGCGTAAGCGCGCACATCGCTGTGCGACGGCGCGCGCGAACCCGCGGTGTCGACCAGTGCGACGGAAAGCCGCTCCCGCGCGAGCAGCAGGGCGAGCGTGCGGCCCACGATGCCTGCGCCGCGGATACAAACATCAAAGGATCGTTCAAATGATTGCGCCATACGGGAATTGTAGGAGGCGCGGCGGACCCTGTCGGCGAGCGTGCAGAATCCCCGTCTCGGCAGCGCGCGTCCACACGTTCCAAAGGATGCAGGGCGGCCCTTGCAAACGAAGGCTAGCGACATGAATTTCGAGACTGATCACGATCTGACGGGCACCATCCGCCATCTTTTCATCTACCCCATCAAGTCCTGCGCGGGCATTGCCGTCGAGGAGGCGCGGCTGGTGGAGAGCGGGCTGCAGTGGGATCGTGCGTGGATGGTGACGGACATGGACGGCGCGCTGCGCACGCAGCGTGAGCTGCCGCGCATGGTGCTCGTCCAGCCCGCGCTGGTGGGCGATGAGCTGGTGCTCAACGCGCCCGGCATGCCGGAACTGAGGCTGCCCACGGCCGTGCCATCCGGCGCGCAGAACGCACGGAACGCATCCACGCGCGCGCGGGTCTGGAGCGATACGGTGGACGCGCTCGACATGGGCGAGGAGGCGGCCGGCTGGTTCTCGCGCTACCTCGAGGTGCCCTGCCGCCTCGTGCGCTTCAACCCCGAATGTCGCCGTATCGTCGACAGCGACTGGACGGGAGAGGTCGAGGCCGTGACGCAGTTCGCCGATGGTTTCCCGCTGCTGGTCACCAGCACGGCGTCCATCGACGAGCTCAACCAGCGCCTGCAGGCGGCCCGCGAGCAGACTGTGGACGTGCGCCGGTTCCGTCCCAATCTGGTGATCGACGGCGTCGAATCGCATGACGAAGACCGCATCGACTCGCTCTATATCGAGGCGCAGGAGTCCCTGGTCGAGCTCCGCATGGCCAAGCCCTGCAGCCGCTGCCCGATGCCCGACGTGAACCCGGACAACGCGGCCGTGGGCACGCAGGTCAACGGCATGCTGCGCCAGTACCGCGCCGATCCGCGCGTGAACGGCGCGCTGACCTTCGGCATGAACGCGATCACGCTGCAGGGCGAGGGCCAGTGGCTGCGCGTGGGTCAGCGCGTGGGCGGGAACCTGAGCTTTGACTAAAGGCCGCCCGCCCGCTCCCGCGAAATTGCGCGTCAGTGCGCCGCCGGGCTGGCGATCTGCCCGAACCGACCGGTATTGAAGTCCGTGATGGCCTGCCGGATCTCGGCATCGGTATTCATCACGAACGGCCCGTAGCCGACCACAGGTTCGTCGATCGGCTCGCCCGCCAGCCACAGCAGGGTCACGTCGCCGTTGGCCTCGAGATGCACGCTGTCACCCTCGCGGTCCATGTGCACCAGTTGGCCCGAGCGGGCGATCTCCTCGCCATTGATCTGCACCGTGCCGTGTAGCACCACGAGCGCTAGCGTATGGCCGGGCTGCGCGGGCAGTTCCACCGACGCCCCGGCTTTGATCCGCACGTCCCACACGTTGATCGGCGTGAAGGTGCGGGCCGGGCCGCGTGCACCGGCATAGTCGCCCGCGATCACGCGCAGCTGTCCCGCGCCACCGGGCAGGTCGACCTGCACAATGTCCTTGTTCAGCAGGTTCTGGTAGGTGGGGGCGCTCATCTTGTCCTTGGCGGGCAGGTTGACCCAGAGCTGAACCATCTCGAACGGGCCGCCCTCGCGGGCATAGCGCTCGGAATGGAACTCCTCGTGCAGGATGCCCGAGGCCGCTGTCATCCACTGCACGTCACCGGGGCCGATGGTGCCGCCCGCGCCGGTGGAGTCGCGGTGCGCCACTTCGCCGTCATAGACGATGGTCACGGTCTCGAAGCCGCGGTGCGGGTGTGTGCCCACCCCCAGCCGCTGGGTGGTGGCGGGAAAGTGGTGCGGCCCTGCATGGTCGAGCAGCAGGAACGGGCTGAGGGCGCGGCCGTGGTCGCCGTAGCTGAACATCGAACGCACGGGAAACCCGTCGCCCACCCAGTGGGGGCGCGGTGCTTCGTAGACACCCAGAATCTTCTTGATGGCCATGCTTTTCTCCTGGTGCGGGGCCGGTGGCTCGTTGTGTTGCTTCGAGTGCTCCGGCGCCGTCGTTGAACATGGGTATAAGTATGGGGATGGAACGATGAATTGAGTAGACGCTAATATTCAGTCACAGAGTTCCATTTTTGAGACGATGACACACCCTGATCTCAATGATCTGTATTACTTCGCCCAGGTGGTGGAGCATGGCGGCTTTGCGCCGGCCGGGCGCGCGCTGGGCATTCCGAAGTCCAAGCTCAGCCGTCGCGTTGCGCAACTGGAAGAGCGCCTTGGCGTGCGGCTGATCGCCCGCTCCACGCGGCGCTTTGCCGTCACCGATGTCGGCCAGCGTTATTACCTGCACTGCCGTGCCATGCTGACCGAGGCGCAGGCGGCCGAGGAGTCGGTCGCGCTCACGCAATCCGAACCCGCGGGCGTGGTGCGCCTGAGCTGCCCCGTGGCGCTGCTGTCCATGCGGGTGGGCGCGATGCTCGCGAAATTCATGGCGCTGTATCCGCGCGTGGAACTGCACGTCGACGAGACGAACCGCCGCGTGGACGTGGTGGGCGAACGGCTCGACATCGCGATCCGGGTACGTCCGCCGCCGCTGCAGGACAGCGACCTTGTGCTGCGCGTGCTGGCCGAGCGGCGCCAGTGCCTGCTCGCGAGCCCGTCGCTGATCGCGCGCTGCGGAGAGGCAGCCGGCCCCACCGATCTGTCGCACTGGCCGTCGCTCGACATGGGTATGCCGCAGGGGACGCACCGCTGGGTGCTGCGGGGCCCCGGCGGCGAGCGTGCCGAGGTGCGACATTCGCCGCGCCTGGTCACCCAGTCCATGCAGGCGCTGATCGAGGCCGCGGTGCAGGGCGTCGGCGTGGTCCAGTTGCCGCGCATGCTGGTGACCGAGCAGTTTCGCCGGGGCGAGCTCGTGCAGGTCCTTCCGGGCTGGGAACCACGGGAGGAGATCGTCCACGCCGTTTTTGCCTCGCGCCGCGGGCAGCTTCCGGCGGTGAGGGCGCTCCTGGATTTCCTTGCCGAGGAATTCAAGTCGCTCCACGAGGACTGAGCCCCCGAAGGTCGCAGGCAGGCAGCGGGGATTCGGTGATCGGTACAATTGACACCAGTTTCCCCAGGCAGACCGAGGATCACGTCCTCCTGGTGTCCGATCCATCCACCCGGGCCGACGCAACGCGGCTTGCGGCAGGAGTGATACGAGTCGGGCTTCCGCGCGGCGCCGGCATTCGGACAGATGGTGCTCAAGGGGTTGATTTACAAAGGAATTTCCATGAGCCTCAAATGCGGCATCGTGGGCCTGCCCAACGTGGGCAAGTCCACTCTTTTCAACGCGCTGACGAAAGCCGGCATTGCCGCCGAGAACTATCCGTTCTGCACGATCGAGCCGAACACCGGCGTCGTGGAAGTGCCCGATCCGCGCCTGAAGGACCTGGCGAAGATCGTCGAGCCCGAGCGCGTGGTTCCTGCGATCGTCGAGTTCGTGGATATTGCCGGCCTGGTGGCGGGCGCATCCAAGGGCGAAGGCCTGGGCAACCAGTTCCTCGCGCATATCCGCGAGACGGACGCCATCGTCAACGTGGTGCGCTGCTTCGAGGACCCCAACGTGATCCACGTGGCCAACAAGGTGGATCCGATTGCAGACATCGAAGTCATCCAGACCGAGCTGTGCCTGGCCGACCTGGCCACGGTGGAAAAGGCCTTGAATCGCTACAGCAAGGCCGCCAAGTCGGGCAATGACAAGGAAGCCGCCAAGCTGGTGTCGCTGCTCACCCCGATCCAGGCCGCGCTCGACCAGGGCAAGCCCGCGCGCACCGTGCCGGTGAGCAAGGAAGATGCGCCGCTGCTCAAGTCGTTCTGCCTGATCACCGCCAAGCCCGCAATGTTCGTGGGCAACGTGTCGGAAGACGGTTTCGAGAACAACCCGCTGCTCGACAGCCTGAAGGCCTACGCCGCCGCACAGGGCGCGCCCGTGGTGGCGATCTGCGCCAAGATCGAGGCCGAAATGTCGGAGATGAGCGATGAAGACCGCGACATGTTCCTCGAGGAAATGGGCCTCGAGGAACCGGGCCTGAACCGCCTGATCCGCGCCGGCTTCAGCCTGCTGGGCCTGCAGACCTACTTCACCGCCGGCGTGAAGGAAGTCCGCGCCTGGACCATCCACGTGGGCGATACCGCCCCACAGGCGGCCGGTGTGATCCACGGCGACTTCGAACGCGGCTTCATTCGCGCGCAAACCATCGCCTTCGACGACTTCATCCAGTACAAGGGCGAACAGGGCGCGAAGGACGCGGGCAAGATGCGTGCGGAAGGCAAGGAATACATCGTCAAGGATGGGGATGTGATGAACTTCCTGTTCAACGTCTGACCGGGATCTGAAGGGAGCGCGCTGCTGCGCGTAGACCATCGCGCCAGCATGAGCCGCCCACGGTTCGTGCTGGCGTTTTGCATTTGAAGACCCATCAAACCCGCTATTCTTGCGGCTTCTCACCATGGAGGCATTCCAAACATGAAGCCGCAATTTCGACGCTGCGCCATCGCCCTGGGTATCACGCTGGGCATGGCGCTGATGGCAGCACCGGTCACCCATGCCGAGACGCTGAAGAAACCTGCGCTGGACGCGATTGTTGCCGCGCAGGCGGTGCCGTCTTCCACCAGCTTTGCGCAGTTCCTGAACCAGGTTGCGCAGCAGAACCCCGGCGTGGCGCCCGCCGTGGCGCGCTATGCACAGGGGCAGGCGCTGCAGGGCGATGATCTGGTCAATATCGCGCGCCTGCTGGGTCTCTACACGCGGCTGACGCAGGAGAGCCAGGTGCTCGCGAGCGTCGAGCAGATGGTGGAACTGCCCACCGTGCGCGATGCCAAGATTCCGCCGCACGAGCACCCGGCGATCGTTGGATTCGGTGAGCTCGTCGAGAAGATGTCCAAGGACTTCGGGCTGCAGTTCCGCAATGTGGACAACCGCATCTTCGAGGTGACCTTGCCGGGCTCGGGTGCGGAGGAGTTCGGCATCCTCACGCACGCCGACGTGGTGCCCGTGGTGCCGGCGGAGTGGGTGATCGAGGGCCGGCAGATCGATCCGTTCAAGGTCACGCGCATGGGCGACCGGCTCTATGGCCGTGGCACCATTGACGACAAGGGATCGATCGCCACCGTGCTCTACGCGATGAAGGCGGTGAAGGAGGCGAAGCTGCCGCTTGCGCGCAGCATCCGCCTGATGATCGAGACCACCGAGGAGACCGGCGGCGATGCGATGAAGTACTACCGCGAGAAGACCAAGCTGCCCGAGCACAACATCGTGCTCGACAGCAAGTATCCCGCCGTGGTGGCCGAGAAGGGCACGGGGGCGATCAAGGCGTTCTTTGCCGACGTGAAGCCCGACGCGCAGCAGCCGGCGATCACGGCGATGGCGGGCGCAGCCTCGTCCAATGCCATTGCGCAGACCGCCACGGCGACCATCGAGGCGGGCGATGCCGAGGCCCTGGCCCGGGTTGCTCAGAAGCTGCAGGCCGCGAAGGATGGTTTTGTCGACGGCCACCAGAAGCTCGGAAAATTCGGCATCGACATCGTGCCCGGTGCCCACAAGATCGATATCAAGGTGACCGGGGCATCGGCCCACGGCTCGCGTCCGGAAGAAGGCGTGAACCCGGTGCCGCGCATGGCGCTGTTCGTGCAGCAGGCCCTGCTTGCCGAAGGCGAAAAGCCGCTGCTGCAGGGCAACCAGTACACCGACGCGATCCGCTACATCAACGGTGTGTATGGCCTCGACTATTTCGGCAATGCGCTCAAGCTCGCCTATGCGGACGATTTCATGGGGCCGCTGACGATCTCGCCCAACTTCATCAAGGCAGCGAACGGCCAGTTGGAGGTCACGGCCAATGCGCGCATGCCGCGCGGCAAGTCGCCCGAGCAGTTGAAGGCCGAGGTGGAGAAGGGCATTGCCGGCTGGAGTGCGGCCGCCAAGATACCGGTGAGGATCGACTACACCCAGGGCAACTGGATGGCGCGCGATCCCAAGGGGGCGTGGCTGGCGACGTTGCTGAACATCTTCGGCGACACC
Organism: Diaphorobacter ruginosibacter; assembly: GCF_014395975.1. NCBI lineage: Bacteria > Pseudomonadati > Pseudomonadota > Betaproteobacteria > Burkholderiales > Comamonadaceae > Diaphorobacter > Diaphorobacter ruginosibacter. The sequence goes on along the minus strand of NZ_CP060714.1, from coordinate 4,267,287 downwards.
ACCGGCCTCGATGCCAAGCCCGTGCCCACGGCCGGCAGCACCACGGCCAAGTTGATGCCCAATGCCATCAACTTCGGCCCTGCCATGCCGGGCAAGAAGTACACGGCGCACAACGCGCTGGAATACAAGGAACTGCCCGACCTGCAGGCCGACATGCAGATGTTCACCGAGATGCTGGTGCGCATCGGCAATCTGCAGCAGATGCAGTAAGTAGCTGTCAGGCGACCGCTGCATCGGCGGCAAGACGGACGACCTGCCTGGCATCCAGGCAGGTCGTCCGTACTTCAGGGTGCGGACGGTGCTTGTCAGAACTCCACGTTCGCGGAGATCCAGAGCCTGCGGCCCTCGAGCATGTTGTTGTAGAGGTTGGAATAGGTCTTCACGCCGCCTGCGTTGTCATAGCTTGCGTAGCGCAGGAAGTCCTTGTCGAACAGGTTGTAGATCGCCGCGTTGATGCTGACCTGCTTGTTCACGCGGTAGTTGCCGCCGATGTGGAACTGCGAATAGGCGCGGTAGTTGCCCAGCGCCGCACGCGCCTTGTCGTCCTCGCGGTAGCGCGAGCTGCGGTATTCGGCGCGCATCCAGGTGCTGAACTGCGGCGTCACCTTCCAGTCGAGTTTGGCATTGAGCATGTGCTTGGGTGTGTTGTAGAGCGGGTCGCCGGCGGATGCGCCGCTCTTTTGCACGCTGCGCGTGAAGGTGTAGTTGGTCGTTGCGCTGAGGCTGGTGGTGATCGGCAGGCGCGCGCTCAGCTCGAGGCCCTTGGTTTCGGCCCGGTCGACATTCACCGATTGCGCATAGGTGTCCACGGCGGGCCAGCTGCCGTAGTCCACGCAGCCCGGGCGGTTGGGCTGGGGCGCCCAGCTGCAGTTGAGCAGGCCCTTGCCCTCGGCGATCTTGTCCTTGAATTGGTTGAAGAACAGCGTGCCGCCGAACACCGATCCGCGCTGGTTGTCATACACCGACCCCAGCTCGAACGAGGTGCTGGTTTCCGGCTTGAGGGTGGGCGTGCCGATGGTGGGACGCGTACCCTGGGCGGTGAAGCCCGTGATGCCATCGGCCAGCTGGTCCAGGCGCGGCGTCTTGAAGCCCCGGCTCACGCCACCCTTGACGGTCCATTGGTCCGTGGCGTTCCACACGGCATACGCCCGCGGGCTGAAGTTGCCGCCGAAGCGGTTGTGATGGTCGTAGCGCGCGCCGAGCGTCAGCGTGGTGTTGGGCAGGATCTGCCATTCGTCCTCGCCGAAAACTGCCCATTGCTTGTGCGTATACGGGGCCGGAGCAACGCCGTCCACCATCTTCGCGTTCCAGTGCTGCGCGCCGACGGTGGCGAGATGGCTGTTGCCGAGCGCGGTGACGTACTTCGCGTCGAGGATGGTGTTGGTGGATTCCAGGTCGCGGCTGCTGCCAGGCTGCTTGCCGGGCGTGCCGTTCGGGATGGTGCGGCCCAGCGTTTCGGTGGTGTTGCGCGTGAGGGCCGTTTCGAGGCGACCGCCGCCGATCCTGGCGTTGTAGGCCAGCACGGCCTGATCGCGGTTGAAACGCATCTCGGGCGCGTAGCCCTGCACGCCGAGCGTGCCGAGCTGGCCCCGGGAGTTGTCATAGGTCTGGCGTGAGGTGTCCAGATCGAGGTAGAGCTCGTGGTCCTGGGCCGGCAGCAGCGTGAGCCGCGTGCCGAGCGTGCGGATGTCGGCCTTCACGGCGCTCGGGCCGCGCAGGCTGATGGTGGCATTGCCGGCATCGCCCGTGGGCTCGAGCTCGGATGCCTCGCGATGCCAGGTGCTGGCACGCACGGTCAGCCCGAGCATGTCCTTGCGGATCGGGCCGCTCAGGTAGACATTCGCGCCGTAGTTGCCGCCTCTGCGATCGTCGGACTGCAGCGTGCCGTTGACGCTGGCCGACCCTGTCCATTCCTTGCCGACCTTGCGCGTGATGATGTTGATGACACCGCCCATGGCGTCGGAGCCGTACAGCGTGGACATCGGCCCGCGGATCACTTCGATGCGCTCGATCGCGGACGGGGGTGGCAGAAAGCTCGTGGAGGTCTCGCCGAAGCCGTTGGGCGTGACATTGCCCGCAGCGTTCTGGCGGCGGCCATCGATCAGCACCAGCGTGTATTCGCTGGGCATGCCGCGGATGCTGATGTTCATGCCGCCGGTCTTGCCCACGTCGTTGCCGACATCGATGCCCTCCACGTCGGCCAGGGCTTCGGCGAGGCTGGTGGTGCGCTTGCTCTCCAGTTCCTCGCGCTTGATCACGGTGATGCTGGCGGGGGCTTGCCTGAGTTCCTGCTCGAAGCCCGTCGCGGAGACGACGACCTCGCTCAGTTCGGCGGAAGGGCCGGTGGCCTGGGACCATGTGGCGGCGGGCGCGAAGCAGGCTGCGGCAGCCAGGGCCAGGGGAACAGGGCGCGGCAGGCTGGCGCCGCGCGGCATGCGTGATGGCATGGAAAACACTCCAGAGAAAAAGACAGGGGGTAACGGAAGACCGTTGGCAAACCGTCCAAGTCGTGCGCTCTGAAATGCTTTGTGTATGCGATGCTGACCCGTTGAGGCGGGTGGAATATATAGCAATAAGAATGATTTGTATTTGAATTCAATCAAGATTCCGGAGATTGGATACTTCCATCCGATGAATGCGAGTTTCGTGTTATGAGGGTGGTCTCTGAACGAATGGGGCGCCTGGCAGTGACATGCGTCGATCTGATGCATGCAGAGGTTCCCCGGCTCGTCAATCTACTCCCGGCCGGACGACGGGCGGCATGTGATAATTTTCGACAGCCATTCACCGGCGCAGCCGCCCGCAGACAGATCCCACGCCCCTTGACGCACAAAGACCCTCATTCCGTACAAGCCGACCTGGTGGCGGTGCTGGTCGCCGTGACGGCGGGGCAGCCACGCGTGCTCACCACGCAGGACGGCATCACGCTGCCCGCGGGGCCTTTCACGGCGGGGCATCGGTCGCTGCAGGCCAGCCTGCGTGAGTGGGTGGAGAGCCAGACGCATCACCCGCTGGGCTATGTGGAGCAGCTCTATACCTTTCCCGACCGTGATCGCTCGGAGGCGCTGGGCACGCGCGCCATCTCCATCAGCTATCTGGGCCTCACGCGCGAGGTCGACGACAGCGGCAGGGCGCAGCCGGGCTGGCACGACTGGTATCGCTATTTCCCCTGGGAGGACTGGCGCAGCGGCGAGCCCGCACTGGTCGCCAAGGTGATTCTTCCGCGCCTGCGCGAGTGGAGCCGCGGCGCGGCGGATGCTGCCTCGAAGAAGCTGCGCGCACAGCGCGTGGCGGTGATGTTCGGGCTTGATGACAACGCCTGGAACGAGGAACTGGTGCTGCAGCGCTACGAACTGCTGTTCGAGGCCGGCCTCGTGGAGGAGTCCCGCCGCTACGGCATCCACTCATCGCGCGACGTGCTGCTTCCCGGAGAGGGCATGGGGCACGATCACCGCCGCATCCTGGCGACGGGTATTGCACGGTTGCGCGCCAAGATCAAATACCGGCCGGTGGTGTTCGAACTGATGCCGCCCGAGTTCTCGCTGCTGCAGCTGCAGCAGGCGGTCGAGGCACTGGCGGGACGCGATCTGCACAAGCAGAATTTTCGCCGCCAGATCGAGCAGCAGGCCCTGGTCGAGGAAACCGGTCAGATGGCCCTGGGCGGTTCGGGCCGTCCGGCCAAGCTGTTCCGCTTCCGGCGCAACGTGATCCTCGAACGCGCAATGTCGGGCAACAAGCTTCCGTTGGCACGAGGCTGAAGACGGCGGCTGCTTTCCATTCCAATGCTGGCAATGGGGATGATGATCCTGTCGTCTCATCGATTTGTGCTCATAATCAGCATAAGTTCATGGCGCGCCGCGCTTCCTTTTTTTGGCAAAATATACTCAAAATGAGCATTAAAGACATCAAGGCCCTGCCCATTCCCCCGCTGCCCGACGTGATGCTGGAGCCATTGGTGCGCATGGCGCTGCTCGAGGACCTGGGGCGTGCGGGAGACCTGACCACCGACACCATCGTGCCCGCGGATGCCAGGGCCGAGCTGCGGCTGGTGGCTCGCCAGGAAGGCGTGCTCGCGGGCATCGATCTGGCGCGCATCGCCTTCACGCTGATGGACGCGCGCACCGAGTTCTCGCCCGGCTGCGCGGACGGGACCTTGCTGCAGCCGGGTACGGAGATCGCACGCATTCGCGGTTTCAGCCGGGGGATGCTGAGCGCGGAGCGCACGGCACTGAACTACCTGTGCCACCTGAGCGGCGTGGCCACGGCCACGCATTCGATCGCGCAGGCGATTGCCGGCACGGGAGCGCGCGTGACCTGCACGCGCAAGACCATGCCGGGCCTGCGTTCGCTGCAGAAGTATGCGGTGCGCGTGGGCGGCGGAAGCAACCACCGTTTCGGCCTCGACGATGCGGTGCTCATCAAGGACAACCACATCGCGCTGGCTGGCGGCATCGAGAGTGCCGTGGCGCGCGCGCGTGCCGGGGTCGGCCACATGGTCAAGATCGAGCTGGAGGTGGACACGCTCGCGCAGCTCGAAGCGGCGCTTGCGCTGGGCGTGGATGTGGTGCTGCTGGACAACATGAGCCTTGATGACCTGCGCTCGGCGGTTGCCATGGCAAAAGGCAAGGCCATCACCGAGGCGTCGGGCCGCATCACGCCAGAAACGGCACCCGCCGTGGCGGCGACCGGTGTCGACCAGATCGCGGTCGGCTGGCTCACGCACAGCGCGCGCGTGCTCGACATCGGCCTCGATGCGTGATTGCGAAGGACGCCCTCGCTCCCCTCATGCCGAGATCGCACATATGCTCCAAGGAGAGAAGACGGTGCTGAAGCGACGGTTTTCATGGATGGTGCTGGCATTGGTTGCCGCGTTGCTGGCCGCCGGGGTCTGGGCGTCACGCACGGGCCGGGCGGCGGTGCGTTTCGAGAAACCGGTCACCATCGTCGTGACGTTTCCGCCCGGCGGCGGAACCGATCTGCTTGCGCGGCGCCTGGGCGCGGCGATGCAGGAGCGGCTGGGGCAGACGGTGGTAGTGGAAAACCGTCCCGGGGCCAGCGGCAACATCGGTGCGCGCTACGTGGCGGAAGCGGCGGCCGATGGAACCACCCTGTTGATGGTGAACAGTTCGTTCGCGATCAACCCGGGGGTGTACCAGCACCTGGACTTCGATCCTCGCAAGGACTTTGCCGCGGTGGTCAATGCGGGCACCATCGCCTCGGTGCTGGTGGTGCCGCAGGCGAGCGGCTATCACTCGCTGGCGGACCTCGCACGCGACCTGCAGGGGCAGCATGGCGCGCTGCTGCCGTTCGCCTCGTGCGGCAACGGCACGCCCCAGCACCTGGCGGGCGAGATGATGGCCCGCGCGCTCGATCTTCGGCTGCAGCACGTTCCCTACAAGGGCTGCGGGCCGGCCATCACCGACGTGGCATCGGGGCAGGTGCCGCTCGGCATGGTGACGGCCAGCAGCGCGGCCCCCATGATCGAGGCCGGCCGCGTGCGTGCGATTGCGGTGACGTCCGTGCACCGCCTCGCGCAGTTGCCGGGCGTGGCCACGGTAGCGGAGCAGGGCGCGCCAGGATTCGAGGCGCAGCAATGGCACGGCCTGCTCGCGCCCGCTGCCACGCCCGTGCCGGTGATCGAGCATCTGCATGCCGTGCTGGCCGCGATCCTGCGCGATCCCGCCATGCAGCAGTCGCTGCAGGCGCAGGGATATGTGCAGCAGGAGCAGAGTCCTCAGCAATTCGGACGATTGATTGCATCCGACATCGATCGCTATGCCGATCTGAGCCGGCAGCTGGGTTTGCGAGTGGATTGAGGCGGCCCGAGCGCGAGTGGCTGTAACGCTCTGCGTCGGGACACGAATGCGTCACCTGCCTGCGTGATAATGCGCCCGCTTTCGAGGGTGAAACGAGACTGGAAACGGGCGCACATGACAGGAAAATTCCAACGACACAACGGGGCCGCGTGTCTGTCGACGGCGGCAATGCTGGCGCTGCTGACGCTCGGCGCGCCCGATGCGCGGGCCGCGCGCCCGATGATCACCGATGATGCACGCGTCGTCGATCCCAAGGCCTGCCAGGTCGAGAGCTGGGCGCGCCGCAACCAGGACGGCACCAACGAATTCTGGGCACAGCCCGCCTGCAATTTCACGGGCAACCTGGAGGTGACCGTGGGCGGTGCAGTCACGCGCGAGAGCGGGGGATCCACGCGTGGTTCGGCGCAGGTGCTGCAGGGCAAGACCCTGTTCAAGCCGCTTGATGCCAACGGCTGGGGCTGGGGTCTTGCGCTGGGCACGATGCGTGATCCGGGTGCCGGAGGTGGTCGCAACTGGTATGGCTATGTTCCCGCGAGCTTTTCCTTCCTCGATGACCGATTCGTGCTGCATGCCAATGTGGGCTGGCAGCGCGACCAGGGCACGCGGCGAAACCACGTCACCTGGGGACTGGGCAGCGAGGCGCAGCTCAGCGAACGCACCTTCCTGATCGCCGAGACCTTCGGCGCGGCGGACGGCAAGCCGCACTACCAGATGGGCGTGCGCTACTGGCTGGTGCCGGAGCGGGTGCAGGTCGACACCACCTACGGCAACCGCTTCGGCGGCGGAGGGGATCGCTGGATCTCGGTGGGGCTTCGCCTGCTGTCGCCGGCATTCCTGCCCTAGGGAGCCTCTGCAAAACTCCCTGCCATCGTCTGAACGCGGCCTCGGGCGATCCGCGTCCAGCCGATTGGCGAGGGTCTTGCAGAGGCTCCCTAGCCTTCCGCAGCCCCGGTCCTTCAGATGGACACCGCGTGCAGCAGCACGGTCGTCATCACCAGGTAACGCAGGAACTTGCCGATCGCCATGTAGCCTGCGCAGGGCCAGAACGGCAGGCGCATCCATCCGGCCACGGCGCACAGCGGGTCGCCCACCACCGGCAGCCAGCTCAGCAGGCAGGTCTTGGCCCCGAAGCGGCGTAGCCAGATGCGCACGCGGCGCTCGGTGCGCGTGAGTTCGCGCGGCGGCTTGGCGTCGTGGGTCAGCTCCGGATGCCCGGCGAGGCGCCGCCGCCGGGCGGCGTCCCAGGCCTTGTGTGCGCCGAGGCCCATCCACCAGCTCACCATGCCGCCGAGCGTGTTGCCGGCGGTCGCCACCAGCACCGCGGGCCAGAACAGGTCCGGGTTGAGCTTGATGAGGCCGAACACCGCCGGCTCCGAGCCAAGCGGCAGCAGCGTTGCCGAGATGAACGACACCAGAAACACCGTGCTCAGCCCGAATTGGGGCAGGGCAAGCCATTCCAGCAGTTGATGCAGCCAGATTTCCATAGGGCTTCAAGTGTAGGGCCGGCGCCATGTCCCTCCCCTGTGGGGAGGATGCCCAGTGGGTGCCCGCCGTCAAGCGGGAGCCCCACCATCCGCGTTGGCCTTGTCGGTATTCCCGTTTGCCTAAAATTTGGGCAGGTATAATCGCGCCTCTTTTCAAGCGCATTGCCGCATTTTTCAGCACACTCCCCTATGTCCGCCCTGCACATCGGCCCTATTCCATTGGCAAACAACCTGTTTGTTGCGCCAATGGCGGGTGTCACCGACCGGCCTTTCCGCCAGCTCTGCAAGGCGCTGGGTGCGGGCTACGCGGTCAGCGAGATGGTCACGTCGCGCAAGGATCTGTGGAACAGCCTGAAGACATCGCGCCGCGCGAACCATGAGGGTGAACCGGGGCCGATCTCCGTGCAGATTGCCGGCACCGATGCCGAGATGATGGCGGAGGCCGCGGTCTACAACATCGAGCGTGGCGCCCAGATCATCGACATCAACATGGGCTGCCCGGCCAAGAAGGTCTGCAACAAATGGGCGGGTTCCGCGCTCATGCAGAACGAGAAGCTGGCCGTGGAGATCGCCCAGGTCGTGGTCGAGGCGGCCGTGCCCTACAAGGTGCCGGTCACGCTCAAGATGCGCACGGGCTGGTGCGACGAACATCGCAATGCCGTCACGCTGGCGCGCGCCTTCGAGGGCGTGGGCATCCAGATGCTGACGGTGCACGGCCGCACGCGCGAGCAGGGCTACAAGGGGTCGGCCGAGTACGACACCATCACGGCGGTGAAGAATGCCGTGGGGGTGCCGGTGGTCGCCAACGGTGACATCGACAGTCCCGAGAAGGCGCGCGACGTGCTTGCCATCACCGGGGCCGATGCCGTCATGGTGGGGCGTGCGGCGCAGGGCAGGCCCTGGATCTTTCGGGAAATCGGGCACTTCCTCGCGACGGGCGAGCATCTCGCGCCGCCGCTGGTGGCCGAGGTGCGCAAGCTGCTGCTCGACCATCTGCAGGATCACTACCAGCTCTACGGCGAGCTGACCGGCGTGCGCAGCGCGCGCAAGCACATCGCCTGGTATGTGCGCGCGCTGCCCGGCGGCGATGCCTTGAGGCAATACATCAACACTTTGGATGACTGCGCTGCGCAATGGCGTGCGGTGGCCGACTACTTCGATGCGCTGGGCGCACGGATGGATCGCCTGCCGCGCGTTGAAATTGCGCCATCGACTGACGCAGCATTGGAATTCAGGGAATCGACCCATGAGCAAGAACAACATTGAAGAGTCCGTTCGCGAGAGCCTGCAAAGCTATTTCCGCGATCTGGATGGGGAGTCTCCCGACGGCGTGTATGACATGGTCATCCGCCTGGTCGAAAAGCCGCTGCTGGAGGTGGTGATGACCCACGCCAACGAGAACCAGTCGCGTGCGGCGGAATGGCTGGGCCTGAACCGCAACACGCTGCGCAAGAAGCTTGTGGAGCACAAGCTGCTGTGAGCTGAAAGAACCACACACCGCGGCCGCTGCCCGGCGACGCGGAAAGATCTTGCAGCGAGCGGCCTGCAAGGTCGTCCACGATCCATTGACTTGAACCTTCGCTGTACAAAATGAAAGCACTGATCTCCGTCTCCGACAAAACCGGCATCGTCGAATTTGCGCAAGCCCTGCACAACCTCGGCGTGAAGCTGCTGTCCACTGGCGGCACCGCCAAGCTGCTGGCCGACAAGGGCCTGCCCGTGACCGAGGTGGCCGAAGTCACGCAGTTCCCAGAGATGCTGGATGGCCGCGTGAAGACGCTGCACCCCAAGGTGCACGGTGGCCTGCTTGCGCGCCGCGACCTGCCCGAGCACATGGCGGCTCTCCAGGAGCACGGCATCGACACCATCGACCTGCTGGTGGTGAACCTCTATCCCTTCGAGGCCACCGTTGCCAAGGCGGGCTGCACGCTGGCCGACGCCATCGAGAACATCGACATCGGCGGTCCCGCGATGGTGCGCTCCGCCGCGAAGAACTGGAAGGACGTGGGCGTTGTGACGGCCGCCGACCAGTACGATGCCGTGCTGGCCGAGCTGAGGGCGGGCGGCAAGCTGTCCAACAAGCTGCGCTTCGAGCTCTCGGTGGCCGCGTTCAATCGCATTTCCCAGTATGACGGCGCGATCTCCGACTATCTGTCGTCGGTGAAGTTCGAGGACGAGAAGCTGTCCGAGGAATACGTGCCCGAGCGCACCGCATTCCCCGGCCAGGCGAATGCCCAGTTCATCAAGATCCAGGATCTGCGCTACGGCGAGAACAGCCACCAGCAGGCCGCGTGGTACCGCGACCTGTACCCGGCCCCCGGCTCGCTCGCCACGGGCGTGCAGCTGCAGGGCAAGGAGCTCTCGTACAACAACATCGCCGACGCCGATGCCGCATGGGAATGCGTGAAGAGCTTCGACGAGCCGGCCTGTGTGATCGTCAAGCATGCCAACCCCTGCGGCGTGGCCGTGGGCAAGGATGCACACCAGGCCTATGCCAAGGCCTTCCAGACCGATCCGACCAGCGCGTTCGGCGGGATCATCGCGTTCAACCGCCCCGTGGACAAGGCCGCTGCCGAAGCGGTGTCCAAGCAGTTCGTCGAAGTGCTGATGGCGCCCGAGTTCAGCGCCGAGGCGCTCGAGATCTTCAAGGCGAAGGTCAACGTGCGACTGATGAAGATTGCCTTGCCCCAGGGCGGCAAGACCGATTGGGACAACGGCCGCAACGCCGTGGAATCCAAGCGCGTGGGCTCGGGCATCCTGCTGCAGTCGGCGGACAACCACGAATTGCAGCTGGCCGACCTGAAGATCGTCACCGTGAAGCAGCCCACGCCGCAAGAGCTGCAGGACCTGCTGTTCGCCTGGAAGGTGGCGAAGTTCGTGAAATCCAACGCCATCGTGTTCTGCAAGAACGGCATGACCATGGGCGTGGGCGCGGGCCAGATGTCGCGCCTTGATTCCGCGCGCATCGCATCGATCAAGGCCGAGGCGGCCAAGCTCACGCTCCAGAACACGGTCGTGGCGAGCGATGCGTTCTTCCCGTTCCGCGACGGCCTGGACGTGGTGGTGGATGCGGGCGCTACCTGCGTCGCCCAGCCCGGTGGCTCGATGCGCGATCAGGAAGTGATCGACGCGGCGAACGAGCGCGGCGTGGCCATGGTGTTCACCGGCGTGCGTCACTTCCGTCACTGATCTTCCCGACGTGACGGATAGCTACGACGAAGACGATGTGCCCCGCCGCCCCAGGTGGATTGGCTGGGCGATCGTGATCTTCATGGCGCTGATCGCATTCGGCGTGCTCAACGTGGGCTGGCTCATCATGCGCCCCACGCCCGCCGCCGATGCGATGAAATCCATGCTCGAGGCGCGGCCCGAGCTCGCTGCCGGCAAGGCACTCATCGAGGGTTCGGACTGCATGCGCTGCCACGGAATGCAGCGCCATTTCGTGGGCCCGTCCTTCGAGGCGATCTCGGCCCGGTATGCGGGGGAGGCTTATGCAGTGGAGCACCTCGCACGCCGGATCCGCGAAGGCAGCGTAGGCATCTGGGGCAACGTGATCATGCCGCGCCATCCGCAGATCACACCGGAACAATCGCAGCAGATGGCGGCCTGGGTGATGGCGGTGCCGCCCGCCGCCCCCGAGGCGGCCAGCCAGGTCAGGCCTTGACCAACTCGCCGGGGCGCCCGGCGAGTACCTTCCAGCTGGCATCGGCACTGGCCTTGTAGGTGGTGCTGGTCACCGTATCCACATAGATCCATTGTGATGTGCAGGCCTCGGACGTTGCCGTCACGATCATGTAGCCGCGTCGTGCCGTGTCGCAGTAGCGCAGGTCGGGGATCAGCGTCTCGAGGGCATTTTTCAGGACCGGCGGCTCGATGGACAGGTTGGCGTCGAAGCCCGGCGAGCTCACCGATGCCGTTGCAAACTCGACTCCCACGGCGGCGCCGCCCTGTGTCTTGAGCACGCTGGCCCAGGCGTTGTGCGTGTCCCCCGAGAGCACCACGAGGTTCTTGCCGAGCTGCTGGCTCATCGCGAGCACGCGTTCCCGCGCCGCTGCGTAGCCGTCCCAGGCGTCGAGGTTGTAGGGGATGCTCGGCTGCGCGAGCACGGCCTTGTCCGCTGCAGTGAGCTGCTCTGGGCGGGTCCGCGCAAGCGTTGCGATGCGCAGATACTCACCCACCGAGACGCCGCCTGGCAGGCCCATGAAGCCGAGCAGCAAGGGCGCGGGCACGTTCATGCGGCCCATCACGACCTGCTGGCCGAGCACCTGCCAGGTCGCCCTGGAGGCCGCCATGCCCTGCTGCAGCCATGCGGTCTGCGTGCTGCCCATGAGCTCGCGTGCCGGGTCGCCGAGCGCGGCCTGCAGCGTGGCAGGCAACTGCGCTGCGGGCACACTGAGCAGCTTGGCGTAGTCGAGCTGCTGGTCGCGGCCGATGACGCGTGTGTCCAGCATGTGCAGCGCAAGCAGGTCGCCGAAGGCAAAGCTGCGGTAGATGATCTCCGCACGGCCCACGCGCGTGGGCATCCACTCGTGGTACGCCTTGATCGCGGCGGCCTTGCGCACCGCGAAGTCCCCTTCGGCCGATGGCTGGTGGTTTTCGGCGCCATCCCTCCAGGTATCGTTGCAGATTTCATGGTCGTCCCAGACGGCAATCATCGGCATCTGCGCATGCAGCTTCTGCAACTGCGCGTCGGTCTTGTACTGCGCGTGGCGCAGCCGATAGTCCTTGAGCGTGACGGTCTCATTGACCGGATCGACCACGCGGCCCATGGCGGCGGCCTGCGGCGAGGCATAGACGCCTTTTTCGTATTCGTAGATGTAGTCGCCCAGGTGAACCGCCGCGTCCACGTCGGCATGTGTCGCCGCGTCGCCGTAGACGTTGAAGAAGCCTTGCGGGAAATTGGCGCATGAGAACACGGCCAGCTTGACCTGCTTGACGGCGCCCTGCGGCAGCGTCTTGGTGCGGCCGACCTGCGAGGCCTGCGTGGCCACGCGAAAGCGGTAGTAGTAGACCGATGCCGGCTGCAGGCCCGCGACGTCGACCTTGACGGTGTAGTCCTGGTCCACCGACGTGCGGGCCTGGCCCTGCGCGACGATGCGCTGAAAACCATTGTCGCTCGCGACTTCCCACTGCACGGCGATGTCGCCCACGAACACGCTGACGGGCGAGACGCGCGTCCACAGGATCACGCGGTCGGTGAGCGGATCACCGCTGGCGACCCCATGCAGGTACTGGACCTGGGGGTCGGTGCCATTGTCGGAGCCACCCCCGCCGCAGGCCGCGAGCGTGCCGCTCAGGCCGGCGGCTGCGCCCCAGGCGAGCTGCCGGACGAAGGTGCGTCGGCTCGTAGAGGACGCTGCCGGGGATTGTTCGATGAGATTGATGAGACGGTTCGGCCGCATGGCATGGACGGGTTGGAGTTGTACTCCGACCAGTCTTGCAATGCGCGATGACACCGTCATGAAGCGCCGACCGGCCGGCCCGTCGCGATCTTAGAAGAATGCGGCGGCCGGCGGGGTGTTGTGCGGGAAGGGCTTCCCCGTATTGCTCCTCACGGAGTGCTGTCATGCACTCCGCAGACCCACGTTCCTACAGTGTCCGGAACACCTCGCGCGCCGCCTCGACCGTCTTGTCCACGTCCGCATCGGTGTGGGCGCTGCTCACGAATCCGGCCTCGTAGAGGGCGGGCGCGAAATAGTGGCCGCGGTCGAGCATGCCATGGAAGAACTTGTTGAACACCTTGCCGTCGGTCTTCATGACCTGCGGGTAGCTGGTGGGCAGCTCGGGCAGGAAGAAGAAGCCGAACAGGCCACCCTGGTGATCCACGCTGAAGGGCAGGCCCGCCGCATCGGCTTCCTGCTTGAGGCCGGCCATCAGGCGTCCGGTGCGCGCGTGCAGGGCATCGTGGAAGCCCGGCTGGCTGATGAGTTCCAGTGTCTTCAATCCGCAGGCCGTGGCGATAGGATTGCCCGACAGCGTGCCTGCCTGGTACACGGGGCCGAGCGGCGAGAGTTTTTCCATGATCTCGCGCCGCGCGCCGAACGCTGCCATGGGCATGCCGCCGCCGATCACCTTGCCCATCACCGTGATGTCGGGCTGGAATCCTGCGATCTGCCGGGCATACAGGCTTTGCGCGCTGCCGAGCGCGACGCGGAATCCCGTCATGACCTCGTCGTAGATCATCAGTGCGCCATGTTCCCGCGTGAGCTCGCGGATGCGGCGCGTGAAGTCCACCGAGGCACGCACGAAGTTCATGTTGCCTGCAATGGGCTCCATGATCACGCAGGCGATCTCGCCGCCCAGCTTGGCAAAGGCTTCTTCCAATTGGCCGATGTCGTTGTATTCGAGGACGATGGTGTCCTTGACCACGTCGGCAGGCACCCCGGCGGAAGACGACGCGCCAAAGGTCGCCAGGCCCGAGCCGGCCTTCACCAGCAGCGAATCCGCATGGCCGTGGTAGCAGCCATTGAACTTGATTATCTTGTTGCGGCCCGTGAAGCCCCGGGCCAGGCGCAGTGCGCTCATGCCGGCTTCGGTGCCCGAGCTGACAAGGCGCACCATGTCCATCGACGGCATGATCCTCAGGATGGCCTCGGCCAGCTGCACTTCGCGCTCGGTCGGAGCACCATAGGAGAAGCCTTCGAGAACGGCCTTCTGGACTTCGGCGATCACCTCGGGGTGGCCGTGGCCCAGGATCATGGGACCCCAGCTGCCGATGTAGTCGGTGAACTGCTGGCCGTTGGTGTCCCAGAAGTACGCGCCCAGCGCATGTTCCACGAAGCGCGGGGTACCGCCCACCGCAGCGAAGGCGCGCACGGGCGAGTTCACGCCGCCAGGGATGACCTGCTTGGCGCGCTCGAAGAGGGAAACGTTTGAATCAGTGGGATGTGTCATGAGGAGGAATCTGAAAAGCATCGACGTCCGGGACGTCGCCGGATTCGGAGGACGATTCGTCGTCTTCTTCGTCGTCATCGGGCTGGGCCCAGAACATGCGGTCGGGGAGCAGCTGGCCCATGCCCGGGCGATAACCTGCCATCAGGCAACCATCCAGGTAGAGCAGTGCCTCGCGCGTGGCATCGCCGAGGTCATTGTCACAGGCGATGAGCGCTGCGAGCGCGGCGGAGAGGGTATCGCCGGCGCCGGCGAAGCTGACCTCGAGCCGCTCGAACTGTCCGCTGCCCAGAATCGCCTGGCCCGATGTGAGCACGTTGTCGAAATGCTGGTTGTCCACGGGCACGCCGGTCACGAGCGTGTAGGACACGCCGAGCTGCGAGGCAGCCATGGCGATCTCGCGCGCAGTCGGCGGGCGGTCGCTGTCCCAGTCGGGAAGCAGCCAGCGGCGCAGGGTGCTGTGGTTTCCTACCAACACGGAGGTTTGCGGAAGCATCAATTCCTGGAAGGCATCCAGATACTGGTCAATGAGGTCGTCGCTCCACCAGGAAAGGTTGGGCATGTAGGCGACCACCGGAACCTCCGCATAGTCGGCCGCCAGCTCGGCGATCACGGCCAGATTCTCGGGGCTTCCCGCAAACCCGACCTTGATGGCCTGCACCGGCATATCCTGGAAGACGGTACGTGCTTGATCTGAAACAGCTTCGTCGTCAATAGGGAAGAAATCGACAATCTCTGTTGTATCCCGGACATAAGTGCCGGTCACAATAGTCAGAGCATGCGCGCCAACGGAGGCCATGGCGATGGCGTCTCCCATCAATCCTCCGGCCCCGCTGGGGTCATTGGCGTTGAACGTCACTGCGCAGACAGCGCCCGCGACCTCTTCGGAACCGTCGTTCTCCGACGGGGTGGAATGGGGAAGTGTGGGGTCTTGTTTCATGTACAGGTGCCAGCGTAGCCGGTGGCACGAAAGCTGCATCTCTTCGTGATGTCTAGATACAATCGTTGCATTCTATGTGAAGGCTATTTAAGCTGTGACAGACTCGAAAACTTGGATGTGTTTGATTTGCGGGTGGATCTATGACGAGGCGGAGGGGGCTCCCGAGCATGGTATTCCACCGAATACGCCATGGGAACAGGTACCCATGAATTGGACATGTCCGGAATGCGGCGCTCGGAAGGAAGATTTCGAGATGGTGCAGATTTGACGCAGAACTATCGCCTTTGCGATTTTCAGATTCCCGGGAGCGGTAGAAATTGACTACAGAAGCAAATCCTACGTTCAAAGTGCTTGTTGTCGATGACAGCAACACCATTCGACGCAGCGCAGAAATCTTTCTCAAGCAGGGTGGCCACGACGTGCTGCTGGCCGATGACGGTTTCGACGCGCTCTCGAAGATCAACGACTTTCAGCCGCAATTGATTTTTTGCGACATTCTGATGCCCAAGCTCGATGGCTATCAGACATGCGCCATCATCAAGCGCAACGCGAAGTACGCTGACACGCCCGTGGTCATGCTGTCTTCCAAGGATGGTGTGTTCGACAAGGCGCGCGGCCGCATGGTCGGCTGTCAGGAATACCTCACCAAACCGTTTACAAAAGACCAGCTGCTGCAGGCTGTGCAGCAGTTCGGCAACATGGATCAAGGAGTTAAGTAATGCCAATTCAGAAAGTGCTGGTTGTCGATGATTCGAAAACTGAATTGATGTATCTGACCGATTTGCTGCAAAAGCGCGGTCTGCAGGTGCGCACCGCGGAAAACGCGGACGAGGCGATCAAGCGCCTCGCGGAAGAGAAGCCCGACCTGATCCTGATGGACGTCGTGATGCCCGGCCAGAACGGCTTCCAGCTCACCCGCACGATCTCGCGCGATCCGTTGTTTGCCGATGTGCCGATCATCATGTGCACGAGCAAGAACCAGGAAACCGACCGCGTCTGGGGCATGCGCCAGGGCGCGCGCGGCTACATCACCAAGCCCGTCGATCCGGCCGAACTGCAGGCCAAGATCGACGCGCTGAACTGACGAACTCCTCCTGAAAACTACCTAGCGGATCCATGGCCAATCGCGAAGCCCTCAGAGAGCTCCAGACCCGACTTGCCAGTCGCCTCCAGGCGGCCAAGGCAGAGGGCTCGAACGTGTCGTCCTGGCTGGCAGTGGAAACCGCTGGCGAGCGTTACCTGCTGCCTCTCGGGCATGCCGGTGAAATCTTTCCCTGGAACGGTGTCCAGGCGGTTCCCTATACGCACCCCTGGTTTCTGGGCGTGGCCAACCTGCGGGGCTCGCTCATGGGCGTGGTCGATCTGGGAGGGCTTGCGGGCACTGCCGTCGCGCGCACCGAGCAGAGCCTGGCCGACTCGAGCCTGCTGGCGATGAATCCGGCTCTGGAAGTCAATTCGGCGCTCCTCGTGGACAGGCTGCTCGGCCTGCGCGGCACGGATGCCTTTGTGTCTTCCGAACCCCCGGCCGAAGGCGCACCCGAGTTCTTCGGCACGCGCTACACCGATGGACAGGGCGCGCTCTGGCAGGAACTGAATCTGCAGGCGATGGCCCAGAGCCAAGCGTTCCTGAGTATCGGTGTTTGACGTCGGCGTTTGATATTGGCGTTTGAGATTTTCTGTAAGGCTGCACTATGTCTTTTTCACTTGACAAACTATTCAAGCGCAAGGACGCCAAGTCCGCTGAAGGCGCAGACCCGGCGATCGGTGCATCCGAGCAGGACTCCCTGGTCGCCGGCTCCATGGCCGATTCGTTCCAGAACGAGGGCATGTACAGCGTGCAGGGCGATCCCAGCCAGCCCTCGCAATTCGGCGACGATGATGACTTTGCCAACCAGGACGTCGTGTCGCTGCCGCTGCTGGGCCGTGCATCGCCTGCTGCCCACCAGCGCAAGCTGCTGCTGCTCCTGGGTATCGGCCTTGTCGTGCTGGCGCTGATCGCCGGCTGGGTGCTGCAGCAGTCCAATCGCGTGGCGCAGCAGCTCACGGCGACGGGCCAGTCGCTGATGCAGTCGCAGCGTCTTGCGAAGGCGGTGTCGCAGGCTCTGGTGGGTGCCAACCAGGCATTCCCGGACGTGAAGGAAAGCTCCACCGTGCTGGGTCGCAACGTCAACGCACTGAACAGCGGCGACAGCGAACTGGGCGTGCAGTCGCTTGGCGACAACTTCAAGGCCGACCTGGATGCGATCTCCCCCCTGGTCGAGCGCGCAGAGCGCAACGCCAAGGTGGTGATGAGCCAGCAGAAGATCCTGACCCAGGTGGGTGACGCTCTGCGCACCATCAACCGCCAGTCGGCCGACCTGCTGGAGATCGCGGAGACGGTGTCCTCGCTCAAGCTGCAGCAGAACGCATCGTCCGCAGAAATCTCCGCCGCCGGCCAGCTCGTGATGCTGACCCAGCGTATCGGCAAGTCCGCCAACGAATTCCAGACGACCGAAGGCGTGAGCCCCGAGGCCGTGTTCCTGCTGGGCAAGGACTTGAACTCCTTCAAGGAGATCGCCCAGGGCCTGCTTGACGGCAGCTCCGAACTGCGCCTGCCCGCCAGCCGCGATGCGCAGACGCGCGAGCAGCTGGAAGGCCTGATCAAGCTCTATGACGAAACACGCACCCAGGCGGGTGCGATCCTGGGCAACCTGCAAGGCCTGGTGTCCGCGCGTGAAGCGCAATCCGCCATCGTGGCGGACAGCGAGCCGCTGCGCCGCGGCCTGGAGCAACTGCAGACCAAGCTGTCCGACCAGAGCGGTATCGGCATCGGCCAACTGATCGCACTGGTGCTGGCCGGTGTGTTCGTCGTGTTCTGCGGTATCGGTATTTCCCGCGTTCAGCTGGGCGACTCCCGCAATCGCCAGGCGGCCGCCGAATCGATGCAGCGCGATGCGAAGCGCCAGGAGCAGGAAGCCAAGCGCGTGAACGACGCGAACCAGGCCGCCATTCTGCGTCTGATGAACGAACTGCAGT
Source organism: Diaphorobacter ruginosibacter (assembly GCF_014395975.1). Lineage (NCBI taxonomy): Bacteria > Pseudomonadati > Pseudomonadota > Betaproteobacteria > Burkholderiales > Comamonadaceae > Diaphorobacter > Diaphorobacter ruginosibacter. Next base: position 4,249,141 of record NZ_CP060714.1, on the reverse strand, counting down.
CGGTTGCTGAAGGCGACCTGACACAGGAAGCGACCGTGACAGAGGACATCACCGGCGCCATTGCCGACTCGGTGAACTACACGGTGGAAGAATTGCGTCAGCTGGTGGGTTCGGTGCAGAACACCGCGACCCGCGTGGCACAGACGACGGCACAGGTGGACGCCACCTCGACCGAACTGCTGGCGGCTTCCACCGAACAGCTGCGCGAGATTCGCGAAACCGGCCGCTCGGTTCTGGAGATGGCGAACCGTATTAACGACGTGTCGGTGCAGGCGCAGGAATCGGCATCGGTTGCGCGCCAGTCGCTGCAGGCTGCCGACCAGGGCCTGACCGCCGTGCAGAACGCCATCGGCGGTATGAACTCGATCCGCGACCAGATCCAGGACACCTCCAAGCGGATCAAGCGCCTGGGTGAATCGTCGCAGGAGATTGGTGAAATCACCGAACTGATTTCCGACATTACCGAACAGACCAACGTGCTGGCCCTGAACGCCGCCATCCAGGCCGCATCGGCCGGTGAAGCGGGCCGGGGCTTCTCGGTGGTTGCGGAAGAAGTGCAGCGCCTTGCTGAACGCTCCGCGGACGCCACGCGCCAGATTTCGGCGCTCGTGAAGGCGATTCAGACCGACACCCAGGATGCCGTGGCCGCCATGGAGCGTTCCACGCAGGGTGTGGTGGAAGGGGCTCGCCTGTCCGACTCCGCCGGTACTGCACTGACGGAGATCGACCGCGTGTCGCGCCGTCTGTCCGACCTGATCGAGCAGTTCTCGACTTCCACATCGCGCGAGGCCGAACTCGCCAACGAAGTGGCCGAGAACATCCAGCACATTTTCGCGGTGACGGAGCAGACCGGAGAGGGTACGCGTACGACGGCCCAGCAGGTGCGAGAGCTGTCGCAGGTGGCCGAGGAGCTTCGCCAATCCGTTTCGCGTTTCAAGATTGCCTGAGCTGTTGTTTCCTCTTTAACGAACTGGCCCTTCGCGGGCCGGGGACGAATCCATGTCATCTCTTGAGGCTGTGAACGCTTCGGTCACTGATTGGACACACGGCGAGCAGGACCTGGGTCCGCTCGCGTGGGTGCTTGATGAACTCCGCAAATCGCTGGATGGAACGGTCAAGGCGATGCGCCGCTTTGTGCGCGACGCAGAAGTCGCCCGCGAATCCGATCTGGCATCCCTTGACGTCGGTCCGCTGCGCATCGCGCGCCAGCAGCTGCACCAGGCCAGCGGTGCGCTGGACATGGTGGGCATGGTCTCGCCCGCGCTGATCCTGCGTGCGCTTGAATCGGCGGTGCAGAAATATGTGCAACGCCCCGAGCTGTGCACCGACGAGGTGGCCAACACGATCGAACGTGCCAGCTTTGCACTCGTTGCCTATCTGGAGAGCGTGCTGGCGGGCAAGCAGGTTTCCGCCGTGTCGCTGTTCCCGCAGTATCGCGAGGCGCAGGCGCTGAATGGCGTGGAGCGCGTGCATCCGGCCGACCTGTGGCCTGTGGAGCGGCGCTTCCGCGAGCCCGAGATGGCGATCACCGTGCCGGCACAAGGCTACGACGCCGAGGCGCGGGGCAAGCTCGACAATGCGGTGCTGCGCATCATCAAGGGCGGCGACCAGGGCGCGGATGCCGAGCTGTTCCAGCTGTGCCAGGGTTTCGCGGCCGGCGAGGCCGACAAGCAGATCCGTTCGTTCTGGAAGGTCTGCAGCGGCTTCTTCGAAGCGCTGGTTGCGGGCCTCGTCAAGCCGGATGTCTACGTGAAGCGGGTGGCTTCGCGCGTCCTGCTGCAGTACGCAACGCTTGCCAAGGGTGATCGCACCATCGCCGACCGCCTGATGCACGAACTGCTGTTCTTCTGTGCACAGGCGAAGGCACCCGAAGGCGCGGCCTCGCAGCCGGCCACGCCGGCGCTCGACGCCGTGCGCAATGCATTCAATCTGCAGCGCCACCAGCCTGTCGACTACAACGTCGCGCGCTTTGGCCTGTATGACCCCGCCGTGCTCGCGCAGGCGCGCAAGCGCATCGGCACGGCGACCGAGACATGGTCGGCGCTGGCTGGCGGCGACCGCAACAAGCTCAAGCCTTCGGTGGACCAGTTCAGCCTGGTCTGCGACTCGCTGCGCAAGCTGCATCCGGGCAGCGAGCCGCTGGCGGCCGCGCTCACGCATGCCGTGGAAGCCACGGCACGCAGCGGCGAGCCCCCTGCGCCCGCGCTGGCCATGGAGGTGGCCACCGCGGTGCTGTACCTGCAGGCCTCGTTCGAAGAACTCGACGTGGCGCAGGAGCACATGGGCGAGCGCGCACAGCGCCTGGCCCAACGCCTCGACGGCGTGGTGGCTGGTGGCGAATCGCAGCCGCTCGAGTCCTGGATGGAGGAGCTGTACCGCCGCGTCAGCGATCACCAGACCATGGGCAGCGTGGTCGATGAACTGCGTGCCACGCTGGCCGATGCGGAAAAATCGATGGACCAGTTCTTCCGTACGCCGGAAGATGTGTCCGTGCTGAACAACGTGCCGGGCCGCCTGGGGCAGATGCGCGGCGTGCTGTCGGTGCTGGGTCTCGACCAGGCATCGCATGCCGTGGTGCACATGCGCGATACCGTGGAGCGCCTGGTGGTCGGCACCGTGCCCGAAGAGGAGCGTCCTGCGGTTTTCGAGAAGCTGGGCAGCAGCCTGGGGGCCCTCGGCTTCCTGATCGACATGCTGAGCTACCAGCGCACGATGGCGCGCAAGCTCTTCGTCTACGATGAGGCACAGGGCGAGCTCAAGCTGGTCATGGGCCGGGCCAAGCAGCATCGCGCGGACGATCACCCGGCTGCAGTGGACGGCGCGGTGGATGCGCGTGGCGCTGCGCCGCTGGCCCCGTCCGTGCCAGAGGCCGCGCCGGTCGCAAGCCCGCTGAACGTGGCCGCAGCAGTGCCGCAGGCATCGGTGCAGCCAGACAGCGTTGCTCCCACCACGTCGCGCGAGCTGGAAAACCTCGGCTTCGACCTGGAGCTCGACAACAGCGCCATGGCGCCCGTCGATTCGCCCGTCACCATTGCCGTCGAACCCATCCAGCCGCCCGCATCGGCCCCGATGCCCGCGCCCGGCGAGGAAGACGATGAACTGCTGCAGATCTTCCTGGAGGAAGCGCGCGAGGTGATCGGCAACGGCAACGCTGCCATCGAGACGCTGGTGCGGACCCCGTCCGACCTGAGCGAGCAGACGACGCTGCGCCGTGCATTCCACACGCTCAAGGGCAGCTCGCGCATGGTGGGCCTGAACGACTTCGGCGAAGCCGCCTGGTCGATGGAGCAGGTGCTCAATGCCTGGCTCGCGGAGCAGAAGCCCGTGCAGCCCGATCTGCTGACGCTGTCGGCCGACACCCTGAACGCCTTCGCGCGCTGGGTGGACGACATATCTGCAGGCAACGCCGCCGGCTGGAACCCGAAGGTGTTCTGCGCATCGGCCGATGCCATGCGCACGGAGGGGCGCCTGGTTCCGCTGGCGTTTACCGCAGCGGCCGTCGTGCCCGAGGCAGAGGTGCCGGCCGTTGCCGAAGGCGCCGCCGTCTTCGATCTGCCGGAACTTGAACCGGGTACCGATGGCGTCGTAGACGCAGGCACGGCAGCAGCCGATGCGTCGGCCCTGGACAGCGAGCCTGTGCCCGACTTCAGCGCGACCCTGCCATTCGAGCTGGACACCGCCGATGTGGCCGAGCCTGCTGCGGCCGTGCCGGCCATCGACCCCGCCACGGTGCAGGAAATCGACTTCTCGGTGTTCGAGCAGGCCCAGGAAGCAACGCTGATGGCCGAACTCGCGGAGCAACCCAGGGAAGGGCCACGGCGCGAAGTGCATGTGGCCAACCTCGAGCCGCACGAACTGCCCAACCTCGGCCTGACGGACGAAGCGTTTGCTCCGGGCATCCTCGATCGCAAGCTCGAGGCACGGGCGCAGGCGCTGTCGCTCGATGCGCTCCCCGCCATCGAGGAGCCGCAGCCGGCCGACGCGCTCTCGCTCGAGCCGGAGGAGAAGGCGTCCCCATCGGCAGAGGGCCTGCAGGTGCAGGAACTGCCGGAGGTGGACTTCGACGTGTTCGAGGCAGAAGTCCGGGCCGATGCTGCTGCGGCCCCCGTGGTGTCCGCAGAGGTGTCCTCGCTCGACATCGACGTGCCCTCGCTGTCTCTGGAGCAGGAAGCCGCTGGCGCGCAGGGCGATGTACCGACATCCGCCGCCGGAAACGAGTTCTTCGCATCGCATGAATTCGAGGCCGAATTCGTGCAGGAAGAGCCCGCAGCCGAGCCCGCTCGGGAAGCGCTTGCCGAGCATGTGGATGTGCCGCAGTCGATCTCCGACTTCACGCTGGAAAGCGCTCCTGCCCTGGCCGCCGAGCCCGTGTCGGAGGAAGTGATCGAGCCTGTTGCCGAATCTGCTGCAGAACCTGTGCCCGAAGATGTGGCGGAACAGGTGGACGAACCACAGCAGCCCGTGCAGGAGACAGCACAGGAAGCGGTGGACGAATCCGTCAAGGTCATCGGCGCACTGCGCATCTCGCTGCCGCTCTACAACGTCTACCTGAGCGAGGCGGAGGAGTGGTCGCAGAAGCTCATCAGCGACCTGCAGATCTGGCACGATGCGCCGAACAAGCCGGTGCCGGAGTCGACGATTGCCCGCGCGCATTCGCTGGCCGGAAGCTCCGCCACGGTGGGTTTCTCCGCGCTGTCGGACATGGCGCGCATGCTCGAACATGCCCTGCAGCACATCCAGCCGCAGCAGTACGCGGTGCCGGCCCAACTGGCCGTGTTCCAGGCCGTTGCCGAGGATATCCGCCGCCTGCTGCACCAATTTGCGGCGGGATTCCTGAAGGACCCGAGCCATCAGCTGATCGGGCAGTTGCAGGAGGTGCTGGACTCCGAACTGATCAGCGGCATGGCGCCGCTGTCGGAGCAGGAGACACAGGCCGAAGCGGTAGCATCGCAAGCCGCGGCAGTGGCAGAGCCAGTGCGCGGCTATGTCGCGCCGGCCCTCTCGGTGCCGGTTCCACAGCACACCGGCTTGCAGGCGCTGGAGCCCGACTCGGGCATGAAGGCCATCAGCCACCACGATGAATTCGATGCGGTGGACGTGATCGATCCCGATCTGTTCCCGATCTTCGAGGAAGAGGCAATCGAACTGTTGCCGGCGCTGGGCGGAGCCCTGCGCCAATGGTCGACCAACCCCGAAAACCTGGCGGCACGCAGCGAGCTGCTGCGCGCGCTGCACACGCTCAAGGGCAGTGCGCGCCTTGCCGGCGCCATGCGCCTGGGCGAGATGGCGCACCGCATGGAAACCGACGTCGAGCACATCGACAAGGACACTGCGCACACCGACGACATCGAGCCGCTGCTCACCAAGCTGGATGCGCTGCAGGAATCGTTCGTCGCGCTGCGCCAGGCGGGCGGCCAGCCTCCGGTACAGCCCGAACTCGTGGTGGCAATGCAGCCTCCCCTGGTGCCCGCGGTTTCTGTGGCCGAGGTCACCGCTGCCGCCATGCCAGTGGGCACATCCGCATCCGCATCCGCAGCCCAGGTGGCGCGCCCGCTCACGCTGCAACTGGCGAGCGTCCGCGCACATGCGGGCCAGACCGTTCGCGTGCGTGCGCAGCTGCTCGACCGCCTGGTCAACCAGGCCGGCGAGGTGATGATCGCGCGCTCGCGCCTCGATGCACGCATGGTGCAGATGCGCAGCTCGCTGACCGATCTGACGGGCAACCTCGAGCGTCTGCGCCAGCAACTGCGCGACATCGAGGTGCAGGCCGAAACGCAGATGCAGTCGCGTCTGGCGCTGTCCAAGGACACGGCGGCAGGTTTCGACCCGCTCGAGTTCGACCGCTTCACCCGCGTGCAGGAGCTGACACGCATGATGGCTGAGTCGGTCAACGACGTGGCCACCGTGCAGCGCAACCTGCAGCGCGCGATGGAAGGCGCCGAGGACGACCTGATCAGCCAGGGCCGCCAGGCGCGGGAACTGCAGCGCGATCTGCTGCGCACCCGCATGGTGGAGTTCGACAGCATCTCCGAGCGCCTGTATGCGCTGGTGCGCCAGGCATCCAAGGAGACGGGCAAGCAGATCAAGCTGGATATCGCGGGCGGCTCCATCGAGATGGACCGTGGCGTGCTCGATCGTATGACACCCGCCTTCGAGCACTTGCTGCGCAACTGCGTGGGCCATGGCATCGAGAGCCCCGAGGTGCGTGTTGCCGCGGGCAAGCCGGCGAACGGCTCGATCACCATTGCCCTGCGCCAGGAAGGCAACGACGTGGCGGTCGAGTTCCGCGACGACGGCGCTGGCCTGAACGTGGGCCGCATCCGCGAGAAGGCGATCGAGCGCGGCCTGATCACTCCCGACATGCCGGTGAGCGATGTGGAGGCTGCGAACCTGATCTTCATGCCGGGCTTCTCCACGGCGACCGAAGTGACGGGCCTGTCGGGCCGCGGGATCGGCATGGACGTGGTGAGAACCGAGGTGAACTCGCTGGGCGGCCGCATCGAAACCTCGACCGTCGTGGGCCAGGGCTCCTCGTTCCGGCTGGTGCTGCCGCTGACCACTGCGGTCACGCAGGTGGTGATGTTGCGTGCGGGCAATCTGTCGATCGGCGTGCCCGCGAGCCTGGTCGAGGTCGTGCGCCGCACGACCGCCCAGGAGCTCTCGAATGCCTACAGCTCGCAGGCGTTCGAGGAGGGCGATGAAAGCCTGCCGTTCTACTGGTCCGGCGCACTGCTGCAGTCGTCGCTGAACAGCACGGAGGCGAACGCCAAGATCCGCCCGGTCGTGATCCTGCGAAGCGCGGCCCAGCGCATTGCCATGCACGTCGACGAAGTGCTGGGCAACCAGGAAGTCGTGGTGAAGAACCTCGGCCCGCAGCTCTCGCGTCTGCCCGGCATGGCCGGCATGTCGGTGCTGGCATCGGGTGCCGTCGTGCTGATCTACAACCCGGTGGCGCTGGCCACGGTGTATGGCCAGAAGGTGCAGGAGGCCACGGTCGCCGCGGCGCAGGCGCAGCAGCGCAGCAGCGACGCGGCAGCGGATGGCGACGCCCCGGCCGCACCGTCCCTGCCGCTTGCGCAGAGCACGCCGCAGGTACCGCTGGTGCTGGTGGTCGACGATTCGATCACCGTGCGTCGCGTCACGCAGCGCCTGCTGCAGCGCGAAGGCTATCGCGTGAGCCTGGCGGCCGACGGCCTGCAGGCACTGGAGCGCCTGCAGGAAGAGCGTCCGACGGTGGTGCTGTCCGACATCGAAATGCCGCGCATGGACGGCTTCGACCTGGCGCGCAATATCCGTGCGGACCAGCGCCTGAAGGACCTGCCGATCATCATGATCACTTCGCGCATCGCGGAGAAGCATCGCGAACATGCGATGGAGCTGGGGGTGAATCACTACCTCGGCAAGCCATACTCCGACGAGGAATTGCTGGGGTTGGTGCAGCATTACTCGATGCTGGAGGCCCAGGCCGCTGCGGCTGGTTGATTGCCTGCTGCTTCGTTCCTCCTTTGAAAGCCGCGGGATGGGGTCTCGCGGCTTTTGTTTTTGCCGAGGTCTTTTTTAGGGCAGAGGCCGGGGGCAGTCCCGGCCTCCCCCTCAAACAAGAAAGCAGGAGTTGAATCAGCCAACCCCATCGAACCCACTCCGCTCAGCCAGCCGCCGTGAGTCAGTTGGGAAGAGGTATGTATGGCAGCTCGTGCCTTGGAGCTTCGTTGGGGCGGGGTTAGGACTTGGCTGCCCGCGGTGCCGGATACTCGCCCTGTGCATGTCCTGGAAAGACTTACGGAAAAAGTCCCCACTTTCCGATCCCGGGGCAGGCCGCCCCATCGCCGGTAAAATGGCGGCATGTCTGAACCCGTGCCCATGAACCTGACGAACCACTTCCTGATCGCCATGCCGGGCATGGAGGACTCGTCATTCACCAAGAGCGTGGTGTATCTCTGCGAGCACACGGAGAAGGGCGCTCTCGGCCTCATCATCAACAAGCCTTCGGAAATCAATCTACAGAGCCTGCTGGCCAAGGTCGATCTTTCGCTCGGCCGGGACGATCTGACCGACGAACCCGTCTTCCAGGGTGGCCCGGTGCAGACCGAACGGGGATTCGTGCTGCACGATCCGATGCGTGCGGGAACGGAAGAGGATGGTGAGACGGCCTATGCGTCGACCATGCAGATTCCCGGCGGGCTCGAGATGACCACGTCCAAGGACGTGCTCGAGGCGCTGTCCGAAGGCGTGGGGCCGCGCCGGGTGCTGGTCACTCTGGGCTATGCGGCTTGGGGCGAGGGGCAACTCGAGACCGAGCTGGCCGAGAATGCCTGGATCACCGTGAATGCCGATTCGGCCATCATCTTCGACACGCCTGTCGATGAGCGCTATGACCGCGCGCTGTCCCTGCTGGGGCTGCAGTCGTGGATGCTCACCCACCAGGCGGGACACGCTTGAGCGGCGGCATGTCAGTGACCGCCGCCTCACCAGCTTCCAGCGTCCCGGAAAATTTCCAGTCCTTTCTTGCCTTTGATTTCGGGGTCAAGCGCACCGGAGTCGCTGTCGGCACGCGCATGCTGCGCAGTGCCACGCCGCAGGGCACGATCAAGGCAGAGGGCGAGGCCGCCCGGTTCACGCAGGTGGGTGAACGCATTCGTGAATGGCAGCCCGATGCACTGGTGGTGGGCGTGCCCTACCACCCCGATGGCGCACCGCACGAGAACACCGCGCGGGCGCTCAAGTTCGCGCGCCAGTTGCGCGGGCGGTTCGGCCTGCAGGTTTTTGAAGTGGATGAGCGCTACAGCACCACCGAAGCCATCGCCAGCGGCGCCGCCGATGCCGATGCGGCCTCGGCCTGCATCATCCTGGAACAGTTTTTGAGGAATCTTCCATGAGCACTGCCCCGTCATCTCCATCACCGTCAAACACATCCCCGCAGACCGCCCATGGCGGTCATCTCACATTGGACGCCGAGGGTCTGTACCGGGAACTGCTGCGTGGCGTGCGCTCGATGCGCACGGAGGGCACCTACCTGGCCGGCGTGGCTTCGGGCGGCATGTGGCTTGCGCAGCGCCTTCAGAAGGATCTGGGCCTCGCAGGCGAAGCGGGGGTGCTGTCCTCGTCGCTGCATCGCGATGATTTCGCGCGCCGGGGCCTGGCATCCAGCGTGAGCTCGGTGCTGCCGTTCGACGTGAACGGTGCCGACATCATCCTGCTGGACGATGTGCTCTATACCGGCCGCACCGTGCGCGCCGTGATCAATGAACTGTATGACTACGGCCGCCCGGCCAGCGTGAGGCTGGCGGTGCTGGTCGACCGCGGTGGCCGCGAGCTGCCGATCGAGGCGGGGTTCGCCGCGGCGCGCGTGGCGCTGCCCGCCCATCAGTCGCTGTCGCTGGCGCGAGCGGAAGACAGCGGTGCATTCCATTTCGAAGTCAAAGTCAAAGAGGCCTGACGGTGCTGTACAAGCGCAATCCCCAACTCAACAAGAACGGTGAGCTGATTCACCTGCTGTCCACAGAAGGCCTGCCCAGGGACATCATCACGCACATCCTGGACACGGCATCCAACTTCGTGAGCGTCAACGACCGCGAGGTGAAGAAGGTGCCGCTGCTGCGCGGCAAGAGCGTGTTCAACCTGTTCTTCGAGAACTCCACGCGCACGCGCACCACGTTCGAGATCGCTGCCAAGCGCCTGTCGGCCGATGTGTTCAATCTCGACATCGCGCGCAGCTCGGCGAGCAAGGGCGAATCGCTGCTCGACACCATCGCCAATCTCTCCGCGATGGCGGCCGATATCTTCGTCGTGCGCCACAGCGAGTCGGGTGCGCCCTATCTGATCGCACAGCATGTCGCGCCGCACGTGCATGTGGTGAATGCCGGCGACGGCCGCCACGCGCACCCCACGCAGGGGTTGCTCGACATGTACACGATCCGCCATTACAAGAAGGATTTCTCGAACCTGACCGTAGCCATCGTGGGCGATGTGCTGCATTCGCGCGTGGCGCGTTCGGACATCCATGCGCTCACCACGCTCGGTGCGGCCGAGGTGCGCGTGGTGGGCCCGCGCACGCTGGTGCCCGGCGATCTCGCGCAGATGGGCGTGAAGGTCTTCAACAAGCTGGAAGAGGGCATCAAGGACTGCGACGTGATCATCATGCTGCGCCTGCAGAACGAGCGCATGAGCGGTGCGCTGCTGCCTTCGAGCCAGGAATACTTCAAGAGCTTCGGCCTGACGCCCGAGAAGCTGCGGCTGGCCAAGCCCGATGCGATCGTGATGCATCCTGGCCCGATCAATCGCGGCGTGGAGATCGACTCCGCCGTGGTCGATGGGCCGCAGGCGGTGATCCTGCCGCAGGTGACCTTCGGCATCGCGGTGCGCATGGCGGTGATGTCCATCGTCGCGGGCAATGAGGCCTGATGGCACCGTGCGAAACGAACGAACAGGAAAAGTTGGAAGCAGGTAGGCACCGAACCATGAAGCTACTCATTCAGAACGGCCGCGTCATCGATCCGGCCAGCGGTCTCGACAAGGTATGCCATGTGGCGATTGCCGCGGGACGCATCGTCGCCATCGACCGCGAGCCCAAGGACTTCACCGCGAACCGCGTGATCGATGCCAAGGGCTGCTACGTGCTGCCCGGCCTGGTCGACCTGGCCGCGCGCCTGCGCGAGCCCGGGCACGAGCATGAAGGCATGCTCGAGTCGGAAATGGGCGCGGCGGTGGCTGGCGGTGTGACCAGCCTGGTCTGCCCTCCCGACACCGATCCCGTGCTCGACGAGCCCGGCCTCGTCGAGATGCTCAAGTTCCGCGCCGAAAAGCTGCACCAGGCGCGCCTCTTCCCCCTGGGAGCGCTCACACGCGGCCTGGCGGGCGAGGTGCTCACCGAGATGGCCGAACTCACCGAGTCCGGCTGCGTGGGCTTCAGCCAGGCGGATGTGGCGCTCAAGAGCACGCAGGTGCTGCAGCGTGCACTGCAGTACGCGGCCACCTTCGGCCATACCGTGTGGCTGCGGCCCCAGGAGCTGTACCTGGGCGGCGGCGTGGCGGCCAGCGGCCCGCTCGCGACGCGCCTGGGCCTCTCGGGCATCCCCGTGGCGGCAGAGACCATCGCGCTGCATACGATCTTCGAGCTGCTCAAGCCTACTGGCGCACGCGTGCACCTGTGCCGCATCTCGAGCGCAGCGGGCATCGAGCTGGTGCGCCAGGCCAAGGCCGTGGGGCTGAACGTGACCTGCGACGTGAGCATCAACTCGCTGACCTTCACCGACGCGGACATCGGCTATTTCGACAGCCGCGCGCGCCTCATGCCGCCGCTGCGCCAGCAGCGTGACCGCGATGCGCTGCGTGCCGCGCTGGCCGATGGCACCATCGACGCGCTGGTCTCCGACCACACGCCGGTCGACGAGGATGCCAAGGTGCTTCCTTTCGCTGAAGCCGAGCCCGGTGCGACAGGCATGGAGCTGCTGCTGTCGGCCGCCATCAAATGGTCGGCGGATGCGGACGTGCCGCTGTCCCGAGCGCTGGCGGTCGTCACGGCGGAGCCGGCACGGGTGCTGGGGGCGTCGCTCGGAACGCTGCAGGCCAGCGTGGGGCGGCTCGTCGAAGGCGGCGTGGCGGACCTGTGCGTGGTCGATCCCGCGAGCTCGTGGGTGGTCACGCCCGAGGCGCTGCGCAGCCAGGGCAAGCACACGCCGTTCGCAGGCTATGAACTGCCGGCCCGCGTGACCTGCACGCTGGTGGGCGGCCAGGTCGCCTTCGAGCGCGGCTGAGCCAGAGGCATGAACCGGATGCTGCCGTCTCGCCGCGGTATGCCGTGATGCTGCGCGCATTCAAGGCCCTCTGGCGCGTGGTGCGCCTCGCGCTCCATGCACTGCAGGGGCTGCTGATCGTGCTGCTGCGCTTTCCCAGGTTGTCGGCGGAGCAGCAACAGGCGCATGTGCAGGCATGGTCGCTGAAGATGCTGGCGATCGTCGGCATCACGCTCGAGGTGCGCGGTCAGCCCGTGGCGGGCGGCCCCGTTCTGATGGTGGCCAATCACCTGTCGTGGCTGGACATTCCCGTGATGCATGCAGGGCGCTACTGCCGCTTCATCTCCAAGTCCGACGTGAAGGAGTGGCCGATCGTGGGTACGCTCGCGACGGCTGCGGGCACGCTCTACATCGAGCGCACCTCCCGGCGTGATGCGCTGCGCATGGTTCAGGCCATGCAGGATGCGCTGCAGGCACGCGAGGTGCTTGCCGTGTTTCCCGAGGGCACGACGGGCGACGGCCGAGAGCTGCTGCCGTTCCACGGCAACCTGCTGCAGGCCCCGATCGCGACGGGAGCACCGGTGCAACCCGTGGGCCTGCGGTTCGTGGACCGGGCCAGCGGTCAGGTCAGCCACGCACCGAGCTATATCGGGGACGAAACGCTGCTGGGATCGATCTGGCGCACGCTGGTGGCACCGCCGATCATCGCAGTGATCCATTACGGCGCGCCCGAAACGGCCGAAGGGCATGACCGGCGCAGCTGGAGCCTGCATCTGCATGCGCGCGTGGACGCGCTTCGCAAGACCTGAGGGCTGAGGACAAAGGGGCTGCGGCTCGCGCCCTCCGTTGCTGCGTACACTCGTGCGCATGAACCCATCATCCAGCACATCCTCTCCCCGTGTCACCATCTATCACAACGCCCGCTGCAGCAATTCACGCGGGGCCCTCGCGATCCTGCGCGAGCAGGGTATCGAGCCCGAGATCGTGGACTACATTGCCCAGCCCCTGGATGTATCGCAGTTGAAGGCACTGATCGGCCTGCTGCGCGTGCCCGTGCGCGACGTGATGCGCAGCAAGGAAGCGGTTTTCCAGGAGCTGGGACTCGATGCCGCAGGGGTCTCCGATTCGCAACTGATCGAAGCCATTGCGCAACACCCGATCCTGCTCAATCGTCCCATTGTCGTCACGGGAGAGCGGGCGCTTCTCTGTCGCCCGCCGGAGTTGGTCCGGAATCTGTTGGAAAACTGATTCCTTTAATAAAACTTACAAACAATAGTGATAACCCTGAGTTTTGCTCTGATGAATGGCTAAGATCAGACTTTTTTTGACGCATTCCATACAATCCGCTGAAATTACTTACGAGATCTAACAAAACCACATAACGAGATCTCGCCGGTGAAACCCACAACACCTGGAACAAGCATGCAACGCAATGATTGCCTGGTGGTCAAGGAATTCGGCGCAGCATTCGGAACCAAAATCGTTTTGGCGGATGTGGAATTTGTCCTGGAACAGAACTCCATCACGGTGTTGATGGGGCCATCCGGCTCGGGCAAGTCCACGGTTCTCCATTCGCTCGCCGGGACCTATCTCGACCATCCTCGCTACCGATCATGGGGACAAGCGCTTTATCAAGAGCGCCCGATCTCGAAGGACAACCACCCACCGCTCGTGCAGCAGCACGTGCGAATCCTCTCCGGCACGGTGCAGGACGCCCTGGTGGAGCTGGTGCGTGCGCAGCTGTCGCTTTCGCCGCTTGCGCTGCGCGAGTGGTGCGTCGCCTATCTTCGCGATGCCGGCTTCCCCGATCTCGAGTCGCTGCTCGACCATCCGTTCACCGATCTCTCCGACGTGCAGATGCGCGCCGTCGCCATCCTGCGCGAGGCGGCGGTCGCACCGTCGGTTTTGCTGGTCGACGAACCCACCGCAGATCTTGACGACTATGACGCGTTCCTGCTGGTCGATCTGATGCGGCAACTGGGCCGCAGGATGTCGCTGCTGGTGGTCACCCACAACCAGAAGCAGGCTCGCCAGCTTGCGCAGCGCGTGATCCTGCTGGCGGGCGGCAGAGTCCAGGAAGAGCGCGCGGTCGAGGACTTCTTCAATGCGCCGCTCTCCGAGGCCGGCCTGCAATTCATCCGCACGGGCAGCTGTTCGGTGGCGGCACTGGACGCCGACCCGAGCACGCTGGCCGAAGGCGTGCCTGCGCCGGCGCCCCTGCCGGCCGAGGCACTGACCGCGGCCGCATCCGGGCAGGAGCCCCAGGCTGCACCGCTGATGAGCACGGCGGTGCTTCCGGGCGGGATGCCCACCCTCAACGAGCCTCATGCCGCGCAGGGCGCCGTCGCTGCGTCATCGGGCGGTCCCACCGGCTTCCTGTGGATCGTGCCGGGCAAGCTCGCCGGCGCGGCCATGCCAGGTGCCGTGGACGACATCCATCACGATCTCGCGCTGCTCAAGCGCGTGGGCGTCACCACCCTCATCACGCTGACCGAGCGCGACATCGACCAGGCCGCGCTCGCGCAGCACGGGCTCAAGAATGTGCACCTGCCGGTCTACGACCGCGAGGCGCCGAGTCTCGGGCAGATCCAGATGCTGCTCAAGCGCATGGAAAGCCTGATGAGCCGTGGTGACGTGCTGGCGGTGCACTGCCTTGGCGGCCTGGGCCGCACGGGCACGGTGCTCACGGCCTGGCTGATACGGGAAGGGTTGACGGCCCAGGAGGCGCTGCGACGCGTGCGCCTGCTGGATCCCAGATATGTGCAGAGCGCCGAGCAGGAGGTGTTTCTGCATGAGTACGAAGAGCTGATCCTGCAGAAAATCATTTGAATTCAATCTACATAAAAGGGGAGTTTGGAAATGAGTTTTGACGACGCTTTAAGCAAGGCCGCCGCATCGGTACCCGAGTGCGTGGCAGCGGGCTATGTGGACGTGGCATCCGGCATGCTGCTGTCGCTGAAGACCGTGGATTCGCACCCGCGCCAGGTCATCGACCTGCTGGCGGCCGCGACAGCCGACATGTTCAACGGCCCGAACGTGAGCACCATCGAGCGCATGTTCAAGAAGGCGCGAGGCCTTCAGGACGATGGCTACCACTATTTCCAGGAAATCATCGTGAACAGCGAGAACCTGATTCACGTGTTCATTCGCGGCAAGCTCAATCCCGAATACGTGGCCGTGTTCGTGTGCCGCAAGACCGCCAACCTGGGCATGGCGCTGACGAAGGCGCGGCTGGCGATGCCACCGCTCGAAGCCGCCTTCTGAGCATCGGTACCTCTGCCGTGCACACAGGAAGAGACCCCCGCCGGGGTCTCTTTTTTTATACCTCCCGCCGAATCTGCAGGCCCGAATCCGCTTCCCTAAGTCTGCCCTAAGTGTCCGTATTCAAACTTTGTCTCCATGGAACTCCGGTAGAGGTCCGCAGAGGAAAGGCAAGGTTGAAAATGAACACTATGATGAAGACTCCCCGTGGTCTGGTTGTCGCGCTGGTAGCCGCGGGCGTGATAGGCGGCGCGGGTGCGGGACTGGCTACCAGTCATTTCGCGAGAGCGGAGCAGTCGCCCGTGGCCAGCATGGCGCAAGGCGTTGCCGCCAGTGGTGGTGCGACGAGCGCATTGCCTGGTTTCGCGCAGATCACGCGGCAGAACGGTCCGGCCGTTGTGAATATCAGCGTGAGCGGTACGCGCCACGCCAGCGCTGCGTCTGGAGATGATGACGACGATGCGCCCGCTGCCGCGCAGCAGCGCATCGACCCCGAGGATCCGTTCTATCAGTTCTTCAGGCAGTTCGGCATCCCCGCGCCGGGCATGCAGCAGCGCCAGATGCCGCGCGACGTGCCTGTGCGTGGCGAGGGCTCCGGATTCATCGTGAGCCCCGACGGCATCGTGCTGACCAATGCGCACGTCGTGAAGGATGCGGACAGCGTCACGGTGAAGCTCACCGACCGCCGCGAGTTCAAGGCCAAGGTGCTGGGCAGCGATCCCAAGACCGATGTGGCCGTGCTGAAGATCGACGCGAAGAACCTGCCCACCGTGAAGATCGGCGACACCCGGTCGCTGAATGTGGGCGAGTGGGTGCTGGCCATCGGTTCGCCGTTCGGCTTCGAGAACAGCGTCACGGCCGGCGTGGTAAGCGCCAAGGGCCGCTCCCTGCCCGATGACAGTTCCGTGGCCTTCATCCAGACCGACGTGGCGGTGAACCCCGGCAATTCCGGCGGCCCCCTGTTCAACGAGCGCGGCGAGGTGGTCGGCATCAATTCGCAGATCTACAGCCGCTCGGGCGGTTACCAGGGACTGTCGTTCGCGATCCCGATCGAGGTGGCCACGCACGTGAAGGACCAGATCATGGCAACGGGCAAGGTCGAGCATGCGCGTCTTGGCGTGATGGTTCAGGAGGTGAACCAGACGCTGGCGGACTCGTTCGGTCTCGACAGTCCCGAAGGTGCACTGGTCTCCAATGTGGAGAAGGGCGGTCCCGCCGACAAGGCCGGTCTGCAGTCGGGCGATGTGATCCGCAGCGTGAATGGCCAGAAGATCGTGGGCTCTGGCGACCTGCCGGCCTACGTGGGCATGGCCGCACCCGGTGCAAGGCTCGAGATGGAGGTGTGGCGCCAGGGCAAGAAGGTGGATCTGGTCGCGTCGCTTGGCAATGCCAGCGACAAGGCCGCCAAGGTGGCCAGCAGTGGCGACAAGGCTTCGCACGGCAAGTTGGGTGTGTCGCTGCGGCCGTTGCAGCCGGATGAGCGCAAGCAGATCGGCGCGGAGGGCGGCCTGCTGATCGAGCAGGCACAGGGGCCTGCCGCGAAGGCCGGCATCCAGCCGGGCGACGTGCTGCTGGCCGTGAATGGCACACCGGCCAAGGATGTGGAGCAGGTGCGCAGCGCCATCGCCAAGGCCGGAAAGTCGGTGGCCCTGCTGGTGCAGCGCGACGGCACGCGCATATTTGTGCCGGTGCAGTTAGGATAAGAGCAGCCGCGCGCCGCAAGGCGCGGTTGCAAGCCAGGCTTCCAAGGAGCTTTTCCTGCTTTCTCACACAGGTGATTCGGACCATGCGATTGCTGCTGGTGGAAGACGACATCATGATCGGCGAGGCCGTGCAGGATCTGCTGCGCGCCGAGCGCTACGCGGTCGACTGGGCCCGCGACGCAGCGAGTGCGGACACCGCATTGCGCACGCAGGGCTACGACCTCGTGCTGCTTGACCTGGGGCTGCCCGGGCGCGATGGATTGAGCGTGCTGCGTGACATGCGCACGCGCAGCGACCGCACGCCGGTGCTGATTGCCACCGCGCGCGATGCCGTCTCCGAGCGTGTGAAGGGGCTCGATGCAGGGGCCGACGACTATCTTCTCAAACCCTATGACATGGACGAGCTGCTGGCCCGCATCCGGGCACTTACGCGCCGCGCAGCGGGCCGTGCCGAACCCGAGTACGAGCACCAGGGTGTGACGATACGGCCGGCCACGCGCGAGGCCGCGGTCCATGGACAGCCGGTGGTGCTATCCGCACGCGAGTGGGCGGTGCTGGAGCCCTTGCTGGCCCGGCCCGGCGCCGTGCTCTCGCGCCAGCAGCTCGAAGACAAGCTCTACGGCTGGGGCGACGAGGTCAGCAGCAACGCGGTCGAGGTGTACATCCATGGCCTGCGCAAGAAACTGGGCGCCAGCATCATCGTCAATGTGCGTGGCGTCGGCTACATGGTGCCCAAATGAGGATCATCCCCCCGAGGCGCTGCGCGTCTTTCCCCTTGTCCCGCATCGCGTGGCGATGCTGCTGCGGCTTTTGCATGGGCCTGAGGCGCGCATGAACCTGCAGATCCGTCGCCTGCCCACCGCGCTCAGCAAGCGCCTGTTGCTGCTCATCTGCGCGGCCATTGCGCTCACGGCGATGCTGCAGGGGGCGTTCGCGTATCGCAATGCCCTGGCGCAGACCGACACCCTGTTCGACTACCAGATGCAGCAGACGGCATTTGCGCTGCGCGCGGGGCTGCCCGTCGATGCACGGGGACATGCGCAGGGCACACCGTCCGAGGACGAAAACCGCGAGTTCATCGTACAGGTGTGGACCAACGAAGGCCTGCGCATTTTCGAATCGGCACTGGGCGCGGCCTTGCCGCAGAACGCGGTGCTCGGATTCGCCGACGTGAACGCGCGTGGCACCACCTACCGTGTGTTCTCGCTGCAGACCCGATCGCAGGTCATCCAGGTGGCGCAGGACATGCGCGTGCGTCGCCTGCTGGCGCGCGAGGCGGCATGGCAGAGCCTGCTGCCGATTGCGCTGCTGGTACCGCTGCTCGCTTTGGCCGTGTGGTGGGTGGTGCGCTCGTCGCTCGCGCCAGTGCAACGGGTACGGCGCGAGATCGCCTCGCGGCGGCCGCAGGACCTCTCGCCCGTGGCCATGGACGATCTTCCCGACGAGGTGCAACCGCTGGTGAGCGAATTCAATGCGCTGCTCTCGCGCATGCAGCGCGCCTTCGAGGCACAACGGCATTTCGTGGCCGATGCGGCGCATGAGCTGCGCTCTCCACTGGCGGCCTTGAAGCTGCAGGTGCAGGGCCTGCAGCGCGCATCGGATGATGCCGCGCGAGCGCAGGCAACGGCCCGGCTGGTGGCAGGGATCGATCGTGCAACCAAGGTCGTCGAGCAGCTCATGCTGCTGGCGCACCAGGAGGAGCGCGCCGCGGCGGGCGGTATCGACCAGCGTGTGCGGCTCGATGACATCGCGCGGCAGGCGGTGGCCGATGCCGCACCGTTTGCAGCACAACGCCACATCGACCTGGGCCTGGCACAGGCGGCCGAGGTCACGGTGGCCGGGCGTGCTGACGCGCTGCAGGTCCTCATGCGCAACCTCATCGACAACGCCATCAAGTATTCACCCGAAGGTGCGACGGTGGATGTGCTCGTGCAGCAGGACGGAGATGAGGCGTTGCTCATCGTCGACGACAGCGGGCCGGGCATTCCTGCGGAGCATCGTGCGGATGTCATGCAGCGCTTTCACCGCGCCGCCCGCGAGGGTGCTGCCCAGGTGCCGGGCAGCGGGCTGGGTCTTGCAATCGTCGAATCGATTGCGCGCGAGCATGGCGCTCAGGTCACGCTGGACACGGCGCCGGAACTGGGCGGGTTGCGCGTGACCGTGCGCATGGCCTCACTTTGATGCGCGCAGCTGAACGCCGTCGAGCGATGGCGCATGGGTCGAGGGCAGGGGCGATGCCACGGGCTTGCCGAACCGCGACGTGGATGAGCCGCCGCCGTCGCGCAGGTGTGCCTCCCACTGTTCGCGGGCCTCGCTCACTTCCTCGGTGGTGCGGGCGACGAAGTTCCACCAGATGATGATGGCCTCTTCCATGGGCTCTCCGCCAATCACGATCAAGCGGCTACCCTGTGCGCAGTCAAGCGCGATGGATTCCGTGCCGACGGGCAGATAAAGCAGCTCCCCTTCGGGCAGAGGCTGTCCGTCGACCTGTACCTCGCCGGACAGCATCAGCACCGCATGCTCGAAATCCTTGCGCAGCGGCATGGAGGCCTGGGCGCGACGACCCTCCTCGATCTGCTCCGCATGCAGGTCCACGCCCATCAGCGGCGTGTGCACTTCGGCGGGAGACAGCAGCCCGAGAGCCTCGCCCGCGAGCACCGTCGCCGTGAAATCGCCGACCCGCGTTTGCGGCAGGTCGGGGTAGTGCTGGAAGCGTGGCTCGCCATGGCGATGCGATTCGGGCAGCGCGATCCACAACTGGGTCGCGTGGATGTGCCAAGGTTCCTGGCTTTCCTCCGAATGCGCAATACCGCGGCCTGCCGTCATCAGGTTCACCTGGCCGGGCCGGATGATCTGCTCGCTGCCCAGGCTGTCGCGGTGCAGCACCTCGCCGCGGATCATCCAGGTGAAAGTCTGCAGCCCGATGTGGGGGTGCGGTCCCACCTGCATGCCCGGCGGCTGCGGGTCCGCGGGGCCCGCGTGATCGAGGAAGCACCATGCGCCCACCTTGCGCAGCGTGCGCTGCGGGATCGCGCGGTGGATGGGAATGCCGCCCACATCCGCAATGCGGGTCGGCAGATGCTGGGGCTGGAGGTCTTGTGTGGTGCTCATGGTGGCGCTTGTTGGTCTGGCTTGCAAAGGGGATGCGCCAGTATCGACCGAGGCGCGATTCCGTGCAAAGCAGCCAGGATATTCGCGGGCTTTCACTGCGGCACGCGACACGACGGCGTTCATTTTTTTACAACTGCGCCGCAACTCTGGCGGATGGCTGACACGCCGAACATTCAGGCTTTGATAACTTCAGGGTTCACACACGGATGGATCGTTTTCTCGATCCAGCGACGTGGCCGCTTCGCGCATTCAATCAACGCGCGATTCTGGTGGCCATGATTTCGCAACCACAACAGCATGGTTTCAGTACCCCGCCTCGTGCGGGCTGCGGGCGGGTGTGCCGGGCGATGACATCGTCATCGTGCGGTCACACACGCATGGAATGTATGCGCATTGATTTCAACCAGAAGGAGGATCCACATGAACCCACAATCGACAGACAACGGCGCGGCACCCACAACGGGCGAAACCGCGGTCGAGGTACAGCGCTTTCCGGATCACTTCCGCGCACGCGTCGATGGCAAGGTGCAGCATCGTCCGGGTGACGGTGTTCTGGAGGATATTCCGGTCGGAACCGAGGTGCAGGTCGATACCGCGCTCGCAAGCTATGTGCTGTCATGGAACGACACGGACGATCATCCGATGATCGTCACGCTGGCCAAGCGGGAATTCGAGTTTTATGTGGATGAGGGGGCGATTGTGATTGCGATCGGTGCGGCGGGCTGACCTGCCTGGTGCGAATCACCCAGAATGAGGCATTGGAGTTGCTGCCTGCCCATAGATAGTCGAGTTGGGCGCATCTGCTTTCTATGTTTTAGGGCGGAGGCACTCCCGGCCTCTGTCCTAAAAAAAGACCTTGGCAGAAAACCGCCCCGGGCGATCTTTCCCGCGCGAGGTCAAACGCTCTCGCTCCAAGTTCCCAACAAAGAAAATGCCAGTCAGCGTTTAACTGACTGGCATTGGCCCGAAGGCGACTCTCTGATCAGCCTGGTCGCCTGCGGTTTCGCGCCAGCCCGAACATCGCCAGCAGCGATGACAGGGCGATCAAACCCCATTCACTCAGTGTCGGGACAGAGGTGGGTGCGATTGCCACCGGTGCGGCTGCAATCGTTATGCTGAAGTCCTGCGTGGCCGTATGCAGCGGAGCAGCCTTTGTCACTGACTTCGGCAAGCCTTCGCTGTCCACCACCGTAATGCTGAAGTTCGCTGTTTCAGCCTTGGTGGGTGAGCCGGAAATAACACCGGTTGCGGGGTGGAGGTTCAGACCTGCAGGCAGGTTGCCGGACAGCGAGAAGGAATAGGGTGGAAGCCCTCCAGTCACCGAAAGCGAGGCGCTGTAGGCAGTGCCGACGGTGCCGGGGGCCAAAGCGATGGGGGAACCTGCACCCACAAATGCAAGGTCTGTGCTGGGCGTGACAGGTGCACTCTCTGCGGATGGCTGGCTGTCGCCTCCATCATTGGTTGCCACGACCTTGAACTTGTAAGAAGTACCGTTGGTCAAGCCTGTGACGGTGCAGCTGGTTGCTGGCTCCGTTGCCGGAGGTACGACCTCACTGGTGCAGGAGCCGTTCGGAGCTCCTGTAACGGTGTACTTCGTGATGGCCGGACCTGCGTTGTTGGGAGCCGTCCAGTTCACGGTGACCTGTCCGTTGCCTGGAATTGCCTGCAGGTTGGTCGGTGCGGAGGCAAGGCTCAGGTTGAGAAACTTCACAAACTGCACCTCGAAGTCCGAGTCATAGTTGGCATCGTTCGTCTGATCGCCAAAAACGATGACCCCCTGCTGGGGGCCTGTCGATGCCATGGGACGGGTGAGTTTGGGCGTTGCCGTTCCTGCCACGATCTCGTCAAAAGAGGCATCCACAAAAACGTCAAGTTGGCTGTTGCTGTAGCGGATGGCGTATTCATGAAACTGGGTTGCATCGTTTGTAACGGCAGCCGTGTCATCCGCCCACCCTATCGTGTTGGTATCGATATAGAGCATCGCCGAGCGTTGGGTTGGGGTTCCAAGGTTCGAAAAATTATCTCCAACGCTGAACATCAATCCAGCATCGTGGGAATTATGGGTATTGACTGCATACACCTTGAGTCGTATGGATGCAATGAAGCTGTTGGTCCCCGTAGCGTATGTATACAGGTTTGCATCACTCGTTCGGGAACCACTCGCGGTTTTCGTTTTGAAGCGGGTTGTGCCGGCAGATGTGGTGACATCGGGTGTACCTAGTTGAGTCTGTGACCAGGCTGGAGCCATTGGCGCGCTGCTGCCGTCATAGATCACCACGGGTGCCGCATGGGCAGCAGGCCATAAAAGAGCACTTGCAAAGGCAAGGCACCAGGTCGAAGCTTGCAGGGATCTTTTGCGCATGGCGACGTCACCGAAAGTGGAGATGAGGTTGAATTCTATTGCGTATCGTTAGCGTTTGTTAACGGCTCCGCAATGAGATTGGCAGGCATCCGGTGCCCACCGGATAGAAGTTCAAACACGATGCGTGGTGATGTGGCGCGGGACTACCTCACTGTCAAGCGCCTGATCGACCTGACGATGTTCGCGATCAACGTGGGTATGGCCGGCGCGTGCGGCTCCCAGGCCGTGCAGAACATCAATGCGGGACGGGTGGAGCAGGGCTGCTGCAACCTGATCGCCTGGACGCCCACCGGCGCGCCGAACTGGAGCACCGCAGGCGGGGTGTTTGTTCAGGGGCTGCAGAACCGGAGGCAGGCAGAGCGCAAGCTGTGCCTTGAGCAGTCATGACCGTGAACCTCAAGGTATTGATCGCTCTGGCCATCTTCGCGCTGGGGCTGGCCGCTGGCTGGGCCGTCAACGGCTGGCGCGGCGCTGCCAAGGTGGCCAACTGCAAGACGGAGCAGGCCCAGGGCGTGGCCACCCGCGCCGAAGCCGCGCGCCAGGACGAAACCCAAACAGCAGCAAAGGAGCACCAGCATGCAGCATCGACCATCACCATCACCATCACCATCACCATCACCATCACCATCTCCGACACCCTCACGACCGCGAAATCCAGCGTGGACGATCAGCTGCGCGCTGAGCTTGCTGATGCTCGCCGCCTGCAGCTCGACGCCACCCGCAGAGCCGCCACTTATCGCGCGCAAGCCCAAGCCGACGCCCAGGCCCGCAGCGATCTTGCGGATCGATCCGAAGCCCTCGACCGGCAGCTTGCAGAGGGGCTGGGAGTGGTCGCAGAACTCCGCGCGGATCTTGGGCGACGAGACGCCGAGGTGAGCGCGCTGTGTGACTTGGCCAACGCCGACGCGACGCTGCTGGGGGAACCAGGTCGCGCATGTGCCGGCCAATGAAAAGCCGCCCGAAGGCGGCTCTCAGATCAGCCCTGACGCTGGCGGCTTCGCGCCAGCCCAAACATCCCGAGCACGAACGATAGACCAATGAGTGCCCATTCTGAGAGTGTTGGAACGGGCGTTGTCTCTGTTGGCTGTACTGAAGTCTTGCAATCAATGAGTATGTTTGTCACATTGGAATCAGCAATTTGACCTGATCCATTTGAGAGTGAACAGACTGCACCCTTCGGCTGGCTACCTATTGTTACGGCATACGACGACCCACTCCCCATTGATGAGGGAAAGACGAACGGGCCATTTGACGTCAGGGTAATCACATCACTGCCATTTGACACTTGTAGTGCTGTCCCTGGTTGCAAGCCCGTGATTTGGCCTCCAACCGTGTAAGTTGGGGGTGAATATTGGCAAGCAATATTAGCAGTCGAGGCTGACTGCTGAACGCCGACGCTCGCCGAAAAATCACCTTGCGCAGGATCAATTGTGTTCGTCAATGACGTGTTGCATGTATTCACGTCCGACGACCATTGCACATCAACAGTAATAGCGCATTGTCCATTGGCAGGGATACTCCCGTTATTTAGAGTGACTAACTGTCCGCTCAAAGTGGGAGTGGCGCCGCATGTGGATGTGGAAGAAATAACATTCAATGGGGATGGAATTAAGTCTGAAACATTGACCCCAGTAGCATTCCATGCGTTCGGATTTGAAAGGGTGATTGTGAGTTGACTGCTTGCGCCAGGGGTGACAGTAGCGGGGGAAAATGCTTGAGCCAATGTCGCCGGCTCGGGTAATTTACACGATGCATCCGCTTCCAACGCAGCTAGCATTGCATTTCCAATTTTTCCATTGTTGCCACTATTGTCGAGCATTGAGGCATCAATTGATGTGATGAGGCACGATCCCAAGCCGTTGTTTGAATCGTTTGCTGGCAAAATGACTGTGTATGCATTGATGTTTCCGATATTGGTCGGCGTTCCTCCTTGTGGGAGGTATAGGACATTATTTGCAGGGACGTTGGTCAGCGGACGATACCTATTTCCGAGCATCGGATTGAGGCTGGTAAAGCTCGAACTGAAGCTGGATTGGGTATTTAAAGGGAAGCTGGTGTGAGATGAGTTATATGTTCCTGTCGCCACATTGGAAAAAGGAGTCCCCCCCATTTCCCTTAAAACATCTACCATCCAGTTGTAACCTGTTGGGCTGCATGTTGAGCACCCATCAGTGAAAAGGATTACCTGAGGAATAGTTCGATTGGCAATCGCACTCTTAATTGCTGCTAAGTTGTCAAGCCTTGGAGAGGGGGTTGCGTAGACCGTTAGAACAACAAGAGTGTCATATGGACCTCCTGTTGTAAATGTACTTTCTGAAATACTGCCTGGAGTATCCAGTGTATTCACATGCGTAACATTGCCGGTCCCGCCGAATTCTGTAATGGCAGCATTAAAAATGGGGGCTGCCACTGCGTCGTTTGCCGTTAGCATTAGCACTTTGGCTGAGGCGTTATTTATGCCGATGATTGCAAAAAGCGCAATGAAAAATGTCCTTATAAATGATGATAAATTCATTATTGCTCCCGAGATAGTAGCTGATTTCGTTTAACGAATAGGCGCTCGGTCTTTGATTATTGGTCTTTTTGTTTGGATTTTTGACATAAGGCGAGCCGCACTATTGCCAATGATCGTAACTAAACGTGCTCATGTAAAGTGCAAAATCCCCTGGTATTTCAAAGTAATCTATCAACAAATGTTAATTAATGTTCCTAATCAATAGGAATTTTCAATCTTTAAGACGGTAGGCAGCCGTCGAAGGCCTAGCATGGGGCGTCGTGCGCGTGCTGTATGCGATGGCGTGGATGAAGGGGCTATGGGTGCACTGGATCCGGCCAGCCCGATGTCCGAATTCCGGCATCGGAACAATCCAGCTCACTCCCGAGGTCAAGAAGTGATTCCGACGTTGATTATTGAGAAGGCTGCACCTGGCGAGTACTTTGTTGGGGTTCGGTATGAACACTCTGTGGTTCAGGTCTATACAGTTGCCTCCATACATGAAGCCATTGGCGAAGCTGTGACCCTGATCCCGAGTGCGTATGCGTTTCACATCTGGCTTGAGCATGTGAGCATGTGAGCATTGGCACCACCCCGGCCCTGAGCATGCGGCATGACGCCGAGACCTTGGCCAACCGCCTGAAGCTCTTGCACGGGCAGTTCCGGGGCTGAGCTTGCCGGAAGAAATCCGGGAACCTTCCGGCCTGTGCCGACCCACTCCGGCGCCCCCTCTGCTGTGCGGCCACATTCCGACGGTGACAGGGATAAGGAAAACTCATGGCAGGGACTGATCATTTTAATCAATCGGTGACTATTAATAAAAAAAGGCCCTTGGGCCTTTTCTTAAATAAATCGCGCTAGAATGGTACTACGGTTGGTACACTAGTTGAATACCTGGATATTTTGCCAAATAGAGATCTAATGGCTGAAATTGAGAAATGCGAGATGTTGGATTCCCTCCACCTATAACATCTTCACATGATGTGTTAGCTGTAGAGATGAGACCAGTCCCATAGAGGTTTGCATCTTTGTAAAGGACTACTGGTCCCCCTGAGTCACCGCGTGTACCGCAAAGATTCGTGCTTATAAGCATTGCCAATCTGTTTGGTCGCCCTGGCTGATTGACGGGAGATAATGTCACTGGGCCAGTTACATCCCCGCATCTCCAGCCTGACATCCAACCATCTGCACACACAAAGCTCGCAACTGGAGAGCTTCTAACGCCTCTAATTGGCACACCTCCACTTCTCAAAATTGGACTAGGAGTATGAGCATTATTCCAGTTTGAAACCGATGCTGCATCAATTTGATGGTTGTTAGTGAACTCATCGAGCCAAACGTTACCTATGAACATGCCACTAGATTCAATGCCTGGGCCCCCATTATTAAAATTTCCCTCTGTGGCGACCTGACTTGGTAAATCAATACAGTGCCCGGCTGTAATTACGTTGTAATAGAGCCCGTCAACTATTGAATTAAACCCCGCCGTACAGGCTTGTCTCTCCACTCCGCCTTTCAAGAGAATTGGTTGACCATGATAAATTGTAGCTACAGGAACCGGTTTGCGCGCCTCTATAAAATAAAGCATTCCCATGTCATATCCAAGCTCTTTTAATGCGTTGGACACCTTTTCTATTTCTCCTGGATTGACTCGAACTACCAAAGCGTTGTTCTGGTAATCAAGTGAAGCAGAAGTAATTTCAAAGGGAGCAGAAGAGTTTGTGATGTACTTAAATAGCAGGTCCTCATAAACATCCATCAATTGCTTATGAGAATATTTGACAACGATGACTTTAATATTTTTATCGTCTTGAATGGCTTTGCTTGAAAATTTAGTGCTCGTAGTGGCAACTACTTGATATGCTGCATTTTTGTCATCATAAGCTATCCAAGTGCCGGCATAATATTCGCCTAGATCGGAAATAATTCGTTCGGTATTGTCAGCTGCATTTGACGTTACTTGTGCATTTTCGGGGGTAAGGTATTTTCTAATGCCCACCTTGTCGATTGCTTCGTCTATGGTCCGAAAGCCAGGTTTGCCTGC
Organism: Diaphorobacter ruginosibacter; assembly: GCF_014395975.1. Lineage (NCBI taxonomy): Bacteria > Pseudomonadati > Pseudomonadota > Betaproteobacteria > Burkholderiales > Comamonadaceae > Diaphorobacter > Diaphorobacter ruginosibacter. The sequence continues at coordinate 4,222,434 of NZ_CP060714.1, read as the reverse complement.
CGTTGCCTCTTCTGGTCTGTAATCATTGTCCGCTGCGTAACCAATAAAAGAAATCGCCATCCCTGCAGCAACGGCAATAGCATTTTTAAAACTAAAGATCGATTTCATAAGGCATTCCTCGTCTTTGATTCTGGTTAACTTCGTTTGGTAAAGTTAGAGAATCTCATGTGAGATTCATAGCTATTAAATATAATTTACTATATTTATAAATAGTGGTAAACCCTATATATTGCTGATTGGTTATATTTGTCGTTTTGAATGATTCAGACCTGGACAGGCGACGAGGCAATACTCGTCGGTTGCCTCGCTCTGGAGCCGCGCGCGAGCGTCTGGCGGGCCGTTCCGGGGCCGCATTGGAGCGCGTGGAAAGTGGCGGCGGGGCTGGGAAAAAGTCCCCGCAAAGTCCCCGAGGGTGTGGAGAAAAGCCTAAGCCATTGATTTCATTGCGAGGCAATGGCCTCTCCGACAGGAATCGAACCTGTATCTAGCGCTTAGGAGGCGCTCGTTCTATCCATTGAACTACGGAGAGAGGGGTCTTCGCTCAAGGGCGAAACCCAGCATTGTACGGGCAGCGAACCGGTGTTGCAGGAAATGGCCGTTTTCGGGAGCCATCTGCCGGTTGGAGCGCCGGGCCCGTCTGTTGCAGGCCCGGCGCTCGCGCCGGCTCAATCCTTGCGCACCGTGTAGATCAGGTCGATGGCGCTGGTGGCTCCGGTCTGGCCGCGCACGGTCAGGCGGCGGGAGAGGTCGTAGAAGATGTAGATGGTGCCCATGGCGCCCGAGAGGCTCTGCTCGTAGGTGAGGTAGAGCTTGTCGGACAGGCGCTTGCCCAGGGTGAGTGCGGCGCCGGAGGCGTCGGTGCCTTCGCTGGGGCCCTTGAAGCCGACTTCGTCGAGGCCCAGTCTGCCAGCGATCTTGCCGCTGCCGCTGTTGCCGCCCGCAAGCAGCGCGAGTGCTGCCTGCTGGAGCAGGGCGCTTTCCGCGCCGCCGGAGGCGGGGTCACGGCCCATGACCACCCACGAGAGTTTTTCCGCATCGGGCAGCTCGGGGTCCGAGTACAGGCTCACGCGCGGTGCCATGGCCGTGCCCAGCACCTGCACGCCCGCACGGACCGAGATGTTGGGGCGGATCGCGAGGATGTCGAGCGACGGGTTGTTGTACGGGCCGTTGAAGCGGATGAGTCCGGATTCCACGTCGAGGGACTGGCCCCAGGCGCGGTAGCGGCCCTGTTCGGTGCGCACTTCGCCGGTGATGCGGGGCGGCCCGCCAGGAACGCTGGCGCCCTGGATTTCCAGGTCGCCGCGCAGGCGCGTGGTGATACCGAAGCCCTGCAGCGCAAAGTCGCGGCCCAGGTCGAGCTTGACCAGGATGTCCGGCAGCTTGCGCGGCACGGCCCGGGCATTGGCCTTTTCCGTTGCCAGCCGCTGCTTGCGCGCCTCTTCTTCTGCCGCCTTGCGTGATGCGGCGGTGTGCACCACCACGTCCTTGTCGAGCGAAGGCGCCGATTCTTCCGGCAGGATGATGGTGGCGCGGTCGGTGGTGATATCGCCGCGCAGCGTGAACTGGCCGTTGTCCAGTTTGGCGCCCAGCGTGCCGGATACGCTGACCTGTCGGTCTGCGCGCACCAGCACCTGCAGCTTCCTGGCCGTGGCCTGCAGGTCCATCACGAAGTTGCCGCCCTGGCCTTCGCCGGCGGGAGCGATCCACTGGGCAAAGCCGCTGCCCGTGAGCTCGCCGCCGTCTTCCGGCGCGTTGGTCAGGTTGCCGCTGAAGCCCAGGATGCGTGCGCTGCTGCCCCTGCCGCCCCGGATGCGGAGTTCGGTGATGTCGAGGCGCGTGCCCTGGAGTTTGGCGCGCAGCACGCCCTGCTGGAGGTCGATGCCATCGATCACTGACAGCATGCTCAGGTTGTCGGCCTTGATGTCGCCCGCCCATTGCGGATTCGAGCGATCGCCGGAGATGACCGCGTCGGCCTGCAGCGTGCCGCTGACGCGCCAGCCGGGCGGAGCGAACAGGGACCAGATGCCCATGTCGGGCATGCGTGCACTGAGCTTGCCCGACAGGGGGGCTTTCTCGTCCCAGGCCCATTGCCCGTCCTGCTGCACGAGCTGGGTCGTGAGGTCGGCGGTGACCGTGCCTGCGCGTTCACTGTCCCACACCAGCTTGGCGTTGACGCTGCTGCCTTGTGCGCGCACATCGATGCGTGCGTCCTTGATGCGGGCACGCATGCCCGCGCCGGTCACCTTGCGTGTGGTCTGCGCATTGCCCGTGCCTCCTGCCACGTTCGGGCCGCTGGTGCGGATCACGGTGGTGCCGCCCGTGCCGTCATCGACCGCCAGGCGCAGGTCGCCAGCGGCGCGCTCGACCGTGAGCAGGGCCTTCAGTTCGGGGCCGGTGGTGTCGATGTCCCATTGGCCGTTGAAGCTCAGGTCGCCGCTCAGGCCGGCGGCGGCGAGTGGCGGGTCGCCTTCGCCCATGCTGAACGCGTCGGCCCACGCCAGGGGAATGCCCTTGACGTTGCCCGTGCTGCGGAGCGACCAGTTGCCGTCGCCCGCCTGGGTGGCGCTGGTGTCGTTCCATGCCAGTGAGACCGGCGGCAGCGGCTCTGCCTGGGCGCGGCGCTGCGGCATGGCGGGTGGGGTGATCTGCAGGGCGCCGGCCGAAACCGCGTAGCGCGTGGACAGCACGACCTTGTTGCCGCGCGTTGCGCCGGTCTGCTGGGAGAGGGTCACGGGCGAGGGCGATTGCAGCCTCACGTTCCAGGGACCGGGCTTGTCCTTGCCGAGGCCCAGTTCCGCCTGCAGCTTGCCGATGGCTGCGTTCCAGTCCAGCGGAGCGGCACCGCTGCCGGTGGAGAGGCCCGCCTGCAGCGCGGTGGCGAGCCGAATGCTCTGTGTGTCGCGGCGCGCCGTGGTGTCGAGCGTGATGTCGGCCTTCTCCGGGCTGCCCTGCGCCTGGAGCGCCAGCGCGGGCACCACGATGGCCTGCTCCGCGGGCGTACCCGCGGCCTGGTAGCGCAGGTTGTCGCCGCGCAGGTCGGCCTTGATCTGCAGGCCGCTTGCGGGCAGAGGGGCACCTGCGGCGGCCTGCAGGCGCTTCAGCAGGTTGCCGTAGCCGCCGCTCCAGTCGAGCTGCAGCCGTGCCTTGCCGTCAAGCTTCGCGCCTCCCAGCAGGTCTTCCTTCACGCCGGGCAGGCTGTGGGCCCAGGCGATCAAGGCGGGCGCGGACTGGAGCTGCAGGGCCGCCTGGCCCTTTCCGTTGGCGGGACTGATCTGGCCGTTGGCCTCGAGCACGGCACCGGGCACTTCGGCCTTGAGCTTCGCGCGCGCGTCCTGCTGCTCGACGTTGTACTGCACGGCAGAGGCCTGGATGGCGGCCTGCAGCGCTTCCACCCTGAGCTGCGAGAGCGACAGGACGGGCTGCTGCCATTCGCCCTTGGCCGCGAGCGTCTGGATGCGCAGCGACTTGCCGCTGGCGCGCGGCGTAGGGCCCGAGGCCTTGAGGTCGGCCTCGAACAGCACCTTCCGCGCGGCGTCCGCGCGTGCGCTCAATGTGCCCTGCAGCGGGGCGGCGTCGAGCGTACTGTACAGGTCGGCGGGGTTGAGCTGCTGCACCCTGGCTACGCCCTCGAACATCTGGCTGGCGGGCTCGAAGTAGCCGGCCGCCTCGATATGGCCCTTGCCCACATCGATCTGCGCCTGCTTCACCTGCCACCGTTCGCCGGTGTAGAGCACGTCGGCGGAGATGGCGTCGAGCGGCAGGCGCTGCTTGTCCCACGCACCGCGCATGGTGTTGGCGAAGCGGGCCTTCAATTGCCACTGCTGCCCGGCCTCGGGGGCTTCACTCCGGACCGGTCCCGCGTCCAGCTCTCCGCTCAGCAGGGTGCGCGGACCCTGCGGCCAGAAGGCCGCGACGTCCACGTTCTTCAGCGAGGCCTGTGCCGTATGCAGGGGCTGTGCCTGCCAGGGCATCACGTTGGCCTGCACATGGGCCTGCATGGGGGCCTGCATCGGCTCGGCACCCGCTTTCTTCTCTTTGCCCGCGCCATTGCTCACATGGTTGCCGGGGATGGCGCTTGCCTGCGCGGTCACGTCGATGCTCGCGGCCTCGGTCGCGAGCGTGCCACTGGCCTCGACCTGTGCGGAGACGGCAATCGTCGAATCATCCTGTGCCATTGGGTTGGGCACCTGCAGGTCGCCCGACGCCTGCGCCTGCAACTGCATGGGGCTTGCGCCCTGCAGCCTGAGCCTGGCCTGGTAGCGGCCGTCTGCCCAGCGCACTTCGTTCACGTCGAGCTGATGCGCATCGCCGTCGTAGGCATAGTGGCCGGTGAGGCCGTCCACCGTGGTTTCCGGAGGGCCTTCCCAGATGATCCTGTCCACGGCGAAGGGCAGGTCGATCTTGATCGGCAGCGTAAGTTGTTCCAGCGGCGAGGAGGGCTCCTTCGGTTCGGTGCCGGGCGTGCTTTGGAGGCGCAGCTCGGCGATGTGGACCTCGCCCAGCTTGAGCGTGCGCGAGAGCAGCGGCTGCAGGCTCCAGCCGATCCGGGCATCGCGCAGCTGCACCCGCATGGTGGGGCTTTGCCATTGCAGCGAGCCGATCCGCCCGCCCGCGCGTACCGAACCCGTGACTTCGCGCGCCTCGAGATGCTGGCCTTCGGGCAGCAGGCGTGCGACCCGCTGCAGCGTGTTGGCCAGCGAGTCGTCGCGGCCGGCCCACCACCAGAATGTACCCAGTGCCGTGACGATGACGAGCACCAGCGCGAGCAGCAGCCAGCCCAGGCCGCGCAGCAGGCGGCGGCCGGCGGAGCGGCGCGGCGGCCCTCCCGAAGGAGACGGCGCGGACGAAGATGAGGACGAAGGCGAGGGCACCTGTGCTGCGCCGGACGAGGATGCGGTCATGTCTGCCGATCCGTTCACTTGAGAATCCACCATGATCAGAAATTGAAACCGAGTCGCAGGTGCAGGCGCAGCTGGTGCTCCTGCAGTCCATAGGCCAGGTCGGCCTGCAGCGGCCCGACCGGGCTGCGCCAGCGGATGCCGGTGCCGACGCCCACGCGCGCATACATGCGGTTGACGTCATCGCCCACGGTGCCCGCGTCCACGAAGACGGCCTGCTCGAAATCCTGCGTGTTGCCCTTGATGACGATGGGGCGCTGCCATTCGACGCTACCCGCCGCGAGATAGCGGCCGCCGATGACCTTGCCGTTGTCCGTCTTGGCACCGATCGACTGGTAGCCATAGCCGCGTATCGAGTTGTCGCCGCCGGCTAGGAACATCAGCGTCATGGGCAGGTCGGCGTCGCTTTTCGCCGTGATCGCGCCGCCCCATGCGCGCAGCTGAAGCCGGCTGCGGCGCTGGGTTTCATCGTCGGGCTTGCCGAGGGGCATCAGGGTCATCCAGCGCCCCGTCACGCGCGTGAACGGCGTGCGCTGGGGCGTGAGCGTGGTGCCCACGCCTGCCTCCCAGGCGAAGCCGTAGCCCGAGGTGGGCGAGATGTTGTTGTCGAAGTAGCGGCCCGTCCAGCCGTAGTTGGCCAGCAGGGATGAGCTGGCTGGGGGCGCGCCCGAGCCCTGTGTCTTGGCCCAGTCGTACTGCAGGTAGTAGTTGCGCTCGATGCGCTCCTCCGACTTGGCGCGGCCGGCGCGCAATTGGGCGGAGTTCACATCGAAATCGCCCACGGGCTCGCGCTCGAGCTTCGCGCCGACGAAATTGCGCCAGTAGTCTTCGCCCGGCAGGCCGGTGAGCTGCGTGGAGATCAGCGGATTCTTGCGGTCGATCTGCAGCTTGGTCACCGCACGCCAGTTGAGGCCGGGCACCTTGTTGTGGATGTGGTCGATCGACAGGCGCGGGCCGGTATCGGTGCTCACGCCCACGCCGAACACCCATTTCTGCAGGCGCGCCTCGCGCACCTTGGCGATCACGGGCGAGGTGACATCGGAGCCCTGCTCCGCGCGTGCCTCCTGCTGCTTCTGCTCGGAATCCCCGAGCGAGGCCTTGGGCGTTTCGGCCAGGGCCAGGAACACCGAGTCGAAGTAGCCGCTCGAGACCAGGCGCTGCTGCGTATCGAGCATGACGTTCTGGTCGTACACCTTGCCCTCGGGCAGGCGCGCGATGCGCGCGAGGCCCACGGGGTCATAGCGCTCCGTGCCCTCGATGACGAGCGGGCCGAAGGTGTAGGCAGCCCCGGGATCGTAGGTCACCCCGACGCTGGCCTCGTTGTGGTCCGCATCCACGTCGGCCAGGCTGGTGTCGATGCGCGCGGTGGGATAGCGCCTTGCCTGCAGCACCTTCAGGCCGCCGCTCTTGGCGCTGCTCCACTGCGATTGAGAGAATGGCTCGCCGGGCTTGAGCGGCCACTGGTCGCGTATCGCATCGCGCTGCGCCTTGCCCTCGGGATCCTGTGCGTTCGCGCCGCTGAAGCGGACCTCGCTGTGCTTGATGGTGGTGGCCGGGCCGGGGTCCACGTTGACGATGACCTTGCGCGGAGCCTCTTCGGACTCGGGTGTTTCCTTGACTTCCACCGTGACCGTGGGGCTGAAGTAGCCCAGGGTGCCGATCAGGTCGCGCACATTGGCGCTGGTGGCGCCCAGCAGCCGCGTGAGTTCGCGGCGCTGGAGGTCGGACTGGTGCTGGAAGCGCTTGAGCTCGAGATGCTTCTGCAGCAGGTCGCGCACCTCCTTGGGGGCCTCGACCTCGAGCGTGAATGCGGGCTTGCCGCTGGCCGCGGCGACTGCGGAGTCGTCCTGGCGGTCTTCCTTCCTGGACAGCAGACTGCAACCGCTCAGTGCCAGAGCGGTCGTGATGAGGAGAGCGGACCTGATGGCCGGAACATGCAGTTTGCTGGATTGACGCATTGAGTTATTTGGAGAGCAGCCGCATGGCCTCCTCGAGTCCTTTGAGGGACAGTGGATACATGCGGTTGCCCGTCAGTTGCTGGATGATGCTGATGCTCTGGCGATATTCCCAGACGCCTTGCGGCTCCGGGTTGATCCACGCGAACTTGGGGAACGCGTGGATCAGTCGCTGCAGCCATTCGGCACCGGCTTCTTCGTTGTTGTACTCGACGCTGCCGCCGGGCTGCAGGATCTCGTACGGACTCATCGTGGCATCGCCGACGAAGATGAGCTTGTAGTCCTTGTTGTACTTGCGGATGATGTCCCAGGTGGGGTACTTTTCCGAGAACCGGCGGCGGTTGTTCTTCCACATGAAGTCGTAGACGCAATTGTGGAAGTAGTAGAACTCGAGGTGCTTGAACTCGCTTTTCACGGCGGAGAACAGTTCCTCCACGCGCTTGATGTGCTCGTCCATCGTACCGCCCACGTCCATGAGCAGCAGCACCTTCACGTTGTTGTGGCGCTCCGGAATCATCTTGATGTCGAGGAAACCGGCATTCGCAGCGGTGCTGTGGATGGTGTCGGGCAGGTCGAGTTCGAGCTCGTTGCCCTCGCGCGCGAACTTGCGCAGGCGGCGCAGCGCCACCTTGATGTTGCGCGTGCCCAGTTCCTGGTTGTCGTCGTAGTCGCGGTAGGCGCGCTGGTCCCACACCTTCACCGCGCTCTTGTTCTTGCCCGGCCCGCCGATGCGGATGCCCTGCGGGTTGTAGCCGCCATGGCCGAACGGGCTGGTGCCGCCCGTGCCGATCCACTTGCTGCCGCCCTCGTGGCGCTCCTTCTGCTCTTCCAGGCGCTTCCTGAGCGTCTCCATGAGCTCGTCCCAGCCCATCTTCTCGACGGCGGCCTTCTGCTCGGGGGAGAGCTCGCGCTCCAGCATCTTGCGCAGCCATTCGGCAGGCAGGTCGCGGCGCAGGTCGGCGATCATCTCCACCCCCTTGAAGTAGGCCGCGAATGCACGGTCGAACTTGTCGAAGTGCTTCTCGTCCTTCACGAGGATGGTGCGCGAGAGGTGGTAGAAGTCGTCCATGCTCCAGCCGTCCTCGGACTTCGGTCCGACGACACCTGCCTCCAGCGCCTCGAGCAGCGTGAGGTATTCCTTCACCGAAACGGGCAGCTTGCCCGCGCGCAGTGTGTAGAAGAAATCGATCAACATACGGACTTCTCGGTTGGTGCGTGAGGACGGGAGCCGCGGATGCGAGACATAAGGGGCGAGAAGGCGCCGTGGGCGTCCGGGCTCTCTCGTTTCGCTTTGCGGAATCCGGCCATCATGCGTTAGGGACGTTAATTCGAAACAGGCTTGCGCTGCGTAGGGCATTGCCGCAGATTGCCTCGTCCGCGCGGGTTTTCGGAAACAAGACGCACGGACGGGCCGTTCGGCGAGCGGCTGCCACGGCGCGCAGGCCCGCAGACCGGCAGCGGCCTTATTTTCCGGTGTTCCCGGGGGATGCGGCGGCATGTGCGCGCGCCATGCGCCAGCGCCTGGCGATGTTCAGGCCGAATCCGCCCCCGAGGCCGACGAGCGCGATGCCGAGGATGCTGCGCGTGTCGTAGCCTTCGGAGAAGATGTCGAACCCGAGCAGGTGACCGATTCCGAAACCGATCAGTGCTCCACCAAGGAATCCGACGGCATCGGTGGCACCCTCGACGAAGAGGCGTCGGACGTCGCTCATGACGGTTCCTTTCAGCGGTTGCGCTGGTTCATGAATACCAGCTTCTCGAACAGGCTCACGTCCTGCTCGTTCTTGAGCAGCGCGCCCACCAGCGGCGGCACCGACACCTTGTTGTCGGCGCTTTGCAGCGCCTCCATCGGAATCTCCTCCGCGACCAGCAGCTTGAGCCAGTCGATCAGCTCGCTGGTCGAGGGCTTCTTCTTGAGGCCCGGCAGGTTGCGGATGTCATAGAAGGTCTTCATCGCCACGGTCAGCAGCTCGCTCTTGAGCCGGGGGAAGTGCACATGGACGATCTCGCGCATCGTCTCGGCTTCGGGGAACTTGATGTAGTGGAAGAAGCAGCGGCGCAGGAATGCGTCAGGCAGTTCCTTCTCGTTGTTCGAGGTGATGAACACCAGGGGGCGATGCTTGGCGCGAATCATTTCGCGGGTTTCGTAGCAATAGAACTCCATGCGGTCGAGTTCGCGCAGCAGGTCGTTGGGGAACTCGATATCGGCCTTGTCGATTTCATCGATCAGCAGCGCCACGGGTTCCTCTGCGGTGAATGCCTGCCAGAGCACGCCCTGCACGATGTAGTTGCGGATATTCTTCACGCGCTCCGAGCTTTCCGCATCGCCCAGTTGGCTGTCGCGCAGACGACTGACCGCGTCATACTCGTACAAACCCTGTTGGGCCTTGGTGGTGGACTTGATGTGCCACTGCAACAGCGGCATGTTCAATTCCCTGGCCACCTCCTCGGCCAGCATCGTCTTGCCGGTGCCGGGCTCGCCCTTGACGAGCAGTGGGCGCTGCAGTGTCTTTGCCGCATTCACTGCGAGTTTCAAATCCTGGGTGGCGACGTAATTCTGTGAACCTTGGAATTTCATGGGCCGTATTTGAGGGAAATCGTTGATGAATATGCTTGACAGTGGCTGGCTATAATCGCCAAGCTCTTTCCTAGAGCGCCTACACGAGACCGGGACAACTCACTCAACACAGATTGTGCGCGGAAAATGAAAAGAACGTTCACCACGATATTCGGCCTGGCTGTCGCTTTGGCGACCGGCATGGTTCAAGCCCAGGAAATCAAGGGAGACGCGAAAGCCGGGGAAGGCAAGGTCGCGATGTGCATTGGCTGCCACGGCATCGTCGGCTACCAGGCCAGCTTCCCCGAGGTCTACCGGGTGCCGATGATCTCCGGCCAGAATGCCAAGTACATCGTCAATGCGCTGACCGAGTACAAGAAGGGTGAACGCAAGCATCCGACCATGCGCGGCATCGCCGATTCGCTCTCCGAGCAGGACATGGCCGATGTGGCCGCGTTCTACTCCACGCACACCAAGGACGTGCAGCCCGCGCCCGACAAGGCCCGCGAGCCCAATGCGCAGGTTGCCCAGCTGCTGCAGAAGGGTGCCTGCATCTCCTGCCATGGCGCGAACTTCTCCAAGGCGATCGACCCGTCCTACCCCAAGCTCGCAGGCCAGCACAAGGACTACCTGTACGCCGCGCTGCGCTCCTACAAGGATGAGAAGAACCAGTACCTCGGCCGTACCAACGCCATCATGGCAGGCATGGCCAAGCAGTTCACCAATGCGGAGCTGAAGGAAATCGCGGGCTACATCAGCTCGCTGCCCACCGAACTGCAGACCCTGCCGGAATCGCGCTTCCGCTGATCCCGCGCTCGTCTTTCTCCTCATCCCTCCAGCCCGCAGGTCAGGTGACCTGCGGGCTTTTTCGTTCGTGTCCCGGAGAAAGAGGCCGCGCCGGCATGCGTCGATCAGGCTCGTGCGGTGGGCCTCAAGGTATTCTGGCAAGGATTGGTGCGGTATGGCCGCGTGACTTGGCTCAAGAACCATCACTGCCTAGAATGGCTGGATGCATCGTTTCATCGCGTCCATGACCCTTCGGTCGCTGTCCTTGCCGACAGCGGAGATGGTGGCTGCGCGCCTCTGTCAAGGGACGGGTGTTCAGAAACCAGCCTCACCGGCCGCAGATTCCTGAGCCCGGCGGCTTCCCCCAAGCCTTCTTCTCCGCCAGCGCGTCATCGATCTCCGAACCGCCGGGCCCCTCTCCAGTCTTCATCATGCCGAACAGTGCTGCAGCCGCAAGGTGGGCACCTGTCGTGTGTCTGCCCGATCCGGACGGGGTGCACACCCAGCGTGTCGAAATACATACATGCAGGGAAGTACCCATTCACCTATCGGCTCCAGAGGTGAACAGTCACATTCAATGATGACGCAGCCGTGCGGTGGCAGTGAGCGCCCGCCCGGCCGGAGAAGTTCGTCGTCATGGACTTGCCGTTGCATCTCCATCCACAGGCAAGCCGATTTCCGGGAGGAGGACGCTCATGAGAATACAGACCATTGCAGCATTGACAGATTTTTCAACCCAGGCCGAACAGGCGCTGGACCGCGCGGCATTGCTGGCCGCGCAGCATCAGGCCCATCTGATCCTGGTCTACGCGGCCGAGGAGCTCAATCCCCGGTTCGTGAACCCGCAGGCGCGGCTCGAGCAGCGGGCGCGCCAGTTGGCGCGCCGCCATGAGATCACGGTGAACACGCGGGACTTCGACGAGATCAGCGACGTGGCCGACCGGGCGCTGGCCGCCGCAGCCGTGGCGGACCTGCTGGTCATGGACCGGCGCATGGAGCGGGCGTGGTCGCGTCCCTGGCGCGGCTCCACGCTGGCGCACTGCCTGCGCATGAGCCCATGCCCGGTACTGGTCGTCCAGCAGCCGATTCCGGATGTCGAGGACCTCTCGGCCCACTATGCGCGCATGGTGGTGGCAGTCGATGGCACGGGCCGCTCCCGTGAAGTCCTGCAATACGCGGCCAACCTGCAGACAGTGGCGGCGGTCGACCTGTTCCAGGCCGAAGGCGGAATGCAGCAGGAGCTTGAGCAGTACCGCGACGAACTGCAGGAAGAGGCGGATGATCGCCGCCTGCGCATCAAGGACGCCTTCGATGCACGCCGCAACCGCGTGGACAGCCACACCGGCGCGCGCGACGTGACGCGCCAGCTCATGGTGCAGCAGCAGCGCTCGGGGGCCGACCTGATCGTGATTGGCGCGCCGCGCCACCACTGGATGGACCGCTGGGCACTGAGCGCACGCGGGGCGCGTCTGATGGGGCTGGTGTCGTGCGACGTACTGGTCTGCGGCCAGCTGCCGCAGGACCGCAAGGACCTGGAAATGCCGGACCTGCGCGGTGACAGCCGGCTGCCGCAGTTCAAGTTCTGATCGGATAGGAGGCATGCAGCGGAGCTCTAGGCTCCCGCAGGCCTTTTCTCGCTCATCACGAAGGTTCGGGATCGAAAGTTTGGGCTTTCCAAACGACAGCCTGAGCAGCGTGCGCCCGCTATGAACTGGTCACTCCAATGCTGAGATGGCCCCTCAGACGCGACGCAAAGGCGCAGACAGTACTTTGGTACGGCAAGCCTTTGCAACAAAGTATGAGGGGCCATATCAGCAGCTCCACACGAAGACTCTTACCGCAAGCGCTAAACGTCCATTCGTCACGCGACTCAAAGGACCCGGTATTCCGCGAAGAACCTTTTCCCTTTCAGTCGCGCGTGGCGCGGCGCTGTACGGCGGCTACATAGGCATCGCCGTCTGGCGGCCGGCCGGAGCGCTGGCTCTCCCAGAGCATGGTACCCAGGCACTCCATGGCGGCGTGGTGCGCGTCATGCAGTGAATCAAGACGCTTGGACAGCAGCTCGACCGCCTGGCGGATGCCGCGTGGCTGGTCGATGCTGCACTGCTCGCTGATCGACAGGTGCATCGACAGGTGCAGGAACGGATTCGTGCGATCCGGTGTTTCGTCGTAGTTGCGCTTGACCGCTTCCTCGGCATCGGCGAGGTCGGCGCGGTATTCGGGATGTTCCTCGATCCACAGGGCGGCCAGGGTCTCGATGGCCTCCATGGGTTGATGGGCTTGCTGCTTGGCGAGTGCGCCACAGAAGAAACGGCGCACGTCGGCTTGGGACGGGTTGAACATGATGGGGGCAGGGTAGCACGGGGCCCCTGTCCCGCGCCGGCGTAGGACTTGCGTGACGCTCTGGTTCTTCGTGGAATACCGGGCGGAGTGCATGGGTTTGCGTGGCGAATGGACGGGCGGTGCTTGGGGTGAGAGTCTTCGTGTGGGGGTGCTGATATGGCCCCTCATACTTTGTTGCAAAGGCTTGCCGTACCAAAGTACTGTCTTCGCCTTTGCGTCGCGTCTCTTGGGCCATCTCAGCATTGGGGTGAACAGTTCAAGGCGGGCGCGCGCTGCGAAGGCGGTCGTTCAGAAAGCCTTCTTCTCTGACAAGGCTCGATGAACCAAAAAAAAGCCCCGGCCGAAGCGCGGGGCGAGGTTGCGAGAGGAAATCGGGTCGGGGCGTTCCGTTCAGGTGGCGGAGACGGCCTTCTGCCAGGCTTCGTAGAGGTCTTCGCCTTCGTCGCGCACGCGGTGGCTGATGAGGGCCATCTCGCGCTCGCGTTCGGGCTTGGCCAGTTCCACATAGCCGCGTGCGGCGGACAGGTCGTAGGGCTCGCCGTCTTCATTGGAATAGGCGAAGTACACCGTCTTCACGCCGGCCAGCAGCATGGCCGTGTAGCACATGGTGCAGGGGTAGCCGCTGGCGTAGACGACCGCGCCCGACAGGTCCGTGCTGCCCTGCGCCTTGGCGGCCATGCGCACGGCCTGCATTTCGGCATGGGCCGACGGGTCGCACAGATCGTCCACCTGGTTCACCGCACGGGCCAGCACCTTGCCGTCCCTCACCAGCACGGCGCCGAACGGCCAGGTGGCCTGCTTGCGCCCCTTGACGTTGCCCATGGCCAGGCGGATGGATTCGATCACGTACTTTCCCGTGTCGTTACGGTCGGTGGTGTTGCTCATTGGGTCATTCCCTCTGGTTGAAAAAATGGTGGTCAGCTGCCGCGGTAGGTATTGAAGAACCACGGCGAGCAGAGCATGGGCACGTGGTAGTGCTGCGCTGCGTCGAAGATGGAGAAGCGCACCAGCACTTCTTCGGAGAGCGCAGTGGGCTCCTTGAAATGCTCGCCCACGTAGAAGCGCAGCTCGAAATCCCCGGTACGCGCCGCTGCCGCCGCCATCATGGGAGCGTCGGTGCGGCCGTCGGCATTGGTGCGTGTGCTGGTGATGCGCTGCGCGGGCTTTTGCGCAATGTCATAGAGCTCCACCCGCATGCCGCTGATGGGGCGGCCGGTGGTGAGGTTGAGTACATGGGTGCTGATGCCTGCCATGGGATCTGTCCTTTGGATGTGCCTGTCACTTGCCTGTGGATGGGGGAGGGAGCGTTGCGTTGCCTCAGCTGCCGCGCGAGTACGTGTAGCTCCAGGGGCCGAACTGGATCGGCAGGTGGATGCGCTCCGAGACGTTCGCGATCTGGAAGCGCACCGGCAGCTTGGAGAGGAATGGCGGCCGCGGCAGCTTGGTGGCTCCCTTGGAGGCAAAGTAGTCATCCACGTGCAGCAGCAGCTCGTAGCGGCCTGCGCGGTAGCTGTCGTCGATCAGCAGCGGTTCGTCGGCGCGGCCATTGGCGTTGATGGTGAACGAGCGCACCAGCGCATAGGCCTCGCCGTCGAAGCGCGAGAAGTCGATGCGCAGGCCGGTGGCGGCCATGCCGTGGTAGGTGTCGATCGTGTGGACCGTCAGGCGCGGGCTCACACCGTGCAGCACGATGGGGCCCGAGCTCTGTGCGGGGGCTGCGGGCGCAGGTGCATCGGCCGCGTGGGCTCCGCGTGCGGCCACGAGGGCCGAGGCGCCGAGAGCGAGGCCTCCCAGTGCGAACTGGCGGCGTGCGGGAACGAGGGGCTGCGTGCCGGAAAGGTGGTCGGGATGGATGTCTGGATGGTTGTGGCGGGGCATGGGCCGGTCTCCTTGTTTTGCGGAATGCGGTTGCGTGGGCTTTTGGCGGGCTTCAGCGGCTCTTGCGGCGCTGCATGCGGGCGATGAAGGCGATGGCGAGCACGGCTGCCATCGCTTCCACGATGGCCACCAGGTACAGGCCGGGAGCGACCTTGCCCGTCGATGCCTTGATCAAGCCCATCAGGTAAGGGGCTCCGAAGCCGGCCAGGTTCGCAACCGAGTTGATCAGTGCCACGCCCACGGCGGCGGCGCCACCGCTCAGCAGCATGTTGGGCATCTGCCAGAACACCGGAATGGCGCTCATCGTGCCCACCAGGGCCAGCACCATGGCGGTCAGCGCCAGGGCCACGGGAATGCTGCTCATGCCCATGGTGAAGGCGAGCGCCAGCAGGCCCGTGGCACCCACGAGGGCCGAACCCGCGAAGTGCCAGCGCACCTCGCCGCGATGGTCGGAATGGCGACCGTTGAGAATCATGCCTGCCGCGCCCAGCACGTAGGCCGCTCCGGCGATCCAGCCCACTTCCATGGGGGTCGTGAAGCCGGCTTCACGGATCACGGTGGGCATCCAGAACGTCAGCGTGGAGTTGGCGCACAGCAGGCAGAAGAACACCGCGATCAGCAGCCACACCATGGGGTTGGCGAACAGGGTGCGCCAGTCGCTGTGGCGTTCGCCCTGGGCCTTGTGGTCGAGCTCGAGCTGCTGGCGGATGATGGCGCGGTCGTTGTCGGTGAGCCACTTCGCCTGCTCGGGACGGTCGGTCATGTAGAAGTACGCGAAGATGCCGGCCAGCACGGAGGGGATGCCCTCGATGATGAACAGCCACTGCCAGCCATGCATGCCGTGCGCACCCGCGGTCCAGGTCATGATGCCGCCTGCCAGCGGGCCGCCGAGCACGCCTGCGATGGCCGATGCCGACATGAAGGTGCCGAAGGCCTTGGCACGGCGCTTGGAGGGATACCAGTAGGTCAGGTACAGGATGACGCCGGGGTAGAAGCCCGCCTCGAATGCACCCAGCAGGAAGCGCAGGATGTAGAACTGCGTTGGCGAGGTCACCCAGGCCTGCAGGATGCAGATGACGCCCCAGCCGATGGTGATGCGCATCACCGTCTTCTTGGCGCCGATCTTCTGCAGCAGCATGTTGGAGGGCACTTCGAACAGGAAGTAGCCGATGAAGAAGATGCCTGCGCCGAGGCCGTAGACGGCTTCGCTGAACTTCAGGTCATCGAGCATCTGCAGCTTGGCGAAGCCGATGTTGACGCGGTCCAGCCAGGCCAGCACCCACAGCACGCCCAGGAAGGGCAGCAGGCGCCAGGAGATCTTGGAATAGGTGGCGTCGACCTGGTCTACAGAAGAGGCCGCGCCACTGATGGGCACACTTTGAGCGTTCATTGCGAGTCCTTGTCTCAGGAATTTGTAGTTGGGGTTTGCGGACACTTTCATGGTCGCGGGTTGCGGCGATATGCGAAACTAGGCAGCTGCTATGAGCCGCATAGCAAAATGCATATTCATAGGGAAAACACGTGTCTCGCAGTGAAGATCCGTTCGACACTTACCTGCTGCGTGTGCTATGCACATTGATCAGCGAAAAAAGCGTGTCCCGTGCCGCCATCCGCCTGAATCAATCGCAGCCGGCCATCAGCGCGGCGCTCAGGCGCCTGCGCGCCGTCTTCAACGACCCGCTGCTGGTGCGCGACAAGAACCGCATGGTGCCCACGGCGCGGGCTCTGCAGGCCGTGGAGCAGGCGCGTGCGGCCCTGACGCTGATCGACGGCCTGCTCACCTCGGGCAAGGAGTTTTCCGCCGACACCACGCAGCAGCGCTTCACCATCGCCACGCCCGACTACCTCGCACCGCCCTTCATGGGACGCGTGGTGCAGCTCATGCGCGCCCAGGCACCGGGAGCGCGCCTGGTGGTGCTGCCGCTCGGGCCGAACTTCGACTACGAGCAGGCGCTGCAGAACGGCGACGTCGATATCGTCATCGGCAACTGGCCCAACCCGCCAGAGCACCTGCACATCTCCACGCTGATCGAGGACGAGGTGGTGTGCCTGCTCGACGAGCGGCACCCGCTGGCCGCCCCGGGCCAGCTCACGTCCGAGCACTACCTGCAGGCGGCCCACGTGGTGTTCACCCCCTATTCGCCGGACCAGCGCGGCGTGGTGGAGAGCAGCCTGGGCACCATGCGCGTGAGCCGTGACGGCCGCGTGCAGTGCACCTACTTCTCGCAGGCTCCGGACCTGCTGGTGGGCACCGACCTGCTGCTCACCACCAGCCGCCATTTCGCGGCCTACCACGCGCGGCGCCTGCCGCTGGCCATGGTGCCGCTGCCCGTGGGCAACCGCACCATGCGCTTCTATCAGCTGTGGGCCACGTCGAGGCACCGCGACGCCGCCCATATCTGGCTTCGCGGCCTGCTGGGCCAGGCGTCGCAGGTCCTGTCCGAACCAGCGTAGCCCGCTGCTATACGCTCTATAACAAGTCAGGACTGTGAGGGGCGCGGCGCGCTTCCTACACTGGCCGCATGACTACCAACACGATCTCCTCCGTCCCCACGCTCGACGAGCTCAACGCCATGACGCCTGCCGCGTTCGTGGAGGCGCTTGGCGAGGTCTTCGAGTACGCGCCCTGGGTGGCCGAATCGGCTGCGGCACAGCGCCCGTTTGCCAGCATCGATGCGCTGCACGCGGCGATGATCGGTGCCGTGCATGCCAGCCCGCGCGAGCAGGCCGTGCGCTTTCTCTGCGGCCACCCCGAGCTCTCGGCCAACGCGGTGCGCTCCGGCACGCTGACCGCCGATTCGCAGCAGGAGCAGCAAGGCGCGGGCTTTGGCGAGATGGCCCAAGAACAGGGTGAGCGCCTGGCCGCGCTGAACCAGACCTACCGCACGCGCCACGGCTTCCCGTTCATCGCCTGCGTGCGCCACTACACGCGCGTCGGCATCTTTGCCGAGCTGGCCTCGCGCACCGAACGCGGCACCGAGCAGGAGTTTTCCGAGGCGCTGCGCCAGATCGGGTTCATCAGCCGCCTGCGCCTGTCGCAGCGCGTGCGTGGCTGACGGAGCACCTGCTGCTCACTGACTTTCACTGTCGCTGCAGCAGCGGATCGCCGGCAAACAGTTCCACCACCCAGTCCACGAAGGCGCGCACCTTGGCGCTGAGGTGCGAGTTGGGCGGGTAGACCACGTAGATGGGCAGCGGCAGCTGGGCCCAGTCCGGAATGATCCTTACGAGCTCGCCACGCTCCAGATGCGGTTGGGCCTGGAACGTGGTGATCTGCCCGATGCCGTGGCCCGCGAGCAGCACCGACGTGTAGGCATTCGATTCGTTGACGGTGATCGTCGAGGGCGCGCTGATCTCGATGAGCTCGCCCTCCTTCTGGAACTCGAGTGGATAGGGCCGTGCGGACACGCGCGCGAAATACAGCACGCTGTTGTGGCCCTTCTCCAGCTCGCGCGGATGCGTGGGCGTGCCGTGGCGCTTCAGGTACTCGGGCGACGCCACCGTGATGAACTCGAGGTTGCCCACGCGCCGCGCCACCAGCGACTGGTCGGTGAGTTCGCCGCCGCGGATCACGCAATCCACGTTGTCGCCGATGAGATCGACCGGGCGGTCGCTCACGCCGAGGTCGATCTGGATGTCCGGATAGCGGGCCTGGAATTCGGCCAGGTGCGGGATGATGAGCAGCCGGGCGATCGATGAGCCCACGTCCACGCGCAGGCGCCCGCGCGGGGTGGCGCGCACCTGGCTCATGCTGGCCTCGAGATCGTCGAAGTCGGCCAGTACGCGCACGGCGCGGTCGTAGTACGCCGCGCCGTCGGTGGTCACGGTCACGCGGCGTGTGGTGCGATTGAGCAGCTTGACCTTGAGCCGGTCTTCCAGGGCCTGGACGTGCTTGGTCACAGTGCCCTTGGGCAGCTGCAGCGAGTCGGCGGCGAGCGTGAACGTGCCCGACTCCACCACTCGCGCGAAGATGCGCATTGCCTGTATCTGATCCATGTACGGGACTCCCGGTGCCTTGCAGAAGGTGCTGGATTCTCACATGGGTTCAATGCACGATTGTTCGGGTTTTGGAAACAGTGCGGGCAAGGAATGGTGATTGATAGGTAGGATCGCAGGCAATACAGTTCAATCCCATCTGCCCCAACCCGTGAGGCACACCATGTCCACCAGCAAACCAGCATCTTCCCGTCCCGTACAGCAAGCGCGTGTCACCGACACCATCGTCCCGATGGAGTCCGGCGAAGGCGTGGCGGTGCGCGTGTATGGCAGCAAGCCGCCGGCGGGGCAGAGTGTTCCTCTCGTGCTGCATTTCCATGGCGGCGCCTTCATCGATGGCGATCTGGACAGCGGCTGCACCGTTGCCGGCCTGTTGCAGGCCGCGGGGGCGCGCGTCGTCTCGGTTGCCTACCCGCTGTCTCCCGAGCACCCGTTTCCGCGTCCATTGGAGATCGGATACGTCGTGCTGCAGTGGTGCTACAAGCATCGCACCCGGCTTGCGGGCAAGGGGGCGCAGCTGTATGTGGCGGGCGAGGAGGCAGGGGGGAACCTGGCCGCCGGCGTGTGCCTGATGGCGCGTGATCAACGCCATCCACCGCTGGCCGGACAGATACTCATCTCGCCCATGCTCAATCCCTGCGCGGGCACGCCGTCCCTGCGGGCCGTCACGGGCGAGGCCACCGATTGCAAGTGGGCCCAGGGCTGGCTCAAGTACCTCGGCTGCACCTACGACGCCGTGCATCCCTATGCGGTTCCCGCCATGGCGCAGCGGCTGGCCGGGCTGCCGCCCTCGCTCATCCTGGTGGGCGAAGGCGACCCCATGCGTGACGAAGCGCTCGCCTATGCGGCGCGACTCAAGGGTGCGGGACTCATGGTGCAGGAACATGTACTCGACGAGGCCAAGCAGTGGCCCGACGCATTGCTGGAGCCGGCCCCGGAAGGCTGCCCGTGCGCACCGCAGGTGCAGGCCCAGGTCGGTATTTTCTTCGAGGCGTCGCGATGTCACATGCCCAGTTGAACCCTTGATCGAATCTTCTTCGTGAGGGCGCCACGCGCGGCCACTCTCCAGGGTGAGGAGAGCGGCGCATCGCGCGTGACGTCCTGAACACACCACCCGCCACCACACCACTGTCATCGAAAACCATTGCCTGCGTTGGCAAGGATCAGCTGTCGGCTCTTGCAGGCCGCAGGGGAGATCCGTTGCCGCGTGAATCCGACAAGGCACTTTGCCGACGCCTCCACTTTTTCTTGAACAGGAAGTCATCATGAGCCATCCACACAACCCCGTTTCTTCGCAACGCCGCCGCTGGACCGGGATCGGCGCCGCGGTGGCCACCGTCGCCGCGATTGCCGCTGCGGGCGGCACGGTCTTCGGACTGCAGAGCTCGCACGCGAATGCGCCGGCGGAAAACGCCGCCCCCGCGGCCGTGCCGGTATCGGTCTCCGCAGTGCTGCACCAGGAGGTGAGCCTGTGGGACGAGTTCTCCGGGCGGCTGGAGGCCGTGCAGCGCGTGGACGTGCGTCCGCGCGTGGCCGGGGCTCTGCAGTCCGTGCACTTCAAGGAAGGCGCGCTGGTGAAGGCGGGCGACCTGCTGTTCACCGTGGATCCCGCACCCTTCGCCGTGGAGGTGGACCGCGCACAGGCCCAGGTGGTGGCTGCCCGGGCGCGCATGAGCTACGCCCAGAGCGAGGCCGAGCGCGCCGCGCGCCTGTGGGACGAACGGGCCATCGCGCAGAAGGAGCTCGATGAGCGCACGAACGCGCAGCGCGAGGCCGATGCGAACCTGCGCGCCGCACAGGCGGCTTTGCAGACGGCACAGCTGAACCTGGGCTACACCCAGGTGCGTGCCCCGGTGGCAGGCAAGGTGGGGCGCATCGACGTCACCGTGGGCAACCTCGTGAGCGCGGGGGCCGGCGCGCCGGTGCTGACCACCCTGGTATCGGTGAATCCGATGTACGCGAGCTTCGACGCCGACGAGCAGATCGTCACCAATGCCCTGCAGGGGTTGCAAAGCGGCAAGAGCGCTCGCGCGCTCATCGAGAGCATTCCCGTGCAGATGGGCGTGGGCACGAGCGGCGACACGCCCTACCGCGGCCACCTGCAGCTCATCGACAACCAGGTCGATGCAAGGAGTGGAACGGTGCGCGTGCGCGCGGTGTTCGACAACGTCGATGGCGCGCTCATGGCCGGGCAATTCGCGCGCATCCGCATGGGCCAGCCGCGCAGCCAGGAGGCGCTGCTCATCAATGAGCGCGCCGTGGGCACGGACCAGAGCAAGAAGTTCGTGCTGGTGGTCGGCGAGGGCAACAAGGTCGAGTACCGGGAGGTGCAGCTCGGCGCGCCCGTGGACGGCCTGCGCATGGTGACCAGCGGCCTGAAGGCCGGTGAGCGCATCGTCGTCAACGGCCTGCAGCGCGTGCGTCCCGGTGTGGTGGTCGCGCCGCAGGATGTGCCGATGCAGGCGAAGTCCGAACTCGCGGGCGGCGAGGCCGCGCCGAAGAAGCCCATGGCCTGAGGGCCGGGGACAACCCACAAGAAGAACACATCATGAACCTATCCCGATTTTTCATCGACCGCCCGATCTTCGCGGGCGTGTTGTCGGTGCTCATTTTTCTCTCGGGCCTGATCGCCATGCGCGCGCTGCCCATCTCGGAGTATCCCGAGGTGGCGCCGCCTTCCGTGGTGGTGCGCGCGCAGTACCCGGGCGCCAGCCCGAAGGTGATCGCCGAGACCGTGGCCACGCCGCTGGAGGAGTCGATCAACGGCGTCGAAGGCATGCTCTACATGGGCAGCCAGGCCACGACCGACGGCGTGATGACGCTCACCGTCACCTTCAAGCTCGGCACCGATCCCGACAAGGCGCAGCAGCTCGTGCAGAACCGGGTCTCGCAGGCCGAGCCGCGCCTGCCCGAGGAAGTGCGCCGCCTTGGCGTGACCACGGTGAAGAGCGCGCCCGACATCACCATGGTGGTGCACATGGTCTCGCCCAACAACCGCTACGACATCGACTACCTGCGCAACTACGCGGTGCTCAACGTGAAGGACCGCCTCGCGCGCATTCCGGGCGTGGGGCAGGTACAGATCTTCGGCGGCGGCGACTATTCCATGCGTGCATGGCTCGACCCGCAGAAGGTGGCGCAGCGCGGGCTTTCGGCCAGTGACGTGGTGGCGGCCATCCGGGGCCAGAACGTGCAGGCGGCGGCCGGCGTGATCGGAGCATCGCCCGGATTGCCCGGCGTGGACATGCAGCTTTCGCTCAACGCCCAGGGCCGTCTCTCGACCACCGAGGAGTTCGGCGACATCATCGTGAAGACCAGCGCCGACGGCGCGGTGACGCGCCTGCGCGACGTGGCACGGCTGGAGCTGGGCGCGGCCGACTATTCGCTGCGCTCGCTGCTCAACAACGAACCGGCCGTGGGCATGGGCGTGTTCCAGGCACCCGGCTCCAATGCGCTCGAGATTTCGAACAATGTGCGCCAGACCATGGCCGAGCTGCAGAAGAACATGCCCGAGGGCGTGGAGTACCGCATCGCCTACGACCCGACGCAGTTCGTGCGCGCCTCCATCGATTCGGTGGTGCATACGCTGATCGAGGCCATCGCGCTGGTGGTGGTCGTGGTGATCCTGTTCCTGCAGACCTGGCGCGCCTCGATCATCCCGCTGCTGGCCGTGCCAGTGTCGGTGGTGGGTACGTTCGCCGTGCTGCACCTGCTGGGCTTCTCGATCAACGCACTGAGCCTGTTCGGCCTGGTGCTTGCCATCGGCATCGTGGTGGACGATGCCATCGTGGTGGTCGAGAACGTGGAGCGCAACATCGAGGCGGGATTGACCCCGCGCGAGGCCACCTACCGCGCGATGCGCGAGGTGTCCGGTCCCATCATCGCGATCGCGCTGGTGCTGGTGGCCGTGTTCGTGCCACTGGCCTTCATCAGCGGCCTCACGGGGCAGTTCTACCGCCAGTTCGCAGTGACCATTGCCATCTCCACGGTGATCTCGGCCATCAATTCGCTCACGCTGTCGCCGGCGCTGGCCGCATTGCTGCTCAAGGGTCATGACGAACCCAAGGATGCGTTCACGCGCGGCATGGACCGTGTGCTGGGCGGGTTCTTCCGTCGCTTCAACGCCGTGTTCCATCGCGGCTCCGAGGCCTACAGCGGCGGGGTGCGCCGCGTGATCGGCCACAAGGCGGGCATGTTCGCGGTGTACCTGGCACTGGTGGGCGCGACCTGGGGCCTGTTCCACATGGTGCCGGGCGGCTTCGTTCCGGCGCAGGACAAGCAGTACCTCGTCGGCTTCGCGCAGCTGCCCGATGGCGCAACGCTGGACCGCACGGACGACGTGATCCGGCGCATGGGCGAGATCGTGAAGAAGAACCCGAACGTGGAGGACGCCATCGCCTTCCCGGGCCTGTCGATCAATGGCTTCACCAACAGCTCCAACTCGGGCATCGTGTTCGTGATGCTCAAGCCGTTCGCCGAGCGCACGCGCGCCGACCAGAGCGGCGGTGCGGTGGCGGGCCAGCTGAACCAGGCGTTCGGCGAGATCCAGGAGGCGTTCATCGCCATGTTCCCGCCGCCGCCAGTGGCGGGCCTGGGCACCACGGGCGGCTTCAAGCTGCAGCTCGAGGATCGCGGCTCGCTCGGCTACGAGGGCATGGACGCAGCCGTGAAGGCCTTCATGGCCAAGGCTTACCAGACGCCGGAACTCACGGGCCTGTTCACGAGCTGGCAGGTGAACGTGCCGCAGCTCTATGCCGACATCGACCGCACCAAGGCACGCCAGCTCGGCGTGCCCGTGACGGACATCTTCGAGACGCTGCAGATCTACCTGGGCAGCCTGTACGCCAACGACTTCAACCAGTTCGGCCGTACCTACAGCGTGCGCGTGCAGGCCGATGCCGCCTATCGCGCGAAGGCCGAGGATGTGGCGCAACTCAAGGTGCGGTCGACGACGGGCGAGATGGTGCCGCTGTCCGCGCTCATGAAGATCAAACCCAGCTTCGGCCCCGAACGTGCCATGCGCTACAACGGCTTCCTGTCCGCCGACGTGAATGGCGGACCTGCCCCGGGCTTCTCCTCGGGCCAGGCGCGCGAAGCCGTGGAGCGCATTGCGGCCGAGACACTGCCGCAGGGCGTGGGCTTTGAGTGGACGGAGCTGACCTATCAGGAGATCCTCGCCGGCAACTCGGCGGTGCTGGTGTTCCCGCTGGCCATCCTGCTGGTGTTTCTGGTGCTGGCCGCGCAGTATGAAAGCCTGACGCTGCCCATCGCCATCGTGCTGATCGTGCCGATGGGGCTGCTGGCCGCCATGACCGGCGTGTGGCTCTCGAACGGTGACAACAACGTGTTCACGCAGATAGGACTGGTGGTGCTCGTGGGGCTGTCGGCGAAGAACGCGATCCTGATCGTGGAGTTTGCGCGCGAACTCGAGTTCGTCGGGCGCACTCCCGTGCAGGCCGCGATCGAGGCGAGCCGCCTGCGCCTGCGCCCGATCCTGATGACCTCGATGGCCTTCATCATGGGCGTGCTGCCCCTGGTGCTGTCCACCGGTGCGGGCGCGGAGATGCGCAGCGCCATGGGCATCGCCGTGTTCTCGGGAATGATCGGGGTGACGGCGTTCGGCCTGTTCCTCACGCCCGTGTTCTACGTGCTGCTCAGAAAGCTCGCGGGCAACCGGCCGCTCGCGCACCACGGTGCGCATGTGGCACCGATTGCGGACACCGGCTCGCCCTCCCTGGCCGCCTCCGCGCAGCCGATGCTGGCCGCGCCACGCGGTCACGACGAATGAAGAAAGCAGCCATGAACAGGGAGAACCCCATGAAGACCATGAAGAACGCGTGGAGCCGCATGGCACTGGCTCCGCTCGCCGCCGCCTTGCTGCTCGCGGGCTGCGCGACCGCGCTGCCGCCGGCCGAACCGCTGGCGGGCGTGCAGCCGCCGGCCGCGTTCAGCACGCCGCAGGAACAGGCCTCCTGGACCACGGCGGCGCCTGCCGAGGCCCAGCCGCGCGGCGAGTGGTGGCGCGCATTCGCGGACGCCGAACTGACGGCGCTGGTCGAGCGCGCGGCCGTCGCCAACACCGATGTGCAGACCGCCGCCGCACGCCTGACCGAGGCGCGCGCGCTGCTGCGCTCGGCCGATGCGCAGCGCATGCCGCAGCTCGGTGCCTCCGCGGGGGCGGCACGGCAGGCTGGCGCCAATACCGCCAATGGCACGCAACCCGCCACGCTGCTCACGGCGGGCTTGAACCTGTCCTATGAGGTCGATCTGTTCGGCCGTCTCTCGAATGCCAGCGAGGCCGCGCGCCAGGACGCCCAGGCGCAGGCCGCCCTGCTGCAGAGCACGCGGCTGATGGTGCAGGCCGATGTGGCGCAGACCTACCTGCAACTGCGCTCGCTGCAGACCGAGCGCCAGCTCGTGCAGCAGAGCCTGTCCGCCTATCGCGACACGTTGCGCCTCATCGAGAGCCGCCACCGCGCGGGCGATGCGGCGGAACTGGATGTGGTACGCATGCAGAGCGAAGTCTCCACGACCGAAGCCGAGACGCTGGCGCTTGAGCGCCAGCAGGCCACGCTCACGCATGCGCTGGCGGTGCTTGTCGGCGACGTGGCCACGGGCTTCGTGCTGCCGGCTCCGGCAGGCCAGACCGCGCTGCCGGTGATCCCGGCGGGAGTGCCCGCAACGGTGCTCGCACGGCGGCCCGACGTGTCTGCGGCGCAGGCACGGGTGCTGGCGGCGCAGGCCCGCGTGGGCGTTGCGCAGGCTGCATGGTTCCCCGCCATTTCGCTCACGGGTGCGGGGGGCTTTGCCTCGCCCGATCTGGGCGACCTCTTCAAGTGGTCGGCCCGCTCCTGGGGACTGGGTGCGCTGTTGTCGCTGCCGATCTTCGATGGCGGTCAGCGCGCGGCGCAGGAGGAGGGTGCCAAGGCCCGTCTCGAAGCCGCCGTGGCCGAGCAGCGCGGGCAGGTGCTTGGTGCGTTGCGCGACGTCGAGGACCAGCTCAGCACGCTGCGCCTGCTGCAGGGCCAGGCCGAGGTGCTGGGGCAGGCCGTGCAATCGGCCGAGCGTGCCACGCATCTCTCGGATGTGCGCTATCGCAACGGCCTTGTGAGCCAGCTCGAATTGCTGGATGCGCGCCGCAATGAACTGCGCAACCGCAGGCAGGCGCTGCAGGTGCGCACATCGCAGTACACGGCCACGATTGCACTCATCCGCGCACTGGGTGGCGACTGGTCGGTGTGAGATATCCACGGTTATCCCTGTGGATGCTGGACAGACGTGTGGATAAGTCCGTACAACTGCTGTATTGGAGGTTTAAGTGATTGATTTTAAATGGTATTCAATCAATTGCTTAAATTTTGATCAGTGGTGCCGGACTTGTGCCCGCCCGCGCTGGACAGCTCTGTGGATAACTGTGGACAACACTTGTATGGGGTGCTTAAGTCGTTGATTTCACAGCGAAGTCCATGCGGTGCTTAAAAAATGGGCATATTCGAGGTGCGCCTTGGTGAACTTTTAGGCAATGCACCCCATTCGACGCAAACCCGCGCGGCCATGCGGTTTATCCCTTGTTTTGCTGGACAAGCATGTGGATAAGCCTGAACTACTCCTGTACGGTGCTTGCAAGTGCTTGATTTCAAAGGAATCCAAGCATACTGCCTCAATTATGGGCAACATGTGCCTGGTTATCCCAGCCTGCGACGGACAATCTTGTGGATAAGTTTGAATAAGCACTGTATGGGAATGGCAAGTGCTTGATAACAAAAGAGATTCAATGAGTTGCTGAAAAAACGGGCATTCTGCGGGCCCTTTTTTCAGCTCGGGAGCGCGTGACGACCTCGGTGCGGGAAGACCCTCGGCACGCTCTCCACGTCAACGCCTGCGCGTGACCATCAGGCGCGAGATGGCCTGCGAGGCCTGCAGCAGTTGCGGCAGCAGTTCGTTCTTGAGCTTGTCCACGCTCGTACGGTTGGAGTGGCCGCTGATGTTGAGCGCGGCGATCGTGTGTCCGGCGCGGTCCTTGATGGGCGCGGCAATCGAACTCAGCCCTTCCTCCAGTTCTTGGTTGAGCAGGCACCAGCCCTGTTCGCGCGCCTCGCGGATGCGCTCGAGCAGGACGTCGTCGTCCACGGCGGTGTACTGCGTGTACTGGCGGCGCGGCAGGCGCGCAAGGCGTTCGCGCAACTCGTCCTCGGGCAGCCCGGCCAGCAGCACCCGGCCCAGAGAGGTCCAGAACGCGGGCAGGCGCGAGCCCACCGACAGGTTCGTGCTCATGATCTTGTGCGTGTGCACGCGCAGCACGTAGACGATGTCCAGGTCGTCGAGCACGGCGGTGGAACACGACTCATGCACCTTCTCCACCAGCTGGTCCATGAGCGGCTCCGCGAGGTCCCACATGGGCATGGAGGTGAGATAGGCGAATCCGAGATCGAGGATCTTGGGGGTCAGGCGGAAATACCGGTCGTCGCTCTGCACATAGCCCAGCGTCTGCAGCGTCAGCAGGATGCGCCGTGCACCGGCGCGCGTGAGGCCGGTCTGCGCAGCCACTTCGGAGAGCGTCTGCTCGGGGGCATTCGCACTGAATGAACGGATCACTTCCAGTCCGCGAGCGAAGGACTGGACGTAGGTGTCTCCGGGTTGGGGTGTTGTCATTGTTGAAATTCTCCCGCCGTTTTGCTGTAGGACACATCGAATACTAGGGTTATCACCTAGGTGTAAGGCATTGTGAAGCATCGGTCGTCCGGCCTAGAATTCATTATACGAACATTTGTTCTATATGCGAACAAATATGCAGTCCGGATCCCTATCGGGATTGCAGCCCGGATCAGAACCGTCAGCCCCGTGGCTGACGGCTTCCTCCTGTTACACCAAACCCATCAAGACATGATCAACAAGATTGCGGACTCAGTGGCTGCGGCCCTGGAGGGCATCCAGGACGGTGCCACGGTATTGATCGGCGGATTCGGCACGGCCGGCATTCCCGGCGAGCTCATCGACGGCCTCATCGAACAGGGCGCGCGCGACCTCACCGTGGTGAACAACAACGCGGGCAATGGTGATTCGGGCCTTGCGGCGCTGCTCAAGGCCGGCCGCGTACGCAAGATCCTGTGCAGCTTCCCGCGCCAGGCCGACAGCTACGTGTTCGACGAGCTGTACCGCAGCGGCAAGCTGGAACTGGAACTGGTGCCGCAAGGCAATCTGGCCGAGCGCCTGCGCGCCGCCGGTGCGGGCGTGGGCGCCTTCTTCTGCCCGACGTCCTTCGGTACCGAGCTCGCCAAGGGCAAGGAAACCCGCGAGATCAATGGCCGACAGTACGTGCTCGAGTACCCCATCCATGGCGACGTGGCGCTCATCAAGGCCGAGGCCGGCGATCGCTGGGGCAACCTCGTCTACCGCAAGGCTGCCCGCAACTTCGGGCCGGTGATGGCCACGGCCGCCAAGCGCACGATCGCTTCGGTGCATGAGGTCGTGGAGCTGGGCCGGCTCGACCCCGAGAGCATCGTCACCCCCGGCATCTTCGTGAGCCAGATTGTGAAGATCGACCGTGTTGCCACGCAGGCTGGCGGCTTCAAGCAGTAAGGATTCCATCGTGAGCAACTACACCAAACGTACCAAGGACGAACTGGCCCGCCGCGTGGCGCAGGACATTCACGACGGCGCCTACGTGAACCTGGGCATCGGCATGCCGACCACCGTGGCCAACCACATTCCCGAAGGCCGCGAAGTCATCCTGCAAAGCGAGAACGGCATCATCGGCATGGGACCGGCGCCAGCCGCCGGACAGGAGGACTACGACCTGATCAATGCCGGCAAGCAGCCGGTGACGTTGCTTGCGGGTGGCGCGTTCTTCCATCACGCCGACAGCTTCTCGATGATGCGCGGAGGTCATCTCGACATCTGCGTGCTGGGGGCCTTCCAGGTGTCGGCCACCGGCGACCTGGCCAACTGGAGCACGGGCGAGCCGGGCGCGATTCCCGCCGTTGGCGGTGCCATGGACCTGGCCATCGGCGCCAAGCAGACCTGGGTGATGATGGACTTGCTCACCAAGAAGGGCGAGAGCAAGATCGTGCTGCAGTGCAGCTATCCGCTCACCGGAATCGGCTGCGTCAAGCGCATCTACACCGACGTGGCGACCCTTGCCTGCACGGCGGACGGCCTGCAGGTGATCGACCTGGTCGACGGCCTCACGCATGCGGAGCTCGAGCAGCTCGTGGGCCTGCCCGTCAAGGCAGCCTGAACCGCGCTTCCCCGGCGAGTTCATATTCATCCATTCTTTCGTATCCATCCATCGCAACGGAGACATCAGGACATGACCACGCAACAAGCATTCATCTGCGACGCCATCCGCACACCGTTCGGCCGCTACGGCGGCGCGCTGTCGGGCGTGCGCACCGATGACCTCGGCGCACTGCCGATCAAGGCCCTCATGGAGCGCAATCCGAACGTGGACTGGAAGGCGGTCACCGACGTGCTGTACGGCTGCGCGAACCAGGCGGGCGAGGACAACCGCAACGTCGCGCACATGTCCTCGCTGCTCGCGGGCCTGCCCGTCGATGTGCCGGGCGCCACCATCAATCGCCTGTGCGGCTCGGGGCTGGACGCCGTGGGTTCCGCGGCGCGCGCCATCAAGGCGGGCGAGGCCACGCTGATGATCGCCGGTGGCGTGGAAAGCATGAGCCGCGCACCGTTCGTCATGCCCAAGGCCGAAAGCGCGTTCAGCCGCAGCAACGCGGTGTACGACACGACGATCGGCTGGCGCTTCATCAACAAGCTCATGAAGCAGCAGTACGGTGTGGACTCCATGCCCGAGACGGCGGAGAACGTGGCCGACGACTTCAAGATCGAGCGCGAGGCGCAGGATCGCATGGCGCTGGCTTCGCAGCAGAAGGCCGCCGCGGCAATCGCAGCAGGCTACCTTGCGAAGGAGATCGTCCCGGTGTCGCTGGCACAGAAGAAGGGTGATCCCGTCGTCGTTGCGCAGGACGAGCATCCGCGTGGCACCACGCTCGAGGCGCTCGCCAAGCTCAAGGGCGTGGTGCGGCCCGACGGCACGGTGACCGCGGGCAACGCGTCGGGTGTGAACGACGGCGCCTGCGCACTGCTTCTGGCCGACGAAGGCACGGCCCGGCAGTTCGGCCTGACTCCCAAGGCCCGTGTGGTCGGCATGGCCACCGCGGGCGTGGCGCCGCGCATCATGGGCTTCGGCCCGGCGCCTGCCGTGCGCAAGGTGCTGCAGCTCACCGGACTCACGCTGGAGCAGATGGACGTGATCGAGCTGAACGAAGCCTTTGCGGCGCAAGGCCTTGCCGTGCTGCGCGACTTGGGGCTCGCCGACGACGACAGGCGCGTGAACCAGTGGGGCGGCGCGATCGCCCTGGGCCACCCGCTTGGCGCATCGGGGGCCCGTCTTGCGACGACGGCCGTGAACCAGCTGCACACGCTGGGCGGCCGCTACGCGCTGTGCACGATGTGCATCGGCGTGGGCCAGGGCATTGCGGTGATTCTGGAAAAGGTTTGAAGAAAAGTGAGCAACGAACAATTCATCGCCGTGCAAGGCGGCAACCTCCGTGTTCGTGTGGATGGTCCGCACGATGCCCCTGCGCTGGTGTTCTCCAATTCGCTGGGAACCACGCTGGAGATGTGGGACGCCCAGGCAGCGAAGTTCTCCAGGGACTTCCGTGTCGTGCGCTATGACACGCGCGGCCACGGTGGCAGCGTCGTCTCGCCCGGAGCCTACAGCTTCGATCTGCTGGGATCGGACGTGGTGGCGATCCTGGATGCGCTCGATATCGCACGTGCACATTTCTGCGGCATCTCGATGGGCGGGTTCACCGGCCTCTGGCTGGGCCTGAATGCTGCATCGCGCATGCACAGCATTGCCGTGTGCAACAGCGCCGCCAAGATCGGCACGGCCGAAGGCTGGAACACGCGTTCCGCCATGGTGCGCGAGAAGGGCGTGGCCGCGATGAAGGAACTCGCGGACTCCTCGCCCTCGCGCTGGTTCACCGAGGCATTCATCGCGGCGCAGCCGCAGGTGGTGGCGCGTGCGCAGTCATGGATTGCGGGCGTGGACCCGCAAGGGTATGCGGGCTGCTGCGATGCATTGGCGGGGGCGGATGTGCGTGACCGGATCGCCGGCATGGCCGTGCGCACGCTGATCGTCGCGGGCAGTGCCGATCCCGTCACCACGGTGGCCGATGGCCGGTTCATGCAGGAGCACATTCCCGGCGCGACGCTCGCCGAAGTGCCCGCATCGCATCTGTCGAACCTCGAGGCGCCACAGGCATTCGATGACGCGCTCGGCCGGTTCCTGCGTGCGTGATGACTCCGTGGATCGAAGTGCAAGGTGGCGGACATGACGGATCGTAGGGCAGAGGCAGCAAGGGGCAACCCGCGCTGGAAGCAGCGTCCCGAGGGCTCGACCTGGGGTGACTTCGGCGTGGATGACCAGCTCGGCCGCCTGAACCTGCTCACCGCCGAGAAGGTGCGGCAGGGCGCGGCAGAAGTGAAGCAAGGCCTGAGCTTCGCGCTCAGCCTGCCGCTCGACTATCCGGGCGGCAACGCGCTGAACCCGAACCGCAATCCGCCCGTGCTGCGCCCGCTGCTGCGCAAGGGTCTGGTCAATTTCAACTGCCTGCTGGGCGACCTGGAAGAGGGCCGCACCGACGTGCTGTCCGACGACCTCGCGATCCTGCACCTGCAGTACTCGACGCAGTGGGATGGCCTGGCACATGCCGGCGGCATGTTCGACGCGAATGGCGACGGCCTGCCGGAGGCGGTGTACTACAACGGCTTTCGCGCTGGGCGCGAAGTGGTCGGGCCCACCGACGTGAGCGACTGCGGCGTGCCCGCCGCGCCCGGAGCCGCCAGGAGCACCTCGTCCGCGGGACCGCTGGGCATCGAGGCCATGGCCTCGACCGGCGTGCAGGGCCGCGGCGTGATGATCGACCTGCGTGCCCACCTGGGTGACGAGCGCGTGGTCGTCGGCTACGACACGCTGATGCGCGTGATGGAGTCCGACCACGTGGCCGTCGAGGTGGGCGACATCGTCTGCCTGCACACCGGCTTTGCGCAGCGCGTGCTCGACATGAGAAAGCAACCCGATCCGGCCGTGCTCGGCGCCGCCTGCGCGGTGCTCGACGGCCGCGACGCCAAGCTGCTCAACTGGATCACCGACAGCCAGCTCGCCGCCATTGCCGCGGACAACTATGCGGTCGAAGGCTTTCCAGCAAGGCAGGGCCCCGCCTGCTGCGCGGCGCTGCCGCTGCACGAGCACTGCCTGTTCAAGCTGGGCGTGCATCTCGGCGAGCTGTGGCATCTGACGCCGCTTGCCGCCTGGCTGCGCGAGCACGGACGCAATCGCTTTCTGCTGACGGCTCCGCCACTCAACCTGCCCGGGGCGATCGCATCCCCGCTCACGCCCGTCGCAACGGTGTGATGAGCTGAACCCAGTCATCGGCCCTGCTTCGCCGCAGGGCTGCAAAGAGTCACCGGCGCTCCCCCTTGTCCGGCATGTATGAGCCCGCCGGCGCCAATGCGGCGGGCAGCAGGAGACAAAGCGGTGCCCTACATCATTGAAACCTTCGACAAGCCGGATCACCAGCATCTGCGCAAGGCCACCCGCGCCGCGCACCTGGAATATCTGGAGCGCAACAAGCACCTGCTGCATGCATGCGGTGCCAAGCTGGCCGACGACGGCGCGGATCTTGGCGGCGGCCTGTATGTGGTGGCGCTCGACACGCGCGAGGAGGCCCAGCGCTTCATCGAGGCGGACCCGTTCCATGCGGCCGGCCTCTTCGACCGCGTGACGCTCACCCGCTGGCGCAAGGCCTATGTGGATGGTCGCTGCTATCTGTGACGTACGGGCCTGTTCTGCAGGCCGTGTCATTCCTTCAGGAGATTTCTTTTCATGACCGTTTCATCCCATCGCGAGCGCGTGCTCATCACCGGCGGCGGCGCCGGCATCGG
This sequence comes from Diaphorobacter ruginosibacter, assembly GCF_014395975.1. Lineage (NCBI taxonomy): Bacteria > Pseudomonadati > Pseudomonadota > Betaproteobacteria > Burkholderiales > Comamonadaceae > Diaphorobacter > Diaphorobacter ruginosibacter. The sequence goes on along the minus strand of NZ_CP060714.1, from coordinate 4,190,053 downwards.
TGCGGCCACCGCGGAGCGCTGCCGTGCCGATGGCTTCGAGCCCATCGTGATCGACCGTGTCGTCGATCATGTCCCCGGTGGCATCGAAGCCGACCTCTCCAATGTCTCCGCCACCGCGCGCGCGCTGGCCAAGGCCCTGGAGGGCGGCCCCATCACGCGCCTCGTGAACAACGTCGGTGTCGTGGTCCCGGCCGAGGCCGAGGCCCAGACGCTCGAGCAGTTCGACCTGGCCTATGCGCTCAACCTGCGCTGCTCGCTGCAGTGCATGCAGGCGCTGTTGCCCGGCATGAAGGAGGCGGGCTTCGGGCGCATCGTCAACATGTCCTCGCGTGCCGCGCTGGGCAAGGACCTGCGTACGGCCTATTCCGCGACCAAGGCGGGCCTCATCGGCATGACCCGCGTGTGGGCGCTGGAGCTCGGCAAGTTCGGCATCACGGCCAACGCGATCGGTCCCGGCCCCATCCGGACGGAGCTGTTCGACAGGGCCAATCCGCCGGATGCGCCGCGCACACAGGCCATCATCAACGCGGTGCCGGTCAAGCGCGTGGGCACGCCCGATGACGTGGCGCATGCCGTGTCGTACCTGCTCGATGCGCGCAGCGGCTTCGTCACGGGCCAGGTGCTCTACGTCTGCGGCGGCATGACCGTGGGGGTGGCCGGCGTATGAGCGCGTAGACGCGCCCCGAACCAGCCCCGTTTTTCGAGCAACCAGGAACACCACAGGCGGCAGGGCCAGCTGGCCTTCCCGCGACGCGCAGACGCCACCCGGCGCGCGCCGCGGAGGAAGGCAGGGCGAAGCCTTGCCCGCCACAGAACCAAGCTTATCCAAGATGTCCAAAATCACAGCATTCTTCACCGAACTGATGCGGCGCTACCTGCCCGATCCGTTCGTCTTCGCCATCCTTCTCACGCTGCTCACCATGGTGCTCGCCATCGTGGTCGAGGGGCGCCTGCCCACGGCCACCACGATGGACTGGGGCAAGGGCTTCTGGAGCCTGCTCGCCTTCACCACGCAGATGGCGGTGATCCTCGCCATGGGCTATGTGCTGGCCTCGGCGCCGCTGGTCGATCGCCTGCTCAACAGCGTGGTCGATCGCGTGCACAGCCCGCGCAAGGCCATCATCGTGGCAACTCTGGTGGGCTGCATCGGCAGCTACCTGAACTGGGGCTTCGGCCTGATGATCGGCGGCATCGTGGCCAAGAAGCTCGCGCGCCGCGTCAAGGGCGTGCACTATCCGCTGATCATCGCCTCCGCCTACAGCGGCTTCACCATGTATGGCCTGGGCTTCTCGGCCACGATCCCGGTGCTGATCTCCACCAAGGGCCATGCGTTCGAGTCGAAGATGGGCCTGATCCCGCTGACCGAGACCATCTTCTCCACGCCCATGCTGCTGACCTCCCTGGCCGTGCTGATCGTGCTGCCGCTGCTGAATGCGGCCATGCACCCGAAGGCGGGCGAGACAGTGGTCGAGATCGATCCGTCGCTTGACGACAATGCGCCGAAGAAGGCCGTCGGCGAGAGCCTGCTCGGCGACGAGAACACGTTTGCTCACAAGCTCAACCACAGCCGCCTGCTGAGCCTGCTGATCGGCATCGTGGGCATGGCCTACGTGGTGCTGCACTTCGTGAACAACGGCACGATGGACCTGAACCTGATCAACTTCTTCATCCTGTTCCTGGGCATCCTGCTGCTGGGCACGCCGCTGAACTATGTGGAGAAGCTCAACGAAGGCGTGAAGACCATCGGCGGCATCATCCTGCAGTTCCCGTTCTATGCGGGCATCATGGCCATCATGGCGGCGTCCGGCCTGGTCGAGACCATCGCCCATGCGTTCGTGAACATCTCCTCGCCGGACACGCTGCCCTTCTGGGGCCTGGTGAGCTCGTTCTTCATCAACTTCTTCGCCCCGTCAGGCGGCGGCCACTGGGTGGTGCAGGGCCCGTTCATGATCGATGCCGCCAACACCATGGGCGCGCAGATGGCGCCGACCGCGATGTCGGTGATGCTGGGCAACGCCTGGAACGATCTGGTGCAGCCGTTCTGGATCCTTCCCGCGCTTGCCCTGTCCCGCCTGAAGCTCAAGGACATCATGGGCTACACGGTGGTGTCGATGTTCGTCGTCGGCGCGATCTACATCGTGGCCATCGTCGCGTGGCCGCATTTCTGAGTCGTCTTATCTTTGTTTTTCTTTGAAGGAGAAATTTCATGCTGTACATGGTTGAAATGGTGGTGAAGATTCCCCACACGATGCCCGCAGAAGTAGCTGCCGAAATCAAGGCCCGCGAGAAGGCCTACTCGCAGCAGCTGCAGAAGGAGGGCAAGTGGCGCCACCTCTGGCGCGTGGTGGGCGAGTACTCGAACGTGAGCATCTTCGACGTTGCGAGCAACGACGAGCTGCACACGATGCTGAACAACCTGCCGCTGTTCCCGTACATGGAAATCAAGGTGAAGCCGCTGGCGAACCACCCCTCTTCCATCGTCCAGGAATAAGCCACCGCGCCTTCAGGACGCGACGGCCCGCGCTCATGAGGCGCGGGCCCGCCCGGACACATCCATCCCCTTCACGATTCGAGGAAACAAGACACCATGGCCCTGATGTTCAACCCCAAGCGACGCTCCGTTCTCGCCACGCTGGCTGCCGCTGCATGCGCAATGCCGTTTGCCGCATCCGCCGCGGACAACTATCCGAGCAAGGTCATCACGATCATCGTGCCGTTCTCCGCAGGCGGAACGACCGACATCCTGGCGCGCGTGATCGCGCAGGACCTCACCCGGCAGCTCGGGCAGTCGGTCGTGGTGGACAACCGCGCCGGCGCGGGTGGCAACATCGGTGGTGCCCTGGCCGCGCGTGCCCCGGCGGATGGCTACACGCTGTTCATGGGCACGGTGGGAACGCATGCGATCAATGCGGCGCTCTACAAGAAGATGCCGTTCAACCCCGTGAAGGACTTCCAGCCCCTGTCGCGCGTGGCGAACGTGCCCAACCTGCTGGTAGCCAACCCCAACCAGCCGTTCCGCACGGTGCCCGAGCTGATCGCCTATGCCAAGGCACATCCGGGCCAGGTGAACTTCGGTTCGTCGGGCAGCGGCAGTTCCATCCACCTGTCGGGCGAGCTGTTCAAGATGATGACCAAGACCGACATGGTCCACGTTCCCTACAAGGGCAGCGCGCCTGCCGTGACCGATCTGCTGGGCAACCAGATCGCCATCATGTTCGACAACATGCCGTCGGCGATCAACCATGTGCGCGCGGGCAAGCTGCGCCCGATCGCGGTGACGACCGCCAAGCGCTCGCCGGAGCTGCCGGATGTGCCGACCATCGCCGAGGCCGGCGTGCCTGGCTATGAGGCCACTTCGTGGTTCGGCATGTTCACGGTGGCCGGAACGCCCAAGCCCGTGGTCGACAAGCTGTCCGCAGCACTCGCGAAGTCGCTTGCGTCGCCGGAAGTGCGTACCAAGATCAAGGAGCAGGGCGGTGAGGTGGTGAGCGAGACGCCCGAGCAGTTCGCCGCGTTCATCCAGTCGGAATCCGACAAGTGGGCCAAGGTGGTGAAGGCTTCCGGGGCCACCGCGGATTGATGTTCCGTTGAAGCCGCCCCGGAGTGGTCCGGGGTGATCCGACGCAGGGGGTCAGCGGGGCGTATCGGCCACGGCGCCTTCTTGGCCCACTACGCCCTTTTCGCCCTCTACACCCTCTGCCCCGCCGGGCGCTGCGCGTTGCGCCAGTTCCTCCGCCAGCGCGGCCTCGCGCTTCTTGCGCTCCTGGCGTTCCTTGGCCATCTGCTCGACCAACTGGGCCCGGCCCTGCTTGGCCACGTCGATCATCTTGGCGCGATCGTGGTGGTGCCCATACATGAGGTTGGCGAGCTCGATGTTGTGGTCGCGAAAGCGCCGGGTCACATACTCGGCCTCGCTCGCCGGAAGGCCCTCGAGTTCCATCACCGTGCGCCCGCTCAGCAGGCTGGACTCGAAGAGCTCGCGCTCGACATACTTCACGCCCAGGTCTCGCAGCTGGTTCCAGTGCGTCACATCGCGCGCCCGTGCGACCACGTTCAGGTGCGGGAAGTGCTTGTTCACGATCTGCACGATCTTGTTGGACTGCTCGGGCTGGTCGACCGCGATCACGATGGTGCGTGCGTGCTCCGCGCCGGCAATACGCAGCAGGTTTACGCGCGTGGCATCGCCATAGAACACGCGGTAGCCGAAGGTGTGCGCCACCTCGAGCATCTCGACGTCATGATCGAGCACGGTGGCCGGAATGCCCTGCGCAAGCATCATGCGCGCCACGATCTGGCCGTAGCGCCCGAAGCCCGCGATGATCACCGGCGCGGATTGCGGCTCGTCGATCTCCTTCACGTCCGACGGCACGGTCTTGAGCGTGGCGAAGCGCTTGAGCAGCAGCCTGTCCATGGCCACCAGCAACAGGGGACTGAGCAACATCGACAGCGCCACTGCGCCGATCAGCATGGATGCCGTCTCGGCGGGAATGGCGTTGAACGATGCGCCGCTCTGGAAGACCACGAAGGCGAATTCGCCGCCCTGCGCCAGCAACAGCGTGAAGACCGGGCGTTCCTGGTAAGGCATCCGGGTGATCTTGGCCAGCGCATAGATGGCAACGGCCTTGATGACGAGAAAGCCCACGAGCAGGCCCAGCATCATCCAGGGCGACTGCAGCAGGACGCCGAAGTCGATGCTCATGCCGACGGCGATGAAGAACAGGCCGAGCAGCAGGCCCTTGAAGGGTTCGATGTCGGTTTCGAGCTCGCGGCGGTATTCGCTGTCGGCCAGCAGCACGCCGGCAAGGAAGGCGCCGAGCGCCATCGACAGGCCCACGGTGAGCATCAGCATGGCGATGCCCACCACGAGGAACAGCGATGCCGCGGTGAAGATCTCCGGCGTGTTGCTCTTGGCGATCCAGCGCAGCAGCGGGCGCAGCAGAAGGCGGCCGCCGAGCACGATGGCGCCAACCACGCCGATGATCTTGGCCACCTCGAAGGCCACGTGCCCGGGGTCATGCGTGAGTCCCGCTCCGCCCGCAATGGCGCCGGCGCCCAGCAGCGGCAGCAGGGCAAGAATGGGGATCGCGGCAACGTCCTGGAACAGCAGGATGGAGAAGGCCTTCTGGCCCCCGTCGGTGCGCATCAGGTTGCGCTCCTCGAGCGACTGCAGCGCGATTGCCGTGGAGGAGAGCGCCAGCCCCAGTGCGCCCACGAGGCCCACGCGCCACGGCAGCCCCATGGCCCATGCGGCCAGCCACAGCAGTCCCGCGCACAGCACCATCTGCGCGGAGCCCAGTCCGAAGATCGGGCGGCGCAGGTTCCACAGCCTGCTTGGCTGCAGTTCCAGCCCCACGAGGAACAGCATCAGCACCACGCCGAATTCGGCGAAATGCAGGATGTCCTGCACATTGCTGATCAGGCGCAGGCCCCACGGGCCGATCGCGATGCCGGCCGCAAGATAGCCGATGATGGCACCCAGTCCCAGCGCGCGTGCGATGGGAACGGCTATGACGGCCGCGGCCAGGTAGGTGAAGCCGTAGGTGAGCCAGGCGGGGGCGTTGGACATGGATGAAGCGCCGTATGGATGTTGTGTTGTGCGGATCGGGTTCGCCAGACGATAGCAATTTGCGGAAAAGCCGCGCCCATCGGGCTCCGGTGTATTTGTAATTTTTCGTTATTGACCTCGCCCGCGCTCCGGCATGCGGGGCGCGGCAGCACGGGCACCTGCCACTGACTAGAATTTGCGGATCTTCATTTTTGGCCGGATCGGGCGGGAGTTTCAGCATGGAATGGCATACCTGGGTCGCGTTTTTCATTGCCTCCTGGCTGATTGCCATTTCTCCCGGTTCCGGCGCCGTGCTGTGCATGAGCCACGGGCTGTCCTACGGCGTGCGCAAGACCGAGGGCACGATCATCGGGCTCGAGATCGGCCTGCTGTTCATTCTGGTGGTCGCGGGTGCGGGCGTGGGCTCGCTGCTGATCGCCTCGGAAGTCGCGTTCAACGTGGTCAAGGTGCTGGGTGCCTGCTACCTGATCTACTTGGGCTTCATGCAGTGGCGCTCCGGAGCGGGCAGCCCCATGGAGGCCGGCGAGCAGGTGGCGCCCATGAGCCTGCGCCGCCGCATCTTCACCGGCATGCTCACCAATGCCACCAACCCCAAGGGCATTGTCTTTATGGTGGCGGTGCTGCCGCAGTTCATGACGGATGCGCGCCCGCTGTGGATGCAGCTCCTGGTGATGGCGGTGACCCTGATCTTCGTCGACATGATCGTGATGACCGGCTATGCTGCCAGCGCCAGTGCGCTGCGCCGCTGGATGCGCAGCCAGCGCGCGATGCGCAACCAGAACCGCGTCTTCGGCGGATTGCTGATGCTGGTGGGCACGGGGCTCTTCTTCGTCAAGCGCGGAGGCCAGCACGCCTGAGCCCGGTGGACGAATGATGTGCAAAGGAGTCAGGCATGGCGGTAGTTGCAGTCGCGAATCCCAAGGGCGGGGTCGGTAAGTCCACGCTCTCCACCAATGTGGCAGGCTACCTCGCGCGCCGCGGCGAACGCGTGGTGCTGGGCGATGTGGATCGCCAGCAGTCGTCGCGGCTGTGGCTGAGCCAGCGGCCCGAGGCGGCACGCTCCATCGGCCTGTGGAAGACGTCGGCCGACGACTTCGAGCGTCCTCCGGCCGACGCCGTGCATGCCGTGCTCGATACCCCCGCGGGGTTGCATGGAAAACTCTTCAAGGAAGTACTCAAGGTTGCCGACAAGGTGATCGTGCCGCTGCAGGCAAGCGTGTTCGACATCTTCGCGACACAGGCGTTCCTCGCGGAGCTGGCGCAGCACAAGCACGCGAGCGGGGTGCAGGTGGGCATCGTGGGCATGCGGGTCGATGGTCGCACGCTGTCCTCGGGGCAATTGGCGGAATTCATCGAGGGCCTGCGCCTGCCGGTGCTGGGCTACCTGCGCGATACGCAGAACTATGTGCACCTGGCCGCGCACGGGCTCAGCCTGTTCGATGTGACGCCGGGCAGGGTGTCCCGTGACCTGGAGCAGTGGGCGGGGATCTGCCGCTGGATAGACGAGTAAGCAACCACTCTCGTTTTCAGTACACCCCGTTATTCCACGAAGATACAAAAAAAGCCGCCTCGCCATGGGCGAGCGGCTTTCAATGGGTCGTTCTATACCGTCGTGGCCCGCAGGCCACGCAAGGGTATTACTGCACGGAGCCTTCACCGAAGACTGCAACGCCGCCATGGGCTGCGGCGGCAGCCTGGCGCTGCACATCGCTGCGGGTCGCCGTCGACTGGCTGCGGGCGCTTGTGTCGACATAGCTGTCGCCACCGGCCAGGGGCAGGGAGCCATCCTTGCGGGCGGCCAGGAAGGCGTTGCTCACTTGCTGGCGGGACATCGAGCTCTGGGCGTTGACGATGTCGGTGGCGTAACCGGCTTCGGCGCTCTGGACCTGGGCCTGGGCGCTCACGGCACCCAGGGCGAGGACGGCAACGGCAACAGTGGTGTTCAGAATGTTCTTCATGGTCTTCTTTCCTTTCAACTCAACGATCGGTTTGTTCATTTCGTTTGGCGGGCAGGGTGATCGGATTGATCGTCCATCTGCTTCCGTCATTCGGTGTGCGGGGATACCGTGCATCGATGGGTCAACTGTATTCGTGTCATCAAACTGAAAAAAGCCTCTGATAAGCAATTCATTGTTTTAGAAATTGAAATAATATTGGGGAACTTTCCCAAAGTGGTGGCGGCAAATGGACAAACTCCAGGCAATGCACGTTTTTCAGGCGGTGGTCGATGAGGGTGGTTTTGCCGCCGCCGCGCGCGTGCTGGACATGTCGCCGGCGGGGGTGACCCGCTATGTGTCCGAGCTCGAGAGCGATGTCGGTGCGCGGCTGCTGCAGCGCACCACGCGCAAGGTGTCGCTGACCGAGGCTGGCGAGGCCTATCTCGCACGGGTGCGGCACATCCTGAGCGACGTGGAGGATGCGCGCGCGGTGGCCCAGGCCCACACCATGGAGGTCGCGGGCGTGTTGCGCATCACGGCCGCGCCGCTGCTGGCCTCGCATCTGCTGGCACCCGCGATCGCTGGATTCCGCCGCCTGCATCCGCGCGTGACCTTCGATATTTCCGTCGAGGCCGGGGGCGTGGGCTCGGTGAGCGACTATGACATCCGGCTGCTGAGCGCACCGTCGGACTTCAACGGCAACATGATCGCGCGGCCGATCATCACCACGGTGGGCGTGCTGTGCGCGTCACCCGAGTACCTGAAGGAGCATGGAACGCCGAAGACACCCGACGAACTGCAGCACCACGACTGCCTGCAGTTCAAGCACCCGGACCGGCGCAGCGGCGTCGTGCTGCTGACCAATCCCGAGGCGGATGGGCTGACGGTGGAGGTGCCCGTGCGCCCGGTCTGCCAGATCAATTATGTCGATACGCTGTTGCGGGCCGTGCTCGACGGGGCTGGCATCACGGCGCAGCCCATGGAGCTGGCAGCACCCTATCTCAACAGCGGCAAGCTGGTGCGGGTGCTGGCGCCCTGGACCACGGCACAACTCACGCTGTACGCGGCGCTGCCGAGCCGCAAGTTCCTTCCGGCACGCACCCAGGCGTTTCTGGACTATCTCACCCAGCGCACGCGCAATTCGGTGCACACCGCCATGCTGGGCGCTCTGCACGTGCAGCGTCCTTGAAGGAGGTCAGCGGGCCGCCTGGGCCGAGCCGGGCTGCGGGAATCCGTTCTGACGCCAGGCCTCGAACACCGTCACTGCCACGGCATTGGACAGGTTGAGGCTGCGCTGGTCGGGCAGCATGGGCAGGCGCAGGCGCTGCTCGTTCGGGAACGAATCGCGCAGTTCGGGCGGCAATCCGCGCGACTCGGAGCCGAAGATCAGCCAGTCGCCCGGCTGGAAAAGGGTGTCGAACACCGACTGGCTGCCGCGCGTGGTCATTGCGAACATGCGCGAGAAGTCCGGCGTTTCGTCACGCAGCAGGGCCGTCCAGCCGGCATGGCGACGAACCTCGGCGTACTCATGGTAGTCGAGGCCGGCGCGGCGCATGTAGCGATCCTCCATCGAAAAGCCGAGGGGCTCCACCAGATGCAGCGTGCAGCCCGTGTTGGCGGCCAGGCGGATGACGTTGCCGGTGTTGGGCGGAATTTCGGGTTCGACGAGGACGATATGCAGCATGGCCCGTATTGTCATGCGGTTCTGCCCGGCCCGTGTCGAGCCGTCAGGCGGTGCGCGCCAGCACCCAGGCGCTCACGGAGCGTGCGCCGGCACCGCGCAGCGCAAGCGCGGCGGCCTGCAGCGTCGCGCCGGTGGTCATCACGTCGTCGATCAGCAGCACATCACGGCCGGCCAGCCGATGCGCCATGCGAGGCTCGACGGCGAACGCGCCCTGCAGGTTGCGCAGGCGTTCCCTGCGGCCAAGCCTGCTCTGCGCGGAGGGGTGCCGCACCCTCTGGAGCAGGCGGGAATGCAGCGTTCCCGGCAGCGCAAGATGCCGCGCAAGCAGCAGCGCCTGATTGAAGCCCCGCTCGGCCAGGCGTTCGCGCGACAAGGGCACCGGCAGCACCAGTTCGGCATGCTGCCGGAGGCTGGCGGCCCGCGGCGCCCGGAGCATGAGGCGCGCGAGCGTACCGCTCCAGCCGGGATCGCCCGCGAACTTGAACGCGGTGATCGCGTCGGACCAGGGGTAGGCATAGTCGAGGGCCGCCGTGCAGGCGTCGAGCGCGGGAGGGTGAAGCAGGCACTCGCCGCATTGCGCGATGTCCGGTGGCAGGGCCATCGCGCAGGTGAGGCAACGATGGCGCCGAAAGGCGAAGCGCGCAACGCAGCGCTCGCAGATGCGTGAGGCTGGCCACGCGCGGCACACGGCGCATTGGCTCGGAAGCCGGTGCCAGAGGTTGGCAATGGCCGATGCGGCGGCTGTAACCGAGGCGGCGGCCACCGGGAGCCGCGCCGAAATCCCTCTCGTGCTCGTGATTTGCATGATCTCCCTACAATCCTGCACTCTCCATGTCAGAACAATTGCCTCCCACCATCGACCCGACCGCCGCGCAGCGCTGGCATGCGCGCGCTGCGGACGCCTCCCCCTGGCTGCACGAGGAGATCGCGCGGCGCATGCAGGAGCGGCTCCAGTGGATGCGCGAGAAACCCGCCAACTGGTGCGACTGGGATCCGCTGCGGGGAGGCATCGAGGGCCATGCGCTGGTGCAGCAGCAGTTCGCGCAGGCCGCCTGCCAGATCAACGAAACCTCGTCCGCCCAGGGGCGCGAGCGCGTGCAGGAGCTGCTCGGCAAACCCTGGTGGACCCTTGGCCGCTGGTCGGGGCCCGCGCAGCGGTTCGGCATCCCCGAGGATGCCAGTGTGCAGATGCTCTGGTCCAACATGGCGCTGCACTCCGCTGCGAATCCTCAAGCCTTGATCGAGCAGTGGCATCGTTCGCTGGCCGTCGGCGGCTATGTGATGTTTTCCTGTCTCGGCCCGGACACGGTGCGCGAGATCCATGCGGTCTACGCGGAACAGGGCTGGCCGGTGCCGGGCCATTCGATGACCGACATGCACGATTGGGGCGACATGCTGGTTCATGCCGGATTCGCCGAACCGGTGATGGACATGGAGCGCATCACGCTCACCTTCGCCTCGGCCGCCCGCCTGCTCGAGGAACTGCGCGGCCTGGGCCGCAACCTGCACCCGCAGCGCTTTGGGGCCCTGCGCGGGCGCGGCTTCAAGGCACGGCTGGAGCAAGCACTTGCGGCACGCCTGGCGGGCCCGGAGCAGGGCGGGCAGCTGGCGATCACCTTCGAGATCATCTACGGCCACGCCTTCAAGCCCCAGCCCCGGGTCAAGGTGGAGGCGCAGAGCGCGGTGACGCTCGATGACATGCGCACGATGTTGCGTAAAGGCCGTCAGTGACTCTGCAATATTGAGATTGCTTGGCGGCGCGTCAATGATTTTCGTCAATGCACGCTACAATTCTTGGTGATTGCGAATTCGGAACTTTTTGCGAGCGGGCCGATCTTGGCGCTCCGCCTCGCATATCTTGACGGGAGTCAAGATCCATTTTCGGTCGTGTCGAATCGTCTCGGGACTAATGCGGATTGCATGAGTTTTGGCGGGTCGGCATGCTCCTGTCATTTGGATGGTTTCAAGCGGGACAAACTAATCGGGTAGTCGATTGACCCTCGCGATGGATTGCGGAGACAACAGGCTGATGGATAACAGCCTGGATTTGATGGAAACCGGGTTCATGTGGACTGCGGACTGCTGGCGGGCGGCACCCTTGCGGGCGTGGTCGGCCGGCGCTCCGGTGAAGTGGAATTCGCATGGCTTTGCTGGTGCTTGACCCACGAGGGCGCAGCAAGGGATTGGTCAAATTGAGGCTTAGAAGTAAGTGAGAACTATGAAGAGCATTTCCAAAAAGCTGGCTTCTATGCTGCTGGTGGCCGGGACGTGGATGGGCACAGCAGCCCACGCGGTTCAGGATCTTCCCGGTGGTCCGGCAGTCAAACAGCTCAATCTTGCGCCACCAGTCACGCGCATTGCTGAAGAGCAGCATTTCCTTCACTGGATGATGTTGATCATCTGTACAGTGATTTTCATCGGCGTGTTCGCCGTGATGTTCTATTCCATCTGGAAGCATCGCAAATCCCGGGGCGCCAAGGCCGCGAATTTCCATGAGTCCGTCACCGTCGAGGTGGTGTGGACCATCATCCCCTTCATCATCGTGATCCTGATGGCTCTGCCGGCCACCAAGGTGCTGGTGGCCCAGAAGGACACCACCAACGCGGATCTCACGATCAAGGCCACCGGCTACCAGTGGAAGTGGGGCTACGACTACATCTCCGGCGAGGGGGAAGGCCTGGGCTTCATCTCCACGCTCGATACGGCGCAGCGCCAGATGTCCAACAGCGGCGACGTGAGCCAGGCGCCCAACGACTACCTGCTCAAGGTGGACAACCCGCTGGTCGTGCCGGTCAACAAGAAGGTGCGCGTGATCACCACCGCTCAGGACGTGATCCACTCGTTCATGGTGCCGGCCTTCGGCATCAAGCAGGACGCGATCCCCGGCTTCGTGCGCGACACCTGGTTCCGTGCGGAAAAAGTGGGCGACTACTACGGCCAGTGCGCCGAGCTCTGCGGCAAGGAGCACGCCTACATGCCGATCCACGTGAAGGTGCTGTCCGCGGAGGACTACACCAAGTGGGTGGATGGCGAGAAGAAGAAGGCTGCGGCCAAGCAGGATGACCCGAACAAGGTCTGGACGCTGACCGACCTGGTGGCCCGTGGCGAAAAGGTCTACGCTGCCAACTGCGCGGCCTGCCACCAGGCCAACGGCAAGGGTGCCGGTCCGATCAAGGCGCTGGATGGCAGCCCCGTGGTGCTGGGCCCGACCGCCGACATGATGCACGCCGTGCTGGAAGGCCGTGCGAATGGCGCGATGCCCGCATGGAAGCAGCTGAGCGATACCGACCTGGCAGCCGTGGTCACCTTTGCCAAGAACCACTGGGGCAACAAGACCGGCCAGCTGGTCCAGCCTGCCGAATTCGTTGCCGCACGCGGTGGCAAGTTCCCTGAAGGCGGCGGTGCCGCAGCCGCCCCGGCGGCAGCAGCGGCTCCTGCAGCCCCTGCGGCTGCGGCACCGGCCAGCGCCGACGCCACGGCACAGGCCAACGGCCCGTTCCAGATCTTCTTTGAGACCGGCAAGAGCGAACTGGGCCCCGAGGCCCAGGCCGAAGCCAAGCGTGCAGCCGACTACTGGAATGCGCACAAGGATGGCAAGATCGCCCTGTCCGGTTTCGTCGATTCGACCGGCAGCGCCGACGTGAATGCCGAGCTCGCCAAGAAGCGCGCCCAGGCCGTCGCCAAGGTGCTCACGGACCATGGCGTGGCAGCAGACCGCATCGAGCTGCGCAAGCCCGAAACGGTGACCGCAGGGGCCGGTGGCGATCGTCAGGCGCGCCGCGTCGACGTCGTCGCCGCGCAATGACGAGTCCAGCACAGAAGATCGATTGGAGATAAGAAATGAGCGCAGTACTGGACAACCACGGTCATGCAGGCGGTCACGATCACGGACATGACGACCACCACCATGGCGCGCCGCACGGCTGGCGTCGCTGGGTGTTCGCCACGAACCACAAGGACATCGGGACGCTGTACCTGCTGTTCTCGTTCACCATGCTCATGGTGGGCGGCATACTGGCGCTGCTGATCCGCGCCGAGCTGTTCGAGCCCGGCTTGCAGCTGGTCAATCCCGAGCTGTTCAACCAGCTCACCACCATGCACGGCCTGATCATGGTGTTCGGCGCCATCATGCCGGCCTTCGTGGGCTTCGCCAACTGGATGATTCCGCTGCAGATCGGCGCATCCGACATGGCCTTCGCCCGCATGAACAACTTCAGCTTCTGGCTGCTGATCCCCGCGGCCATCATGCTGGTCGGTTCGTTCTTCATGCCCGGCGGCGCACCCGCCGCAGGCTGGACGCTGTATGCACCGCTGACCCTGCAGATGGGCCCGTCGATGGATGCCGGCATCTTTGCCATGCACATCATGGGTGCCTCGTCCATCATGGGCGCGATCAACATCATCGTGACCATCCTGAACATGCGCGCTCCCGGCATGACGCTGATGAAGATGCCGATGTTCTGCTGGACCTGGCTGATCACCGCCTACCTGCTGATCGCCGTGATGCCCGTGCTGGCAGGCGCCATCACCATGACGCTGACCGACCGTCACTTCGGCACCAGCTTCTTCAATCCCGCCGGCGGCGGCGACCCGGTGATGTACCAGCACATCTTCTGGTTCTTCGGCCACCCCGAGGTGTACATCATGATCTTGCCGGCGTTCGGCATCGTGAGCCAGATCGTGCCGGCCTTCAGCCGCAAGAAGCTGTTCGGCTATGCATCGATGGTGTATGCGACCGCCTCCATCGCGATCCTGTCGTTCATCGTGTGGGCGCACCACATGTTCACCACCGGCATGCCAGTTACCGGCCAGCTGTTCTTCATGTACGCGACCATGCTGATCTCCGTGCCCACGGCCGTGAAGATCTTCAACTGGGTGGCGACGATGTGGCGCGGCTCGATGACCTTCGAGACCCCGATGCTGTTCAGCGTGGGCTTCATCTTCGTGTTCACGATGGGCGGCTTCACCGGCCTGATCCTGTCGATGGCCCCGATCGACATCCAGCTGCAGGACACCTACTACGTGGTGGCCCACTTCCACTACGTGCTGGTGGCAGGTTCGCTGTTCTCGATGTTCGCGGGCTACTACTACTGGGCCCCCAAGTGGACCGGCGTGATGTACTCCGAAACGCGTGGCCGCATCCACTTCTGGGGCTCGCTGATCACCTTCAACGTCACCTTCTTCCCGATGCACTTCCTGGGTCTTGCCGGCATGCCACGCCGCTATGCCGACTACCCGATGCAGTTCGCCGACTTCAACATGCTCGCGTCGATCGGCGCGTTCGGCTTCGGCCTCATGCAGGTGTACTTCTTCCTGTTCGTCGTGGTGCCGGGCATGCGCGGCAAGGGCGAGAAGGCCGCTGCGAAGCCATGGGAAGCCGCGGAAGGCCTGGAGTGGGAAGTTCCCTCGCCGGCACCGTTCCACACCTTCGAGAACCCACCCAAGCTGGACGCCACCGCAACCCGCGTGATCGGCTGATCGCAGGCGGCAATTTCAGGAAACTTCGACACCATGGCAACACCCGATCAGAAGAAAGCGAATGCCCGGCTGGGATGGATCCTGCTGTCGGTGGCCGTCGCCTTCTTCATCGGCTTCATGGTGAAGATGGCCTGGTTGCATTGAGCGGGACGACGTGACATGAGCACCCAACGCGAAAACATCAAGATGGTCGGCAAGCTGGCAGTCATCACTGTCGGCATGTTCGCGTTCGGCTATGTGCTCATTCCCATCTACAAGCACATCTGCGAAGTCACGGGCATCAACATCCTTTCGCTCTCCGAGCGCCAGGTGCCGGGCAACGGTGCCGCCGGCAAGGACGTTCGCGTGCCCT
Source organism: Diaphorobacter ruginosibacter (assembly GCF_014395975.1). Taxonomy (NCBI): domain Bacteria; kingdom Pseudomonadati; phylum Pseudomonadota; class Betaproteobacteria; order Burkholderiales; family Comamonadaceae; genus Diaphorobacter; species Diaphorobacter ruginosibacter. The sequence goes on along the minus strand of NZ_CP060714.1, from coordinate 4,175,036 downwards.
CGAACTCGCAGGTCGACTACAGCCGCACCATCACCGTCGAGTTCGACGCGAATGCGCGCGGGCCATGGCAGTTCAAGCCCGCCAAGAGCTCGCTCAAGGTGCATCCGGGCGAGCTCGCCACGGTGATGTACGAGTTCCAGAACGTGCAGAACCACAGGATGGCCGCGCAGGCCATCCCGAGCTATGCACCACGCCAGGCGACCGCCTTCTTCAACAAGCTCGAGTGCTTCTGCTTCAACCAGTACACGCTGGAAGCGGGCGAGAAGCGCGAGTGGCCGGTCACGTTCGTGATCGACCCGCGCCTGTCCAAGGACGTCACCACCATCACCCTGTCCTATACCTTCTTCGAGGTGGGCGGCAAGACGCCTCCGGCGCCTGAATCCACGGCTGCGCTGCAGCAGCCTGCAGCAGTCACTGCACCCGCAGCGGGAGGGCAATCGTGATGACGAGCAAGGAAGCAGTTGCGATGCAGGATGAAGAGCACAAGGAGCAGGGCAGGGGCCAGGGCGATTCGCCGCTCGAGCGCAAGGGATCGCTGCTGCGCACCGTGCGCGCGGTGGCATGGTCGATGATCGGCCTGCGAAAGGGAGCCGAGTACCAGAAGGACATCGAGAAGCTCAATCCCATCCACATCATCGTGGTGGGGCTGGTGGCGCTGGTGCTTCTGGTGGTCGGGCTGATAGTGCTGGTGAACTGGATAGTCTGAACAAGAGACAACACGAGACAACACGAGACGACAAGCGAAGCTCGCGTTTCGCGGCAACACAAACCGATAACAGAGATTTGAGAGATTCAGGAGCTGAAATGAGTGCAACAACCCACGGCAGCACGCCTTACTACTACGTACCGGCCGATTCGCGTCATCCGGTCATGGCGGCGATCGGTTTGTTTCTGGTGATCCTGGGCGCGAGCCAGTGGATCAACGGCCATGAGTGGGGCATGTATTCGCTTGCCATCGGCCTCATCTGGTGGCTGTTCGTACTCTGGCAGTGGTTCGGTGATGCACGCCGCGAAAGCGAGGGTGGTCTGTACAGCACCCGCATCGACCTGTCGTATCGCTGGAGCATGAGCTGGTTCATCTTCTCAGAGGTGATGTTCTTCGGTGCCTTCTTCACCGCGCTGTGGTGGGGCCGCTCGCACTCGGTGCCGGCGCTTGGCAGCCTGGACAATGCCCTGCTGTGGCCCGACTTCAAGGCCGTCTGGCCCAGCGTCGCCGCCGGCGTGACGGCAGCGCCTGCCGGCCTCGTCGAGCCGTTCCAGACCGTGGGTCCCTTCTGGTTGCCCACCATCAACACGGCCCTGCTGCTGACCTCGGGCGTGACCTTGACGATTGCCCACCACGCGCTGCGTGAGAACCATCGCAGCAAGTGCATCAACTTCATGTGGATGACCGTGATCCTGGGCCTGATCTTCCTGTTCGTGCAGGGCTATGAGTACCACCACCTGTATTCTGAACTGAACCTGAAGCTCAATTCGGGCATCTACGGCTCCACGTTCTACCTGCTGACCGGCTTCCACGGCTTCCACGTGTTCGTGGGCATGCTGATGCTGTTCTTCATCACGCTGCGCCTGATGAAGGGCGACTTCACCGCCGAGAAGCATTTCGGCTTCGAAGGTGCCGCCTGGTACTGGCACTTCGTGGACGTGGTGTGGCTGGGCCTGTACATCCTGGTGTACTGGATGTAGTCCAGGGTTCTTTCCCAACGAAAAAGCGCCTCCTTGTGAGGCGCTTTTTCGTTGGGGGCGGCAGCGGATCAGAGTGTCGTCCAGATGGCGTCCCAGCCGTCGTACTCGCCAAAGTGCTGGGTCAGCGGTTCGATCGGGCGGGTGGGGTCGTGCCGGGCTCCGACGATCTGCAGGCGCCTGAAGCGGTGGGACTCGGGCAGTTGCAGGTTGCGTATGGCGAAGGTCGGAGTGCAGGCCACGCACGGCATGTGGATGCCCAGGAACAGCAGCACCTTCTCGCACCGCCCCAGTGGCGTGGAGCGGAACCAGTCGACCGTCCCCCGATCAATGCCGTTGCGCGGCAGGTAGAGCATGGAGTGGGGGATGCGCGACGCATCCAGGCCATGGCCCTGGCGAGGCAGCTTGCCCAGGTAGTCATGGAGCAGCAGGCGGACCGACTGGGGGGCGGGCGCTGCGTGTCCGGCACTGATCCAGCGCGCCAATACCTTCGCGTTCTCGGGCATGCATTCCATGGTGGGGCTTTCAAGGGCTGAGGCGCACGGACAAGAACAGGGACAAAAAAAATGACCGGCCAGCAGGCCGGTCACCTCAGCAAAGTTGAAACTGGAGTTTCTAGGACCGATCAACTTCATGACGCTGATGTCCGCATTCGATTAGCCAAAATGCGAATACGGATGCGCCAATGTATCTAATCTTGGAAATTCAAAAAAATGAAAAATATCTACTGAGATATTTGTTCTGGAGGATTATTCAAGATGCATCTATATGCTCTTATTTATATTTCATAAATAAATCTTGGAAGAGTGATTGAATATGGAAAAATGAAGGTTTATATATCGTTTATTCGATTTTTGATCGAATAGTAGTTCAGCGATAGGTGCACCTCTGCAACGTCTAAGAGCGTGAATAGACGTTTGTCAATCTAGAGGTTATCGTCAATCAGAATTTCTTTTTGCTATTGGCAAATATGTATACTTTGGCGATAGGCGGAATCAAGATCCCGCCGCCATAGCAGTGCAAGAGCCGGAGACAAAATGATGAAAATGCCCTGTGTCCGCTCCACCAGCCTGTTGGACGGATGAAGGCCCCGGCAGGAGCCCGGGCAAGAACGAGCGCGGTTGCGGGGCGGTGGTGCGCCAGGGGCGTCAGCGAACGGGCAGGCCCGTCGGCTGGATGTAGCCGAGCTTCCAGGCCAGCAGCACGCACAGGAACAGTGCAATGGAGAATGCGACCCGTGCGGTCAATGCCCACGCCATGCGCTTGCCGCGTGAGCGGTCGTCTCCCTTGCCGCGCATCATGAAGAACAGCGCGGTGCCCAGGCTGGCGAGAATGGCCAGGAAGGCGAGAGCGACCAGGAGTGATTTCATGGAGAGTGATATTACGTGAATACGAACAGCTTGCGGGCCTTTGGATGGCGTTTCTGGATCATCACCATGGCGGCCCTCGCCACCATGGCGGTGACGGCGTCACTCGGCCGCTGGCAGCTCTCGCGGGCTGCGCAGAAAGAGGCCCTGCAGCAGGCCATGGATCGCCGCATGCACGAGCCGCCGCTCGAAGCAGGGCAGTTTCTTGCCGGGCTGCAGGCCCTGTCCGGGCCGCTGGACGACGCGCAGGTGGATCCGCTGCTGCACCGCCAGGTTCGGCTGGCGGGGCATTGGGTGCCCGATGGAACGATCTATCTCGACAACCGCCAGATGAACGGCCGCCAGGGCTTCTTCGTGATGACGCCACTGCGGCTGAACGACGCCTCAGGGGCGGTGGTGATGGTGCAGCGCGGCTGGGTGCCCCGCAATTTCGAGGATCGCACCAAGATTCCTCAGGTGCGCACGGCTGCCGACGAGGTACGGATCCTCGGTCGCGTGGCCGCGCGTCCGGCACGCCTGTACGAGTTCGACACATCCGGAAACGACGCAAGGGCTTCCCGCATCCGGCAGAATCTCGATCTGGCCACCTATGGGGCCGAGACAGGCCTGCCGATCCTGCCGCTTTCAGTGGTACAGACGGCGGGCGACACCGACGATGGCATGCTGCGCGACTGGCCGGCTGTCGATGCCGGTGTCGACAAGCATTACGGCTACGCATTCCAATGGTTCGGGCTTTGCAGCCTGGTGGCAATACTCTATGTCTGGTTCCAACTCATCCGACGCTTCCTTCGCCCACGCCGCCAGCCGTCCGCCTGAGGCCGTGGCCGAGAGCCCTCTCGCATTCACGGTGCATAGCATGCCGCGCGCCGGCGAGGCCATGGCCGAGGCCGAGACCCGCCAGATGCGCACGGGGCGCTGGAAGATGCTGTCCGTGCTGCTGGTCTGCGCGGCTCCGGTGATTGCGTCGTATTTCACCTACTACGTGATCCGTCCCGATGGGCGCCGCAACTTTGGTGAACTGATCCAGCCGCAGCAGGCCATGCCGGCGCAGGCGGTGGTCACCTCACTGGACGGCGCGGCACGGCCGCTCGAGGAGCTCAAGGGCCAGTGGCTGCTGGTCAGCGTGGCGCCCGCGGCATGCGACGACGCCTGCCGCTCCAACCTGTACCTGCAGCGTCAACTGCGGGAGAGCCTGGGCAAGGAGAAGGAGCGCATGGACTGGGTCTGGCTGGTCAGCGACAAGGCGGACATCCCCGCCGACATCGCGCCGGGACTCAAGCAGGCCACCGTGCTGCGTGCCGACGATGCCACGCTGGCCGCCTGGCTGAAGCCCGCGCCAGGGCAGAAGCTGTCGGACCATCTGTATCTGATCGATCCCATGGGCCATTGGATGCTGCGTTTTCCGGCCCGGCTCGATGCAAAGAACGCATCGCAGGCCAAGCGCGATCTGGATCGTTTGATGCGTGCCTCCTCGTCATGGGACAAGGCGGGGCGCGAAGAGGAGATCATCAAGCCGTGAGCTTGACCGGGTATGAACATGAGTGATATGCAGCCGCTGTACGACTTTGCGCCGGTGCTGGAGCTGATGGCTTTCGGCCTCGTGATCGCGCTTGCGCCCATCACCTGGGTGTGGCTGCGTAATCGCCATCACACGCCGGTCCGCAGGCTGCAGGCGCTCACCGTGCTGACCCTGTTCCTCACGTTTGACCTGGTGATGTTCGGCGCCTTCACGCGCCTCACCGATTCCGGACTGGGCTGCCCCGACTGGCCGGGCTGCTACGGCAGTTCCAGCCCGGTCGGCGCGCGCGAGGAAATCACCGCGGCACAGACGGCCATGCCCAGCGGTCCGGTCACGCATGGCAAGGCCTGGGTGGAGATGATTCACCGCTACCTCGCCACCACCGTCGGCGTGCTGATCATCGTGTTGACCATCGGTGCCTGGTGGCAGTGGCGGCAGTACCGCAAGGGCCTGGCCGGCGCACCGGAGCACAGCCCGTGGTGGCCCACGTTCACGTTGTTCTGGGTGTGCCTGCAGGGCGCCTTCGGCGCATGGACGGTGACCATGAAGCTGTTTCCCGCCATCGTCACCGCGCACCTGATCGGCGGCTCGGTGCTGCTGATCCTGCTGGGCGTGCAGGCGGTGCACCGCACGCTCGGCAGCAGGCAGCAGCAGCCCGTGCGCGTGCCGCGCGGCATCTGGATCGGCCTGGCCGTGGCAGCCTTCCTCGTGGTCATTCAGACGCTGCTCGGCGGCTGGGTCAGTACCAACTATGCGGTGCTGGCGTGCACCACCTTCCCGACCTGCCAGGGCAGCTGGTGGCCCGCGATGGACTTCTCGCAGGGTTTCCAGATCTGGCGTGAGCTGGGCCTGCTCAAGGACGGCAGCCACATCAGCTTCCAGGCGCTGACCGCCATCCACTACGTGCATCGCCTGGCGGCCTACGTGGTGCTGGCGGCGCTGTTCGCGCTGGCGTGGCGCATGCATCGCACCGGCGTGCTGCGCGACCAGACGAGATGGCTTGCGGGCCTTGCGGTGTTGCAGTTCCTGACCGGCCTGTCGAACGTGGTCCTGGACTGGCCGCTGGTGGCAGCGGTCTTGCACACGGGTGGCGCAGCGGCGCTGCTGGTGGTGCTGACATGGGGATTGGCGGCCAGCCAGCCGGCGGATGCGGCAGAGGTGGCCGAGTCGGCCCCGGCGTCCGGCCACCCCGATCAGAATACGGTGCGTGCGCGCACCACGAAAGTTTCCGCATGAGCGCAGCTCCTACTTCCCCTCCCTCCTCGTCCCCTGCGGCAGCGGCCGGCAATCCGCCCGCGGCCCAGGCTTCCGGCGCACACATGCCTTCGCGCGTCAAGCAGTTCTATGCACTCACCAAGCCACGCGTGGTGCAGCTCATCGTGTTCTGTGCCTTCATCGGCATGGTGCTGGCCGTGCCCGGCATGCCCAGCCCCGCGCAATGGAGCCTGATGGCCGTCGCCTGCGCCGGCATCTGGCTGGTGGCGGGCGCGGCTGCGGCATTCAACTGCATTGTCGAGCAGGGCATCGACGCGAAGATGAAGCGCACGGCCTGGCGTCCGACGGCCAAGGGCGAGCTCTCGAATGTGCAGACGCTGCTGTTCTCGGCCGTCCTCTGCGCGATTGGCTCGGTCATCCTGTACGTCTGGGTGAACCCGCTCACCATGTGGCTCACCTTCGCCACGTTCGTCGGCTATGCGGTCATCTACACCGTGATCCTGAAGCCGCTCACGCCGCAGAACATCGTGATCGGCGGGGCATCGGGCGCGATGCCTCCGGTGCTGGGCTGGGCCGCGATGACCGGCCAGGTCGGGCCCGAGGCGATGATCCTGTTCCTCATCATCTTCCTGTGGACCCCGCCGCATTTCTGGGCACTGGCGCTGTACCGCGTGGAGGACTACCGCAGATCGGGCCTGCCAATGCTGCCGGTCACCCATGGCAACGAGTTCACGCGCCTGCAGGTGTTTCTCTACACCCTCATCCTGTTCGCGGGCTGCCTGATGCCCTTCGTCTACGGCATGAGCTCGTGGATCTACCTGGTGGCGGCCGTGGTGCTGAGCCTGGGCTTCTGCGTCTATGGCTACCTGCTCTGGCGCGACTATTCCGATGCGCTCGCGCGCAAGACCTTCCGTTTTTCCCTGGTCCACCTGAGCGTGCTGTTTGCAGCGCTGCTGGTCGACCACTATGTGCTGTGAGTGGATGCCATGATGAACAAGCGTGATGCCCTGAAACGATTCGCCCTGGCGGGTGTCGCTGCCGCCTCCGTGGTGCTGGTCGCCGCCTGCTCGCCCAAGTCCTCTAGCCCCAAGTTCCAGGGCATCGACGTGACAGGCGCAGACTACGCCAAGGACCTGCCGCTGCCCGACCAGGATGGCAAGCAGCGCAGCATGAAGGATTTCGCGGGCAAGGTGGTCGTGGTGTTCTTCGGCTACACCCAATGCCCCGACGTGTGTCCCACGACGATGAGCGAACTCGCCGAGGTGAAGCGTTCACTGGGCGAGGATGGCAACCGCCTGCAGGGCGTGTTCGTCACGGTCGACCCCGAGCGCGACACGCCCGAGGTGCTCAAGGCCTACATGGCGAATTTCGATCCCACCTTCGTGGGTCTCACGGGCACGCCGGAACAGCTGGCAGCCGTGGCCAAGGACTTCAAGATCTACTACAAGAAGGTGGATGGCAAGACTCCGACGAGCTACACCATGGACCATTCCGCGGGCAGCTACGTCTACGACCCCAAGGGCCGACTGCGCGTCTACCACCGCTACGGAAGCGGTGCGCAGGCGCTGCAGGCAGACGTGAAAGCCCTGCTCGCGGAGTAACTAGCGCCCCTGCGTCCTGCCTGGGCGCAATCCGCCCGTACTCACGAACTCACTCTGCGCGGATCTTCTGATCCTTGATGATCTTCCCCATGGTCGCCGTGTCCGCCTTGATCCGGTTGGCCAGTCCCTCGGGGGAGGATCCCACCGCCTGCCAACCCTGCTGGAACAGCTTGGTGCGCACCTCGGGCGAGCGCGCGATCTCGATCAGTGCATCGGACAGGCGCGCCCGGATCTCGGCAGGCATTCCCGCCGGCGCGGCGAATGCGTTCCACATCTCCAGGTTCAGGCCCGACACGCCCGCTTCGGCCAGGCTCGGCACATCGGGGGCCAGCGTGCTGCGCCCCGCGGCCGTCACGCCGATCAGGCGCAGCTTGCCGGCCTTCTCCTGGGCCTGGGCCAGCGCCGGGGGCAGCAGCGCCATCTGCAGCTGCCCGCCCAGCATCGCCTGCGCGACCTGCGGGTAACCGGGGTAGGGCACGTGCACGGGCGCAATTCCCGTGCGGGCCTTCATCAGTTCGGTGCCGATGTGGCCCACGGTTCCCACGCCCGGTGTGCCATAGCTCCACTTGTCGCCGGCTTTCTTCGCGGCGGCCAGGAATGTGCGCGCATCGTTGCCGTCGGGGACATCGGCCAGATGCACGGGCGCAGTCAAGACCAGCGGCGATACGCCCACCAGCGTCAGCGGTGCCAGGTCCTTCTGCGGGTTGTAGGGCACGCGTGAGTTGATCAGGTTGGCAATGGTGAGGTTGCCGTTGATGAACAGGCCGATGGTGTGATCGTCACGGGCCTTGGCCACATAGTCGGCAGCAATGTTGCCGCCCGCGCCCACCTTGTTTTCGACGATGACCGGCTGCCCGAGCATCTTCGACAGCGGCTCGGAGAACGTGCGCGCCGTCAGGTCGGGGGATGAGCCGCCGGGAAAGCCCACGATGATGCGCAGCGGCTTGGCGGGCCATCCGGGCGTGCCGGCGGTGCTGCTGCCGCCAGCCGCGTGGGCGCCGGGGAGTGCGAGTGCCGAGGCGCTCATCAGGGCTGCTGCCAGCAGGCTGCGGCGCAAGCGGGAAGTGGAGGAGGACATGACGAAAACGCTCCTGGTCGATTCGAGAGGCAAGAAAAAAGCGTGCAGCCCAGGGACTGCACGCTCTCCATTATCGACCCGCCGGTGACCGGCGGGGTACGGTCGGCATCAGGCGTACTCGGCCAGGGCCTTCTTCATCTTCTTCATGGCGGCCACTTCGATCTGGCGAATGCGCTCGGCGCTCACGCCGTACACGGCCGCCAGCTCATGCAGCGTCATGCCGCCGGAGCCGTCGTCGTTCACCTTGAGCCAGCGCTCTTCCACGATGCGGCGGCTGCGGTCGTCCAGGCCTTCCAGTGCCGTGGCAATGCCATCGCTTGCAAGGCGGTCGCGTTGCTCATGCTCGATCATCGCGGTGGGCTCATGGCTTGCATCCGACAGGTAGGCGATCGGGCCAAAGGCCTGTTCTCCATCGTCGCTGGGTGCCGGATCCAGAAGCACATCGCCGCCCGACAGGCGGGTTTCCATCTCGATCACTTCCTCGCGCTTGACATTCAGCTGCTCGGCCACCATATCAATCTCATGGTCGGACAGCGTGTCGCGATGCGTTGCGGCATCGTCCAGCGCGGCGTCGGCCTTGAAACCCTGTTTCATCGACCGCAGGTTGAAGAACAGCTTGCGCTGGGCCTTGGTGGTGGCCACCTTGACCATGCGCCAGTTCTTCAGGATGTATTCGTGGATTTCGGCCTTGATCCAGTGCATGGCGTAGGACACCAGACGCACACCCTGATCGGGGTCGAAGCGCTTGACGGCCTTCATCAGGCCCACGTTGCCTTCCTGGATCAGGTCGCCGTGAGGCAGCCCGTACCCAAGGTATTGGCGCGAGATCGAAACCACCAGGCGCAGGTGCGAGAGCACGAGGCGCCCGGCGGCGTCCACGTCGTTGTCTTCCTTGAGACGACGAGCGAAGGTTTGTTCCTCGTCCGCGGTGAGCAGCGGCAGCCGGTTCACAGCGGAGATGTAAGCATCAAGGTTCCCGAGCGGAGGCACCAGGGCCCATGGGTTGGCGGGTGCCAGAGACGTCGAGGACGATGCGGTCTGCAGAGTCATCAGGGACATCCTTTCATCAATGCGGTTCATGTTAGCACTCCGTTGGAGCGAGTGCTAAAGGATAAGTTCCCAACTTTTTTACTTGGGTATAAATTCTGCTATTTCAATAGCACAAGCCCCATGTCTACCAAGGGCTCCTCGGGCGCATGCCGGGGAATTCCGTAGTGAACCCGCCCGGATGTCCGGCCCGGGAAGCCCGGATTCCTGGTTGGGACTTTCCATCTGCGGGGGAATTCTCGGCTGGCTGCCCCCCGGACGGGGTCATTCAATTTTGATCGCGCCTGTCGGAAAAGTTCGCCCCCTTCGCTTCCTCGCGGCCGGGGTGCGTCATTGGCGTCTTGCATGACGGGCATGAGGCCTATTTCCTATTTGTTCGGTTGATAGAACAAATATTTCCAAATTCGCTACCTAATAAGGGAATTGCTGCATCAGCACAATTTGAGTGCGTATGTGAGTGATCCAGGAGCGCGGCACTTCAAACCATGGCCGTGATTCCTGTCAGGCAAAAAATACCCTTCTCATCCTTTCTTGTGTCGATCTCGCGGCGGCGGCATTTTTGTTTTCAACCTATGAAGATTAAAAGCAGAGTGATTGTTGGTTTTAAGAAAAAAAGGATCAGTGACGCCGCTACCGCATTTGGCAAGGACTTTAGCTTGCGTACACGCAATGCGCTTCTGGGAGCGGGTCTCGACGACCAAAAGAAATTGCACGAATGCATCCGGAGTGGAAAGATTTTTAATACTCCACGCCTGGGTCCCAATGGAATCAAGGAGGTGATTACATGGGCATGGAGTCAATTCATTGATCCCCATGGTAAAAATCATCGCTCACCCAATGACACTCATTGATGTCGTTGAGGTGGGCAGGTTTGTATGAAAATTCAGTACCAGCTGATTGACTTTTTGAAGTCTCTACTTAAAAAAGAGAACGTGTCTACCCATTGGGTTGGCAATACCCTTCATCTTGTCGGGCCAGAGATGCAAGGCGGCACGGTGTTTATTTTTCCGCAGAGCTATTGGGGTCAGTTTGAAGGCGCAACATCGGAAACGAGAGAGAAAATATTTCATTCGATTTGCATGTATATGCGCGAGGCATATCGAGCTTCGACGAACTCTTATACCCGCTTCATTGAAATTCCCTGTCTCGAGGGGTGCGAGTGGAAAATATCGAAGCTGTGTACCTGCTGCGTCGTGTGTGCAGTGGAGACAGGTACCGCCTCATCCTGATCCAAGGCGTCTTGCGGAGGCTCCTTGAGGTTCAGAGGCGGATGCGCTGCGGTATGGTTTCGCCAAGGAAGTCCAGAAAACTGCGTACCGCTGGCCGCAGGCCTTGGCGTGATGGGAAAACGGCATGCACGATACCGGCACTCTGCGTCCATTCGGGCAGCAATTCGACAAGGCGGCCATCCTCAATTTCTTGGTGGCAAAGAAAGTCGGGCAACCAGCAGAAGCCTATGCCACTCATTGCGGCGAATTTCATCATCAGCAGGTCGTCGACCACATAGCGAGGCTTGAGCGGCACCAGAGCCTCCGTGCCCTCCTCATTGAATAGCTGCAGTGTGGCATGCCCGTTATCTGCTGCGATCGACAGGCTGTCGAGGTATTCCAGATCCTGCGGCTCGTGAGGCGTTCCCTGGCGCACGAGCAGGTCGGGGCTTGCCACCATCCTCACGCGACCTTCTCCAAGGCGCTTGATCACCAAGCTGCCACTGTCCTCAAGTGATTTGCGAACGCGCAGAGCGATATCGATGCCTTCCTCGACCAGGTTGACGGGCCGATTGAGCACGCGTACTTCCAGACGCACCTGGGGGCAGCGCTTCATATAGGTCGGGATGAGTTCGCCGAGCACTGTCCGTGCCAGGGTGGGTGGGCAGGTGACGCGCACGGTGCCGCATGGCACGGCTTGTACCTGCTCCACCGCATTCGCCGCAGCCACGGCCTCATCCCGCATGGATTGACAGTGGCGCAAGTAGATTTCACCTACCTCGGTCGGCGAAAGCTTGCGCGTAGTGCGTTGCAGCAACCGTGCTCCTAGTTGCCGCTCCAGTTCGCTGATGCGTCGGGACAGTCGTGACTTGGGAATTCCCAGTGCCTTGCTCGCTGCGGTGAAGCTGCCACGCTCCAGGATTTCGGCGAAATAGAGCATGTCATTGAAGTCTTGCATGGTAGGCAGCTCGGTTCATTTGTCTAACTCATAGAACAATTAATTCCGATTCTGCCAGCTAATAAAATAATTACCGGATAGCTGAATTCAATTGCACGGGTGGCGTCAAAGGTTAATGTGGCCGCCTGGCACCCCTGAACTGGTATCCCACGAATATGAAAAAATTATGACGTGGGAGCAATTGGCACCACGTCAGCGCCGCCGATTATTCATTCCCTCGATGCATCGAGGACCCTCGACTGGTATTGACCCAGACGGTTTCCGGGAGGGTGTTTATATGCCCTGCGATCCACCTGCACTATGCCGTCGTTTTCACATGCAGCCGGTTCGACTGGCAGCGGTGCAGCGCGCGGTAATGCTCCACGGGCCGGCCATTGGCGCCATAGGCAATGGATTCGATCCTGAGCAGTGGCTCGTGGTCCGATATTTCCAGCAGCTGGCGGGTGGTCTCGTCGGGCATGACGGCGTCGATCCAGCGCTCGGCCCGGACGATGCGCAGGCCGTACTGGCGCTTGAGAATGTCGTAGAGCGAGCGGTTCTCGAGCCGGGCGCGATGCAGGCCGGGGGCCAGGTCCGCGGGCAGCGCCGTCTCGACCAACAGGCGCAGTTCGCCGTCGACGCTGCGCAGGCGCTTGAGGGCGACCACGCTGTCCCCTTCCTTGAGTTCGAGCGCGCGGGCTTCCTGGGCGCTCGGGGCGCGCAGAGTCTGCTCCAGCACCTGGGTGCGGACGGTCATGCCCTTGCGGGCCATCTCGTCCGAGAAGCCGAGCACGGTGGAGACAAAGTCCTCGTCGCGCTCGCGGGTGGCGACGAAGGCGCCCTGGCCCCGGATCTTGTAGATGAGGCCGCTGCGCACCAGATCGGCCAGCGCCTCGCGCACGACGATGCGGGAGATGCCGAACTGTTCGCCGAACTCCGCCTCCGTGGGCAGCCTGGCCTCGATCTCCAGTTCGCCGCCGAGGATGCGCGCACGGAGCACGTCGCGGAACTGTATCCACAGCGGGGTACTGGCCTCGCGGTCCAGTACGGGGTGGGATGCGGCGATGGTGGGGGCGAGTTCGGCGTTCATGTCGGCACGGAAGAGGGTGACAGCGGTTCCGCGCGGGGCGGCGCGGAGACGGCGGTCGTTGCGGTATGTTGCCGCAGGTGGGGTGCGGCGTGGGGCAGTGTGTTCAGTCTCGCGACTCCGTGGTGTTCTCTCAGCAGGCGGCTGCAGGCGTCCAGTTCCTGCCGTGCGCGTTCCGCGCTCCATTGCAGTGCCTGGGCCGCCAGATCGCACAGCTCTTGCAACAGGGCTGCGTGCATGCGTCCGCCGATGGCCAGCAGCGTGCGCCGCAGCACCAGGTCGTCGAGGTGCGCTACGCCGCTCTGGCGGCAAAGATACCGCACTTCGGAACTGGAGTAGTCCGGTGCGTGAATCAGCGGCCTGTCGTCGCCGTCCACTCGGGCGCAGGCGATCACTTCGAGCGCCCTCGTGCCGTAGCGCGAGAACAGGTCCTGCGCGCGCTGCACGCTCACGTCGCTCTCGAGCGCCAGCTGCTCGACCAGCCGGCGCTGCTCGTCGTCGCTTTGCGGATAGTGGCGTCCCCCGCCGATGGGCAATCCGGCGGTCGAGTGCACACGGGATTTGCCAAGCGCCTGCAGCACCTGGTCGGTCGCGTCCTGCGCGAGGGCGCGGAAGGTGGTCCATTTGCCGCCGACGAGGCAGACCATGGGCACGTGGCGCAGGTCGTTGGGGGCCTCGGTGACGACGCTGTGCTCGCGCGGGATCTGGCCAGGCCGGTCCGCCGGTGCGCGCGCGAGCGGACGCACGCCCACATAGGTATAGAGCACCTGCGCGGCATCGAAATGCAGCCGGGGGAACACCTCGCCAAGCACGTCCAGCAGGTAGCGTACCTCCTGAGGATCGGTGACCGCATGGTCCGGGTTGTCCACCGGGATGTCGGTGGAGCCCACGAGCACGCGGTCGAGAAAGGGATAGACGATGCACACGCGCCCGTCCGCCGCCTCGAAGTACACCATGCGGCCGTCGAGCTGGCGGTGCAGCTCGGGGTGGTCCAGGATCAGGTGCGATCCCTTGGTGCCGATGACGCGCGCGGCATCGGCATTCATCACGCGGGCGCTCTGGTCCAGCCAGGCGCCGGTGGCGTTCACAACGCAGTCGGCGGTGACCTGGATGGCCTTGCCGGTGATCTCGTCGCGCAGCCGGATCACCTTGCCTTCGCAGCTGGTCGCACGGCAGTGCGTGGCCGCGACGCTGCCCGGGTGGTCTCGGTGCGCATCGACGATGAGCTCATGGATCAGCCACTCCGGATGGCGGATCCATGCATCGAAGAACTCGGCGGTCCAGCGCACACCGGATCGCAGCAGCCGCTGGTCGTTCGCGGCAACGCCCGTGATGCGGTGGTTGGGCATGACCCGTTCGCGGCGCCCGAGCAGGTCGTACAGGCGCAGTCCGAGCGAGACCACGTAGAGGCCGCGCTGGCTGCCGGTGCCCCGGGCGCCCAGAAAGCGCAGGGCGCCCCCCATGAAGCCCCCGAAGCGGTTGGACAGCGGCACCACGGTCTTCAGCGGCCTGACCAGGTGCGGCGCGTTGCGCAGCAGCAGGTTGCGCTCGTGCGTGGCCTCGGCGACCAGTGCGAAGGAGCCGTGCTCCAGGTAGCGCAGGCCGCCGTGGATCATGCGCGAGGGCGCGCTGCTCGCGCCGCTGGCGATGTCGCCCTTGTCGACGACGAGGCAGTCCACGCCCTGCAGGCTGAGGTCGCGGAAGACACCGACGCCATTGATCCCCGCGCCGATGATGACGGTGGAGAAGTGCCGCCCGTCGAGCGCTGCGGGCCGCACGTAGGCGGAGGGTCTGGAGCTGGCGGTGGGATTCATGGGCGGGCCTTGTGAGGATGCGCGAAGGCGGGGGCGAGCTGCTGCATGAGCTCGCCATGGCTCGCGAAGAAGTCGGCATGTGCGCCGCCATCGAGGTGGTCGGGTTCGATCGTGCTGCAGCGCGCTGCCAGTGTGTCCGCAGGGGCGCCCTGCGACTGCGCCGCATAGATGGCCGCGCCGCGCGCGCCGGTCTCGTCGTCGCCGCAGCGCTGCACGGGGTGCCCGAGCAGCGAGGCGAGCAGTTGCACCATGCGCACGTCACGCGCTCCTCCGCCGAGCGCCGCGACGCGGCCGGGCTCGCCGAGTCGGCATGCGGCCAGATGGCGCAGGTGCACCGCGTGCCGGGTGAGCACGGCATCGATGACGGCGCGCGCCATGTGGGCGCGATCATGGTGGCTCGACAGGCCGATGAAGCCGGCCGTGGCGTGGGGCGGCGAGCCGCCGCCGTTGATGAATGGTGCAAAGCGCAGGCCGTCGGCACCGAGCGGAACCGTCATGGCGCATTCGACGACGGCCGCCGCGCTGGGAAAACGCAGCGTGCGCGCGAGCCACGCCACGTTGGCCATCGAGGACGGACTGTTCTCCATGTAGAGCCGCTGGTCGGCGGGACCGAAGCGCATGATTGCGGCCACCCTGGGCTGTGTCTCGCGCGTGGGGGCAATGACCGCGTTGACGCACCAGGTGCCGAGCACCGCGACCGCCTGGCCCTGCGCCGCACCGCCCACCGCATGCAGCGATGCAAGCAGGTCGATCGCCCCCATGGCCACCGGCGTGCCCGCGGGCAGTCCCGTCAGGGCCGCGGCCGCAGGTGTCAGCCTGCCGATCTGCGTGCCGCTCGGCGTCAACTCGGGCAGGGCGCCGCGCAACCCGGGCAGGCCGACCACGTCGAACGCGAGCTCCGAGCTGCGTCCGCTGGCGAGCGACAGCAGGCCTGCGGTGCTGACGTCGCTTGCATCCGTGGCCAAGGTGCCGGTGAGAAGCCATGCGAGATAGTCCTTGGCGAACACCAGGTGCCTGATCTTGCCCGCATCGAGCTCGCCGCGCGCGATGAGCTCCGCCATCACCAGCGAGGGTTGCCCGGACCAGGGCTCGCAGCCCACCTCGTCGTAGAGTGCGGCGCCGTGGTCCTTGCCGATCCGCGCGGCCAGGGCCGCCGCGCGCTGGTCGGTCGAGGCGACGGCCAGCCCGCGCAGCAGTTCGCCGTGCTCGTCGAGCGCATACAGGCCCGCGCCGTGGCCGGTGCAGCAGATCGCGCCGATCCGCGCGGTGTGCTCGCCCAGCTGATCGCCGAGGCTGCGCAGCGCCTGCATGAGTGCGTCGCGGATGTCGTCCGTGGTCAACTCGCAGGCTCCGCCGCTGCTGCGCCGGTGCACCAGCGCATCGCCCGCAGTGGCCAGGCTTCTGCCGCTCTCAGATTCGAACGCCACGGCCTTCAGGCCGGTGGATCCCATGTCGATGCCAATGAAGATGTCTGTTTTCATGTCATAACATCGTTACGCATGAATTCATCGAGCGCATTAGTGTTTTACCTAGATTGCTTTCGAAAACGCTAAGCTACATTGCATCAATGTCATGACAACGTGATTGCAAATTGCAAAGTCAGACAGACAAAGGCAAAGGGCCGAGAGCCCGGTCAATCATCAAAACAGGAGACGGCAATGAGGCGTGATTTCTTGAAGACTGCGGCCCTGGCGGGCGCGGGTGTGATGGGCGGAATGTCTGGCACGGGAGCCATGGCACAGGCGCAGGCGGGCGCAGGTCTGCGCGGCAATCCCGGAGATACCTACGTGATGAACGTGATGGTGTCCGGCGTCGAATACTGGTTTCCGGTCTACGAGATGATGAAGCAGGCGGGCCGCTCGCTGGGCGTGAAGACACGCTACAGCGGCACGCCCGAGTACGACGTGAACAAGCAGCTGGCGTCGTTCGAGCAGGAGCTGGCGCGCAAGCCGGCAGGCATCCTGCTGCACCCGATGAACCCCGATCCGTTCATCGAGCCGATCAACCGCGCGGCAGCCATGGGCATCCCCGTGGTGACGTTCGCGGCCGATTCGCCCAATTCCAAGCGCGTGTCGTTCGTCACTTCCGACAATTTCCGTGAAGGACAGCAGGCCGCCGATGCGATCGCAGCGGCCATGGGCGGCAAGGGCGAGTACGCGGTGCTCGAGAACCCGGGGCAGGACAACCACGACCGCCGTGTCTCGGCGTTCGTCGACCGCATGAAGACCAAGCACCCCGGCATGAAGCTCGCGGGCCGTGCCGCCAGCAACCAGGACCCCAACAAGGCCTACCAGGCCACGCTGAGCCTGGCACAGGCCAATCCGAACCTGGGCGCGATCTTCATGCCGGAGGCCAACTCGGCATTGGGTGCCGCGCAGGCCAAGGTCGAGAGCAAGAAGAACATCCGCGTGATGTGCTGCGACGTGAACGCCAAGATCCTCGACATGATCAAGTCGGGCGATGTGTTCGGCTCCATCAACCCCAACCAGGGCGTGCAGGGCTACATGGGCATGATGATGCTGTTCCTCGCGCGGAACGCACAGCTCATCGACCCGATGAACGACGCCAAGCGCAATGGCACGAACCCCATGTCGGTGCCGTTCCTGGACAACGGCCTGTCGGTGGTCAGCAAGGCCAACGCGGACGACTTCTACTGGGACAAGTACCTTGCCCGCCGTGGCACCAAGGGCATCAACGAGTAAGCCGGGGCTGGACCTGCACAGGCGGCATCCCATCCCTGCATGGGGAAACACGCCGCAGCGTTCATCGACAGCACCAGGAGGTGTCATTCAATGAGTCAGGAAACGACGCCGCTGCTTGAATTGCGCGGCATCACCAAGTGCTTCGGCGCAGCGCGCGCGCTCGCGGGCGTGGACTTCACGCTGCGCCGCGGCGAGATCCACGCGCTGTGTGGCGAGAACGGCGCGGGCAAGTCCACGCTGATGAAGATCATCGACGGCATCCATGCGCCGGACAGTGGCGAGATCCGGCTCGATGGCTCGCCCGTGCGCATCGAAGGGCCGGCCCATGCGATGCGCCTGGGCATCGGCCTGGTCCATCAGGAGATCGCGCTGTGCGGCGACGCATCGGTGGCCGAGAACATCTTCATGTCGGAGGTGGTCACGCGCGGCGGTGCGCTGATGGACTATGCCGGGCTCAACCAGCGTGCGCGTACCGTGCTGAAGCGGCTGGGGCAGGACATCGATCCGGCCATGCAGGTGCAGGAGCTGCCCATCAGCAGCCAGCAGCTGGTGGAGATCGCCAAGGCGCTCACGCTCGACTGCAAGGTGCTGATCCTGGACGAGCCGACCGCCGCGCTCACCGAGGTGGAATCCGCCGCGCTGTTCCGCGTGCTGCACGAGCTGCGGCGCGAGGGCATGGGCATCATCTACATCAGCCACCGGATGGCCGAGATCTTCGAACACTGTGATCGCGCGACCGTGCTGCGCGATGGCCGCGACGTGCAATGCGCGGAGCTGGCCTCCATCACGCCGGACCTGCTGGTGCGCGCGATGGTCGGCCGCGAGCTGGGCAACTACTACCCGCCCAAGCAGGACGAGCTGGGCCGGCGGCACGAGCCCGGGCCGCTGCTGGAGGTGCGGGATCTTGCGGACGGCGAGCGCGTGCACGGCATCTCGTTCGAGCTGCGGCGCGGCGAGGTGCTGGGCATCGCGGGGCTGATGGGCGCGGGCCGCAGCGAGCTGGCCGAGACCGTCTGCGGATTGCGGCGCAGCCGGCGCGGGCAGGTGCTGCTCGAGGGCCGCGAGCTTGTCATCCGCCGCTACAGCGACGCGCTGCAGCACGGCATTGCCTATCTCAGCGAAGACCGCAAGGCCGCGGGAGTATTCCTGGACCTGCCGGTGGCGCAGAACATCGCGGCCATGGCGCTCGCGCGTGTCAGCTCGCGCTGGGGGCTGCTCCGCCACAGTGCGCAGAAGCGGCTGGCCGAAGAACTCGGCAAGCGGCTGAACCTGAAATCGCACGGCGTGGAATGCGATGTGGCCAGCCTCTCCGGGGGCAACCAGCAGAAGGTGGCCATCGCCAAGCTGCTGGCCACGGGGCCGCGCGTGCTGATCATGGACGAACCCACGCGCGGCGTCGACGTGGGCGCCAAATCCGAAATCCACCACATCCTGCGCGGCCTGGCCGACCAGGGCGTGGGGGTGATCGTCATCTCCTCCGAGCTGCCCGAGATCATCGGGCTGTGCGACCGCACCCTCGTCGTCCGCGACGGCGTGCTGGCGGGCGAGGTGATGTCCCGCGACATGAATGAAGAACGATTGCTGCGCCTGGCTTCGGGGCTCAGCCAAGAGGAGATGCCGATATGAACCCGATGACCACGAATGGAGCCGCTGCCTTGAGCACATCACCCATGAACGCGCCGCAGACCGCCGCGGCGCACGACAAGGAGGGCGCGAGAAAGCGCCTGGGCAACATGCGCGAGGCGGGGCTGCTGATCATCATCGTCGCGCTGTGCGTGGTGATGAGCTTCGCATCGCCGCACTTCCTCACCTGGGACAACATCCGCGCGATGCTGCTGTCCTTCAGCATCGAGGGCATCGTCGTCGTGGGCATGACGGTGCTGATGATCGTGGGCGGCATCGACCTGTCCGTCGGATCGGTCGTGTGCTTTGCGATGGTCGTCACCGGCAAGCTGTTTCTCATGGGCGTGGATCCGTGGACGGCGAGCCTGATTGCGATTGCCTGCTGCGCCATGATCGGCGCGATGATCGGTGGCTGTGTCACGGGCATCGGGCTGAGCCACTTCATCGCGTCGCTTGCGTTCATGGTGATAGTGCGCGGCCTGTGCCTGGCGCTCACGCAGGGAACACCGCAGTCGCTGTTCTCGCTGCCGCCCGAGTTCAAGTTCATCGGCCAGGGTTCGATCGGCGGCATGCCGGTCGTGATCCTGATCTTCGCCGTGCTGGTGATCGTGAGCGACTTCCTGCTGCGCCGCGCTTCGCTGCTGCGCAAGGTCTTCTACACCGGCAGCAACGAGAAGGCTGCGCTCTATTCGGGCATCCGCACCGGCCACGTGAAGTTCTGGGTGACGGTACTGTGCTCCGCCATGGCGGGACTCGCGGGAGTGATCTACACCGCGCGCTTCGGCGCGGCGACGCCCACGTTCGGCACCGGCATGGAGCTCAACGTCATCGCGGCCGTGGTGATCGGGGGCGCGAGCCTCAAGGGCGGCTCGGGCACGGTGCTGGGCGCCGTGCTGGGCCTGGCGCTGCTGTCGGTGGTGACCAGCTCGCTCATCCTGCTGGATGTGTCGCCCTATTGGCAGGACGTGATCAAGGGCCTGATCCTGCTGGTGGCGGTGACGCTGGACCATCTCATGAACGTGAAAAAGGTGAAACGATGAAGACCGTGAATCTGGGACGCTCCGGCGTGCAATGCGAGGCCGTGGGCCTCGGCACCTGGGCGATGGGCGGGTGGATGTGGGGCGGCAACGACGATGCGGCCGCCATCGATGCGATCCGCGCGTCGCTCGATGCCGGCGTGCGCATGATCGACAGCGCGCCGGCCTATGGCCTGGGGCATGCGGAGGAACTGGTCGGCAAGGCGCTTGCCGGACGCCGGCACGATGCGGTGATCGCCACCAAGTGCGGGCTGGTCTGGCATGTGCAGAAAGGCACGCACTTTTTCGACGAACAGGGCAAGGCGGTCTACCGTTACCTGGGGCGCGATGCCATCGCACACGAGGTCGAGGCCAGCCTGAGGCGCCTGCAGACCGACTACATCGATCTCTACATCACCCACTGGCAGGACGCCACCACGCCGGTGGCGGAAACCATGGAGGCGCTGCTTGCGCTCAAGCGCGAAGGAAAGATCCGTGCCATCGGCGTGAGCAACGTGGATGCGCCGACGCTGCGTGAATACCTGCGCCACGGGCAGGTCGATGCCATCCAGGAGCGCTACAGCCTGATCGACCGAGAGATCGAATCGGAGCTCCTGCCACTGTGCCGCGCGCACGATGTGGCGGTGATCGGCTATTCATCGCTTGCACTCGGCCTGCTGTCCGGCCCCATTGATGCCGATCGCGAGTTCCAGGGCGACGACCAGCGCAAGGACAACCCCCGCTTCTCGCGCGAGAACCGCATGAGTGTCAACCGCTTCTTCGCAGAGATCGAGCCGCTGCGCGCGCGCGTGGGCTGCACCTTCGCGCAGTTGATGATCGCATGGTGCACGGCCCCCGAACGCATCACGGTGGCGCTGTGCGGCGCACGTACCGCCGCGCAGGCACGCGAGAACGCGCTGGCTGGCGAGGTCCGGCTGGGTGCGCCGGAGTCCGCGCTGATCGACGCAGCCGCTGCGCGCCACCTGGCCGCGCTGATGCCTTGACCCCCTGAGCCACGGGGCTGCACCACCTGCGGCTCCGATCCCTTTTTCTGCCGACGTCGCAAACCGCAGCTGCAGGCTGCGGCGCGGGCACGGCTTTGCTTGAAAACAACCTCACAGGAGACGACCATGATGGAGAAACAGCAGGCGCGACTGAACCGCCTGATGCACAAGGGCCGATGCCTCGACATCGCCGTGGACCACGGCGTGTGCAACGAGCCGGGCTTTCTTGACGGACTCGAGAACATGCCCCGCGTGATGGACCAGCTCATCGGGGCACGGCCCGATGCGATCCAGCTGAACTACGGGCAGAGCGAACTGCTGCAAAGCCGCCCGGGGCGCGACAAGCCCGCACTGGTGATGCGCCTGGACATGGGCAACCCCTACAACGCCACGACCCACCGCGTGATGTGGGCCGTGCTGCAGAACGAGCAGGACCCGGTGCTTCCGGCGGTGCAGATGGATGCGGCATGCGCGGTGGTGAACCTGTTCATGCTGCCGGACGAGCCGGACCTCTTCCGCCAGTGCGTGAAGAACATCGCGCGCGTGCGCGCCGATTGCGACCGCTACGCCATGCCGCTGATGATCGAGCCGCTCGTGATGGCCCCCAACTCGGGGCGGGGCGGCTACATGGTGGATGGCGACGCGGAGAAGATCGTCACCCTGACGCGCCTGGCGCGCGAGATGGGGGCCGACATCATCAAGGCCGACCCGACGACCGACCCGCTCGACTTCCACCGCGTGGTGGAGGCGGCGCGCTGCCCGGTGCTGGTGCGCGGCGGCGGCAAGGAGGACCTGCAGCAGGTCTTCGAGCGTTCGCGCGTGCTGCTCGACCAGGGTGCCATGGGCATGGTCTATGGGCGCAATGTCTACCAGCACCGCAGTCCTTCGGCGGTGGTGCGCGCGCTGATGGCCATGATCCACGACGGTGCCAGCGCCGCCAAGGCATGGCAACAGTATTCGGCAGCCGCCGAGAGCACGGCGGTTCCTGCCTGAGCGACGGGGGCCGCGCCCCCGATCCAAAGCGCGGATCCGGTATCGACATCACTCCACAATCGAGAGGTGAGCCATGCTTTTGTCTGTCGAAAACGCAGCGACGAGGCTGCTTGGGGATTGCAGAACGTATTTCAGAACCGCATCCGCCGCACTGCTTGCGCTGGCGCTGGCGGCCTGCAGCGGATCTTCGGGGGACAGCGCGGTGGCCGTGCAGTCCGGGGCGCAGAGCGCGCCGGCAACGGCCGATGCGAGCGCGGGGGGCGGCACGCCCGTCACGCCCAAGTCCCTGTCGGTGCAGGGGCCGGGCCTGGGCAACCTGACCTACACGCAGAATGAACTGTTCAAGCCGGTGGCATGGATCCGGCGCGATGACCAGGGAACGCCAGCGACCTATGCGGGACGCAAGGCCTTCGGCCTGAATGCGGGCATCATGCACAACGGCTACTTCCTGACGCTGTTCGCTCCCGACAGCGGACTCGGGCCCGGCGGCTTCCTCGTGTATGACGTCTCCAATCCGCGCTCGATGCAGCTCGTCAAGCGCATCTACGAACCCGAAGGGCGCACGTCGGAGTTCCGCGAGGCGCATTCGTTTGGCGTCTCGACCATCGGCGGCAAGCAGTACGTTGCGATCGCCACCACCAAGGGTGTCGAGTTCTGGGACTTCACGGACGTGCAGAACGCACAGCAGGTCAAGAAGCTCGCGCTGCCGACGGTCAATGCCGGCGACTACACCAACGTGAGCTGGCAGCTCTGGTGGCAGGCTCCCTATCTCTATGTCGCCTCATCGAACGACGGCGTATACATCATCGACGCATCGGACCCGGCCAATGCCGTGATCGCCAACCGCGGGGCCGGCAAGCCCAATCCCGTGCCCACGGGCGAGCTGGGAGGCTTTCGCGTAGGCCCGATCTTCAGCATGGGCAACCAGCTCGTGCTCACCTCGATGGACAACACCAGCGGCTTCGCAAGCCTGGACATCTCCGATCCACTGAATCCGAAGGTACTGGACAGCGTTGCCTCGCACACGTTCTACTACGCCACCTGCTATGACGGGGAACGACTGTTCACGTCGGTGCGCGGAGCAGGGGCCAAGATGACGGCCTTCAATCTTTCCAACCGCAGCCGCTTCGTCGCCGAGGACAACCGCCTGGTGATGGACGAGCAGCTCTACTGCGCCACACAGGACCACTATGTGTTCCAGGGCGCGCAGTACCGCATCCACAAGGTCGATGTCGGCAACCCCCAGCAGCATGTCGAGGTGGGGCGCGGCGGCATGTTCCCCGCGGGCTCCAGCGAGGAGTCGCATTCCGACCATGGGCAGG
The DNA here is from genome assembly GCF_014395975.1 of Diaphorobacter ruginosibacter. NCBI lineage: Bacteria > Pseudomonadati > Pseudomonadota > Betaproteobacteria > Burkholderiales > Comamonadaceae > Diaphorobacter > Diaphorobacter ruginosibacter. The sequence continues at coordinate 4,151,820 of NZ_CP060714.1, read as the reverse complement.
TCGCGCCCTTCGGCAACCTGATCTTCGTGGGCAACGACCACGGATCGGGAAGTGCCTTCATGGTGCACGACACGGCGCCGGACACGACGCCGCCCGTGGTGCGCCAGGTGTCCCCCGCGAACGCCGCGCAGCAGCAGGTGCTGACGTCACGCATCGGTGTGGCGCTCTCGGACAGCATTCTTCCCGAAAGCGTCAACGCAAGCACCTTCATCGTTCGGCCGCAGGGCGGTGCCGCGCTGGCGGGCTTCTACAGCGTGCAGCTGGGCATCGTCAACTTCTCGCCCGCTCAGCCCCTGCAGCCCAACACCACCTATGAAGTGGTGCTGCCCGCAGGCGGCATCAAGGACTACGCCCGCAACGGCATCGCTGCCGAATGGAAGTCCAGTTTCACCACGGGCAATGCCGTGAACATGGACCTTGCGCACCACTGGAGCCTTGCACGCACGCTGGCCGATCCCGTCGGCATGAGCGACGGCAGCAGCAGCGCATCCGACGCCTTTGCCAGCATCGGCATCGATCTCTCGCAGCGCAGCGCGGGCATCGAGCTGGCCGATGACAGCGTGGCCTCCGTGCTCGCCGGGACTTCCACGCTGAGCTTCTACATGAAGACCACCCAGGTGGGCACAGCGTCACCGTGGACGGCGCCGGGCATTTTCGGCCGCGACCAGGCCAGTGGCTCCAACGACGTGTTCTGGGGATGGCTGGACAACACGGGCCGCATCAATCTGTCGGTTGGCGACGTGAGCGCATCGAACCCCGTGACCAAGTCGGCACAGCCCGTCAACGACGGACAGTGGCGGCATGTGGTGATGACGCGCGATGCGGCCTCCGGAGTGCAGTCGCTGCATGTGGATGGCGTGAAGGTGACGACCACGGGGCGCACCGGGGCGCTGGGGCTGAACAACCGCTTCCGCACGCTGGGCCAGATCCAGGGCAACCCGGTCCATTTCAAGGGCGGCCTGGCCGAGGTGCGCGTGTACCGGCGGGTGCTCTCCGACAGCGACATCGCGCAGCTTGCCGCAGTGCCCGTGGTGGGTGATCCCGGCATAGGGCAGGGCGCGCACACGGTCGGCGGCACGCTGGCCTTCAACTCCCCCGTGCTCGGCGGCAGCGCGCAATACAGCTGGAATTTCGGTGACGGGAACCGGTCTGCGTTCAGCTCGCAGCCGCAGGCCAACCACAGCTATGCGACGCCCGGCCACTACACGGTCACGTTGACCGTGCGCACGGCCGACGGCCTGGAGACCTACTACACCTACCCCGTGACCGTGACGCATCCGCCGACCGCGCTGGCGCCAACGCACACCACCAACATCACGGGCGATGCCAGCCAGGTCTACAGCGTGAATCCGGACAGCGGCACGGTGACAGCGATGGACGCGCAGAGCCTCGCGAAGATCTGGGAGGTGAACGTGGGCCGCGAGCCCAAGACGCTCGCCGTGGGCCCGGACGGTCGCATCTGGGTGACGGTGCAGGCCGACGACCGGCTGGTGGCGCTCAACGCGGCGAACGGCAGCGTGTCCGCCAGCCTGCCGCTGGCCTACGGTAGCGGCCCCTACGGCGTGGTGTTCACGCCCGACCGCACCACAGGCGTGCTGACGTTGGAGAGCAAGTCGATGCTTGTGAGCTTCGACCCGACCAGCGGTGCGATCACCGGCTCCGTCGCACTGACGGGCGATGTGCGCGGTGTCGCCGTGAGCGCGGATTCCAAGTCGGCCTACGTGACCCGCTTCCGCTCGGCCATGAACGGAGGCCAGGTGCACAAGGTGCAGCTGGCGGGCATGACGCTGCAGAAGACCTTGCCGCTGCGGGTGGACACCACCACGGTGGATGACGAGAGCCGCTCGCGCGGCGTGCCCAACTACCTGAGCCAGATCGTCATATCGCCGGACGGGTTGCGCGCCAGCCTGCCGTCCAAGAAGGACAACATCGTGCGTGGCCGGGCCCGGGACGGCAACGACCTGCTGCATGACCGCACGGTGCGTTCCATCCTCACGCAACTGGACATGCAGGGCGATGCGGAAGTCTTCGGCGAGCAGCTCGATTTCGACGACCGTGCGCCGGCGCGCGCCGCCGTTTACGCTCCGCGCGGCGACTTCATCTTCGTGGCGCAGATGGAGGGCAACAACGTGGCCATCGTGGATGCCTACAGCCGGGCACTGCGCGGCGAGATCATGGTGGAGGGCATGTCGGCGCCCCATGGCCTGCACATCGATGCGACGCGGCAGCGGCTGTTCGTGAACAACTTCCTCTCGCGCTCCGTCTCGGTGCTCGACGTGGCGAACGTCCTGTCCGGGCGCAGCGGTGCGGCCACGCTGTTGCAGACCGTGCAGACCGTGGGTGCGGAGCCGTTCGGCGCGGCAGTGCTGCGCGGCAAGAAGCTGTTCTACAAGGCATCGGACCGCCGCATGAGCCGTGACAACTACATGTCGTGCGCGAGCTGCCACGCCGACGGCGCGGATGACGGCATGGTCTGGGACTTCACGCAGCGCGGCGAGGGCCTGAGGCGCACGATTTCGCTGCAGGGACGGCAGGGTGCGGCACACGGCCGGTTCCACTGGACAGCGAATTTCGATGAAATCCAGGACTTCGAGAACGACATCCGCAACGAGTTCGAGGGCACGGGCTTCCTGAGCAACGCGGACTTCCAGGCCACCGCCGCGCCGCTGGGCACGCCCAAGGCAGGCCGCAGCAGCGACCTGGACGATCTGGCTGCCTACGTGACCAGCCTGGCGCGCCTGCCGCGCAGCCCTGTGCGCAACGCGGACGGAAGCCTGAGTGCCAGCGCATTGGCGGGCAAGCAGGTCTTCGCCACGGCGCAGTGCGCCAGTTGCCACAGCGGCGCGACGATGCGGGATGGCCTGCGGCACGATGTGGGCACGATCCGGCCAACGTCGGGCAGCGGCTCCGGCCAGCCGCTCGCGGGCGTCGGCTTCGACACACCGACGCTGCTGGGCGTCTGGAGCAACCCGGTGTTCCTCCATGATGGCCAGGCCGACTCCGTCCTGGCGCTGCTGGCGGTGGGGCACGGCAATGCCGGCAACCTGGCGCAGGGCGACCGTGTGGCGCTGGCCGACTATGTGCGCTCGCTCGATACGGTCGCACCGCGCGTGCGGATCCGCTCGGCGCACAGCAATCTGTGCGTGAACATCGAAGGCAAGCAGACCGCGTCGGGTGCGGCGGCCCTCCAGTATGGCTGCGGCATGGACGCCAATGAACTGTTCGATGTGAACACCGTGGACGATCACGTCCAGTTCGAGGCGCGGCACAGCAGGCTGTGTCTTGCCGAGACGCTCGACCCGGCCAGCGGGAAGTCCAGGGTGGTGCAGCTTGCGTGCACGGCGGGTGGGGCAACGCAATGGAAGAGCGTGGGTGCCACGCTGGTCAATCGCTCGTCGGGACGCTGTCTCGATGTGCCCGACCTGAGCCTGGTCCAGGTGCCGTTGATCACCTATGCCTGCAACGGTGGCAACAACCAGAACTGGGGGATCACGCAGCCTTGATCCCGTCGGGCCCGTCCGGGCCCGAAGGAGGCTTGCGGCGCGCCGTGGCGGGGAAGAGCATTCCGGCCACGGCACTCACGCGTTCATCACTCGTCGCCGCCGAAGGTCGACACTGCCTTTTTCGCGCCCACGTCCACTTTCAGCTGGAAGATATCGGGCCGTGAATAGTGGCCCGAAGCGTCGAAGTCGAACTTGCCGCGCGGCACCATCACCGGGTCGATGTCCGCATAGAGGATGGTCTCGGCCTCATAGTCGGGGCCGGCCAGCACGGCGCCGGTCGGATCGATGATCGCACTGCCACCGCGCAGCAGCACGGTCTGCGGGTCGTCGCCAAGGCTGCATTCGAAGTCCTTGGGATAGGCCTCGCGGCGCAGGAACTGGCAGGCGGTGAGCACGAAGCAGCGGCCCTCGAGCGCGATGTGGCGCATGGTGGGCAGCCAGGTGTCGCGATCGTCGGCCGTCGGTGCGCAGTAGATCGACACGCCCTGGCTGTACATGTGCATGCGCAGCATCGGCATGTAGTTTTCCCAGCAGATCACCGCGCCGACGCGTCCGTAGGGCGTGTCCACGGCCTGCATGGTGGAGCCGTCGCCGAAGCCCCAGATCAGGCGTTCTCCGGCCGTCGGCATGAGCTTGCGGTGCTTGCCGACCAGGCCTTGTTCGCCGCTGAAGTAGAGCGCCGTGCAATACAGCGTGCCGCCATCGCGCTCGATGCAGCCGATCACCACGACCGCGCCGGTGTCCGCGACGGCCTCCTTGATGATCTCGATCTCATCGCCATCGAGGCTGATGGCCTGCTGGTAGTAGCTCGCATAGGCGTCGCGGCCCGTGGGCTTGCGCAGGCCGATGGGGCTGCCGAAACTGTTGCCCTTGGGATAGCCGCCCAGGAACGCCTCGGGAAACACCTGGACCTTGGCTCCGTTGCTGGCCGCCTGGCGGATCAGCGATGCCGCCTTGAGGGCGCACTCGATGCTGTCGGTGGGGATGGATTGGGCCTGGATCACGGCGGCCTTGAATGGCTTGCGCGCTGTCGTCATGTCGTGCTGTCTCCTGCGGATCGTTGAATGTGCCGGAGGCCTGCGCCTTCGGGCGTGTGGTATCGCACTCGCACTTATACGTCAGTTGTCTGGCACGGCGTGCTTTCCGGCACGCGCCGGTGGTGAATTCCCCGCAGGATTCCACAGAACGGAGGTGTCTCGCACGAGAGACAATGGGATGCGTGAACCAAGGAATGAAAGGACCCTGCGCGATGCGAGAACTGGACTCCCACATGCCGCCCGTGAGCGTGCTCACCACCACGGTCGGCCATACCGACGATGCCCGCCGCCTGGCGCAGGATGCGGTCAGGCACCGCCTGGCGGCGTGCGTGCAGGTGGAGCAGGTCACCTCGCACTATGTCTGGCAGGACGCCCAGTGCGAGGAGCCCGAGTGGCGCCTCGTGTTCAAGACGCTGCCGTTCAACGTGCAGGCGCTGGTGCGCTGGCTGAAGTCGGCGCACCCCTACGAACTGCCTCAGCTGCTCGTGCGCGAGGAGCAGTCCTCGCGCGAGTACGCGGCATGGGTCGAGGACCGCCTGAAGGTGTGAGCGCCCGTCAGTCGCCCGAGACCTTGGCGGGCTTTCTGCTCACGATTTCCGGCAGCGAGGTGACGCTGGAATTCACGTTCACGCTGCGGCTGAGGCGAACGTAGGATCCGTTGAAGCGGCACACCACCTTGTCGCGGAAGGCCGATTCCACGAACGTCCACGTCATCTCGAAGGTGCGCGGATCGGTCCACTCGCCGGTGGCCACCACGCGCATGTGGTCGGGCTGGTACTCGTGGTGCAGCTTGTTGCCGGTGATGGTGGTCGATCCCTCGATGGCCTTGCCCAGGCCGCAGGGCACGACGTGCGTGCCGCGCTCATCCACCATGGTGAAGAGGCACTGTCCATCCGAGAAGTCGAACTTCACCGCGCTGATCTTTTCCGCGTTGTCGGCGAACTCGTAGGTCCTGCCCGAGATGGTGCCGGCCAGCGGGGAGTGGGTCGCGCGCGGCGGTGCCAGCAGCTGCAGCTGCTTCATGCGCGATGACAGCCGGGCTGCCTGCGAAGGCTTTTCGGCGGTCTGGAAGGCGCGGGGAAAATGCTTGTAGACGGCCTTGGCCAGAAAGCCGGCGCCGGAGGGATTTGCGCAATTCATCGCGATGACGGCGTTATGTTCCGGGAACACCATCGAGTACTGGCCGAACAGGCCATCGGCCAGGTAGACGCCGTTCGGCCCCAGCCACCATTGGTAGCCGTACTGTCCCGGCGTGTGCGGCTGCTGCACGGCCTTCACCCATTCGGCGGGCAGCAGCTGCCGGCCGTTCCACTGGCCGCTCTGCGCGTGCAGGATGCCCAGCTTGAGTGCATCGACAGTCTTCCACGAGAGGCCGTTGGCGCCGGGCGAGATGCCTTCGGGGCCCACGTCCCATTCATAGCCGGTGATGCCGAGAGGCTCGAAGAAGCGGGTCTTCAGATAGTCCGCGGTGGACTGGCCGGTCGTCTTGGTGATGATGGCCGAGAGCATGTACGTCGCGGCGCTGGTGTAGACGAACTTCGTGCCGGGTTCGAACTTCACCGGGATCTTGAAGAATTCGGCGATCCAGCTGGTCTTGATCGGACGCCATACCGAGCCCGAGGTCATCTTCTCGTGGCCGGTGCGCATGGTCAGCAGATCGCGCACGGTCATCGCCGCGAGGTTTGCGCTGACGGTGGCGGGGAGGTGCTCGGGGAAGAAGGAGACCACCTTATCGTCGAGCTTGAAGCGGCCCTCCGCAATGGCGATGCCGACAGCACTCGCGGTCACGCTCTTGGTGAGCGAGTGCGTCATGTGGATGCGCTCGGGACCATAGGGCTCCCACCAGCCTTCGGCCACCACATGGCCGCTGCGCCAGAGCATGAAGCCGTGCATCTCGTAGGCGTTGCGCTCGACTTCGTCGAGGAAGTCCATGATCGCGGCGGAGGACACGCCCTGCGCCTCGGGCGTGCTGCGCGCGAGGCCATCTGCCGGACGCGTGATGGCGGAGGCCGGGGTGCCGCGTGCGAGCGCGCCACCGACGCCAACGGCGGCAGCGCCGCCCAGCGACAGGCGCAGCAGGCCGCGGCGCGAGAGTTCGAAGGAAGAGGGGGACGAGGGGAATGAGGTCTGCACGATGTCTCCTGGCGGTTTGTTGTTGAACGGCTGACCGGACAGATTCTGGTGAGCGAATCTGTCATTCGGCTGTCATTGCGCGGCCAGTATTCCTCGTCGTGGAATGTCGCAAGGCATTCTCTCATCCGCAGCGTCGGATCGCCCGCATGCTTGCCCCGAGCCATAAAAAAGCCCCGCCATGGCGGGGCCGAGGGCCGAAGGGCATGCTGAGGGGGCTGTTGCGGCTCAGGCGAGCAGTGCCTGCGCGAACTCCCTGGCATTGAAGGTCTCGAGGTCTTCCACCTTCTCGCCCACGCCGATGAAATACACGGGAATGGGCTTTTCCTGCGCGATGGCGGCCAGCACGCCGCCCTTGGCCGTGCCGTCGAGCTTGGTGACGATGAGGCCCGTGAGCTGCAGTGCCTCGTCGAAGGCCTTGACCTGGTTGAGCGCGTTCTGGCCGGTGTTGCCATCGATCACCAGCAGCACCTCGTGCGGAGCGCTCGCATCGGCCTTGGTGACCACGCGCTTGATCTTCTTGAGCTCCTCCATGAGGTGCAACTGCGTCGGCAGGCGGCCGGCGGTATCGACCAGCACCACATCCTTGCCGCGCGCGCGGCCTGCGGAGACGGCGTCGAAGCTCACGGCCGCCGGGTCGCCGCCATCCTGGCTGACGATTTCCACCGTGTTGCGCGTGGCCCAGACGCCCAGTTGCTCGCGCGCCGCGGCGCGGAAGGTGTCCGCCGCAGCGAGCAGCACGCTCTCGCCGTGGTCGGCCAGATGCTTGGTGAGCTTGCCGATGGACGTCGTCTTGCCCGCGCCGTTCACGCCCGCCACCATGATCACGGTGGGCGTGTGCTCGCCGATGGCCAACGGCTTCTCGAGCGGCTTGAGCAGATCGGCCAGCGCATCGGCCAGCAACGCCTTCACGGCAGCGGGATCGGTGGTCTTGGAGTTCTTCACGCGCTGCTTGAGGTCCTGCAGCAGGTGGTTGGTGGCCTTCACGCCGGTGTCGGCCATGAGCAGCGCATCCTCGAGTTCCTCGTAGAGGGCATCGTCGATCTTCGTTCCGGTGAAAATCGTCGAAATGCTGGTGCCCGTCTTGCGCAGGCCGGCCTTGAGCCGGTCCATCCAGCCCTTGCGGTCGCCCTCGGACGCGGGGGCCTCGGGTTTGGCCTGGGGCTCTTGTACTACAGTGACTGCATGGGCCGCGGGTGTGGCCGGGGCCGGAACAGGCTCCGCCCCGTCGTCGGCCGTGTCGCGACTTGCAAACGGATTGCGCAGCCAGCCCTTGGAGCCCTTGGAAGAGGGGTCCGGCTGCGGCACCTGCTGCCCGGAGGACGGCTCTGGCGCTGCATCTGCAGGCGGCTGAGCGGTCTCGTCAGCGGTCGTGGAAGATTTTTTCTTGAAGAAACTGAACATTGTCGGGTACTTGGAATCCTATCCATTCTATGAAACAAGCCATCTCCCTTCTTGGCCTGCTGGCCTGCGCGCATGTGACGGCCCATGCCGGCGCATCCGCCAATCCCCCTTCCCAGCCCATGACACAGCCATCCGGCCAGGCGGCTGCCTCCGCGGTGACCGCGGTCCGGCCGGAGGTCACGACGGCCGACGGAGCCCAGTTGTTCACCCTGAAAAACGGCATGCAGCTCATCGTCAAGCCGGATCGGCGCGCGCCAACGGCCGTGCACATGGTGTGGGTGCGCGTGGGCGCCATGGATGAGGTGGACGGGACTTCCGGTGTGGCACATGCATTGGAACACATGATGTTCAAGGGAACCGCCAAGGTGGCGCCCGGCCAGTTCTCCAAGAAGGTTGCGGCGCTTGGCGGGCAGGAAAACGCCTTCACCACGCGCGACTACACCGGGTACTACCAGCAGATTCCGGCCAGTCGCCTGAAGGACGTGATGGAGCTCGAGTCGGACCGCTTTGCAAACAACCAGTGGCCCGACGAGGAGTTCAAGAAGGAGATCGAGGTCATCAAGGAGGAGCGCCGCATGCGCACGGAGGACCAGCCGCGCGCGGCGCTGTTCGAGCAGCTGAACGCCGCCACGTTCATTGCATCGCCCTACCATCGCCCGGTGGTGGGATGGATGGGGGATCTCGATTCGATGACGCCCGAGGACGTGCGCAACTTCCACAAGCAGTGGTATGTGCCCTCCAATGCCGCGATCGTGGTCGCGGGCGACGTGGATCCGGCCAAGGTGCTGGAGCTTGCACAGCAGACCTACGGGCAGATTCCGCAGGGTGCCGTGCCGGCCCGCAAGCCGCGCACCGAGCCCGAGCAGAAGGGCATCAGGCGCATCGAATTCAAGGCCCCGGCGGATCAGGCGTTCCTTGCCATGTCGTTCCGCGTACCGAGCCTTGTCCATCTCGACGAACCGAAGGACAGCGACCGTGATGCCCTGTCGCTGCTGATGCTGTCCGCCGTGCTCAGCGGCTACGACGGCGCGCGCCTGGATCGCGCACTCACGCAGGGTGCGGACCGCATCGCCGACAGCGCCAGCAGCTCGGCCAACATCATCGGGCGCGGCCCGAGCCTGTTCATGCTGATGGGCGTGCCGGCTCCCGGAAAGACCGCCAGGCAGGTGGAGGAGGCGCTGCGCGCGCAGGTCGCCCGCATCGCGAAGGAAGGCGTGAGCGAGGCCGAGCTTGCGCGCGTGAAGGCGCAGTGGACGGCATCCACCGTGTATGAGCGCGATTCGCTCTACGGCCAGGCCAACGACCTGGGCGGCAACTGGGTCGAGGGCTTCCCGCTTGATGCCGATGATCGCATTCTCAAGCTGCTGCGCACCGTCACGCCCGAGCAGGTGAAGTCGGTGGCCGCGCGCTACTTCGGCGACGACCAGCTCAACGTGGGAACGCTGGTGCCGCAGCCCGTTGCCCCGGGCAGCAAACGCCCCGCGGCCGGCGGTGCCGATGGCTCGCGCCTGCACTGATCGCAGCGCACGCAAAGATGGATTGACGAACTATGTCGCAGATGACCCAACACTTCAAGATGATGACCAAGACGATGACCGCGCGCGCCTGCCTGGTGGGCGCGGGTCTGGCGATATTCACGCATTCGGCCTGGGCGCTTTTGCCCATCCAGCACTGGAGCGAGCCCAATGGCGCGCGCGTGTGGCTCGTGGAAAGCCCCGCCATCCCGATGGTGGACGTGCAGATCGATTTCGACGCCGGCGCGCGCCGCGATCCCGCGCAGCAGGTGGGCCTGTCGAGCTCCGTGGGCATGATGACCGCGAAGGGCGTGCGCGCCCACGGCTCGGAAAAGGCGCTCGACGAGAATGCTCTGGGCGAGGCCTGGGCGGACCTGGGCGCGAGCTTCGATGCGGGCGCCGAGCGTGACGGTTTCGTGTACTCGATGCGCTCCCTCACCGACCCCGAACTGCTCGGCAAGGCCTCGAACCTGGCGGCGCGCCAGATCGGCGAGCCCAGCTTTCCGCAGGATGTCTGGAAGCGCGAGCGCTCGCGCTGGGAGGCGGCCATCAAGGAGGCTGACACCAAGCCCGGCACCGTGGCCAGCAAGGCGTTTGCGGCTGCGGTGTACGGCAGCCATCCCTATGGTTACCAGACCACCGCGCAGACGCTGAACCGCATCAACGTGAGCGACATGCAGGCGTTCCACGGCAAGTACGTGCAGACCTGCCGCGCACGCGTGAGCATCGTCGGCGCGCTGAACAAGGAGCAGGCCCAGCAACTGGTGCGCACCCTGCTGTCGCGCCTGCCCGCGAAGAAGGCCGGTGATTGCGCCGCGCTGCCGGAGGTGCCCGAGGTGCAGCCGCTTGCCAAGGCCGTGGACGAGAACCTGCCGTTCCAGTCCGCGCAGGCCCATGTGCTGATCGGCCAACCCGGCATCAAGCGCAACAATCCGGATTTCCTGGCGATCCTGGTGGGCAACCACATCCTGGGCGGCGGTGGCTTCACGTCGCGCCTTACCCAGGAAGTGCGCGAGAAGCGCGGGCTGAGCTACAGCGTGGGCAGCGGCTTCTCGCCGGGGCTGAACGCGGGATCGTTCGTGGTCGGCCTGCAGACGCGTCCCGACCAGTCGGCCGAGGCCGTGCAGGTGTCGCGCGACGTGGTGAAGAAGTTCGTCGAGGAAGGACCGACCGAGGAAGAACTGCGCGACGCCAAGGACAACCTCATCGGCGGCTTTGCGCTGCGCATCGACAGCAACCGCAAGTTGCTTGGCAATGTGGTGAACATTGCGTGGAACGACCTGCCGCTTGACTACCTGGAACACTGGACGGACCGCGTGGAAGCGCTCACAGCGCAGGATATCCGCGCCGCGTTCCAGCGCATGCTGCAGCCGGGCCGCATGGTCACGGTGCAGGTGGGGGCCAAGCAATGAGGCCGCGTTCGACCATGCTGAGCGAAGCAGCCCGCAAGAAAGCCGCGGCAGCGGGAAAGGCTGCGAAAGCCGCACCGGCGCGTGGTGCGGGCGAGGTGCGCATCATCGGCGGCCAGTGGAAGCGCTCGCGCCTTCCCGTGGCGGACAAGCCGGGCCTGCGCCCCACGCCCGACCGTGTGCGCGAGACGCTGTTCAACTGGCTCGGCCAGGACCTCACAGGCTGGCAGTGCGTGGACGCATTCGCGGGCACGGGCGCGCTCGGCTTCGAGGCCGCATCGCGCGGTGCGGCGCAGGTGCAGATGAACGAGGCCGATGCGATGCTCGTCGCGCAACTCAAGGCGATCGCTGCCAAGCTGGGTGCTGCCAATGTCACCGTCCAGCGCGGTGACGGCATCGCTGCGCTCAAGCAGTGTGCCGCAGGCAGCATGCACCTGTTGCTGATCGATCCGCCATTCGACGGCCCGTTCTTTCAGTCAGCGCTGGAGGCCGCCGCAAGGGCGGTGGCGGAGGACGGCTTCATCTACCTGGAGGCGCCCCGCGAATGGACCGGCGAGGAGCTTGCAGCGCTGGGACTCGAGCAGTACCGCCATCTGAAGGCGGGTGCGGTGCATGCGCATCTGCTGCGCAGGAAGAGCGTCTAGCCAGCCAGCCAGGGCAGGCGGGTGGCAACCATATCCTGGTGATGGCCGCCTCCGCGAGCCGTCACCGGGCTCACGGAACGCTCGCGCGATGGGTGGTGTAGTCAAATGGGCCACAGCGTCCCTACCGGTAGATTGCTCAGGTAGAGGAGCCATCCGACCAGAGCACGCCGCCGAGCAGGTCAATCAGGGTTCCGTCGCTGTCGATCCTCGTGACACCGTAGGTGCCGATGACATGCGAAATCCGTCGCCAAAAGGTGATGAGCAGCTCGGCACGGCCTGGCGCGTGTTCACGATCTCCGTGGGGGTGCAGGTAACATGTGGCCGTGGACGCTCTCATCTCCGCCTCCGCTCGGGCGCTTTCCGCGGGTGACGCACTGGGCGCACTGCAGCGCATCGCCCTGCGCAACGACCCGCCCGCGCTGGCATTGCGCGGCATTGCCATGGCGCAGCTCGGCGAGTTCGAGCGGGCGGGCCAGTTGCTGCGCAGGGCGCTACGCGGGTTCGGGCCGCGCGATGAGCTGGCACGGGCACGCTGCGCCCTGGCTGAGGCGGAAATCGCGTTGGCGATGCGTCGCCTCGATGTGTCGGCGGCGCGCCTCGATGCGGCCGCGGGCGTGCTGCAGTCCCATGGGGACCTGACCAACGCGCTGTACGCGCAGCTGGTCGCCGCGCGCAGGTGGCTGATGCTGGGGCGCGTGGACGATGCTGCCGCAGCACTGGCGGCGCGGCCCGTGCTGCCGCCGGGGCAGAGGCAGCCGGCGGTGCTCGATGCACTGGGCGAGCTGATCCACGCGGAGATCGCCATGCGGGCGCTGCGCGTCGGCCAGGCGCGCGAGGCCTTTGTCCGGGCCGCTGATGCGGCGGCGCAGAGCCGTATCCCTTCCCTGATCCATGAGGTGCAGCAGGCCGGCGCCGTGCTCGAGCGCGCGTGTGCACGCTGCATCGATGCGAGCGGCACGCGCGAGGTGAGCGCCGAGCGATTGAGTGTGATTCTCCAGTCCGGCCATCTCGTGGTGGACGCCTGCCGCCATGGCCTCGTGTGGGGGCCGCGACAGCTGTCGCTCGCCCGCAGGCCGGTGCTGTTCGCCTTGTTGCGCGCGCTGGCAGAAGCCGCAGCGACGGGCCGTGAGGGCGTGGCACGCGAGCGCCTGATCGCGGACGTTTTCCGCACGCGCGAGGGCGACGAGACGCACCGGGCGCGCCTGCGGGTGGAGATGAGTCGCCTGCGCGCGGCCATCGCTTCGTTTGCGCGCATCGAATCCACCGCCGAAGGATTCGCGCTGCGCCTTGAGGCAGGCCATATGGTGATCGTGCTGGTGCCGCTGGCCGAGGACGAGGCCTCCCAATTGCTGGCACTGATGGCGGATGGCGCGGCCTGGAGCACCTCTGCCCTGGCGCAGGCCCTCGGACGCAGCCAGCGCAGCGTGCAGCGCGCGCTCGCGGTCCTGCTGGAGGAGCAGCGTGTGCGCGCCATCGGCAGTGCACGGGCGCGGCGCTGGCTGCTGCCGCCCATGAGCGGATTCGCGACGGTTTTGTTACTCCCTGCTGCGCTGCCGATTGCGTAGAGTGGACTCCAGCGCCACCGTTTTCGCAGGCTTTGCCATCTACCCGGCGCATCGAAAGGAGCAATGATGTCTGAATCAATGAATGAAGCATCCCGGCAGACGCTCAGCGGCGCGGCCGAAGTGGTGCACGAATGGGGGCCGTATGAGGCCGGTGGCGTGATCCACGGCGTGAGCTTCGATGGCACCCATGTCTGGGCGGCCACCGGGGAGACGCTGCTGGCGGTGGACCCGCGCAGCGGCGCGGTGGCGCGCTCACTTGCCGTTCCCGGCGACGCGGGCACCGCCTTCGACGGCAAGCATCTCTACCAGATCGTGGAGACGCGCATCGACAAGATCGAGCCTGCCACGGGCAAGGTCGTGTCGTCGATTCCCGCTCCTGGCGGTGGTTTCGATTCCGGCCTGACATGGGCGGAAGGCAGCCTCTGGGTGGGCGCCTACCGCAGCCGCAAGATTCGCCAGATCGACCCCGCTGACGGCAGGGTGCTGCGCACCATCGAGTCCGATCGCTTCGTCACCGGCGTGACGTGGTACGAGGGCGAGCTCTGGCATGCCACCGAGGAAAACGAGGAGAGCGAGCTGCGCCGCATCGACAAGCATTCGGGCGCAGTGAAGGAGCGTCTGATGCTGCCCAAGGGCGTGCTGGTCAGCGGTCTCGAGAGCGGGGGCGACGGGCTGTTCTATGCCGGCGGCGGGCGCTCGGGCAAGCTGCGCGCGGTACGCCGAGCCAGGCCAGCGTGATGCTGCATGGACGGCGGGAGCGCAACGCCCGCCCTTCGATCCTTCAGCCCTTCGAGCGTCAACCTTTCAGGCCCGGAAAGTCCTCTTCGAAGAACTCGAACTGCCCGCGTTCGGCTGCCAGGACCTTGGCGGATTCATCCTTGCGCAACTGCACGCGGCGGATCTTGCCGGAGATGGTCTTCGGCAGCTCGGTCACGAACTCGATGCGGCGCACGCGCTTGTAGGGCGCCAGCCGCTCGCGCGCGAAGGCGAAGATCTGCTCGGCGAGCTCGCGGCTCGGGTGCGTGCCGGTGGTGAGGATCAGGTAGGCCTTGGGCACGGCGAGACGCACCGGGTCAGGGCTGGGGACGATCGCCACTTCGGCCACGGCGTCATGCTCCATGAGCGCACTCTCCAGCTCGAACGGGCTGATGCGGTAGTCGCTGGCCTTGAACACGTCGTCCGCGCGGCCCACGAAGGTGATGTAGCCGTCGGCGTCGCGCTCGGCGGTGTCGCCCGTGTGGTAGTAGCCCTCGCGCATCACCTGCTGCGTCTTCTCGGGGCTGTCCTCGTAGCAGACCATCAGGCCCGTGGGGCGGGGCGAGAGGCGCAGAGAGACTTCGCCCTCGTTGCTTTCCTTGTCGTCCACGTCGAGCAGCACCACGTCGTAGCCCGGCAGCGGACGGCCCATGGAGCCGGGCTTGAGCTTCTGGCCCGGCGTGTTGCCGATCTGCGCGCAGGTCTCGGTCTGGCCGAAGCCGTCGCGCAGCGTGAGGCCCCAGGCGTCCTGCACCTGGTCGATGATCTCGGGGTTCAGCGGTTCTCCCGCGCCAATCACTTCGCGCAGCGAGAGCCGTCCGCGCCACGGGCCCAGGTCCTCCTGGATCATCATGCGCCACACGGTGGGCGGTGCGCAGAGGCTGGTCACCCGGTGGTCCTGCAGTGCCTGCAGCAGGGCCTTGGCGGAGAAGCGCGCATAGTTGTAGATGAAGATGGTCGCACCGGCGATCCAGGGCGCGAAGAAGCAGCTCCAGGCATGCTTGGCCCAGCCCGGCGAGCTGATGTTCAGGTGCACGTCGCCGGGCTGCAGGCCGATCCAGTACATCGTCGAGAGATGGCCCACGGGGTAGCTCTGGTGCGTGTGCAGCACGAGCTTGGGCTTGGACGTGGTGCCGCTCGTGAAGTACAGCAGCAGCGGATCGTCGGCCAGGGTGCGGCCCGTCGGCTCGAAGACGGTGGAGTGGCGATCTGCCTGGGCGAAGGCATGCCAGCCGGCCTGTTCCTGGCCCACGCAGATGCGGGTGTAGTCGCCCGCGAGCGGTTCGAACTTGGCCGTGTGGGCGCTGGCCACAATCACGTGGCGCACGGCGCCGCGATCGAGGCGGTCCTGCAGATCCTCTGGAGTGAGCAGCATGGTGGCCGGGATCATCACCGCGCCCAGCTTGATGCACGCCAGCATCAGCTCCCAGAGTGCGAGTTCGTTGCCCAGCATGAGCAGCACGCGGTCGCCGCGCTTGACGCCCAGGCCCTGAAGCCAGTTGGCGACCTGCGCGGAGCGCTCGCTCATCTGGGCGAAGCTGCGCCGGGTTTCGCTGCCGTCCTCTTCCACGATGTGCAAGGCGGACGCGCCGTTGCCGCGCGCCATGTGGTCGAAGTAGTCGAGCGCCCAGTTGAACTCGCCCAGCTGCGGCCACCGGAAGTCGCGGTAGGCGCGGTCATAGTCGCTGCGATGGGCCTGCAGGAAGTCGCGTGCGGCCAGAAACGCGTCGCGCGAGGCCTCGGGTCCCGGTGTGGCGGTCGAGGTTGCGGATGAGGACATGGTGGAGTCTCCTTGGATCGTGAACACGCTCAGGGGAACCCGCCATGGCAGGTCCCATGAAAACATGTATGAATGTAGACCTGTTGGATGAATTCCCCCGGGTTCTATTCCGCAAGCGGGGTTGCAATTAGCGCCAGAAATCCATGCATAGCATGCGCAGGGGATCAAGCGGCGGGCCGTGCCTCGGTGCCGCAGTGCGACTGCAGGAAGTCGAGCATGGCCCGCAGCTTGGGTGGCAGGTGCGGCCCCGGCGCATGGACCGCATAGGCCGTGCGCTGCGCATAGCTGCCGGCCAGTTGCCATTGGGGAAGCACCTGCGCGAGTCGTCCCTGCGCGATGATGGGCATGGCCACGAAGTCTGCCAGGAGGCCGATGCCGGCCTGCGCGTCGCCAAGCAGGGCGTGCAGCAGGCCCAGGCTGCTGGCGATGGTGATGGGTGTATGCAGCCGCACGCGCTCCGGGGCCAGGGCACGGTCGCTGGCGACCAGTTCCACCATGTTCTGGAATGCGCCGTAGCCGAGACTCATGCAGCGATGGGCGCCGAGGTCGGCGGGATGGTCGATGGGTGCGCGCGCCGCAAGATAGGCGGGATGGGCCGCGAGCACGTAGCGTATGGGGCGCAGCGGCCGGGCGACGAACGAGGGTGGCAGTGCCTCGGGTGTGGTGATGCGGATCGCGAGGTCTATGCCATCGGCAGTCAGGTCGACCAGGGTATCGCTCATGCTCAGTTGCACGTGCACCTCGGGCCACTGCGCGCAGAAGCGCGGCAACTGGGGCGCAAGCCACAGGTCGCCAAACACCACCGGGGCACTGATGCGCAGCACGCCCTGCGGTTGCTCGCGGTGCGCGGCCGCGCGCGACAGGGCCTGTTCCGCGCCCTGCAGCATCTGCAGGCAGGCGTCATGCACCTCGGCCCCGATCTCCGTGAGCGACAGCGCGCGCGTGGTGCGGTGCAGCAGCTTCACGCCCAACTGCCGCTCGAGCCGAGAAACGCTGCGGCTGACCGCGGAGGTGGTGATCTCCAGGTGCCGCGCGGCCGCGGCGAATCCGCGGTGCTGTACGACCTGGGCAAAGACCTGCATTTCAGCGAGCGGCAGCGATTCGAGGTTCATGGTGGATGATTTTGTTGCTTGGAATTCAACAATTCATTGAATTAAAGCAGTATTGTTGAATTGTGAGCCCTGGGAGATCATCCGGCAAACAGACAGCGCGCGTCAAACCCGCGCAGATTTCATCGTTCACAGGGTCATTGCCATGAGCAGCATCAGTCCATCGATTTCCTCGACTCCCCGTGCCGGGACGGGCGTGCCACAGGCTGCGGGAGCCGCGGGCTCGCGCGGGGGCGTGTGGCGCATGGTGCTTGCGATGCTGTTGTCGGGCACGATCGGCCTGTTCGTGGTCGAGAGCGGCCTTCAGGTGGAGCTGGTGGTGCTGCTGCGCTGCCTGATCGGTGCGGCCGCGCTGTGGCTCTGGGTGCGCATGCGCAGGGAATGGGTGAGCATGTCGCGCCGCGACATGGCATGGCTCGCGGCGGGCGGCGTGGCGCTGGTCATCAACTGGGTGGCACTGTTCCATGCCTATGCCTACGCGGGCATCGGCGTGGCGACGGTCGTCTATCACGTGCAGCCGTTCTTCCTGCTGATGGCCTCGGCCTGGTCGGGCGAGCGCATCGGCTGGCGCCGCATGCCGTGGATGCTGCTGGCGCTGGCGGGCGTGGTGCTGAGCAGCGGCGTGGTGACGGAGCACGCCGGGGCCGAGGCCCGGCACGCGGGCATGATCGTCTGGGGTGTCCTGCTGGCGTTGCTGGCGGCGGCACTCTATACGCTCACGGTGATTGCCACGCGCCGCGTCAAGCATATCGGCGCAGCACAGACCGCGATGATGCAGATGGCGGCCGGCGGCGCGATGCTGGCGCTGGTTCTGCTGCCCATGTGGCTGCAGGGCGCTCTCGCGCTGCAGCTGCAGGCACCCCTGACGCGGGTGGTGATGTGCGTGCTGGCGCTGGGGCTGGTGCACACCGCGCTGATGTATGTGCTGATGTACGGCGCCTTCCAGCGCCTGGGTGCCGCGTCGATCGCGATCCTGAGCTTCATCTATCCGGCGCTTGCACTGACGGTGGACCTGATGTGGTTCGGCATCCGTCCGGGCGCTGCGCAGTGGGCAGGCATGGCCCTGATTGCCGCGGCCATCACAGGCTATCGCTGGGGTGAGCTGCGGGGAGCCGCCAAGGCATAGGCGCGCATCAGAACGCTCCAGGACCATGCTCCGGTGCCCTCCGCAGCGCATTGCATAATGCGCCATGGCATGCCCATGGGTGGCGTGCGTTGATCGACCGAGCCTGTAGAGGAGACACACCCATGGCGCAAAACGTGCTGGCCATCTATCCCGGAACCTTCGACCCGATCACGCTGGGGCATGAGGACATCGTGCGCCGCGCCGCGCAGCTGTTCGACCGGGTGATCGTGGCCGTGGCGGCCGGCCATCACAAGAAGACGCTGTTCAACCTGGAAGAGCGCATTGCCATGGTGACCGAGGCCTGCAAGCCGTATCCGCAGGTGCAGGTGGAAAGTTTCTCGGGCCTGATGCGCGACTTCGTCGTTGCACGCGGCGGCAAGGCCATGCTCCGCGGGCTTCGCGCGGTGACCGATTTCGACTACGAATTCCAGCTTGCGGGCATGAACCGCCACCTCATGCCGGAGGTGGAGACCGTGTTCCTCACGCCGAGCGACAAGTACCAGTTCATCAGCAGCACCTTCGTGCGCGAGATCGCCTCATTGGGTGGAGAGGTCGACAAGTTCGTGTCGGCCAACGTGCAGCGCAGGCTCAGCGAGAAGCTGGCATCGCAGGCGAAATAGTCTTCCGCCTCAACCGGCTGCAGCGTCCGGCGGCGCCTGCTGCGGCGCGGGTGCTGTCGTGATGCGCCGCTCCGAGATGACCTCGTGCACGAAGCGCATCTTGCGCTGCGCGGCCAGGCTCAGTGCGAACGGGTAGGCATCGATCTGTCCCAGGCTGCGCGTGAGGCTGTTGAGCAGCAGCGTCGCGGGCACCAGTGCGCTGAGCATGCTGTCGAAGCTGGGCGGCGGCATGGCGAAGGGGTCCACCATGGTGAAGTGCTGGTCACCCAGCGGGCTGGGAACGCTGATGCGGGTGTCGAAGCTCCGTGCCGACTCCAGCAAGTCCACCATGTGCAGGTAGTGCGCCCAGGTTTCCGCCCAGTCCTCCCAGGGATGGGCCGTGGCATAGGCGCTGACGTGCGAGTCCTGCCACAGCGGGTCCGGAATCGGTGTGCGCGCGTAGTAGTCGAGCAGCGCCTGGCCGTAGTCGATCCGCTCGTCGCCGAACAGTTCGCGGAACAGTTCGAGCCTGTTGCCGCGCGCGACCAGCACATCCCAGAAGTAGTGGCCGATCTCATGGCGCAGATGGCCCAGCAGGGTACGGTAGGGCTCGTGGAATGCGACGCGCCGGCGCACGCGTTCATCGTCATCCGCCTCGGAGATGTTCAGCGTGATCACACCCGAGGCATGGCCCGTGAGCACCGGCATGGAGCCGGGCACATCGGCCAGAAATTCGAAGATGGGCCCGGTCTCTCCGGGCAGGCGGTCGATACCGAGCCGGATATCGATGTAGTAGAGCCTGCGCTTGGCCGCTTCGATCACGCTCCAGCGCCGCAGGTTGGCGGGATCGGAGAGATCCGGCAACACCCGCGTGTGCACGCAGGCGGGGCACAGGGCGTCCTGCGGGGTGTCGGGGGTGTCGATCAGCGCGAAATTGCAGACCTGGTGCTTGGTGCGGTTGGCGCACATGCGGTAGCGCAGGTAGGGCGCCTCGGTCTGGCTGACACCCGAGTCCGAGGTGCTTTCGTGTACTGCGCCGAGTCCCGGGCGCGGCGCGCGGCGCTCCCATAGTCCGTCGGCTTCATCCCCGGCCGGTTGCAGCGCGAGCATGTCCACGTGCTCGCGCACGAAGGCGAGCGTGCTGCCGCAATGCACGCATTGGAAGCTTTCGAAGAAGACCAGCGAGCCGCAGTGGCCGCAATGAAATAGCCGCATGGGTCGCATTGTGCCGTGGCTTGGGCCGATTGCCCATGGCCTCAGCGTATTCGTCCCCAACGTACGGCAAGCCATTCGTCGCGCGACTCCATCCACCGCGTTGTTTCGCGAAGCATCAAAAAATGCCTGTCAAAAAAAGGCCGCGTTCCCAGAAAGGAAAGCGGCCTGCTTCAGCGAACGGCGCCTTGGAACGCCGCCGGCTGGATCAACCCATCAGGGCTGAATGTGAATCAGGGACGAACGACGATGCTGTTGCGCACTTCACGCACACCCTTGGTGTTGCGTGCGATGGCCTCTGCGCGGTCCTTTTCTGCCTGGGACTTCGCAAAGCCCGACAGCTGCACCGTTCCGTTCAGCGTTTCCACGCTGATGGAGGTGGCTGCAACGCTCTTGTCTTCGGCGAACCGGGTCTTCACCGCGGTGGTGATGCCGGTGTCATCCACATAGGAGCCCAGCGTCTGCTGGTCCCGGGCCACCGAGCAGCCGGTGGCGGTGATGATGGTCACGCCGGCAAGTGCGGCGAATGTCAGTGCGCGTACATACTTCATGTTGAACTCCGTGCAAACAGATGGAAGGATTCGAAAGAACCGACGAAAGGCGGATCTGGAAGAAGACCGATGCGACCGATCAGCGATCGCGCCCACGGGCCAGCATCACAAGAACGGCCGCGGCCGCGCCTGCGGCGGCGGCGATCATCACCGACTTGCCCGGTTGTTCCTGCACATACTGGCAGGTGGCATCGGTGGCCTGGTTGAACTGCTGGCGTGCGCGCTGGCTGCGATCGGCAACGTAGTTGATGCTGCGGTTGGCGAACTCCTGGGCACGTGCCGCGAGATCGTCGATGCGGGAGTGGGTGTCGAGTTCGTCCTCCCATTCGTCGAGCTTGGCTTCTGCCTTGTCCAGTGCACGGTTGGCAGCACGGCGCGTGGAACGGGCGGCGTGCTGTGCACTGTCCAGCATGTCTTCGGCCGTGCTCTTGGCTGCGTCGGCAGCATCTTCGGCAGCTTTGTGCAAATCGCTCATTGAAATTCCTTTCGTGCTGAAATTCTCTTGTTGACTGCTCTGCGCAGCATTCCCATCGTGCTTACTTCCGCTTGGTCAAGCCCATGAGGAAGGTGATCACGGCAATCACGATGAAAACGAAGAACAGTATCTTTGCAATGCCGACCGCACCGGAAGCAATGCCCCCGAATCCAAACAGGGCTGCCACCAGCGCAATCACCAGAAATACTACTGCGTAATGGAGCATATTCACATCCTTCGGAAATTGAAATAGTGTGGTCCGACGTGCAGCGCATGCGCTACATGGCTTCACTGTATGGCAGGCGGATGTCACGGCGCGACGGTGTCGTGCGACTGCGCGTGTAGGACGGATTCTGAAGGGGCCGCCGTGAAGGCGGGTCTGCGTGTCAGGCGCCGCTGCTGTGCGGCAGCGTGGCGGACACCAGCGTGCCTTCGCCGGGGGTGGAGGTCACGCTCAGGCGTCCGCCGGCAGCTTCCACGCGGTGGTTCATGCCGGCCAGGCCATGGGCCGTGGGTGATATTGCGTGCGTGTTGAAACCCGCCCCGTCGTCGCGCACCTGCACGGTGACGTGCGTGGGGTAGTTGTGCACTGTGATGAGAACCCTGCTCGCCTTGGCGTACTTGCCGATGTTGGTGAGCGACTCCTGCACCAGGCGATAGACCGTGAGCTGGGACGAGGCGGACAGCTGCACGGCTTCAAGGCTGACCTCGACATTCATCTTGGTGCGCTCGGCGAACTCGCGCGTGAGGATTTCCAGGGATGCGGTCAGCCCCAGGTTGGACAGGGACGAGGGGCGCAGGTCCTCGATGATGCGGCGCTTGAGCGAGATGACGCCATTGAGCGTCTCCACCAGATGCTTGAGGCGTTCCCCGATTTCCGGCACGGAGATATCCACATGCGACTTGAGCCGCGCCACGTCGAGCTTGGCCGCCGTGAGCAGTGCACCGAGCTCGTCGTGGAGCTCGCGCGCAAGATGCCCGCGCTCTTCCTCGCGCACCTGTTGCAGGTGGGTCGCAAGCTTCCCCAGGGAGGCCGTGCGGTCGCGCACCAGTTGCTCGAGCTGATCGCGTTCGCGGGCCTGTGCCTCCTTCTCGCGTTCGGACGCAATGCGCAGCGCCTCGGCCTTGCGCAGGTACATGTAGAACGCAAGCAGGCCCACCGCACCGACCGCGGCGATGCCCATGCGCGAGAGCGCCAGCGAATGGAGGATCTCGTCGTTGCTGTCCTCGGCACGCTGGTTGGTGCGCGCGATCATGCGCTCGGACGTGGCGCGGATGGCATCCATGTTCTTCAGGCCGACGTCGGTGGTGAGCACGAAGCGCCAGGCATCCTCGTTGCCCTCTCGGTGCAGCTGCAGGCTCAGGTTCAGTTCGGAGATGCGCCGCGCGATCTGGCTGGACAGATCGGTGAAGTCCTGGCTGTTCTCGGCCGAATCGGCAAGCAGCCCATGCAGATCGTGAATGCTCTTCTCGATCGACTGCGCACTTTTCGCGTAGGTCTCGATGTACTGCGCATTGCCGGTGAGCAGGTAGCCGCGCAGGCCGCTCTCGATGCTGAGCATCTCCCGCATCAAGCGATCCAGCGTATGTCGCGTGGACTGGGCCTTTTCAAAGCGCTCGATTGCCGAATGCGAGCTGATGTATCCCACTTCATTGACGCCCAGCAGCATCACCGCGGCAAAGAATGCCAGCAGCATGTTGACCGTCATTCGGGTGAGGGGAAACTTTCGCATGGATGGTTAATCCTGGTAACACAATCGGATCGATTCTCGATTAAGCCTTGCTTAACCATGGCATCATGCGATTGACAGGGTTATGAACTCTCTACCATAGTAGCCGCTTGTTCCCATATCGGTTCAGCAGCTGCTGTATAGAAAGAACAGGAATGATCAGAGTTGGCATTGTGGACGACCACGCAATCGTCCGGTCGGGCTTGAAACAGTTTTTATCAGAACACGTCGACCTGCGGGTGGTAGGCGAGGCTGCGAATGGACGCGAGGCGATCGACCTGATCCGTGCCCATGAGGTCGATGTTCTCGTGATGGACCTGGCAATGCCGGGGCAGAGCGGCCTCGATGCTCTTGCGATGCTCCGCGCCAAGGCACCCAACATGGGTATCCTCATCCTCAGCGGCTATCCCGAGGAACACTACGCCATCAACCTGATCCGCCAGGGGGCGAGCGGGTATCTCAACAAGGAATGCGACCCCAAGGAAATCGTGGAGGCCATCCGCACGATTGCGCTGGGACGCCGCTACCTGACACCGGCCGTTGCCGATCTTCTGGCGCAGCAGCTCAATCGCAAGGACGATGCCCCGCCGCACGAGCAACTGTCCGAGCGCGAATTCCAGGTGTTTCTCAAGCTTGCCCGCGGCGAGACTGCCGGCGAGATCGCAAAGTCGCTCTCGCTGAGCGTGAAGACGGTGAGCACCTATCGCACACGCCTCATGGAAAAGCTGGGGCTGTCATCCAACAGCGATCTCACGTACTACGCACTGAAGAACAAGCTGATCGATTGATGGATTGATGGATTGATGGATTGATGGATGAATGGGTGGATCGCGTGATGGGCTGATCGGCCCATCATTGCCGGCGCCCATGGGGATGTGACCGCGGGAGTGATTGTGGAGAGGGCGCGGCGCGGCACCTCAGGCGTTCAAGCGCTCTGGCGATCGCCTTGCCCGTGCTGTATGCAGTAGTCGACGAGGGCGTCGATTTCGTTGGACTTGTCGAAGACGGCATCGACGCCGAGCTGTGCGCAGCGCATGCGCACATCGGGCGTGGCGTAGTTGCTGAGCACCACCATCTTCTGGGCTTGATGGCGATGGCGGCATGCCTCCAGCACGCCGAGGCCGCTGCCTTGTCGCAGAAACAGATCGACGATTGCGAGATCCCATTCTCCGGGATTCGCAGTCAGCCAGGCCTTGCCGTCATTCTCGGTCTCGGCCGTGCCGATGGCCTCCACATCTGCAAGCTCCTCCAGTGTGCCTATGAGGTTCTCGCGGATGGTGGCGTTGTCTTCTACGATGTATGTGCGCAATTTCACAGCAGCCAGAAAGTCAGTCGATATGCCTTGATGGGCGCTTCCCGGTTTGTCTCGTGAAAGAAAGGGAAGTGCACCGTTGCTACTCTACGTGCCAAAAAGGTTGGCATTTTGCCAGCGTCAACAGGGTTGCTGTGTGGGAATGATCCTACTTGCCTTGATTGGCGCCAGTTGAGCTGCAAACGCTGCATTCAGGGTCGCGCGCCGTGCGCATCTCGGTCCAGCGCATGCTGCGGCCATCGAGCATCAGCAGCCGGCCGGCGAGCGACGGGCCCACGGATGGCACGATCAGCTTGAGCGCCTCGGCCGCCTGCATGGAACCGATGATGCTGACCATGGGAGAGAACACCCCCATCGTGGAGCATTGCACTTCCTCGAACTGGTCCTGCGGCGAGAACAGGCAGGCATAGCAGGGCGAATCCGGCTGGCACGGATCGAACACGGTGATCTGGCCATCGAGGCGGATCGCGGCTCCGGCCACCAGGGGCTTGCGCTGGCGCACGCACGCCGCGTTGATGGCATGGCGGGTGCGGTAGTTGTCGGTGCAGTCGAGCACGACCGTGGCTTCGCTCACGAGCTGATCGAGCCGCTCGCCCTCCACGCGCTCGCGCAGCGCGCTGATGCGCACGTCCGGGTTGATCTCCAGCATGGCTGTGCGCGCGGACTCCACCTTGTCCATGCCGACGCGGGCCGTGGTATGGGCGATCTGGCGCTGGAGGTTGGTGAGATCGACCTGATCGTCGTCGACCAGGGTGATACGTCCCACGCCCGCTGCCGCGAGGAGGAGCGAGACGGAGGAGCCGAGGCCGCCGGCACCGATGATCAGCGCATGGGCCGACAGGATCTGTTCCTGGCCCTCTATGCCGATTTCATCGAGCATGATGTGGCGGGAGTAACGCAGGAGTTGGTCGTCTGTCATGTCATTCTTTCGCGCGTGTCTGCCTGCTCCCGCATTGTCCGGGGCCGGGTGGATGGCGGGGCAGGAAGGATCTGCACCTTGGAGTGTCTCTGCCCGCGATTGTCCCGCTCCAAGAAAAAGGCCGGGTCTCGCCGGCCTTTTTTTCTACGGGTGATGTCGCTGAGCGGAGCCAGCACGGGGTGCCAGCGGAGTGCCTGCGGTAGTACGCCGTCAGTCTTCCTTCTTGGCTTCCGGACGCTCGGTCTTGGTCTTGCTGACCTGGACCGCCTGGCCCCGGAGCTGGTTGAGGGCCTGGTTGAGCTGGAAGTCCTTCTCGGAGCCGAACTCGGGCAGGCGCTCCTTCTTGGCCTTTTCCTTGTCCTTGGACTCTTCCTCGAGGCGCTTCATGGCTTCCTCGCGGGCCTTTTCGCGCGCTGCGTCCTTGACCTCCTCGCCCTGGCCGCTCGACAGGTGCTTCTCGAGGTCTGCCTCGCGGGGGCGCAGCGATGCGTAGAGGTCGCCTTCCGCGGTCTCGTCCACCATCACGTCGGGAACGATGCCCTTGGCCTGGATGGAGCGTCCGCTCGGGGTGTAGTAGCGCGCCGTGGTCAGCTTGATGCCCGTGTCGGGGCCGAGGGGACGCACGGTCTGCACGGACCCCTTGCCGAAGGTCTGCGCACCCATGATGGTGGCGCGCTTGTGATCCTGCAGTGCGCCGGCCACGATTTCGCTGGCCGAGGCCGAGCCTTCGTTGACCAGCACCACCAGCGGCACCTTCTTGAGCGCGGCAGGCAGACTCTTGAGCGGGTCGGAACCACGGCGGGCGTAGTCCTCCGGGCTGGCCTTGAAGGTGGACTTGCTCTCGGCCAACTGCCCGTTGGTGGACACCACGGTCACGTTCTCGGGCAGGAAGGCGGCGGAGATCGCCACGGCGGCGTCGAGCAGGCCGCCCGGGTCGTTGCGCAGGTCGAGCACCATGCCCTTGATGTTGGGGTCCTGCTTGTACAGGTCATCCACCTTGCGCACGAAATCATCGACCGTGCGTTCCTGGAACTGCGACAGTCGCACCCATGCGTAACCCGGCTGGATCATCCGGGCCTTGACGGACTGGGTCTTGATCTCCTCGCGCGTGATGGTCACGGGGAAGCTGCGGCTCTCGTCCTTGCGCAGGATGGTCAGCGTCACCTTGGTGTTGGGCTCGCCGCGCATCTTCTTGACGGCATCATTGAGCGACAGGCCCTTCACGGCGGTGTCGTCGATCTTGGTGATCAGGTCGTTGGTCTTGATGCCGGCGCGGTCGGCGGGCGACCCCTCGATCGGCGACACGATCTTGATCAGGCCGTCTTCCTGCGTGATCTCGATGCCGACGCCGACGAACCTGCCGGTCGTACCTTCGCGGAATTCCTTGAAGGACTTCTTGTCGAAATACTGGGAGTGCGGGTCGAGGCTCGACACCATGCCCGAGATGGCGTCCGTGATCAGCTTGCGGTCATCGACCTGATCGACGTAGTCGGTCTTGATCAGGCCAAAAACTGCGGACAACTGCTGGATTTCCTCCAGGGGCAGGGGCGTCATGCCGCCACGGGCCACGGTTTGCAGGGAAACCGTGGTGAGCGCGCCGGCAACGACGCCGACGGAGATCCAACCTGCTATTTTGAGTTTCTGGCCCATATATGTGTCACCTTGACCGAACAATATACATCTTAGTTCGGTATTGATCTCGGGCAGTCCCCGGGGTTCCATTGTCTGACGACTTGCGGCCCGAAACAGCGAAGTCGGGGCTCGCGGCCCGGGGCATTTGCCTTCAAACAGGCCCGGGCGGCATCGAAGTCGCGCATTTTCGCCCATGCCGGGCCGATGTGCCCGCGCGGATCGCCCATGGGCGGACGATCTGGCGGGCGATCCGGCAGGAAAACCGGCCCGAGGCTCCTTCCGGTCAGGCCTTGCCTTGCGAAGCGACCGCCGCAGCAGCCTTGGCGGCCGCCTCTGCGTCGCCAAGGTAGTAGTGGCGGATCGGCTTGAGGTTGTCGTCCAGCTCGTATACCAGCGGAATGCCGTTGGGGATGTTCAGGCCGACGATGTCGTCATCCGAAATGCCGTCCAGGGACTTCACGAGTGCGCGGATCGAGTTGCCGTGGGCGGCCAGCACCACACGCTTACCCGAGCGGATCGCAGGGGCAATGGACTCGTTCCAGAAGGGCATCACGCGGGCGACGGTGTCCTTCAGGCATTCGGTGAGGGGCACTTCGCCGTCCTTGAGGCCCGCGTAGCGGATGTCTCCACGCTCGCTGCGCGGGTCGGTGGCCTCGAGCGCCGGCGGCGGCGTGTCATAGCTGCGGCGCCACACGAGCACCTGGGCGTCGCCGTACTTCTTGGCCATGTCGGCCTTGTTCAGGCCCTGCAGGGCGCCGTAGTGGCGCTCGTTGAGGCGCCAGCTGTGCTGCACCGGCAGCCAGGTGCGGTCCATCTCGTCGAGCGTGTGCCACAGCGTGCGGGTGGCGCGCTTGAGCACGCTGGTGTAGGCCAGATCGAACTCGTAGCCCTCGGCCTTGAGCAGGCGACCGGCATTCTTTGCCTGTTCGACGCCGGTGGGCGTGAGGTCCACGTCGGTCCAGCCGGTGAAGCGGTTTTCAAGATTCCAAGTCGATTCGCCATGACGAATCAGAACCAGTTTGTGCATGGGTTCCCCTCAAACGAACAAGCCAAAAACCCGTCATTCTAAAATTACGCGGTTTGCCAACCCGAAGGACGTTCGTGAAATTCATCTTAGACAACTGGTATTTGCTTCTCATCGCACTGGTTTCCGGCTCGATGCTGTTCTACCCCATGCTCAAGGGCGCAGGCGCGGGCTCGCTGTCCACGGCGCAGGCCATTCAGCTGATCAACCGCGAAAAGGCAGTGGTTATCGATGTGTGCGAACCTGAAGAATTCGCTGCAGGCCATGTCAAGGGTGCGAAGAACGTGCCGCTGGGCCAACTGGAGGAAAAGCTGCCCCAGACGGTCAAGAACAAGGCCGTGCCGGTGATCCTGGTGTGCGCCAAGGGTGCACGCGCACAGCGTGCGGTCGGTGTGGCCAAGAAACTCGGCTTCGACAACGCACAGGCGCTGTCCGGTGGCCTGACCGCGTGGCGCGAGGCATCGCTGCCCGTTGAAAAGGCCTGAAGCACCTCCAAGTGACTGCGGAGACCCGCGCGCAGGACGCAGCAGCGCACAGACGTGCTGCTCTGCCTGCAGCGGTGCTCCATGACAATGATTGAAAGGAACAGAACATGCAAGCCGTCAAGATGTACACCACCGCCGTCTGCCCCTACTGCATTCGCGCCAAGCAGCTGCTCAAGGCCAAGGGCGTGGAGCAGATCGAGGAAGTCCGCGTGGACACCCATCCCGACGAACGCGTGAAGATGATGGAAATCACCGGCCAGCGCACTGTTCCGCAGATCTTCATCGGCGACACCCATGTGGGTGGGCATGATGATCTGGTGGCGCTCGATGGGCGCGGTGGCTTGATGCCGCTGCTGCAAGGCGCCTGATGATCCGTGGCCGCCGCGCTTCCCTGCTTCGCAGGGGCCGCTGTATCCAGGGGCCCCTCGCATCCCGGGCGGCCCGGCGATGAAAATTTGCCAGCGCCCACCGGCGTTGCATAATGCCCTGCCCGCTGCGGGACTCTCCCGGCGGGCTTTGTTCTGATTGAAAGACCCAAACAACCATGGCGACCGAAGAAACCCCAGTGTTCCAGATCCAACGCGTGTATCTGAAGGACCTGTCCCTGGAACAACCCAACTCTCCGGCCATCCTGCTCGAGCAGGAACAGCCGAACGTGGACATTCAGCTTGGCGTTGAAGCCAACCCCGTGGCTGAAGGCATTTTCGAAATCGCCGTGACGGCGACGGTGCAGACCAAGATCAAGGACAAGACGGTGTTCCTGGTCGAGGCCAAGCAGGCCGGCATCTTCGAAATCCGCAACATCCCCGAAGACCAGATGGGTGCGATCATCGGCATCGCCTGCCCGCAGATCGTGTATCCGTACCTGCGCGGCAACGTGGCAGACGTGATCACCCGCGCCGGCTTCCCGCCCGTGCACCTGGCAGAGATCAACTTCCAGGCCATGTACGAGCAGCAGCAAGCTGCCGCCGCGCAGGCTGGCAACGCGACGGCTCAGTAAGCACCGCGCGCACCATCCCATCCCCGCACCGGCATGCATGGCCGCTGCGGGGATTTTTCTTGGTTCTTGGCGGAATACCGAGTCCTTTGAGTCGCGTGACGAATGGACGTTTAGCGCTTGCGGTGAGAGTCTTCGTTTTGAGGTGCTGATATGGCCCCTCATACTTTGTTGCAAAGGCTTGCCGTACGCTTGTACTGTCTTCGCCTTTGCGTCGCGTCTGAGGGGCCATCTCAGCATTGTTGTGAACAGTTCAAGGCGGGCGCGCGCTGCGCAGGCGGTCGTTCTGAAAGCCTTCTTCTCTGACAAGGCTCGATGATCTTTTTTTCGTTGGCCCGCGGCTGTGGGTGGCTTTCATCAAGCACTGCGCAAGTCTTGCTATTCTTGGCGCATGAAGATTTTTGTCATTGGCGCCGGTGCCTGGGGCACGGCCATCGCCATGAGCGCGTCTGCGCGCGCGGGTTCGCATTCCGTCACTCTCTGGGCGCGCGATGCGGAGCAGGCGCGGCAGATGCAGCAGGAGCGGGCCAACACGCGCTATCTGCGCGGCGTGCAGTTTCCCGCGTCCCTGCAGGTCGTGAGCGGCGATGCGGTGGCGCAGGCCGCCGATGCCGACCTGATCGTGCTGGGCACGCCCATGGCCGCGCTGCGCGAGTGGCTCACGCAGCTCGCACAGGTGCGTGTACCCGTCGTGTGGCTGTGCAAGGGGTTCGAGGCCGTGCGGGCCGGTGCGCCCGAAGGCTCCGTCGGCCTGCTCGCGCACGAGGTCTGCCAGCAGGTGGCTCCGGATCTGCAGTGCGGCGTGCTGAGCGGCCCGAGCTTTGCCGACGAGGTCGCACGCCACCAGCCCACGGCGCTGGTCGCCGCCAGCGCGTTCCCCGGGGTGTCGCAGTTGCTCGTCGATGCGTTCCATGGCGAGGCCCTTCGCGTCTACGCCAACTCTGACATCATCGGTGTGGAGGTCGGTGGTGCCGTCAAGAACGTGCTGGCCATTGCCACGGGCCTGTGCGACGGCTTGGCGCTGGGCCTGAATGCCCGCGCGGCGCTGATCACCCGCGGCCTGGCCGAGATGTCGCGGCTGGGATTGGCGCTGGGCGCGCGCGCCGAAACCTTCATGGGCCTCTCGGGCCTGGGAGACCTGGTGCTGACGGCCACCGGCGATCTCTCGCGCAACCGCAAGGTGGGGCTGGCGCTGGCCAAGGGCATGACGCTTGCACAGGCGGTGGAATCGCTAGGGCATGTGGCCGAGGGCGTCTATAGCGCGCGTACCGTGCATGCGCGTGCACGCCTTCTGGGCGTGGAAATGCCCATCACCGAAACCGTCGTCGACCTGCTCGATGGCCGCCTTGCCGTGGCGGATGCGGTACACAGCCTCATGACCCGCGAGCCGCGCGGGGAACTGGATACATCCCCCTGAGGCGCTGCGCGCCTTCCCCCTTCTCTCGAACTGCTGCGCAGTTCGGGAAGGGGGACGCAGCCCTCGCTGCCGGGCGGCCCTTGCTCGGCTGCCCTGGCATAGGGCGCGCCAGTTTTTTAGGGCAGGCTCATTGCATGCAACAAAAAATCACTGCCCCGCCGAGGGCAGTCCCGGCCTCCACCCTGAACTCAGGCAGTAGCCACCAGAAAACCTCAGAGCCCCAGCTCCAAGGCCAGCAGCTCCTCCACCGTTTGACGGCGCCGAATCAACCGACCCTTGCCAGCATCCACCAGCACTTCGGCCGCCAGCGGGCGCGTGTTGTAGTTGCTGGACATCGAGGCGCCGTACGCTCCGGTATCGTGGATCACCAGCAGGTCGCCGACGCTGGCACCGGCCAGCGGCCGCGGCAGCACCACGCCGCCGTCGCCCTGCGTGAACACGTCGCCTGATTCGCAGAGCGGGCCCGCCACCACGGCGTCCTGTGCAGGCAAGGAACGGCCGTCGCGGCGCAGCACCTCCATGGCGTGGAAGCTGCCGTACATGGCGGGACGCATGAGTTCGTTGAACCCGGTGTCCACGAGCACGAAGTGGTTGCTGCCCTCGTTCTTGGTGGCGCGCACGGTGCCCAGCAACACGCCGGACTCGGCCACGAGAAAGCGGCCTGGCTCGATCTCGAGGCCGAGAGCATGGCCGACGATGGCTTCCGCCTGCTTGCGCGCGGCGTCCCACAGGCCGTGGTAGTGCGCGGTGTCGATGACGGCATCGCCCGTGCGGTACGGAATCGACAGGCCGCCGCCCGCGGAGATCGCATGCAGGTCGTGGCCCGCCTGCTTCGTGGCTTCGACCAGCTTGACCATCGCGCCGCAGACCTCCTGCAGGTGCCCGTAGTCCACGCCAGAGCCGATGTGCATGTGCAGGCCGGCCAGCACCAGTCCGCCCGCTCGGATGGCGTCGAGCGCGGCCTGCAGGTCGGTGTGCCAGATGCCGTGCTTGCTGTGCTCGCCGCCTGTATTGGTCTTGTTGCTGTGGCCGTGGCCGAAGCCGGGATTGATGCGCAGCCAGACATGGTGGCCCGGCGATGCCTTGGCCAGCTGGTGCAGCATGTCGATGGAGCCCGCGTTCACCGGCACCTGGTGCTCCACGACGGTCGCGAGCGTGGCCTCGTCCATCACGTCGGCCGTGAAGACGATGTCGCTCGGTTCGCCGAAGCCGGGCTTGAAGCCCGCGGCCAGCGCGCGAAGGATCTCGCCGCGCGAGACCGAGTCCACCTTGACGCCCTGTGCGCGCATCAGCTGCAGCACGTGGATGTTGGAGTTGGCCTTCTGGGCGAAGCGGATGGTGTCGAAGGCCTTGAGCTGCGCAATGCGCGCGCGGATGGTGCCGGCGTCATACACCCACAGCGGTGTGCCGTGCTCGTCGGCCAGTTGCCACAGCAGGGAAGGGGAGAAGGGATTGCTCATGGTGCGAGGGAGTCAGATCGATGAAGAGGGGCAGCGCACGGCTGCAATGGCCTGCATCTTCGGTCATGTGGTCTATTTGGTCGAATACTTTGATTTTTGCTGTTTATTCATTTCTGATATGGTCTGCCCACCATGCAAGCCAGACAACCTGCTTCCGTCCGCGGCGAGGATGCGCGCATCAGCCATCGCCATATCGAGGTGTTCCGTGCCGTGATGCTCGCGGGTGGAGTGACGGGCGCTGCGCGCATGCTCTACACCTCGCAGCCCACGGTGAGCCGCGAACTCGCGCGGCTGGAGAGCCTGCTGGGGTACGCGCTGTTCGAACGCGCCCAGGGGCGCCTGCGCGCCACCGCGCGCGCGCTGTCGCTATGGGAGGAGGTGCAGCGCAGCTGGCAGGGACTCGATCACGTCGTGGAGCACGCGATGGCGCTCGGGCGGCCCCACCATTCCCACATCAGCGTGCTCAGCATGCCCGCGCTCAGCCATGCATTGCTGCCCGGCGCCATCGCGCGGATGCAGGCCGAGCATGGGCCGCAGGCGCTCAGCGTGGCCACGCAGGACGGGCCCCTGCTGCTGGAGTGGATGTCCGCTCAGCGCTTCGACCTGGGCCTGACCGAGCAGGCCGATGCACCGCCCGGCACCCGCGCCATCGCATTGCCTGCGGTGGATGAGGTCGCGGTGCTGCCCGCGGCGCATCCGCTGGCGAAAAAGAAGAAGCTGAAGGCGGCGGATTTCGCGCACCAGCCCTTCATCAGCCTTGCGCGCGACGACGTGTACCGCCAGCGCATCGATGCGGAATTCGCGCGCGCCGGAGTCGAGCGTCAACTGCTGCTCGAAGCCCACAGCGCCATCGCCGTCTGCGCCATGGTGCAGCAGGGCCTGGGCATCGCCATCGTCAACCCGCTCACGGCGCGGGCCTGCGAGGGTGGCCCATTGGTGGTGCGGCCGATCACGTTGTCGATCCCGTTTCAGGTGCAGGTGCTTTTGCCGCTGCACAGGCCTGCGGTGAGCGGGGTGGAGGGCCTGCTGGCGGCATTGCACGCGCAGGTGAAGTCGCACGCCTGATTGCCCAGGCGCTCTCAGAACTCCAGGTTGTCGATCAGGCGCGTGCTGCCCAGGCGTGCCGCACCCAATGCCACGAGCGGCGCATCGGCCCGTGCCGAGGCATCGGCGGGAGCCAGCAGGTCGCTGCGGTTGCGCACGGTGAGGTAGTCCGGCTCCCAGCCCTTGTCGCGCAGCGCCTGCATGGCGGCGGCCTCCAGATCGGCCAGTGGCGCACTGCCGTCGCGAGCGGCCTCGGCCAGCGCCTTGAGTGCCTGCGACAGGGCCATGGCCTGCTGGCGCTCCTCGGCGCTCAGGTAGCCGTTGCGGGAGCTGAGCGCGAGCCCGTCATCTGCGCGCGTGGTGTTGCCGGCGATGATCTCGATGGGCATTGCGAACTGCTGCACCATGCGGCGGATCACCATGAGCTGCTGGTAGTCCTTCATGCCGAAGACGGCGCTGCCGCCGCCCGTTGTCGCGAACACGCACGAGAACAGCTTCATCACGACCGTGCACACGCCTGTGAAGAAACCGGGACGGAACTCGCCTTCGAGGATATCGGCGAGCAGCGGGTCGGGCTGCACCTTGAACACCTGGGGCTCCGGATACAGGTCCTTCTCGCGCGGGGCGAACAGCACATCGCAGCCCGCAGACTCGAGCTTGGCGCAATCGGCCTCCCAGGTGCGGGGATAGCTGTCGAAATCCTCATGGGGCAGGAACTGCAGGCGGTTCACGAAGATGCTGGCGACGGTGACGTCGCCCTGCTGCCCGGCAATATGCACGAGCGAGAGGTGGCCGTCATGCAGGTTGCCCATGGTGGGAACGAAGGCGGGCCTGCCACGCTGGGCAAGCGCGGCGCGGAGGTCGGGGATGGAGTGGACGATGTGCATGTCGGAGGCGGAAATAGAAATGGAGAACTACCAGGCGTGAACGGCGTCGTCAGGGAACTCGCCCGATTTCACCGCGCGAACATAGGCTTCGATCGCCCCCTTCACGGAGCCTGCGTCCTGCATGAAGTTGCGCACGAACTTGGGGTTCCTTCCCAGGTTCACGCCCAGCATGTCGTGCATGACCAGCACCTGCCCCGCAGTGCCGCTGCCGGCACCGATGCCGATGGTGTGGCAGCTCGCGAGCGCCTGGGTGAGGCTGCGGGAGAGTTCGGCGGGAACCATCTCGAGCACCAGCATCGACGCGCCGGCCTCCTGCAGTTCGATGGCCTGCCGGCGCAGCGCGGCGGCGGCGATGTCGTCGCGCCCCTGGACGCGGTAGCCGCCCAGCGCGTGCACCGTCTGCGGCGTGAGGCCCAGGTGTGCACAGACAGGTACGCCGCGTTCGACGAGGAACTGCACGGTCGGTGCCGTCCAGCCGCCGCCTTCGAGCTTGATCATGTGCGCGCCCGCCTGCATCAGCCGGCTGGCGCTGCGCATGGCCTGTTCCCTGCTCTCGGCGTAGCTCCCATAAGGCAGATCGCTGATGAGCCAGGCCGTTCCCTGGGCGCGATGCAGTCCGCGCGCCACGCTTTCCGTGTGGTAGGCCATGGCGTCCAGCGTCACGCCCACGGTGCTGTGAAGGCCCTGGCAGACCATGCCCAGCGAATCGCCCACCAGAATGCACTCCACGCCCGCAGCATCAGCCACGGCCGCATAGGTGGCATCGTAGGCAGTGATCATGGTGATCTTCTCGCCTGCCTCGCGCATCTGCGCGAGGCGCGGCAGGCTGATGGGCTTGCGCGCAGGCATGGGCGATGCGGGCGGAATGGTGCCATAGGGCGTGCCCGTGGCGCTGGGGGATGCCGGTGCGGGTGCGTTCATGGAATGGTCTCCTGGCAATTTGGGGCAATTTCGGAAAATTGCGCGAAGTCTATAAGCAACCTCCCGATTGCACCAACCCGTAAGAAAAGTGGTTGCATGGACCCCCATGGAATAATGCGCGCCCCATGCTGTCCACATTGATTGATTTTCCCGACCCCCACAGCCCCTCGGCGGCACGTCTGCGCCTGCGCTTCGGCGAGCCTTTGCGCGTGTGGCAGGCCCGCTCGGCGGGCGAGGTGGCCGCGGTGATCGAGGAGGTGGAGCGCGCAGCCCGCGAGGGGCGCTGGTGCCTGGGCGGCCTGGCCTATGAGGCGGCAAGTGCATTCGACAGCGCCTTTTCCACCCATGCGCCGCAGCAGGGACTGCCGCTCGCGTGGTTTGCCGAGTACGAAGCTCCCGTTACTGTCGAGGCCGCTGCCTCCCCCGATTCGGGCGAGGCGCAACTGGCCCACGTGCACTGGAAGCCCGGCGCCCATTCGGAATCATCGCGTGCAAGCTTCACCCGGGACATCGAGCGCATCCACGCGGCGATCGCGCAGGGGGAGTGCTACCAGATCAATTACACGGCCCCCATGACCGGCGATCTCAAGGGATCGGCTCAGGCATTGTTCGACGCACTGCGCGAGGCCCAGCCCGGCGGCTATGTCGCCAGCATGTGCTGGGGTGACGAGCGGATCCTGAGCTTCTCGCCCGAATTGTTCTTCGATTGGGACGGCGAGACGCTGCTGACCCGTCCCATGAAGGGCACGGCGGCGCGCGGCGCCACAGCGGAGGAGGACGCGGCGTTGGCCCTGCACCTGCGCACCTCCCCCAAGGAGCGGGCGGAGAACGTGATGATCGTGGACCTGCTGCGCAACGACGTCTCGCGCATTGCCGAGCCGCGCAGTGTGCAGGTGCCGCGCCTGTTCCACGTCGAGGCATTGCCAACGGTGTGGCAGATGACCTCGGACGTGGTGGCTCGCACCAGGCCATCGACGTCCCTGCGCGACGTGTTCGCAGCCCTGTTCCCCTGCGGGTCGATCACCGGCGCGCCCAAGGTGCAGGCCATGCGCTGGATTGCCCGGCTGGAGCACGAAGCGCGGGGCGTGTATTGCGGCGCCCTGGGCGTGGTGCGGCCCGGCGCCGCCCCCGGCAGCCTGCGCGCCACCTTCAACGTGCCGATCCGTACCTTGTCCATCGGAGCGGATGGGCATGTGCGCTGCGGCATCGGCAGCGGCATCACCGCCGATGCCGGCGCGCAGGACGAATGGCAGGAATGGAAGAACAAGCGCGCGTTCATCGACCGCGCGCTGCCGCCGCTGCAGATTCTGGAAACGCTGCTGCTCAGTGATGGCGTACTGCGGAACCGCGAGCGGCACCTGGCGCGCATGCGGGCGTCCGCGGCGTACTTCGGCTTCGCATGGAACGAGCCGCCGGTGCATCAAACCCTGGCGGCTCTCTGCAGCCAGCATCCTCAAGGGGACTGGCGCGTGCGGTGGCTGCTGCATGAGGATGGCACCTTCGAGGCACAGGCATTCGCTTTCTCTGCCACCGCGCAGCCCGTGAAACTGGCGTTGGCAGATCGCTGCTTTGCCGCTGCGCACAGTGATTTCGTGTCTCACAAGACCACGCGGCGCACGCATTACGCTGCCTTCGAGCCAGCTTCGCAGAGCGGGCTCTTTGACGTGATCCTGTGGAACGACGCGGGTGAAATCACGGAGTGCACGCGCGGCAACATCGCCATGCAGTTGGAGAGCGGAGACTGGGTGACGCCTGCGCTTGCCTGCGGGCTGTTGCCAGGCATCGGCCGGGAGCTTGCGCTTGCGTCGGGCCGGCTGCGCGAGGCCGTGGTGCATGTGCGCGATGCGCACCGGGTGCGTGCATGGGCGTTCCTCAACAGCCTGCGCGGCTGGCTGGACGCCGAGATCGCTTGACCCTGGTTTCCAAACTTAGGAGGTGATCGGGCAGCAGATGCCCATTTCCCCTCTGGCCGCGCATCACCTTTTTGTTGGAAATTGTTGCATTCCTGGCCCCCTCATGGCATGGCACACTGCGCGCCTTGTTTCATTTCATGAAGGTTTCCATGCTTCAAAAACTAGAAAGCGGTTTGCTCTACCTGATGCGCGTCTTGATGGTGCTGCTGGTGCTGTTCACCCTGTTCAGCCTCGCGCTGTGGGCCGCCGATTCGCTGCGTTCTCCGGCAGCATCTGCAACACAAGCCACGACAGATTGGAGCGGCTTCAAGATCGACGATGCCGAGCTCAAGCGCACCACGTACAGCGACTTCGGATTTGCGGATTCCGATCACCATGCGAATGACGACAAGCTCGCCAAGGATGGCGAGGTGGTGGCTGCATTCACCCAGGTCGATCAGTTGCTGCGCGCAGCGATCCTGCAGAACCCCGACAAGCGCCGGCAGGTCGATGCGGCAGGCGATGATGCCGGGCTGACAGATGCGCAGTCGCTGGCGGACTGGCTCAAGGCATCGCGCGAGAAGGCTTCGGCCGGCACGGCCGTCAGCGCGGCAGTCGATGCCACGGCAGGCGTGCAGGGCGATGACGAGGAATTCAAGCCGCAGCCCGTGAACATTACCGAGGCGCTGCTGAACCAGACCCACGGCATCATCGATGCGAACGGCTACGACGCGGGCCGCGCGTTCGTGCTGGGGGCTCCCGCCGCCTTCAAGACCCTGTTGGCCGACGCCCAGGTGCAGCGCGGCATGGCGCAGCAGACCACGTCGTTCCTCGTGAGCAATCTGCTGCTGAACTACAACATGGCGTTCTCGACCAAGGTCTCGGGCACCGATGCCGATACTGCCGGTACGCGCCCCTCGTGGCTCGAGCGCCTCATGGAGCCGTCCAACCTTCTGGTATTCACCGTGCTCATGTGGACGCTGGTGTTCATGATGCTCATCGTGGTGTTCCTGCGCGTGGAACGCCATCTGCGCGCGATGGCCAGCGAAGGCCGCGTGCTGGCATCCGCGCGCGAAGCCTCTCCGATGCAGTGATGCATCACTGCCGGCTCCCGTTGTGGGGCCGGCGTGTGCCGCAGGGTTACAGGCGCTCTTTCACGTAGCTGCCGCGATCCATGTCGAGGATCTCCACGCTCAACTGCACCATCATGCCTTCGGGGCGTGGAGTGTGCTTGCGCAGCACGGCGGCAATGCGCTCCGCGAGGTCGTTCTTGGCCTCGGGCGAGCGGCCCGACAGAAGGCGCAGCTGGGCATGCACGAAGCCCCGGTTCTCGGGCTGCGCACCAATTTCGAAATGCGTGATGCGATGGGTGCGGCTTTTCACATCCGCTTCGTCCTTGATCTCCGGGCTGGTGCACAGCGCGGCGTTCACGTCCTTGAGGATCTGTGCCTCCGGAAAATCGGCGAGGTTGGCGCTGAAGTCGATGACGAGGTGGGGCATGGGGTTAGTCTCGCAATGGATGAAAGGCAAAGGCGCATGGAGTGCGCCGCAGGGTGTCAGATCGTCGGCACGTTCTCAGACTGGCGTATAGGCCAGGCGCACGTAGATCGGCGCGAAGGCTTCGGCCTGGGTGATTTCGATGAGCGTTTCCTTGGCCAGTTCGAGCAGCGCGATGAAGGTGACCACCAGCACGGTGCCGCCTTTCTCGGGCTGGAACAGTTCCTCGAATTCCACGAAGCGGCGGCCCTGCAGCGTCTTGAGCACATTGCTCATGTACTCGCGCACCGAGAGCTCCTCGCGGGTGATCTTGTGGTGCTGCACGAGCTTGGCGCGCTTGAGGATGTCGCGCCATGCATCCTGCAGGTCGACCAGCTCCACGTCGGGGAAGCGGGGCTGCAGGCTCTGCTCGATGTAGACCTGCGCGCGCAGAAAATCGCGGCCGTATTGCGGCACCGTGTTCAGCCGCTGGCTGGCGAGCTTCATCTGCTCGTACTCAAGCAGGCGGCGCACCAGCTCGGCGCGTGGATCCTCGGGCTCGGTTTCGCCCTCCTGCTTCTTGGGCGGCAGCAGCATGCGCGACTTGATCTCGATGAGCATGGCGGCCATCAGCAGGTACTCGGCGGCCAGCTCGAGATTGCGGCTGCGGATTTCATCCACATAGCTCAGGTACTGCTGGGTGACCTTGAGCATGGGGATGTCGAGGATGTTGAAGTTCTGCTTGCGGATAAGGTAGAGCAGCAGGTCGAGCGGCCCCTCGAAGGCCTCGAGGAAGATCTCGAGCGCGTCGGGCGGAATGTACAGATCCTGGGGCAGGGCGAACAGCGGCTCGCCATACAGGCGAGCGAGCGCGACCTGGTCGATGACCTCGGGAAGCCCGTCGGCCCCCGATTTTCGCGAAGGCGCCTCGTCCTCGGTGATGGATGGATCGGTATCGGCCATGGTGTGTGCTCACGCCGGCTGGCGTGAGCGGGGCACATCAGGAGTTGGTCTGGTAGACGTAGGGCTTCTGCTCGACGCGGCCTTCGTTGTACTCGTCCCAGGTGTCGCGATCCACCTGCTTGTCCCAGAGCAGCGAGCGGCCGTACTGCTGCTGCGCATCCAGCTCGGGCTTCTGTTCCTTGAGCTTGTTGATGAACTGCGTGGTATCGGATTGGTAGTCGGGGCGACGGAAGAAGGACATGGCTCTTTGAGATGTGGGGTGAAGCGGCACACGGCAAACGTGTGGCGGCAGGGTATCAGCCCGCCATTTTAGCCGCTGCGCCATTTTCACCAACTGCCGGCAGGCGAGCCGCTTGGCACGGCGCTGCCCATGGGCCTTTTTCTGTTGTCATTGTAGTTTCATGTAATTTGGTGATTATTTGCGTTTAATGGCAAATCTTGCCAATTTCCCACTACTGATGAGCCCTGGGGCAGGAGGAAGAATGGACGCGAACTGGCGATTTTTATGGGCGGCCGGCGCATGGGCGGTCTGCGGGCTTGCGCAGGCGCAGACCGTGCTGCAGGAGCAGAATTTCGATGCAGCGGGCACCGGTGCGGTGATCAGCGCGGTGCCGCCCGCGGGCTGGACCGTGAGCACCTTCTACTCGGACGGTACGCCCGGTGATGTCAAGGTGACGCAGGGCTCCGCCGACTGGCTCGGCTGGAAGTTCCTGACACCCGGGACCTGGACCGCGAACAAGAAGACCGACGCCACCACCAGGCGCGGCGACTTCACGCTGGGCACGGGCGGCATTGCACTGATCGAGTCGGATGGCCTGCGCGCCGACAAGCCCTACAGCGCATCGCTCGCCGCGCCCTCCATCGAGGTCACGAGCGCGAAGAACTACGTGCTGACGTTCGACACCCACTACCGCCAGGGCCAGAGCCCGCAGACGGCGGACGTGACCATCACGTTCGACAAGGGCGCTGCCCTCATCCAGCGGCTGTCGGCGGACACCCTGAACCAGAAGGTCACGGTGAGCTTCACCGCTCCCGAAGGTGCGCGCACGGCGCAGGCGAGCTGGAACTATCGCAGCACCAGCAACAACTGGTACTGGGCATTGGACAACGTCAAGCTGCAGCGCGACGACTCCGCGCCGCCGGCGCCATTCGACCCATCGGCCCTGCCCGCGACGAGCGCCCGGCCTGCACTCACCGTGGGCCCGACGCTGCAGAACCCCGGTACGGACCACATGGCCGTGATGTTCGAGACCACCGAATCGAAGCCCACCGTCTGGGTGCGCAAGGCCGGCAGCACTGGCAGCTTCACGATCGTGAATGCGGTCAATGCGGAAGGCGACTTCAACGACGCGAGCATCTTCTTTGGCGACCTGAAGGGCCTCGACTCCAACACGCTCTATGAGTACGCGGTGGTCACGGGCACCAGCGCGGCGCCCAAGGTGGCGGGGCCCTACCAGTTCAAGACCTGGCCGCGCGAATCCGACCAGGTGAAGAGCGCCAAGTTCGCCGTGGTGTCCGACACGCAGGATGGCAAGGCCAACCGCCTGAAGAACATCGTGCAGGGCTTGATCGCCAACGATTGCAATGGCAGCGCGGCGCAGTGCGCGCAGACGCTGGCGGGCTTCGTGGTGCCGGGCGACCTGGTGGGCTCGGGCAGCACCCGCTCCCACTGGAGCGGCCATTTCTTCACGCCGCTCAGCGCGATCTCCGCCTACGTGCCCATCGTGCCCGCGC
This sequence comes from Diaphorobacter ruginosibacter, assembly GCF_014395975.1. Classification (NCBI taxonomy): domain Bacteria; kingdom Pseudomonadati; phylum Pseudomonadota; class Betaproteobacteria; order Burkholderiales; family Comamonadaceae; genus Diaphorobacter; species Diaphorobacter ruginosibacter. The sequence goes on along the minus strand of NZ_CP060714.1, from coordinate 4,111,113 downwards.
CGGGCAACCACGAGTACTTCGGCGAGCAGGCGAGCGCGGGCACGGAAAAGAACTGGCTCAAGACCTACCGCAAGTACTTCAACCGCATGCCGGCCAATGGTTCCGCGAAGCATCCGCTGCACTGGTACCACATCGACTACCTGGGCCTGCGCATTGTCGGCAGTGACTTCAACCCTGCATCGGCGATGCACAACACGGGCGGATGGACAAGCTACGACAACGGGCGCGGCCTGTTCCGCGCCGAGTACATGAAGGAGCACCTCGACTGGTTCACGGGCCTGATGAAGAAGACGCGCGAGGAGCGGAAGCCCTACATGGTGCTGCTCAACCACCATCCCTGCCTGAGCGAGAAATGGCGCCAGGGCGAGGTGATGGGCGTGTGTGATTTCATCTCGCAGATGGAGGACTACGGCCGCAGCACGGGCGCCATCACGGCGAACCTCAATGGCCATGTGCATTTCTACGAGCGCGGCAATTCCATGGACAGCAGGCACCTGTGGCTGAACGTGGCATCGGGTGCGGGCGACCTGGAGAACGCCAAGCAGGACGATGATTCCGATCTGGACGTGATCGCCAACACCAAGCTCACGTTCGGCTACGGCACGCTGCAGGTCGGCTTTGGCGATGCCGTTCCGTCGATGGAGTGGAAACGCTATGACCTGGGCGCGAACGGTTCGTCCATGAGCGCCGTTGCCGATGACTCCATCCGGGTGACCAGCACGCGTTTTTCCGCCAAGCCGACGCTGCCGCAGGCGCGAATGGGCAAGATTGATCCTGCGACACTCAAGCTGGGCTATGCCTTGCAGGACGGCGCCTCCACCATCTACGAGGCGCAATGGCAGCTGTCGAAGGCCGCCGGGTTCGATGGTGCGCAGCCGGTCTACGACGTGTGGGGCAACGATACGCGGCGTGAGAACTGGACCTACCTGAACAACCAGCGCGTCAATACGCAGAGCGGAGCGGACATTGCGTCGCTGGAGCTCGGCCGCATTCTCGCCAACCCGCGGCGTATCTATCCCAACGTGGGTGCGACCACCAAGCGCGGCGGCGTGAAAAGTGCCATCGTCGCGGGTGGCAACAGCCTGCTCGACCGCTTCAACTGCGCCTACAAGTGGGACGAAGATGGTGATTCGGGCGATGTGCGCCAGGGCGGACGGCAGTGCTTTGCGCGCCTGGTACTGGAGAACGGAGAGAAGGGCTCGGTCTTCGATCCTTTCCATGGAAAGGCCCCGAGATCCTGCGGCTGGGCACCGACGAGCGCTGGTACTGGCGCGTGCGCGTTCGCGACGAGAACCTGAACTGGTCCGACTGGAGCGATGCCGGTTCGTTCGAGATCGGCAATCCCGCACCCGAAGTGGACCCGAATCCCAAGCCCGAAGACAAGGAGCAGGTGCTGATCGACAAGCAGCTCGATGCACCGGGCGCGGGCACCCCGGCCGTGGGCCTGAACGTGAAGGCGGTTGCACAGTGCCGGCAGGTGACATCGCATGCGGGAACGGTTCCCGCGGGACTGTTGCTGAAGGACCAGGTGGCGGCCAGCGGCCTGATCGCCTTCAGCCTGCTGGATTGCGACCGGCCGGGCTTTGATGCGAGGATCCAGCTCACCTTGCCCGCGCCGCTGGCCAAGGGCAGCAAGTTGATGAAGGTATCGGCCGGGCCTGACGGCAAGCCGGTGGCCACGGAAATCACGACGGCCGCGTTTGCGGGCAATGTCGTCACCTACAGCGTGACGGATGGCGGCCCGCTCGACGAGGATGGACAGAGGAACGCGGCGATCGTGGATCCCGTCGTGGTGGCGGCACCTGCCGAGGTGATCCCTCCCGTGACCCCGCCGTCGGGCATGCAGCCTGTGCCGGTCGGCCATCCGTTGATGCTGTCGCTGGCCGGCTTGCTGATGGCGGGATGGGCCGCAAGGGCGCAGCGTCGCCGCCGAGCCTGATGCGTTCGCTTCGGCCCTGAGCGGGCCACATCGCAGGGCGGTCTTCGCATATGCTTGCGGCCGCCCTGATTCTTTTGTTGTATCCCACCACCCATGCTGCAAGAAGACCGGTTCGCACGCATTCAGTCCCTGCTCTCGACCCTCGATCGTGTTCGCACGGAGCAGCTCATACAGGACATGCAGGTGTCGCGCGAGACCGTGCGCCTGGATCTGCTGGCTCTGGAGTCCATGGGCCTCGTGCGCCGGGTGCACGGTGGTGTCGCCCGCGTGGCGCAGGAGGAGCCTCCGTTCGTACAGAGGCAGACCCAGCGCGTGAGCGAGAAGCGCGCCATTGCGAAGGCCGCGGCCAGGCGCCTTGTGCCCGGGCAGATGGTGTTCGTGGACGCCGGCAGCACCACCGCCATCCTCGCGCAGGAGCTGTGCCTGCTCTCCGATCTGGTGGTGGTGACCAATTCTTTGACCGTGGCGCTCACGCTCTCCGGTGTCCGTCCCGCGGGGCCTTCGGGCTATGGCGGCGGCTCGCGGGTGATTCTGCTCGGGGGGGACATCAACCCCGACGTGCCGTGCACCTTCGGTGAGGCGACGCTGCACGAGATACGCCGCTACCGCGCGGACGTGGCCCTGCTGTCGCCGTTCGGCATGGGGGCCGAGCACGGCGTGACCTTCTTCGATGCGCACGAGGCCAGCGTGGCCACGGCGATGATCGAGCAGTCCGCGTCGCTGCAGGTGCTGGCCGACTACGGCAAGATCGGCATGCACGGCCGCTATGCGGTGGCCACGGCAGCCCAGACGGCAGCGGTGCTGACCAATGAACACGAAGCCAACGCCGCGTCGCTGGACGCCTTGCGGGCGGCGGGGGTGGAGGTGGTGACGGTCTGAACCGGCAGAACCTGGAGAGCCCGAAGAACCCGCCGGTGCCGACTGCAAACTTTCGTATGAAAGGCCCAGGATGACAACACGGAGGGGCGGCAACGCGTTAGAGTGCCGTCCTCGTGATGATTCGCTGGGGATCACAATGACGGCAACGGATTCAACAGGAAGGAAACCTCATGGCAATGATGCGCATGGCACGTGCGGGCTTGGCGGCGGCTCTGGCGGTGGCGACCATGCTGGTCGGATGTGACGACCAGCGCATCAAGGAGCTGGAGGAGGGCCTTTCCACCGAGGTGGACGTGCGCGCCAAGTTCGGAGAGCCGGAGTACATCTGGCAGGAGGCCGACGGCTCGCGCACGCTTGAGTACAACCGCCAGCCCATGGGCGCGCGCAACTACATGATCACCATCGGCACCGACGGCAAGATGAGCGCACTGCGCCAGGTGCTGGCGCCGCATAATTTCGAGAAGATCCAGCCCGGCATGAGCCAGGAGCAGGTGCGCCGGACGCTGGGCATGCCTGCCAAGGTGGTGCCCTACCAGCTCAAGCAGACGACCGAGTGGGACTGGAACTGGATCGATCCACCCACGCGGCAGATGCATTTCACCGTGGTGTTCGGACCGGACAACCGGGTAAAGAACAGCTACAGCGCCGAGAAGCTGCACGACGGGCCGTAGGGAAGGGTTCCCCCCTGAGGCGCTGCGCGCCTTCCCCCCGGGGGGACACCGCCTTCGCCGCGAGGCGGCTCTTGCTCGGCGGTTGCTGGCATGGCCTGCTCCGCGGCCTTCTGAGCGGTGAGGGCATGCCGGTTCGGAGGCTCGATGCTCAACGAATACCGTGACGGGTGTTGTTTAAGGGTAAACCCTGTGGTTGTGTGTGGCTACCCAGAGCTGCGGGAGGCTGCCTCGGTGCAGCCCCGTGATAATCGCGCCGCCAGTGGCACAACCGCTGGCACGGATGCACAGGATTCCTCACCATGGCCAGCAGCACCTCTTTTTTCACCAGCCCTCTTTTTCGCCTCTCCCGTTCGCGCGGTTCCTCGACTCCGGTTGCCAAGAGTGTGAGCGAACACTCTTCGGATTTGCAGCATTCTGCTTATGAGAACGCGCAGGCGCTGTTTGCGGGATCGTTGTTCGTCGGCATCGCGATGATGATGTTCGCGCAGGCCGGGCTGCTCATTGGCAGCACGGCGGGACTGGCGTTCGTGCTGCACTACGCGACGGGCTGGCCGTTCGGGCTGGTCTATTTCGCCATCAACATTCCGTTCTACTGGTTCGCCTGGAACCGCATCGGCCGGAGGTTCACCGTCAAGACCTTTGCCTGCGTGGCCATGCTGTCGGCGGTGACCACCTTCGGGCCGCAATTCCTGCACATCGACTACCTGCATCCGTTGTTTGCCGCGATCGCCGGGGGCCTGCTCATGGGCACGGGCGTGCTGTTCATGGCGCGCCACCAATCGAGCCTGGGCGGTGCCACCATCGTGTCGCTCTATGCGCAGGACCGCTGGAAGATTCCCGCCGGAAAAGTGCAGATGGCCATCGACGTGGCCGTGGTGCTGCTCGCGCTCAGCGTCGTCTCCTGGCAGCGCGTGGCATGGTCGATTCTGGCGGCGGTGGTGATGAGCGTCTTCATCTGGGTGAGCCACCGTCCGGGCCGCTATGCGGGACGGTGAGTACACCGCCAGTGTGATCGCAAGCGCACGGTGCGTATCCTGCAGAGTTAATTCATAGAGTTTCGCTTGTTTTACTTTTATAGATATCTATGAATAACTAGGGCGAGAGGCCGCAAGTCATCGCAGCAGCATTTTGAAATCGCATTAGTATTTATTCATAGATTTGCAAAAAAGTGGGCTGAGTGTAATATCTATGAATGCCTCGCCAAACCACCCCTCCCGCGGACTATCCACATGCCGTGCTGCAGCAGATCGAGCGGCTCGCGCAGAACATCGTGATCGCCCGCAAGCGGCGGGGTGAGACGCAGGCCCAGTGGGCCAGGCGCCTTGGCGTTTCGCAGCCCACGATGGCACGTATTGAACGGGGTGACCCATCGGTCGCGATGGCGTCCTATGTGATGTGCCTGTGGCTCATCAACCAGGCAGAGGGCCTGGCGGACCTGATCGCACCCGGCAACGACCACGCAGCACTCGAACATGAAGTGAAGAGGGTGCAGGCACCCAGGAAGCCATCCGCAGAAAAACCGCAGGCGGCTTTCAGGGTGATGGAGCCGCAGCGGCTTTCAGGTCTTGGCAATGCGGCGGGTCTCGCGGCATTGCTGGGTGACGGGCCGCTCCCACCTTCGGACAAGAACCCATGAGCATGCAGGCGGTGAGCCCGCAAACCTACCAGCCGCAGGACACGCTCTATCTCTGGGTGCTTGTGAATCCCGCCCGGCCGGTGCGTGCAGGCACTTTGGGGCTCTCGCGCCTGCTGCCCGACTGTGCCACCTTCACTTACGACAAGGATTGGTGGAACTTTCCGTTGAGCGAAGACCTGCCCCTGCTGGCTGCCCACGAATTCAGCGCCACGGAAAAAGGCGGTGCCCCGGGAGCGATCGACGATGCGCGTCCGGATCGCTGGGGCGAGCGCATCATTCGCCACATCGATCGGCCCGCTCGGCTGTCCGTGCTGGAGATGCTCCTGTTTGCGGGCGATGACCGGTTCGGGGCGCTGGGCGTGTCGGTCTCGGCAGAGCACTACATTCCACGCCGCCTGGGGCCTTATCCACGGCTGGGCGATCTGGCGCAGTTGAGCGCCGCGATAGAGGATATCCAGAGCCATGCACCGATCTCGCATGCGCTTGAGCGCCTGGTGCAGCCCGGTGTCACGCTCGGAGGTGCGAGGCCCAAGGCCTTGCTGCAGACCGATGATGGGCCCTGTGTGATCAAGTTCAGCGAGCTGGACGATCCCGTTGACACACCTCTCGTCGAGCATGCCACGATGAAGCTCGCTGCGCTTGCCGGTATCGACGTGGCATCCACCCAGGTTCGCCCCATCGCAGAGCGGCGCCTGAAGCCGACGCGCCATGCCCTTCTGATCGAGCGTTTTGACCGCGTCGGCGCGCTGCGCTTGCATTGCCTCTCCGCCCGAACCCTGCTGCGCGCGGCCAAGCTGGAAGAGAGCTACGCAGCCTTGGCGACGGTGCTGCTGCGCATCGCCCATCCTGATCGCCAGCAGGCCATGCGCGAGGAGCTGTTCCGGCGCATGATCTTCAACATCCTCATCGACAACACCGACGACCACGAGCGCAACCACAGTGTGCGGCTGGGATTCGATGGTTACTACGAGCTCACCCCGGCCTATGACGTGTTGCCGTCCTTGCAGAACCTGGGCTATCAGGCCATGCTCGTCGGGGTGAATGGGGCGGAGTCGACCATCGACAACGCGCTCACGCAACTGAGTGAATTCGGCATCCGGCGAGCACGAGCCATGGAGCTGGTTCGGCAGGTGGCACGTACAGTGGATGGCTGGAGCACGCACTTTGTGCGTGAAGGTGTCAGCGCATCCGACATGGAGCAACTGCATGCCAGCATCGATCGCGATGCCCTGCGGCTGCAGCGCGAGGCCTATGTTTGAATTTTCGAATTACCCTGCAAGCCTGCCGGATTTCCGGCTCCCAGGCGCATCGGCAATTGACGGCTTCTGTCATTCCCAAGGAGGCATGCATTGACCTCGTTCCCGATCTCCACGCTCAAGGCGCGGCATGCGTTTCTCTCCGGCGTGCCGGGCGACGCCGGCATTCAGATTCTGCTGTCGCCATTCCTGTGGGAGGGTGAGTTGATCGACACGTCGATCCGCCTCGATGGTGTCGAGCTTCCGTCGGTGATGCTCAGGAGTCTGGTGGCCCGCTCGTTCGACTTTCCGGTCAATCCCGAGGATGGATACATCGATGGATCGATCTATCTGGCAGGAATGCACCAGATCGTGGATGTCACGCGGCTGGAGTTTCACCGCTCGCGCCATGATGGCGTGACACTGGTGGTGCGTGGCGTCTACCGCTTCGACGAGCGCAGCCTGCCTGGCAGCCGGGAGACGCCGTTCACGCTCAATGCGATGGTGAGCTCGTGCGCCCTTGATGATGCCGCGTGATGCCATCCGCGCAGGCAGGCCGACTGGGTGGCGACAGGCCTTCGTTCACTGAACGGAGTTCAGCGTATCGCCGGCCTGAAGGCGCGGTTGCGGCGCTGGAGGTGCTGCGGACGGTGGCTGATCCTGCAACGGTGCATCCCGGGACTCGCGGTAGCGGATCGTGATGCCGCTGTTGTCTTCTTTCTCGTCATCGCCCAGCATCGCGTCCGCGGCCTTGCCCACGCCCTTGCCGACGATCCTGGCCGTGCCGATGGCGGCGTCTGCGGCCAGTCCCACTGCCGATGCGGTCACGCTCACCACGGTGCAGCCGGTCAGTGCCAACGAAAGAAAAGCCCCCGCCCAGGTGGTGGGGCGCAGGGGCTTTGCGATCGCCATGGCGTCGAGGTCTGGGCCGTTGCGGATCAGTGGATGCGCATGCCCGGCGTGGCGCCAGGGAAGGGCTCCAGCACGTAGATGCCGGGGTGGGCCTTTTCGTCCGCGTGGCTGGCTGCCAGCACCATGCCTTCGCTCACGCCGAATTTCATCTTGCGCGGTGCGAGGTTGGCCACCAGCACGGTGAGCTTGCCCTGCAGCTGCTCGGGCTGGTACATGCTGGAGATGCCGCTGAACACGTTGCGCATGCGACCCTCCCCGGCGTCGAGCGTGAGCTGCAGCAGCTTGGTAGAGCCCTCGACCGGCTTGCATTCCACGATCTTGGCGATGCGCAGGTCCACCTTGGCGAAGTCGTCGATGGTGATGGTCGGCGCGATTTCTTCGCCTCCAGGCAGCACTTTCTCCTCCACCGGAGCGGGCGGGGCCTCGAACAGCGCGTCGAGCTGTTTCACATCGACGCGTTGCATCAGGTGCTTGTACTCGCCGATCTGATGGTCCTTGCCGAGCGGCCTGTCGATGTCGCCGAAGTTCTCGGGTGGAACGATCAGGAAGTTGGCGACCTCGGCGGCCACGTGCGGCAGCATCGGCTTCAGGTAGATGGTCAGGATGCGGAAGGCCTCGATGCAGGTCGTGCACACGTCCTGCAGGCGTGCCTCCATGCCTTCCTTCTTGGCGAGCTCCCAGGGCTTGTTCGCGTCCACGTAGGCGTTCACGCGGTCGCACAGCAGCATCACCTCGCGCACGGCGCGCGATGTGTCGCGATGCTCATAGGCCGCGATGATGTTGTCCTTCTGCTCGCGCAGCTGGGCAACCAGGGCCTGGCCGTCCTCACCCATGTCGCCGAGCTTGCCGTCAAAGCGCTTGACGAGGAAGCCCGCGGCGCGCGAGGCGATGTTCACGTACTTGCCGATCAGGTCGGCATTCACGCGGGCCATGAAGTCCTCGGGGTTGAAGTCGATGTCCTCGTTCTTGCCGTTGAGCTTGGCGCCCAGGTAGTAGCGCAGCCATTCGGGGTTCATGCCGAGGCTCAGGTACTTGAGCGGATCGAGGCCTGTGCCCCGGCTCTTGCTCATCTTCTCGCCGTTGTTCACGGTCATGAAGCCATGCACGCAGATCCTGGTGGGCGTCTTGCGTCCGCTGAACTTCAGCATCGCGGGCCAGAAGAGCGTGTGGAAGGTGATGATGTCCTTGCCGATGAAGTGGTACTGCTCGAGCGTCGGGTCGGCCATGTAGGCGTCGTAGTTCTCGCCGCGCTTGTTCAGCAGCTCCTTGAGCGAGGCGAGGTAGCCCACTGGCGCGTCCAGCCACACGTAGAAGTACTTGCCCGGTGCATCGGGAATCTCGATGCCGAAATAGGGCGCATCGCGGCTGATGTCCCAGTCGTCCAGGCCCTCGCTGGTCGTGCCGTCGGGATTGGTGCGGGTGCCGAACCACTCCTTGATCTTGTTGGCCACCTCGGGCTGCACATGCTGGCCGTCCTGTGTCCATTCGGTGAGGAATTCCACGGCGCGTGGGTCGGAGAGCTTGAAGAAGAAGTGCTCCGAAGTCTTGAGCACCGGCTTCGCACCCGACAGTGCGGAATACGGGTTGATCAGGTCGGTGGGGGCGTAGACGGCACCGCAGACCTCGCAGTTGTCGCCGTACTGGTCCTTGGCATGGCAGCGCGGGCACTCGCCCTTGATGAAGCGGTCGGGCAGGAACATGTTCTTCTCGGGGTCGAAGAACTGCTCGATGGTGCGCGTCTCGATGAAGCCGGCCTTCTTCAGGTCCAGGTAGATCTGCTTGGAGAGCTCGTGGTTCTCGGCGCTGTCGGTGTTGCTCCAGTTGTCGAAGGCAATATGGAAACCGTCGAGATACTGCTTGCGGCCGGCAGCAATGTCGGCCACGAACTGCTGGGGCGTCTTGCCAGCCTTTTCGGCGGCGATCATGATCGGGGCACCGTGGGCGTCGTCCGCACCCACGAAGTTGACTGCATTGCCCTGCATTCGCTGCGCGCGCACCCAGGTGTCGGCCTGGATGTACTCCATGATGTGGCCGATGTGGAAGTTGCCGTTGGCGTACGGCAGCGCGGTGGTGACGAAAATCTTGCGTGCAGTCATTGGTTCAAACTTTCGGAGTGCTGGCAAAGCGCGGCTTGCAGCGGAACCTTACATTGTAGTTGGTGGCGCCGTTTCGCCGTGCATGCGGTCTTTGCCGGGAAGCGTCCAGCCGAAGAACGCGCAGATTTCGTCCGTCCTGGCCATCGCATCCCTGCGCCCCAGCTCCATGAGCTCGCCCGTGAATCCCGCCTCGAACAGCAGGTAGCTGGCCAGCGCCGCGCCGCCGACCATGCCGGTGGGGGACTGGCCGGGCGCAGGCACCTTCACGCCGACCGCGCCGAGCAGCGCGCGGATCGTCGCGGGCAGCTCGCCGATGTGCCGCGAGGCGATCTCGTCGATGCGCTCGCTGGGCGAGAGCACCAGCAGGTTCAGCGGCCTGAGCGGGCTGCGCGCGCGGGCGTCGGGCGGAATGAGCGATAGCGTCTGGTTGATGCGCTCAGCGCGCTCGACGTCTACCGACAGGGCATCGAGGAAGATGCTGGAGAGCGCATGGCCGCCGATCTGCGCGAGAGAAGGATAGGCCGGTACCACGCCACGCGGCACCACCAGCTCGGGCTCGTTCATGCGGCCCGCGCCCACCACCAGGATGCGGTCGGCGCCCAGGTGGATGGCCGGCGCGATCGGCGCGGTCTGGCGCATGGAGCCGTCGCCCAGATAGTGCGTCTGCTGGTTGAAGGTGACCGAACGCGCGGGAAAGATGAATGGAATGGCCGACGAGGCCAGCAGGTGCGCGTGCGTGATTTCCGCGCGCACGGCCTTGCGCTGCGAACGGATCCACGGCGGGCGCGCTTCGCGTGACTGGTAGAAGGTGACGTGCTCGCCAGTGGTGTAGCTTGACGCGGTCACCGCCAGCGCGTCGAGGTGGCCATCCTGGATCAGCCCCGGCAGGCGTTCGAGGCGCACCAGCTGCGTGAGCAGTTCGGCCAGCGGCTGGTTGTTGAGCAATGCGTGCGGCCGCGCCTTGCGCCAGCGCGCCACCGTCCAGCCGAGCGACAACAGCGTCAGCCAGTGTGCGCCGCTGCGCAGCACGCTGATGGAGTCGGCGCGATAAACCTGTTCGGCCTCGAAGTGCCGCCACACGCTGGCGACATGGCGCACCGTGTCGTCGAAATGATCGGCCCCGCAGGCAAGGGCGGAGGCGTTGATGGCACCGGCCGACGTGCCGCACAGGATCTGGAAAGGGCTGTTCTGGCGCGGCAGCCCGCAGGAGATGCGCAGGTCGGCAATGGCCTCGAGTACGCCCACCTGGTAGGCGGCGCGCGCTCCGCCGCCGGACAGAACCAGGCCTGTGAGGGGTTGGTGCGGCGCGGTCATGCCGTCGTTGTCGGCGTCAGGACCGGTCGCCCTGCGACTTCAGCAGCATCGCGCAGAGCGCATCGCCTTCGAGCAGCAGCAGGCCGTGCTCCTTGGCGAAGGCGCGGGCGTTCTCGGTGAGCGAGCCCTGCAGGACCACGTACACGCCGTGATCGGCCTTCTGGCGCGCCACGGCCTCCTGCAGTTCGCGCAGGGGCTCCACACCGTGATTGGCGGCCTTCCAGCGGCGGGCACTCACCAGCGACGTGGTGCCGCCCTTGGCGAGCTGCAGGTCGGCGGCGGTGTTGCCGCCCGGCATGCGCTGCACGGACTGGCCTTCGCGCTGCCAGGCCGTCTCGAGGGCCGCGGCAAATTCCTTCCAGGACATGGCGGCGATGCGCGCGTGCATCGTCTGGAGGCGGGAGCTGCTGGGCGCGCGGAACTGGCGCCATGCCGCCATGCAGCCGATCACGAAGATCGGGAGTGCCCCCAGCGCGGCAAAGGGCGCGATCTCGCGCGGCAGGAATGCACCGCAGACCGCCACGATCACGAGCACCACGGCAAGGCTGATCCACCATGGCGAACGCAACAGGATTGCGAACAGGGAGTTCTGGGCCATCTTCAACTTCAAGGGACACCTGGCTGGTTGGTATGTGGGAACAAAGTAAGGCCGCGTGCCAGCAGATGGCACTCGGCTTCGATAGACTACCTGACTCCTGAGGAGTAAATAAAGTATGGCCATCACTGAACAGGGTCTCATGGAGGCTCTCGCCCACGTTCGCGACCCCTACAGCGGTAAGGATTATGTGACCTCGCGCGCTGTGCGCAACGTCACGATCAGCGGCGGCGACGTCGCGTTCGACGTGGAAATCGGCTATCCCGCCAAGAGCCTGGTGCCGGAGCTGCGCCAGCAGCTCGTGGCCGCCGCGAAGAACATCCCGGGCGTGGAGAACGTCTCGGTCAACATCGTCAGCAAGATCATCGCGCACACCGTCCAGCGCGGCGTGCAGCTCCTGCCCGGGGTGAAGAACATCATTGCCGTGGCATCCGGCAAGGGCGGCGTGGGCAAGAGCACCACGGCCGTCAATCTGGCGCTGGCGCTGGCCGCCGAGGGCGCGAACGTCGGGCTGCTCGATGCCGATATCTACGGCCCGAGCCAGCCGCTCATGACCAACACCTCGGGCAAGCCCGAGAGCCTGGACGGCAAGCTGATGGAGCCCAAGCGCAGCATGGGCCTGCAGATCAATTCCATCGGTTTCCTGGTGGACGAGGAGCAGGCGATGATCTGGCGCGGCCCGATGGCGAGCCAGGCGCTCGAGCAACTCATCATGCAGACGCGCTGGCAGGACCTGGACTATCTCGTGGTCGACATGCCGCCCGGAACCGGCGACATCCAGCTTACGATGTCGCAGAAGGTGCCGCTCACGGGCGCGGTGATCGTGACGACGCCGCAGGACATCGCGCTGCTCGATGCGAAGAAGGGCATCAACATGTTCCAGAAGGTCAACGTGCCGATCCTGGGGCTGGTCGAGAACATGGCCGTGCACATCTGCACGAACTGCGGGCATGCCGAGCACATCTTCGGCGCAGACGGCGGCAGGAAGATGGCCGACAAGTTCGGCATCGACTACCTGGGCGCGCTGCCGCTGGCCATGTCGATCCGCGAGCAGGCCGACAGCGGCAAGCCGACGGTGGTGGCCGATCCCGACGGCGACGTGGCGAAGATCTACAAGTCCATCGCGCGCTCGGTGGCGGTGAAGATCGCTCAGCAGGCCAAGGATTTTTCGTCGAAGTTCCCGACGATCACGGTCAGCAAGAACACCTGAGGCGAACAGCACGCACGCGGCCGCAGTCGCCCGGGAACCGGCCCGGCCCCGGGCCTGCCTGTCAGGAGACAGCCATGAAAGAAGAGAAGATCGCGTTCTACAAGGGCCCCGCGGGCGGCTGGGGGGCCCTCAACAGCGTGAAGAACGCGCTGCTGCGGCAGGACATTCCGGTCAAGGGCGCGAAGACGCTCCTGGCCGCCAACCAGCCCGACGGCTTCGACTGCCCTGGTTGCGCATGGCCGGATCGCAACCATGCCTCCACCTTCGAGTTCTGTGAGAACGGGGTGAAGGCCGTCGCGGCGGAGGCCACCGCGCGGCGGGCCGGGCCCGAACTCTTCGCGCGGCACAAGGTGAGCGAGCTGGCGCAGCAAAGCGACTTCTGGCTCGAGGACCAGGGGCGGCTCACGCATCCCATGGTGTATGACGCAACAAGCGACCGCTACCGCCCGATCGGCTGGGACGAAGCGTTCGCGCTGGTTGCGCGGCACCTGAATGCGCTTCCCGATCCGGACGAGGCCATCTTCTACACCTCGGGCCGCACCAGCAACGAGGCCGCATTCCTGTACCAGCTGTTCGTGCGCGAGTTCGGCACCAACAATTTTCCCGACTGCTCCAACATGTGCCACGAGCCGAGCGGCAGCGCGATGCGTCCGCAGATCGGCGTGGGCAAGGGAACGGTGGAACTGGCCGATTTCGAGAAGGCTGATGCGATCTTCATCTTCGGCCAGAACCCGGGGACCAACCATCCGCGCATGCTGGGCGAGCTGCGCGAGGCGCACCGGCGCGGCGCGCGCATCGTCAGCTTCAATCCGCTGCGCGAGCGCGGCCTTGAGCGCTTTGCCGATCCGCAGGACAAGCTGGAGATGGCCACCTTCGGCTCCACGCCCATCAGCACGCACTACTTCCAGCTGCGCGTGGGCGGAGACCTGGCGGCGGTGCTTGGCATGATGAAGCATGTGCTGGAGCAGCATGACGCGCACGGCGACGTGCTGGATCTTGCTTTCATCGATGAACACACCACGGGGCTTGCCTCGCTCTCCGAGAGCGTGCGTGCCGCGGCATGGCCCCTGCTCGAGGAGGAATCGGGACTCAGTGAAGCACAGATGCGCGGTGCGGCCGATGTCTACATCGGGGCGAGGAACGTGATTGCCTGCTGGGGCATGGGCATCACGCAGCACATGCATTCGGTGGCCACCATCCAGATGATCGTGAACCTGCTGATGCTGCGCGGCAATATCGGCCGCCCCGGCGCGGGCGCATGCCCCGTACGTGGCCACAGCAACGTGCAGGGCGACCGCACGATGGGCATCTGGGAGAAGCCACCGGCAGCCCTGCTGGACCGGCTGCGCGATGTCTACGGTTTCGAGCCGCCACGCGCCAACGGCGTGGATACGGTGGAGGCCATCCGGCACATGCGCGACGGCAAGGCGAAGGTCTTCTTTGCGCTGGGCGGCAACTTCGCCGCCGCCACACCCGATACCTATGAAACATGGAAGGCGCTGCAGCGCTGCGACCTGACGGTGCATGTGGCCACGAAGCTCAATCGCAGCCATGTGGTGCACGGGCGCGAGGCGTTGATCCTGCCCTGCCTCGGGCGCACCGAGATCGACATGCAGGACGGCAGGCCGCAGGGCGTGACCGTCGAGGACTCGATGAGCATGGTGCATCTCTCCGTGGGCATCAATCCGCCGGCTTCGGAGCACCTGCTCTCCGAGCCCGCCATCGTCGCGCGACTGGCGCAGGCGACCCTCGGGGCACGAAGCCGCGTGCCATGGACGGGGCTTGCACGCGACTATGCGCTGATCCGCGACGAGATCGAGAAGGTGTTTCCCGATTTCGCGCGCTTCAACCAGCGCGTGTCCGTGCCTGGCGGCTTTCGCCTGCGCAACACGGCAAGCGAGCGTGTATGGCGCACGCCCTCGGCCAAGGCCGCGTTCCAGGCGCACGAGGTGCCGCGCAACACGCCGTCCCACCGCGCTCGCGAACGCATGCCGGGCCGCATCGTCTTCACGCTGCTCACCACGCGCTCGCATGACCAGTACAACACCACGATCTACGGCATGGACGACCGCTACCGCGGCGTGTTCGGCCAGCGGCGCGTGGTGTTCATCCATCCCGAGGACATCCGCGCACTCGGCATGAACGATGGCGACTGGGTGGACATCCGCACCGTGTGGGACGACGGGCAGGAGCGGCGTGCGGATCGATTCAGGCTGGTCGCCTATGACATTCCCCGCGGCAATCTCGCGGCGTACTACCCCGAGACCAATCCGCTGGTTCCCCTGTCGGCGGTGGCTGCGAACGCGGGAACGCCCACGTCGAAGTCGATCCCTGTCGTGCTGGACCTGCATGAGGCCCTACAGCCATGAGCATCGCGTCCGAGCTGCCACTTGCGCTGCGCATTCTCATGGCGCTCGATGAGCAGCAGCGCGAGCGCGGCAGCGACCCGGTGTCGATCGCACGCCTGTGCAAGATGCTCGATGCGAGCGCCAGTTCGCTGATGCGCGAGATCACGCTGCTGGGGGATGCGGTGGTGGGCGGAGAGCGTGGCCCCGGCCTGTTGCGCATGCAGCAGGAGGAGGGGCGCTGGATGGTGGCGCTGACCGATGCCGGGCGCGCGCTGCTGGCGGCGCAGGCGCGCGGCACCCCCACCTCGCACGGAACGCCGCGCTGAATCAGCGCAGCCCTGCCGTCCGAAGCGGCTGCGCGTCCACGCGCTCCAGCCGGGCATTGAAGCTCTCGTCGCGCAGCCAGCGGCGGCCCGGCATGTAGAGATAGTCCTCGCAATCGGGCTGTGAGCAGCGCTGGCTGTCCACCATCTCCAGGAGCAGCATGTCGCGCGTGTAGGGGTCGGTGGACCGGCCCTTCACGCGCACCGCAACGATGCGGGGCTGCGCATCCCAGTCCGCAATCGGGCCGCGCAGGATCACGCGGGTCCATTCCGTGCGTGCGGCCCGTGCCGGGGTCACGTAGGCCTCGACAGGGGTGCGTGCCTCGGCCAGCCGGACCGCGATGAGCAGCACGTCGCCACCGAAGCGGAAGGGATTCCTGTCGAGCTCCGCCAGCTCCACATAGCGCGTCGCGCCATGCTTGCGTGCAAAGGCACGGATGCGGGCCTCGTTGGCTCGTGCCTCGTCGGTCTCCTGCTTTGCGCGCTGCGCGTCCGCCACCTTCTGGGCTGCACGGTTGGTGTAGCTTTGCCAATCGCCTTGCGGGCCGGACGTGCTGCCCCAGTGGCGCAATGCCTGCGCGGTGCCCGCCGGAATGTTGCCGTAGGCATCGGGCGACCAGCTGCCGCCTTCGTGCAACTGCACCCTCAAGCTGCGGCCCTTGAGTGCGGCCGCTCCCGCATCGCTGCATGTGGACTGCCAGCGTGCATAGGCGGCATCCATCCAGGCCTTGGCCAGCGCGTCGTCGGCGAGACTGCCGCTGGTGGATACCTGCAGGCTGAGTGGCTGGCAGACGGACGCGGGCAGCTTGCCGTCGATGCGGCTTTCCACCCAGAGGCGTCCTGCAGACGCGTTTCCGGGGCCGTCGAGGCGGCCCTGGTCGAGCAGCACCCGCGTGTTGTCCACGCGCCTTGCGCCCACGGTCTGGCGCTCCGCGAGAAAGATGCCCTGGGAGAAGCGGCCCTCCCAGACCACCGGTGGCGCGTCGGGGGCATGGCGCAGTTTCCAGGTGGCCTTGCCTCGGCCTTCGGCCAGGCCGGAGCGGCACTCGCCCTGGAACGAATGAAGGTAGTCATTGCTGCGCAACTGGCCCGAGGCCAGCACCTCGCAGCCCCCGGTGCTCACGCCGTCGATGGCGGCTTGCGCCGCAGAGGGGAAGAGCGCGCTCAGGCTCCAGACGGCAGTGAGCGCGAGAGCGAGCGCGGGTGCGAGGTGGTGGGAATGCGGGCGCATGGGGAAAGATGGCTGGTGCGAAGCCCTCTTTTTACCCCACCGCGGGAAACCGCGCGCCGTGTACCCTCGCCGGGCAGGGCGCGGCACCCGGAGGTCAACGCTTGTCGTTGTCGAAGCGTTGGAAGATGGTTGCGATGATCGGACCCGAGATGTTGTGCCACACGCTGAAGATGGCGCTGGGCACGGCCGCGAGCGGCGAGAAATGCGCCGTCGCGAGGGCCACGCCGAGGCCGGAATTCTGCATGCCGACTTCGATCGCCAGCGTCTTGCGCTTGGGCACGCTCATGCCGAACATCCTGGCGAGCGTATAGCCCAGCAGATAGCCCAGGCCGTTGTGCAGCACGACGACCGCAAAGATCATCAGCCCGCTCGAGGCGATGCGCTGCTGGCTGCCGGCGACCACGGCGGCAACGATCGCCACGATGGCGACCACCGACACGAGGGGCAGAACGTCGATGGCGGCCTTCACTTTCTCGCGCAGCAGCGTCTGGCAGATCACGCCCAGGGCGATCGGCAGCACCACGACCTGGATGATCGACCAGAACATCGCGGCGGCGCTTACCTCGATCCATTGGCTTGCCAGCAGATAGATGAGCGCAGGCGTCACGATGGGCGCGAGCAGCGTGGTGACGGAAGTGATGGCCACCGAGAGCGCCACGTCGCCGCGCGCGAGGAACGTCATCACGTTCGACGCGGTGCCGCCGGGGCAGCAGCCCACGAGGATCACGCCGACGGCGACTTCGGGCGGCAGGTTCAGGCCCTTGGACAGCGCCCAGGCCAGCCCGGGCATGATCACGAACTGGCCCAGCACGCCAACGGTCACGTCGCGCGGGCGGCGCAGGACTTCGCGGAAGTCCTCCTTGGACAGGGTCAGCCCCATGCCGAACATGATGATGCCCAGGAGCGGCACCACATAGGGACCGATCCATTTGAACTGGGCGGGAAAGAAGAACGCGAGAATCGCGAAGAGCAACGTCCACAGGGCGAACGTCTTGCCAACGAACTGGCTCAGGCGGGCAAGGGCCTGCATGGTGTGAAATCCTTTGAGAAAAATACCGGGGCAGCGCGGAAGGCGGCTGCCCTATCAGCGATCCATGACGTGTGGGTGGGGACTCCACTCCACATCAAAGGCACGATCCAAAGCCAGGGGTTGCGGGCAGGGGACTGCCCGGAGAAAAGCACGGGTAGTGCTGGTGCATGGCGATGCGGTGTGCGGCCACGCAGCGGGAATCTTATCCGGCAACGCATGCCGGCAAGGTCTGGTGGGGAATTTCACCCGTCCACCGGTGCGCTTTCAGCGTGCCTTGCCTTCGTCGTCCAGGATCTGCACGGCGATGCGCTCGATGCTTGCCTGGTCAAGCGAGGTGACCTCCACGCTGCGCCGTTTTTCCCAGAGGGCGAAGTGGCGGGACTGGGAGCGCCGGTAGTGCGGGTCGTAGTGCAGCGCCATCAGCTCGGCAAACAACGGGGACAGCTGGTGCTCGCGAGCCCAGTTCTGCCAGCGGCCCACGACCTCCTTGCCCAGGTGCTCGGTGAGCATGCCCA
The DNA here is from genome assembly GCF_014395975.1 of Diaphorobacter ruginosibacter. Classification (NCBI taxonomy): domain Bacteria; kingdom Pseudomonadati; phylum Pseudomonadota; class Betaproteobacteria; order Burkholderiales; family Comamonadaceae; genus Diaphorobacter; species Diaphorobacter ruginosibacter. The sequence goes on along the minus strand of NZ_CP060714.1, from coordinate 4,093,179 downwards.
GCTTCTCGCACAACAGCGGTACGTCGTTGCCCAGGTAATCGTAGTCACGAAGCAGGTACGCGAGCCGCGCTTCGGGCGTGGCGGCGATCTCGATGGGCTGCGCATGGCGCATGCGGTTGATCAGCGGAATGGGCACCGACATGCGGCCGATGCGTGCGCTTTCGCCCTCCACATACACGGGGCGCGACAGATCCATGCGCTCGAGCACGGTGGCAATCTGCGTCTCGAAGTGCTTTTGCGACGGCTGGGCCACGCCCGGCAGGTTGCCGAGCAGCGAGCCCTTGTGGCGCGCGTAGTGTTCGAGGTCGAGCACCTGCGCGCCCTGTGCCTCGAGCGCCTGCAGGATGCGGGTCTTCGCGCTGCCGGTCGCACCCAGGATGACGCGCAGGTCGAGCTGCGGAACCCGTTCCTCGATCTGCCGGATCACCTCGCGGCGAAACGACTTGTATCCGCCTGCAAGCTGCTGTGCATCCCAGCCGACCAGCCGCATCCACTGGACCATCGAGCCCGAGCGCAGGCCGCCGCGCCAGCAGTACACCAGCGGCTTCCAGTTCTCGGGCTTGTCCGCGAACTGCTCCTTCAGGTGCCGGGCCAGATTGGCCGCCACCATGGCGCCCCCCACGCGGCGCGCCTCGAACGCGCTCTGCTGCACGAAGATCGTTCCCACGATCGCGCGCTCCTCGTTGTCCAGCACCGGGCAATTGATGGCTCCGGGGATGTGATCCTCGGCGAACTCGGCGGGCGAGCGCGCGTCGATGATGGCGTCGAAACGGTGGCGGTCGGCAGGGCGTACGGGCTGGAAGTGGGACATGACAGACTTGCGGTGAGGGCGCAACTATAGCCCGTAGGCGCGCCCGCCCGCCAAGCGAAGTAACCGCACGGCCTGGCCCCGGCCGCAAATCTGGGATGATGGATGCCACCTGCATTTCATTTTCCGATTGAAGATTTGCCATGACTGCCAGCAGCCCTTCCCCGAACATCCCCGTGGCCACCCCGACGCTGCCGCGCCTCACGTCGCTGTCACATGGCGGCGGCTGCGGCTGCAAGATTGCCCCGGGCGTGCTGTCGGAGATTCTCCAATCCAGCGGCGCCAACGCGGTGATTCCCCCTGAGCTGATGGTCGGTATCGAGACTGCGGACGACGCAGCCGTCTACCGGCTCAATGATTCCCAGGCACTGGTGGCGACCACCGATTTCTTCATGCCGATCGTCGATGACCCCTATGAGTTCGGCCGCATCGCCGCGACGAACGCGCTGTCCGACGTCTACGCGATGGGCGGCAAGCCCATCATGGCGCTGGCGCTGGTCGCCATGCCGATCAACCAGTTGCCGCTCGACGTGATCGGTGCCATCGTGCGCGGTGGCCAGGACGTTTGCCGTGCGGCGGGCATCCCGATCGCGGGCGGCCACACGATCGACTCGGTCGAGCCGATCTACGGCCTGGTCGCGATGGGACTGGTGCACCCGGATCGCGTTCGCCGCAATGCCGAGGCGAAGGCGGGCGACGTGCTGGTGCTTGGCAAGCCGCTGGGCGTCGGCATCTATTCCGCAGCGCTCAAGAAGCTCAAGCTGGACGATGCAGGCTATCGTGAGATGATCGCCAACACCACGCGCCTGAACACCCCGGGCCCTTTGCTGGCGGAACTGCCCGGCGTGCATGCGATCACCGATGTGACGGGCTTCGGCCTGGCCGGCCATGCGCTCGAGATGGCGCGCGGAGCGGGGGTGCAGGTCGTGGTCGACTGGGCGAAGGTTCCGCTGCTCCCGGGCGTGGTGCAGCTTGCCGAGGACGGCAACGTGACCGGCGCAAGCGGCCGCAACTGGGCCGCGTACGGCGCCGAGGTGCAGATCGCGAAGGGCCTGCCCGCCACGACGCAGAACCTGGTGAGCGATCCGCAAACCTCGGGAGGCCTGCTGGTGTCCTGCGCGCCCGAGAGCGTGGCGGACGTGCTGGCGATCTTCGAGCGCGAAGGCTTCGGCTCCGCGGCGGTCATCGGCCGTGTGGAGGCCGGTGCCAGCGGGCTGCGGGTCGAGTGACGCCGGTGACTCCGGCTGCCAGATAGAGATAGAGTTTGAGTTTGACGTTGAGTGAATGAGTGAGTGAAGAAGCGATGAGCAGCAATGAATCTTCCCTGGTGGTGCGCGCGGCGGTGATCGAGGACACGCCGACGATCCTGCGTTTCGTGCGCGATCTGGCCATCTACGAGAAAGCCGAGAACGAGGTCCTGACCACGACCGAGCATGTGCACCGAACCATTTTTTCCCCGGATGCGACGGCACATGCCCTGATTTGCGAGCTGGACGGAGCGCCTGTGGGCATGGCGGTGTATTTCTTCAACTACTCCACATGGCAGGGGCGCAACGGGATCTATCTGGAGGATCTCTATGTCGATGGAGCCGCGCGCGGTCATGGTGCGGGCAAGGCGATGCTGAAGGCGCTGGCGCGGATCGCCTTGGAAAAGGATTGCGGGCGGTTCGAGTGGAGCTGCCTGGACTGGAACACGCCTTCCCTTGAGTTCTACGACAGCCTCGGAGCGCTGCCGCAGAAGGAGTGGATCCGGTATCGGTTGACGGGGGATGCCTTGGCGGCGCTGGCTAACTGAAGGCGCGACTCCAGAAATATAAAAACACAAAAGGGCCAGCAGGCCCTTTTCTCATTCGAAAAACCGGATCCAGGATCAGGTTCCGGCACGCTCCAGCATCGCATGCAGCAGCACGTTGCAGCCCGCGGTGATGTGTTCGGGCTTGGCGTCCTCGATCTCATTGTGGGAAATTCCGTCCTTGCAGGGAATGAAGATCATCCCCGCGGGCGCAAGCCGTGCCATGTACACGGCATCATGCCCCGCACCCGACACGGCATTCATGTTGGAATAGCCCAGCGTCTCGGCCCCGCGGCGCACCGCCTCGATGCACTCGGGGTTGAAGGGCTGCGCGGGATAGCTCGACACCAGGTCGATCTTGATCGGCAGGCCCGTCTCCTTGCTGATGCGATCGGCCACGGCGCGGATGTCCGCGTCCATTGCCTCGCAGTCCGCGTCGGTGGCATTGCGCAGGTCGATGCTGAACTTGACCTGGCCGGGAATCACGTTGCGGCTGTTCGGGTGCACATGCACCATGCCGACGGTACCGCGTCCATGGGGCGGGTGGCGGTGCGCACAGGCAACGACTTCCTGCATCACGCGCGTGGCAACCTGCAGCGCGTCCTTGCGCAGCGCCATGGGTGTCGGGCCCGCATGCGCCTCCATGCCGGTGACCGTGCAGTCGTACCAGCGGATGCCGAGCACGCCCGTCACCACGCCGATGGTCTTGTCGTTGTCCTCCAGCACCGGGCCCTGCTCGATGTGGGTCTCGAAGTAGTAGCCGATCGGATGATCGCCGGGCTCCTCGGGGCCCACGTAGCCGATGCGTTCGAGCTCTTCCTTCACGCTCTTGCCGTCGGTGTCCTTGGCGGCATACGCGTGCTCCAGCGTGAAGGCCTTGGCGAACACGCCCGAGCCCATCATCACCGGAACGAAGCGCGAGCCTTCCTCGTTGGTCCAGAAGGCCACCTCGATGGGAGCCTCGGTTTCGATGTTGTGGTCGTTGAGCGTGCGCACCACTTCGATGCCTGCCAGCACGCCGTAGTTGCCGTCGAACTTGCCGCCTGTCGGCTGGGTGTCGATGTGGCTGCCGGTCATGATCGGCGGCAGGCTGTTGTTGCGGCCGGGGCGGCGCATGAAGCCGTTGCCGATCTTGTCGATGGTGACGGTCATGCCCGCTTCCCTGGCCCAGCGCGTGACGAGATCGCGTCCTTGTTTGTCCAGGTCGGTGAGCGCCAGGCGGCAGACGCCGCCCTTGGCGGTTCCGCCGATTTCCGCGAGCTCCATCAGCGATTGCCAGAGGCGTTCGCCGTTCACGCGCAGATGGCTGACGTCGGTGTTGTTGCTTTTCACTTTGGTATCCATTTTGGTTATCTCCTTGGGCTATTTTGCAGCAGATGCCGCTCAGCCCTTGCGTTCAACCGCAGCAGGTGCGAGGTCTTGGGCGCGCTTCTGCACGGCCTGGAAGTTGGGGCCGAAAGCCGGCCGCTTGAAATACTGGCCCGCGTTCTTCTCCGCGCGCAGATCGCCGTTGGCATAGACCACCTTGCCGCGGCTGATGGTGTGGCTCGGGATGCCCGTCACCTGGCGGCCCTCGAAAATGTTGAAGTCGCCCTTGGAGTGCTGCGTCTTCACCGACATTGTCTTGGTGGCCTTCGGGTCCCACAGCACGATGTCGGCGTCGGCACCCACGCCGACGAAGCCCTTGCGAGGGTAGACATTGAACAGCTTGGCGGTGTTGGCCGAGGTGACGGCGACGAACTCGCTGGGCGTGAGGCGCCCGGTGTTGACGCCGGCGTCCCAGACCACGGCCATGCGTTCCTCCACGCCGCCCGTGCCGTTCGGCGTCTTGGCGAAGTTGTCCTTGCCGGCCGCCTTCTGCGCCGCGCAGAACGTGCAGTGGTCGGTTGCCGTGGTGTGCAGGTGGCCGGCCTGCAGGCCACGCCACAGGGCTTCCTGGTGCTCCTTGGGGCGGAACGGCGGACTCATCACGTAGGCTGCCGCCGTAGCGTAGTCGGGGTGGCGGTACACGCTGTCGTCGATCGTCAGGTGGCCTGCCAGCACCTCGCCATAGACGCGCTGTCCACGGGCGCGGGCGCGTGCGATCGCATCGGCGGCCTCGATGCAGCTCACGTGCACCACATAGATCGGCACGCCCAGCACATCGGCAATGGCAATGGCGCGGTTGGCGGCCTCGGCCTCGACCATGGGCGGACGGGAGAGGGGATGGCCTTCGGGTCCGGTGATGCCCATGCGCGCGACCTCCTGCTGCAGCAGGTAGACCAGCTCGCCGTTCTCTGCATGCACGGTGGGCATGGCGCCGAGCTCCAGGGCGCGCCTGAAGCTGTTCACCAGCGTTTCGTCATCGCACATGATGGCGTTCTTGTAGGCCATGAAGTGCTTGAAACTGTTCACGCCTTCCTCGCGGACCAGCGTGCCCATGTCCTCGCGCACCTGGTCGCTCCACCAGGTCACGGCCACGTGGAAGGAGTAGTCGGACGCGGCCTTCTCCGCCCAGCTGCGCCACTTGCGGTAGGCGTCCATCAACGGCTCCTTCGGATCGGGAATCACGAAGTCGATGATGCTGGTCGTGCCGCCGGCCAGGGCCGCGGCCGTGCCGGTGAAGAAGTCGTCGGCCGTGACCGTGCCCATGAAGGGCAGCTGCATGTGCGTGTGCGGATCGATGCCGCCGGGCATGACGTACTGGCCGCTGGCATCCAGCGTCTCGGCACCGGAGGGAGCCTGGGCAACAGCCGCTTCTCCGACTGCAGCGATCCTGCCATCGACGATCAATACGTCGGCGCGCTCTTCGCGGTCGGCATTCACTACGGTGCCACCACGGATCAGAAGGGGGCGGCTGGCTGTGCTCATCATGTTGCTCCTTTGCTTGGCTCACTGAAAACTCTTGCTGAAGACCCTGGCATGGAATCGCTGCTTCAGCTGCACGTTCCATCCATCGATACCAAAAAGAGGCCGCTCCGCACCAATGGCGGGCGGCCCCTATCTCATGCCCGCCTCAAAGTGGCTTGCGAGGAGATCACGTGTCCGGCCATGCCGATGCGGTAGATGACTGCCGCGATGAACAGGCCGATGAACCATGCGTAGGCATACAGCTCCTTGAACACGCTGCCTACGTTTGGAAAGCTTGCGGGGAATGCCGCGTTCAGAAAGCCGGGGATATTGGGTGCCACGCCGATCACGAAGGCGGCGATGGCTACCCAGTTCCAGCCACCGGAGTACGAATACTTGCCGTCTTCCTTGTAGAGCTCGGGCACGTCGAGGTGGGTGCGGCGGATGAGGAAGTAGTCCACCATCAGGATGCCGGCGATGGGGCCGAGCAGGGCGGAGTAGCCGATCAGCCAGGTGAAGATGTAGCCCTGCGTGGATTCCAGGATCTTCCAGGGCATCATGATGATGGCGATGGCGACCGTGATGTAGCCGCCGGTGCGGTAGCTGATCTTGCGCGGATTGAGCGCCGAGAAATCGTAGGCCGGACCGACCAGGTTCGCGGCCAGGTTCACGCTCACGGTATCGACCAGCAGCACGATCAGCGCGATCAGCACGGCGGCGCCGGTCATGCGTGCGGCCACGTCGACGGGGTCCCACAGGGCCTTGCCGTAGATGACCACGGTGGCGGATGTCACGATCACCGCAAGGGCGGCCAGCAGGCCCATGGGAACCGGCAGGCCGATGGCCTGTCCGACCACCTGGTCGCGCTGCGACTTGGCAAAGCGAGTGAAATCGGGAATGTTGAGCGCGAGCGTGGCCCAGAAGCCGATCATGGCGGTGAGCGAAGGCCAGAAGGTCGTCCAGAACTGGCCTGCCTTGGGGCCGCCGGCCTCGAAGGCGGACGGCTTGTGCAGGATGGGGCCGAAGCCGCCGGCCTTTTCATAGACCCACCACAGCAGCACGAAGCAGATGATGATCTTGGCCGGGGCGGTGTAGGTTTCGAGCTTGCGGATGGATTCGAGGCCGTGCACCACGAAGTAGAACTGGATGGCCCAGAAGACCAGGAAGCAGATCAGCTGCGCAAGATTGATCCCGAGGCCCGGTATCTTGTCGCTCTCCAGCGGATGGCCAATGATCACACCCAGCAGCGTGTAGATCATCAGGCCGCCGAACCAGGTCTGGATACCGTACCAGCCGCAGGCCACGAGGGCGCGCAGCACGGCGGGCAGCTTGGCGCCCTTCGTGCCGAACGAGGCGCGGGCCAGCACCGCATAGGGGATGCCGTATTTCGCGCCCGCATGGCCGATGAGCAGCATCGGAACCAGCACGATCACGTTCGCGATGAAGACGGTCATCACCGCCTGCATCGCCGACATGCCCCCCTCGACGAGGCTGGCTGCCAGCGTGTATGCCGGAATGCACATCACCATGCCTATCCACAATGCGGTGAAGTGATACCAGCGCCAGGTTCGCTGCGCCGCGGTGGTGGGCGCCAGATCGTCGTTCGTCAGGTCGCTGGCGGCACCAGCGATGTGCGGGCTTGTCATGGGAAAGCTCCTATGGTTCAGTGAATCATCAAGGGATGCAAACTCTCATAGCACTAGCAAAAAACCTACCAATTCCGGCAACTGCAAAAGCCCCGGGAAGGGGCAGTTGCGTTGCGTATCCAACTATCCAATTTCATGTCTCAAACGCGAAAGGCGAATGGTTTCACGCCTGCGCAGCGACAAGACATTGGGGATTGTTCGGATGCGTTGTCCAGTTGCCATACTCACCCGTCACCTGAATGCCGGTGCGTGCATCCACTTCACCGACTGCCAGCGTGCGCATCGAGATCGTCTCCGGAACCGGGCAGATCGACACGCACAGGTTGCAGCCGACACATTCCGCTTCGTTGATCTCGAAGCGGCGCTCTCCGTTGTCTCCCTTCTTGTAGAAAATGGCCTGGTGCGACGTGTCCTCGCACACCACGTGGCAGCGTCCGCACTGGATGCAGGATTCCTGGTTGATGACCGCCTTGTCCACATGCTTGAGGTTGAGCTGCTTCCAGTCCTTCACCGTCGGCACGGCCTTGCCGCGGAACTCCTCGATGGTCTTGTAGCCATGCGCGTCCATGAAGTTGGACAGGCCGTCGCACATGTCCTGCACGATCTTGAAGCCATAGACCATCGCCGCGGTGCAGACCTGCACCGTGCCGCAGCCCAGCGCAATGTACTCGGCGGCATCGCGCCAGGTGGTCACGCCGCCGATGCCGCTGATCGGCAGGCCGGCGGTCTCGGGGTCGCGCGCGATCTCGCCCACCATGTTCAGCGCGATCGGCTTGACGGCCGGGCCGCAGTAGCCGCCATGCGAGCCCCAGCCCCCGGTGCTGGGATGCATCGCCATGGTGTCGAGATCTACCCCCATGATGGAGTTGATCGTGTTGATGAGCGAGACCGCATCCGCGCCGCCGCGCTTGGCGGCACGGGCCGGCATGCGCACGTCGGTGATATTGGGCGTGAGCTTCACGATCACCGGCAGGCGGGAGTAGTGCTTGCACCACTCGGTCACCATCTGGATGTACTCGGGCACCTGGCCGACCGCCGCACCCATGCCGCGTTCGCTCATGCCGTGCGGGCAACCGAAGTTCAGCTCGATGCCGTCCGCGCCCACGTCCTCCACCATGGGCAGGATGCGTTTCCAGCTCTCCTCGACGCAGGGCACCATCAGCGAGACGATCATGGCGCGATCGGGCCAGGCGCGCTTGACGCGGCGGATCTCGTCGAGGTTCTGCTGCAGAGGCCGGTCGGTGATCAGTTCGATGTTGTTCAGTCCGATCACGCGGCGGTCCTGCGACATGAGCGTGGAGTAGCGCGGGCCGTTCACGTTGACGACCGAGGGGTCTTCGCCGAGCGTCTTCCAGACGACGCCGCCCCAGCCGGCCTCGAAGGCGCGGGTGACGTTGATTTCCTTGTCGGTCGGTGGTGCGGATGCAAGCCAGAACGGGTTGGGACTCTTGATACCCAGGAAGTTGCTGCTGATGTCGGCCATGGAATTGCTCCTTGAATGCGTGTTCGATGAGGTCAGGCGCCGTTCAGCGCAGCGTGGATGGACTGCGCGGCCACCTTGCCGTGCTCCACCGCCTCGACCGTGAGGTCGCGGCCGCCGAAGCGGCAGTCACCGCCGGCCCACACGCGGCCCACATTGGTGCGGCCCTCTTCGTCCGTGGCGATGCGGCCGCTCTGAAGCGCGATATGGGCGCCCGCGTGATCGGCCGTATAGGTCTGGCCGATGGCCTTGAGCACCATGTCGGCAGGCAGGTCGTAGGTTTCATCGGTCTCGGTGATGCCGCCATCGGCGCGCTGGGAGGTCATCACGAAACGCACGCCGGTCACCTTGCCGTCATCGCACAGCACTTCCCTGGGGGCGCTCCAGTGCCGGATCTTCACGCCGTTGGTTTGCGCCCAGCGCTGCTCCACGACCGATGCCGACATGGCCGATGCACCGCGGCGGTACACGATGGTCACGTCCTCCGCGCCCAGCTTGGTGGCCTGCACGGCGGCATCCACGGCGGTCATGCCGCCGCCGATCACCACCACGCGGCGTCCCACCGGCACCTTGGAGTAGTCATGGGCCTGGCGCAGCTCGGCGATGAACTCGACCGCATTGCGCAGGCCCTCCGCCTGCGGCTCGGCAATGCCGATCGTGTTCACGCCGGACAGGCCGATGCCCAGGAACACCGCGTCGTAGGAGGCCAGCAGGCTGTCCACCGTCATGTCGCGGCCCAGGCGCTGGTTGCAGCGCACCGAGATGCCGCCAATCGAGAGCAGCCAGTCGACTTCCTTCTGGGCAAAGCCGTTGGTCGTCTTGTACGTGGCCAGTCCGTATTCGTTGAGCCCGCCGAGCTTGGCGTTCGCATCGAACAGCACCACGTCGTTGCCGCGCAAGGCCAGGCCGTGCGCGCAGGCAAGGCCTGCAGGGCCTGCCCCGACCACGGCGATGCGCTTGCCCGTGGAGGGCGCGCGTGTGAACAGCGGTGCCCCGGGCGCATCGAACAGCGCGTCGGTGGCGTAGCGCTGCAGCGATCCGATCTCCACCGGCTTGTCCTCGTTCGTGTTGCGCACGCAGGCCTGCTCGCACAAGGTCTCCGTGGGGCAGACGCGGGCGCACATGCCTCCCAGCGGGTTGGCCTCGAGAATCGCCTTGGCCGCGCCGCGCTCGTTGCCTTGCGCGATGCGGGCGATGAAGGAGGGGATGTCGATGCTGGTGGGGCATGCCGTGGTGCACGGCGCGTCGTAGCAGTAGTAGCAGCGCTCTGCCTCGATCAGGGCCTGCGGCTTGGTCAGGGGGGCATGCGAATCACTGAAATTCACAGCGTATTCGACAAGATTCAGGCGTGCACCATGCACACCACACGCGCGGTTGGCGGTCGATTCCATCGTGGCTCCTTGGGAGTTGAGTCAGTGCGGGAGGAAGCTCTCGAACTGCAGAGCGCGCTGGCGCGCACTGCAACTGGAGTGAAAAGCCGGTCGCCTGTCTCGGGGCGACGGAGGAAGGAACGCAAACTGCCGAGGTGTCATCATCGTGGGCCTCTTGTGGTTGCTGCGGATCGATGTCCGCGTTGTTTTGTGAGAATTTACTGGTTGGTAAAAAATTACCAATCGGTAAAAACCCATCCATGCAAAGCCCATGCCTGAAAATCTGCGTACCGCAACGCATCACAATGGTGCAATGACCGACGAACCGCGAATGATCCCGAAATCCTCGACCAGGCAGGCCGTGTCCCCTTCGGACGACCTGCTGCAGCCAGCCGAAGCACCCGCAGCGCCCCGGGCGCCCACCCCGTCGCGCCTGCGCAAGGAGCGCGCGATCCTCAACGAGGCAGAGAACCAGTTCGCGCAATTCGGACTCGAGGGGGCGTCGCTCGAAGGCATCGCCAGCGCGGTCGGCATCAGCCGCCACAACCTGCTGTACTACTTTCCCAGCAAGGAAGCGCTGTACCGTCGCGTGCTCGACGATGTGCTGGACCACTGGCTCTCGGGCATGGAGGACCTGTGGCGCGAACAGGACGACCCGGCCAAGGCCCTGCGCAAGTACATTCGCGCCAAGCTGCGGTCATCGCTGGAGCATCCCAATGCGGCGAAGGTCTTCGCCAAGGAGGTCATCGCGGGCGCACCGCGATACGCCGAAGCCATCCGCGAACGCGTTGCCCCCGTGCTGCAGAAGGAAGTGACGACGTTCGAGCACTGGGCCCAGAAGGGCCTGGTAGCGAAGCTCGATTTCACGCACCTCATGTTCATCATCTGGACGGTCACGCAGGCCTATGCGGAGCACCAGACCCAGTTCGCCATCCTGCTGGGCAAGCCTCAATTGGACGAGCAGGATTTCGACAGGGCCGAGGAAGTGATCTGCACCCTGGTTTTGAGTGGGCTGGAGTGTTGAAGGGGACATCCCCCTGAGGCGCTTCGCGCCTTCCCCCTTCTCTCGAACTGCTGCGCAGTTCGGGAAGGGGACGCAGCCAGTGCGGCGGGGCGGCCCTTGCACGGCTGCTCTCGCATGGCGCGTGCCTGTTTTGTGGTGCGCGCTTGGCTCGTGCGATAAGGATGGGGATTGCTCCTTATGGCTTGCGCTTGAGCCAGTACACGAGCGCCAGCACCAGCAGCCATGGAATGCCGAATGCCAGCGTGAGGCGGAATTCCGGCGTGAGCGCGGTGGTCAGCAGGACTCCGGCCATGAGCAGGGCACCAAGCAAGGTCAGCCATGGGAAGCCCCACATGCGGAACGCAACGTCGGGCGCTCCTTCACGCCGGCGCCGCAGGCGGAATGCGAAATGGGTGACGAACACCATGAACCATGCAAACATGGCGCCGAACATGGCGATGGACATCATCCACACGAAGGACTCCTTGGGCCAGAACGCATTGACGAACATGGCAATGGCCGCTCCCAGGCTGGAGACCAGGATGGCCGCAGCCGGAACGCCGCTCGCATTGGTGGTGCCGAAAATGCGCGGTGCCTGCGCGGCACGCGACAGGCTGAACATCATGCGCGAAGTGGTGTAGAGCTGGCTGTTCATGGCCGACAGCGCAGCAACCAGCACCACGAAATTCAGCACACCCGCGGCGCCGGGTAGGCCGATGACCTCCATCACCCGCACGAACGGGCTGGTCTGCCTGGCGGCTTCCGTCCACGGGACGATGGCCAGCATCAGTGCCAACGTGAGCAGGTAGAACAGCACCAGGCGCAGCACGGTGGTCTTCATGGCGCGCTGCACTGCCTGTTCAGGATGCTGTGCTTCGCCGGCCGCCACGGCGATGGCCTCGACGCCGAGATAGCTGAACATGGCGACGATCACGCCAAGCCACATGCCCCAGACCCCCTTGGCCCAGAATCCGCCACCGAGCTGATAGTTGTCGAATCCGATGCCGGGGATGCGGGCACCAAAAACGACATAGCTGCCGATCAGCACGAAACCCACGATGGCGGCTACCTTGATCGCCGAGAAGCTGTATTCCACAGCCCCATAGACTTTCACGCTGCGCAGGTTGACGCCCACCAGGATCATCGAGAACAACGCTACCCAGATCCATTGCGGCAGCGTGGGAAACCAGTAGGCCATGTAGATGCCGACGGCAGTGACCTCCATGCCGACGGCCAGCACCAGCGCGGCCCAATAGGCGTAGCGCACCACAAAGCCGGCGAGCGGGCTGAGGTAGTACTCGGCATAGGCGCCGAACGAGCCGGAGGTTGGATGAGCGACCGTCATCTCGCCCAGGCAGCCGATCAGGAGCAGCGAGATGAACGCGCCGATCGCATAGCTGACGAGCACGGCGGGGCCCGCAAAACCGATGGCGAATGCACTGCCCATGAAGAGGCCCGTGCCCACGGCACCGCCGATGGCGATCATCACCATCTGGGCACTGGTCAGGTGCTGCTTCAGACCGGTTTCGCGTTGCTGGATATCTTGGAAATTGGCCATGTGCCGCCGACGTCTTCAGGAGAAACCCTCAAGTATCGGTGTTCTTGCGGAATCCAGGCGCAAGCTGGAGATTCGAGCTGCGGCCCTTGAAGGCGCGTTGCATGTGGACCTGATCCGCAAATCTCATGCAATGCGCCGCATCGGCAAGATGCATGCCTTGCGCCAGCAGGCGGGGAAGAGACATTAACCGTTGATTGCCTTGGCCAGTGCCTGAGAGTTGGTGACACCAAAAATCACGACTGCTGTCATGCCGATTTCCAAGACCGCGCCCACGAACACCAATTCCAAAAAAACTACACGCCGGTATCTCCACGCATAAGTCAGGAGCATCTGAAGGTGACGAAAGCCTGTCACCTTCCGTTGGCCCAGGCGCTTCGATACCCGGTCAATCCGCTCAACCGATATCAAGTACCGTTGTACAAACAATGAAGAGTTGGCCCAGACGGCCGCAACCCAGATCATGAAAAACACGGCAGACAGTATCGTTTCCCATGTGTTCTCCACATGGCAACACGACCACTGGAGATTGTGCCCCGACAGCATGGCTATCGAGAGAATGAGTGCCTGGGGTGTGAGATTGCGCAGGAACTCCAGGAAAGGAGCGCGTCCCTCTTTGAATAGATGCATATCGGATGCAGTATCCCTGGACATGCGTGGTGAAGGCAATGACCGGGACATTGGCGCTACGCGTAGCCCGGTTCCAACTGCGCGCATTCATTCGCCATCGCTTCGCAGAACCAGGACAGGCTCAAGCTGAAGGTTTGAGCTGTGACCCTCAGAGGTCTGGCAGGTGTTACCGTGGCCCGGCTTCGGGCACTTCTGCGGTCGAGGCATAGTTGCCTGGCGTGAGCGAATGGTGGGCTTTGAAGGCGCGTTGCATGTGGGCCTGATCCGCAAATCCCATGCAATGCGCCGCGTCGGCCAGATGCATGCCTTGCGCCAGCAGGCGCCGCGCGCCGTTCAGGCGCAGGTTGAGGCGATAGGCACCTGGCGTGACACCCGTTGCCGCCTTGAAGTGTCGGATGAAGCGCGAGGCGCTCATGCCTGTTGCATGTGCCAGCGACTGCACGCTGGTGGCAGCGCCTGGATGTCGGTGCAAGGTCTCCAGCGCCTCGTGCACGGCATGGAAGCTGCTGGTGTTTCTTTCTTCATCGGCAACAGACAAAGAGCTCACGCGCTGAAGAAAATCCCGCAGAAGCCGAACGTGGCTTGCGACCCCGGCGTGCTGCCCGTCCAACGGCCGGCAGAGGCGATCAACCGTTGCCGCCAGCTTGGCATCATGCAGTGCCCGGTGAGGAAAGATCACGGATGTGGCCTGCAACTGCTCGTGCACCCACTCGGCACGCACGAACAGCATGCGATAGGCCCAGTCGGTGACCTGATCGGGGTTGCATGCATGCCAGCGCCCTGGTTCGATCAGCACGATGCTGCCTTTGTTGACGCGCTCCGGGCCGCCTGCATGATGGAACACGGCGCTGCCGTGGTCCACGATGCCGATCGAGTACTCGTCATGGGCATGGAGCCGGAAACAGTGCGGCGAAGGCCCGCTGACACGCAATTCCATCCATGGGGCCAGGGGGTGTCGGTGGAAATGATGGATCTGCTGTGTCATTGAGGGCAAGAATACGCGGCTATGCGATGGGCGTTCGCTGCCCATCATCATGCCAGCACTCCAAGCACGCTGCAGGCCAGCAGCGCCGCAAGCAGTCCGTTGAAGATCCGTTGGCGTCGGGGCGTCTGAAGCCAACGTGCGAGTACTTTACCCAGAATGGCCCAGCAGCCGATGCCCACCAGGCAGGCCAGCAGGGAAATGCCGCAAAACCAGGCAAGTGCGGATGCCGCTGCGGTGCCACGTGCTGTCAACGGAATCACGAACATGCCGACTCCGGACAATGCCACCAGCCAGGCCTTCGGGTTGAGCGCCTGCACGGCGGCCCCTTGTGCGAAGGCCTGCATGGGTCGAAGGGGAGGGGTGTCCTGCTCTTGCGATGACGGCGACGATACCGGTGCTGTCGCCACACGCCAGGCAAGCCATAGCAGGTAGATCGCACAGATCCACGGAGCCGACGCTGCAAGCACCGGAATCCGTAGCAGGAGTTGCCCGCTTTGCCCCATGACCCAGACCACCACGGCATAGCTGACGCTGGCACCCAGGACGTAGAGCCATGCCACGCTACGTTGGGGCTGGGTTCCGTGGCGCAGCGCGAGCACGTTGACGGGGCCGGGCGTAATCGCTCCGGCCAGTGCGAATCCGGACATGGCTAGCAAGGAGGTCAGCATGAAAGAAGACAGCAAGTGGTTCACGAACTCAGAGTCTGAATGCGACTTGCATGGTTGTATTGAACACAATTGCGCGGTCGGTGTTGACTCGTTCCATGCGAAGGCATGTACCATGCACACTCTGCCAGCTCAATCAGCACTTTCTATATCGCCACGATGGCACCTCGCTGTACTGTCTTTCAGACCGCCGGCCATGTTCTGAACGGCCACAAGATCATCAACACAGCCAGACATGAGAAGAACAATGAGGTACAAAGGTACAGCACACCAGCCATTGCGTAGGAACCAAAAAAAGAGCCGCTTCGGGAGCGGCTGGCGGTATCTTTGAATTGGATTGGCGTTGCTTGCGTCACAGGGGAAGGCCTCCAGAAGTGTGCGCGGATAGCGCCGGGTTGTTGGGTTCATGACAACTCCATGTATTTGGCCTGCATGCCTCTGCACCAGGATTGACCGGCCTTTACTGGAATGCCGCTGTATCGAGCTGCACGAGCGGTGGGACTGGCGGATCCAAAGCTCTCCACAATTTGCCGGGACTGAATGTCATAGATATAGATGTCGTCATCGTTGAATGAACGGGGGGCGAAGCCATTCAGCGCATCGCGCATGACAGGATGAATGCTGTCCATGTGAACTCCGGTGGAAGGATTGAAATGCTTGAACGCTGCGACCTGGCGGCGTCCATGAATGAAGGCGCTCGAGCCGTGCTGATGCCGTGCGCTTCGAGCCCCGCACATCAGTGCAGCATGAGCAACTGAGGTACTTCGACAAGGAAGCCGAAGTCATCTGGTACGTATCGGATGTTTTCTATCTCCCACAGCCTGCCAAGCTTGTCTCTACGGCGTTCGCGTGAGATCCAATGAGGTGCTTGACCTTCATTGCGCCCCAGGATGAGCGAAGCGAACCAATGTGTCCCGTTGCGTTCGAAGAACATCATGGCGGCACCACCGCGTGCGTCCATGGCTTCCATGAGCGGTGGAGGGACCAGGGTGATTTGTTGTGCGTTGTTCATCTTTTTCTCCATGTGGTGAGCCTTGCCGAGCGTGCTTTGAGGAGACGCGCTTGTGGACACTGGCGTCTCCGCGAGCGCGCTTTCTCATGGCGGGTACTTATGTGTTTGGGCGCTTCCATGTGCTCGCGTGTGCGAGAGGAGGCATGGCACAGACAAAGGGAAGGGCCTTTCCTAAAACCAAAGCGCCAACCAGTGGCGCTTTGGCTTTACCCCTCTCAAGAAGGGCAATCATTGCCTAGCGTCTCACCTGGCAGGTCTCCCTGGTGATCTAGGTCTTTGCCCCGGCTTTAGGTCGTGGGTACTTGGTCCGACCATCACCAGCCAACGAACGACGCCTCGTGACCAGACCCCTTTGGATCCGGTCGATTCACCATCGTCGGCTTGGTTTTTGTGATGATTGAATTATCGGAATTCTGAATTAAATTGTCAATCGGAATTCCGAATAAATTTTCTCTGCCGTGGCATGAGTGCGGAATGCGCTATTAATTTTGAAGCGGCGCAATTTTGCGTTGCACTGCAATGGAAAATTGACATTGCGTTGTGTCAATTACTGTGGAATACTGTATGTTTATACAGTATTGGAGTGCGCATGAGAGAAGAGCAGAAGCGCGGACTGGGCGAACGTCTGCAGATGGAGCGCAAGAAGCTCCGGCTGTCTCAGGGCGACGTCGCGGCATTCGTTGGCGTCACCCGGCAGGCTGTTTCGCTGTGGGAGAAAGGGGTGAACTGCCCATCTGCGATTCAACTTGCAGAACTGGCGGCGCTCTTTTGTTGTTGTGCTCACGTGTTGCTTTTTGGGGAGAAGCACCAGGCAAGCCTGCTCAGGATGCTGATGCCTGACAAGGTTGCGATTTCAAGCGCAGCAGTAGATTGATGCGCTTCGCTCCCCGGTCATTCCTGGCGCTGCTTGGCGTCCTGTAGTCCGATGATCTGCCTCGCAGTGCGATAGTGGGTGTCTATGGTGGTGCCCGTCGATGTCGATGGGAGTTGGCACGGCCAAGATGTACAGACACTCTCGAAACGCGGGCCTTCCCATGTCCTCGCGGGCTGAGCAAGAGATAGGTTGCTCAGAGGTGGCTAGGCATGCTGCCTGGGCTTTTTGGCAGATGGAGGTTTGGGGGCCTTGGTGGTCGACTTGACGGCCTTGGGCGGGGAGGGTGGGGTTGCTCCGCCAAAGGGGTCGGCTGCCGTGGGTTTGCCGGACGATGTCCGGTTGTAGGCATGGTTGACGTCAATCAGGAGGGCGTCTCGCTTTGCATCGTCCGGCAAGCCGCGAAATAGCATCACAAGCTGAGCTTCCAGTCCCGTCAATTGGGCGAAGTTCGTTGCCTCGGCCGGGCCTTCACCCCAAATCAGATACTCAGGCCGAAGGCCAAGCACCTTGCACATCTTGACAAATGCTCCCGCTCGAGGCTCGGCGGAGCGCCCCTTGATCAGCTCATTCAGCGCAGGCTGGCCGACGCCTACAAGCACCGCCAACTCCTTTTGCGTCAGATCGCGATGCTTGATCCACCAGGAGAGGCGTTCGCCAAAGGTCTGAAAGATGGGGATGGAGGTCATTGCAACATGATCCATCAAGAAAAAATCAGAATTCCGATTGACTTTAATATTCGGAATACCGATAATTTGGTTCATGAATACAGCGGAACTCATTACATTTTTCCGAACCCAGGCGGTGGCGGCACGTGCGTTGGGATGCGCGCAATCGACGATTGCGGAATGGGTTGCTGGCGGCGCAATCCCTGATTGCCGGCAGTACCAGGTGCAACTGGCAACTCAAGGCGTTCTCAAGGCGGACAAGCCCGCGCTTCGCTGTCTTTCCCTCTACGCAACGCCCCTATTCAGTCGACAGGAGGATTGAGTCACATGCTCACTCCACCTATGTACTTCTCATCAGCGGAAGAACTCCATCGCAATGAGCGCCTTAATTAGTCAACCTGACCCGGCGCCATATGCCGCCTCTGCGGTTGTGTTCGCCAGGCGAGTGCCAGACACGCAGACATCTGAAACACATTTCAAACGGAGCGATTCATGAGTCATTCAAAGATACCAGCTCGCGCGAGTGATCCATTCACCAGCGTTCGGGCAGCCGGACGCGCGGCCCGGTTTTCGTCGAGCCATTGCAATCGGATTCTCACGGCGCTCCGTAAGGCCGGTGAGTCTACTGCCGATGAACTGCAGCGTCTTACCGGGCTGACGGTGGTTCAAATTGACCGTCGATTGCCTGAACTCCTGCGAGACGGGAAAGTACGTGTGTGCCAGGCGCCGTCAGGGGGCGACATGCTGCGTGGCAAGTTCCGTGTTTGGGAGGCAGCTTGACGGCCAAGACCTTGCCGTGGTTGCGGCTCTATACGGAAATCATCGACGATGAGAAGCTGGGTCTGCTTGCATTTGAGGACCGCTGGCACTTCGTAGCCATCCTGTGTCTCAAAGGCAAAGGGGTGCTCGACAGTGAGCCTGATGCGGAGATGCTGCAGCGTAAGGTGGCGCTCAAGATGGGAGTCACTCTTCAGGAGTTGGAGAAGATTGTCGCGCGCCTGGCCCGTATGGGGCTGATCGATAGGGAAACCTGCCAGCCATGTGCCTGGGATACCCGCCAGATGCAAAGCGACTCAAGCACTGAGCGTGTGAAAGCCTATCGCGAACGTCTGAAACAGGCTCGAAACGTTTCGACAACGGTGCAAGATGCAGATACAGAGCTAGAAAAAGAAAGAGAAGAGAGAGAAGAGAAAAAAAAGCAATTTGCACGCACTTCAGCGCCTGCGTTCCAGCTTCCTGAGTGGATCAACCAAGCCCATTGGGATGCATGGCACTCCTGTCCAAAGCGGAAGAAGGCAACAAACGCGCAGAAGCAGATGGCCATTGACAAGTTGTCTGCCTGGAGGGCAGAAGGTGTGGACCATGCTGCAGCGCTGGAGAACGCTGCTATTGGCGGGTGGCAGGGGCTGTTCAAGCCTGACCCATCGGTGTCTGGATCGCGTTCAGTGCGCCGCTCTGCAACGGAGCACAAATATGCCGCTGCTGCGGCAGCAATATTTGACGGAGTCTTTGAATGAACAACGTTTCTATGCTGGTTGACGAGCCTGTGCGTTGTGGTCAAAAGCAATCCGAGTCGCGTGGCGAATCTGCCCTCATACGCAAGCTCTTTCTATTGCTGCACGGAAGCTATGGCAACCAGTTCGTATCGAAGTTTTCGACAGGAGAGAAGGACGCTAGCGGTAAGGATAAGGGGATTCGCGCCGCAATGATGGTGTGGGAGAGTGCGCTGTGCAAGTATGCGCCTGACGTTGTGGAAACGGCTGCCTGCCGGCTGCAGAAGGAGCATCCCGAGTTTCCCCCCAATCTTCCCCAGTTCGAAAAGCTGTGTGAGGCCGCGATGCCGCGTCATACCTATGTTGATGAACAGGGACATACCTCATTGGTAGCTTTTTCGGTTGAGCCGATAAGAGTGGATCTTGCCAGGCACAACGATGGAAAGGACTGGGCGCGAAGTCTTGTGGGGCGCGTGGAACAAGGCGACAAGAGCGTGCGACCAATCTGCCTGAAGTTTGCGCGCGAAGCACTAGGCATGGATAGGGTGCAGGTATGCATCGAAAAAATTTGGAAAGGAAGCCTATGAAAAGAGATCTTGAAATCATGGTGCCGTCGGATCTTCGTGAAGCCGAGGACATCCTTCGAAAGTATGGAGCATGGGCACAAGACCGTTGGCGCAGGCAACGGTGCGGCAGCGCTGAAGGACTCTACAAACATCCACCGATTCGCAGCGTAGACTGCGAGGTTCCTTTGGAGCCATTCATTCCCGACTGGTCCGCGATGCAAGTGCAACGTTGTCTTCAAGTCGTTCCAATGCAATTTCGCCGCGTGCTGTTTGCATACTATGTACCTCAACGAGAGCACCCGAACGCAGTCCGTCGAAAGATGGGAATGACCAACCGGGACTGGCATCAAGGGAGGATCTTTGGGTTGAAAAAATTTTGGATGATTTATTGCGCAAGGACTTGCAAATCTTCCGAAGGTGCGGCATAATTCCAATCACTAACCGCGAAATTGATTCGTGTGATCCGGTTGCCATGAGGCAGCCGGAGGCATGACAAGATGAAGTAAAGCCCGCAAGGTACAAGACTTGCGGGCTTTTTTGTTTTCATCCCGAAGCAAGCAAGGGCCGCGTATGCGAGGAATCACTACGCGGAGTCTCTTGCCGAAAGCTCAATCGGTGCTTGCAGAGCGAACAGCGTTCCCAGCCTTGTATGGCAGTCTGATGGGGACAATTCCAAGCTCGGATCAGATCAGCCCTGAGCTGAGTGCTCAGGGTTGTTGAAAGATGGGTGAGAGACGCAGCGCCATATCACCTCCGGATTGGTTGTGGCTCCTGGCGAACCTGCCATAAGCCAGACAGAACAACAACAGCGCTCACATATCGTTTGGCATGAGCTTCGGCATATCTTCTTTTCTATCTGGAGCAATCGCTCCCGACAACTGGCCTACTGGCCACTTCCCGCCCGCAAGGGTATTTCTCCACGCCCGCTGTCGCGGGCTTTTTTTTGTTTGTAGAAAGGCCCAACATGGCTATTCGACTCCCTGATGGCGCAACGATCGCTATCGCAACCGTTTACGGCACTGCAAAGGCCGTCAGCACCATCACCAACGCGGCACCAGGTGTGCTCACCAGTGCGGCTCACGGCCTGCAAAACGGTACATTCTTCGAGCTGAAGTCCGGCTGGCAGAAGATCTCCGAGCGCATCTGGAAGGCAGCGAATATCGCGGCCAACACCATCGAGGTTGCCGGCTCTGACACCACCGACACCAATCGCTTTCCAACCGGTGCCAGCCTGGGTTTGCTGCGCGAAATCATCACATGGGTGCCGATCCCCCAGGTTCTGAGCATCGAAACCCAGGGCGGCGAGCAACAGTTCTGGTCGGGCTCATTCCTGGAGGATGACTTTGACCGCCAGCTGCCCACCACCAGCAGCGCGCAGTCCATCACCCTGGGTATTGGCGACGATCCGACCCTGCCGGGCTATCAGGCCCTGAAGGCGGCAGGCGAGAAGCGCGAAGTCCGTGCGTTGCGTGTGAACCTGCCCGATGGTTCGGTGATTCTCTACAACGGCTACGTGTCGTTCAACGAAACGCCGACGCTGACCAAGGGACAGGTGATGCAGGTGAATGCAACCTTCTCCCTGCAGGGCCGTCCGGTCCGTTACTGACCGAATTCCTTCCGCGAAAGCGGTTGCCACAACCCGCCCGGGACAACACCGCGGCGGGTTTTTTCATACCCGCCCGAACGTATGCGGGACGGGTCTTTTTTCTCTACTCTGAAAGCAAAATACCATGGCAAAAATCATCCTCGGAAAGCGCCCGGAAACCTTTAAGCGCAAGGTCAAGTTCCCGATGCTGGACGGCTCGGAAGGCGTCATTACTTGTGACTTTGTGTATCGCACAAAGAAGGAGTTCGGTGAGCTGATCGACCTGATCACCAAGGACGCCAAAGCCGAAGAGCAAGGCGGCGATGTCGCTGATTCTCTGGGTTCGATCCTCTCCAAAACCATCGGAAAGAATGCCGAATATCTTCTGCAGATCCTCAAGGATTGGGACGTCGATGCGCCTCTCAATCAGGAGAGCGCAGAGCAGTTGTCCGATGAGCTTCCTGGCGCAACTGCCGCGATCATGGAGACATACCGCGTAGCGATCGCGGACGGCCGCCTGGGAAACTAAAGGAAGCTGCACGGGCACTGTACGAGCCGGAGGCATCGGACGCCGAGTTGGCTGCTTTCGGTTTCAGGCCATCGGATTATCAGGACGGCGGGGTCGAGGTGTGGCCGGAAAACGTACACGCCTTCAATATCTTCTACGCCATGCGCCATCAGTGGCGCGTGAGTGAAGGGGTGGCTTTCGGCCTCGATCACAACGTGCTGTTCACCCGGATCGATCGGCTGCGGCTTTCCGATGAGGATGCGGCCGAGCTCGAGGAAGACGTGATGACGATGGAGGCCGAAGCCCTGAGCGTCATGAACGACGAGCGAGAGAGACGAGCGAAGAATGCGGCCCGATCGCACTGACTTGGGCAGCACGCCTCTTTCATCTCCCAGAGGGATGATCTCCCTGTACCAGCGTCAGCATTGCCAACACAGCCGTAGCTGACGAATTGCCAGAACTGGCTCAATTGGACGATGACTGCAATTTCAATGAAGTCGAGTTTCAGGCGCAAATGGCGAACTTGTTTGTATAGCAGCTCGCATATCAACCCGCTCCGTCGGGTTCTTTTTTTTCAGGCTCGCGCTGGCGAGCCTTCTTGAAAGGCTTACGCACTACCGCGTGGGCCTTTTGCATTTGAGGTGGTCCACATGGCAGGTGAAGAAAGAAAAGTCGAATTGAAGATCGACGTGGACAGCGCTGAAGTACAGGCGGGTCTTGATCAGATCAATCGTGGCGCCAAGGATATGGCGCAGAACGTAGTGCGCGCCGGTGAGGTTGCCGCTGCCGGGATTTCAGCGGTGGGTGACGGTGCTGACGCTACCGCCAGGAAGGTTGAAGAGTCTCAGCGCAAGATCAGTGATTCGATCAAACGTACCAGTGATGTAGTGAGTGGGCAAGCAGTGGAAGGTATCGCAAAGCTCGATACTGAAATGACTAAGGGTGCTACAACCCTCAGCGCCTATGGAAAGACTGCGCAGCAAACCCAGGCGGCGCTGAGCGGTATGCCTATTCATTTGACAGATATCGTTACTTCCCTGCATGGGGGGAAGGCACCTCTTTCCGTGGTGTTGCAGCAGGTAA
Source organism: Diaphorobacter ruginosibacter (assembly GCF_014395975.1). Lineage (NCBI taxonomy): Bacteria > Pseudomonadati > Pseudomonadota > Betaproteobacteria > Burkholderiales > Comamonadaceae > Diaphorobacter > Diaphorobacter ruginosibacter. The sequence continues at coordinate 4,070,630 of NZ_CP060714.1, read as the reverse complement.
TCCAGCTGAGTGATGCGTTTGGCGGAGTCATGCCTGGTATCAGGGCCCTGGGAGACGCTTTCGTCGGCTTGTTGTCGAATCGCGCAATGCTTGCAGTTCGTGCTATGAGCCTTTTGGTCACTGCATACAGCGAAGGCTCTAAGGAAGGACGTGCATACCAAGAAGCTTTGGTGTCCTCTGGCAACGCCGTGGGTGCGACTGTTGGCCAACTCAATGGCATGGCTGCCAGTATTGATCAGGTAGTTGGAACTCAAGGAAAGGCTGCTGAAACTCTCGCTTTGTTTGCGGGACAAGCTGTGGCGGGAGTTGGGAGTCTTGAGGCCTACGCTGCGGCAGCGATCTCATGGGAGCGTGCAACGGGACAGGCGGTTGGTGCTACGGCAAAGCAGTTCGCCAGTCTCAAGGAAGATCCTCTTAATGCTGTCCTAAGGCTCAATGATGGAATGAATTTTCTGACCGATGGAGTCTACGCACAGATAAAAGCGTTGGTAGATCAGGGGCAGTCTGCCGAAGCCACGAAAGTTGCGCAAGATGCTTTGGCTAGTGCGCTGCAGAGCCGTTCTACTGAGATGGTTGGAAACCTTGGTGTCGTCGAACGCGCGTGGAGAAGTGTGAAGGGTGTCGTGGAAGAGACCTGGGACACACTCAAAGGCATTGGCCGTGACATAGGCCCAGAAGGTCGGCTTGCCGCACAACAGCAAGCTGTCGACAATCTCGAAGCCCTTGAGGCGCGTGGAGGGACTGCGCCTGAAACACCGCAGTTCAAGGCACGTATCGCTGCTGCCCGGGAAGCACTTCTGCTCATGCAAAATGAGGTAGCGTTGAATCAGTTGAACGCGTCTTTCGAAGCCGAAAGAGCAACCCGGGTAAGTGCGCGAGCCGATGTGGAAAAGGATGCTGTCAAGTATCTAAGCGAGCAACAGAAGATACAGCAGCAAATTGCTGTAGAGACGGGAAAAATTCGTGCGGCGTATACAGGCCTCACCGACGATGAATCGCTTCAGAAAATGAATGCCGAAATCAAGGATCGTGAGACGGCGATTCGCGAAAGCCATTCAAAGAAAGGCTCTGCGGAAAATTCGGCAAGTGTTGGCGAGAGTGAGATTGCCCAAATCAAGAAGCGCACTGAAGCCCAGCGGGAGTATCTGAAGTTGCTTCAGGCATACGGACCGGAGGCCGATAAGCTCACTGAAGCTGAGAAGTTGGTCATTAAATTTAAGGGGGATTTGAAAGAGAGCATATCCGGGGTTACACGCTCTCGGAGAGAGGATGTTTTGGCGGTGGCCGAAGCGCAGGTTGCGGTAGAAAAGCAGGTGAAGGGTGAGAAAGAGCGCATCTCTGTACTCGAAAAATCCAAGGCAGCATATGCAGCGTTGATCGAAGACACCACTAAGTCGGCTCAGGCACTTAACCAGAATGCTGATGAAATTGCCCTGTCAAACGAGTTGTATGGGAAAGGCCGTACTGCTATCGAGCAGTATCGACTGTCTCTCATTCAAGCGAAGTTGGCTGAGGTGGAGGATGGAAGCGACAGCACTTATGACCCTGAATACGTTAAGGCACTTTACGCGAAACTGGATGCACAAACCCGCGTGGTTTCAGAGACGCGTGTCAACGAGTTCAAGCAGATCAATCAGCACGCAGATGAACTGCTGGCGAGTGCCAACGCCATGGCTACTGCGTACAAGGACGAGGCTGCACTGTCAGGACTCACTTCATTGGAGCGCGCAAAGATTGTTGCGATGCGCCAAGTCGAACTCAAGTATGCGAAGGAGCTTGAGCGTATTGACAAGATGGAGCCGGGTAAGGAGCGTGATGCGGCACGGGCCAAGGTCGAGCAGGCCCAGCAGATTGAAGGTGAGGCCGCGGTGTCGAAGGCGATCCAGGATGACTGGAGGAAGACAACCGATCAGATCAATCAGTCGCTGACCGATGCATTGATGCGTGGCTTTGAGTCGGGAGCTTCCTTCGGCAAGAGTCTGCGTGACGCCTTGAAGAGTCTGTTCAACACGTTGGTGCTGCGTCCGATCATCAGTGCCACCATGACACCGATCTCCGGCACCCTTGGTAGTCTTGTTCAGAATGGTGGCGTGGGAATTCAAGCGGCTAGTGGCGCAAGTGGCCTTCTCAACATGGGTGACAATTTGTCCTCGCTTTGGAGCATGCTCTCCAATGGATTGAATGCAGCCTCCATGGGGGCGGGATGTTGTCTGGGCTCGCTCGCGGGGCTTACTCCATGGGCTTTGAAGGCGCATCTGACCTGATTCGCTCATTCCAGTCCGGGGTGATGAGTACATCGTCCTGGTCGTCCGCCGCAGTGGCTGCCAAAGCGGGGGATCGCAACTTGCGGGTCTGATTGCCGGTTCACTTATGAACGGATTTGCCGGATATGGCCTTTCCAAGTTCCTGTCTGGAGGGTACTCCGCCGGAAGCTGGGTCAACACAGTGGCCGGTATTGCGTCGATGATCCCTGGTATTGGCCCCATCGCCGGTGTGATTGGTGCTGTCGTCAACCGTGCTTTCGGTCGCAAACTCAAGGACTCTGGAATTGAGGGTGAGTTCGGCGGTGAAACGGGGTTCGAGGGAAGGGAGTTTGAGTTCTACAAGGGGGGCTGGTTCCGTTCCGACAAGACCAAGTACAAGCCTCTCGAGGAAAAGACCCGGAAGGGTTTTGCCGACACCTTCATTGGCTACAAGGAATCGATCGAGGGAATGGGCGAGAGCCTGGGATTTGGGGCCGACCTTCTGGAGGGATTCACTTACAAGGTGAAGATCAGTTTGAAGGGGTTGTCTGAAGAAGATGCGGCCAAGAAGATCCAGGAGGAATTTGACAAACTTGGCAATGCCATGGCTGGTGTGGTGCTCACTACCGACGAATACGCCAAGGAGGAAGAAACTCGTTTACAGACGTTGACGCGCTTGTCTACCAGTCTGCAGACCGTCAATGAGTGGCTGAAAGTCACGGGCGATCAGCTGTTTACCGTAGGTCTTGCCGGGGCTGATATGGCCTCTCAATTGATCGACGCGTTCGGGGGAAGGATCAGTTTGCTTCGGTGACATCAGGTTACTACGACAAGTACTTCACAGACTCGCAGAAGATCGACAACGTCATGAAGCAGATGAGCACGGCGATGAAGGAGCTGGGTTTTGACTCGGTGCCTGCGAGCCGAAAGGCAATGATGGATCTCATCAATGCCCAAGACTTGACGACGGAGGAAGGCCGAAAGACCTATGCCGCGCTGATGGGCGTTGCCAACATCCTCGACACGGTTTACACGTCTGCGGAGCAGCTAAAGGCTCTCGAAAGTGATCTGGACATCCAGCTCCTTCGAGCAACTGGAAAGGAAGATCAGGCTGTCGCGCTCGAGCGCGAGAGGCAGATTAGAGAACTGGAGTCTTACGGCGATGATGTGAGTAAGACCATCATTGAGAAGCAAAAGGCAATTTGGGCTGCGCAGGATGCGGAAGCGCAGAAGGAGGCGGCACTCTCCTTGACGGGTCTCACTGTTGAATCGATGGTCTCCGGATTCCTTAACGAGGTGAATGAAGGGCGTGGCGCGCAGGCCGGTGAGTGGTTGGCTGAGACGATATCGGCCGGCTTCGAGCAGGCAATTTACGGCCAGGCGCTCACCGTAATCATGAACTCGATCATCGATGGCGTCATCACTCCGGTGATTACCGCCGCGATGACAGGATCCGCTGTATCTGCCGCTGTGTCTGGTGCAGCGATTGATGCGATGGTGAGGAACGCGACGGCCGCAGCTGATGCTCTCTCGTTGCTATTGAACGATCCGGCATTTCGGAAGGCGATGGAGGAAGTCATCGGGACTGTGCGCGACTTGGGGAATTCCGTTGGTGCGAAGATCCCGAGAATGACTTCAACCGCTGCAGCATCGGCGGCGAAGGCGACAGAGGCGGCGAAAAAAGCGCAGGATGAGGCGTTCAACTTCGCCATGCGTACGCTGGAGCAATCCACGTCGCGGCAGCTGAAGTCGCTGGAGACACAGAAGTCAGCGTTGGCCGAACAGCGTTCGCTTGCTGAGGAGTCTCTGAGTCTCATCACCGGGATCTTTGATCTGGTACATGAGAGCGCACGGGACCTCTACGGCGACGTGGCGGGGGCGCAGGAAATGCAGGCCTCACAAGGGCGTGCATTCATCACGCAAGCACTTTCGGCTGCGAAGCTCACGGGCTACCTGCCGGACAAGGACCAACTCAGCGAGGCGATCAGCGCGGCCAGGCAAGGCCTCGACAACGGCTCCTACATGACGCAGTTCGACCGAGATTTCGACACACTGAAGCTCGTGGGCGAACTTTCGGCATTGGAAGAGCTGAGCGGAAAGCAGAAGACCATTCAGGAGCAGCAGCTTGATTCGCTCGATCAGCAGATTTCGGCAATCGACAAGCAAACCGAGTTCCTGCAGGAACAGCTGGCCAACATCAAGGACCTTGTGTCCATCACCAAGGGCGAGTATGACGCCACCATGTCGGTGGACCAGGCGGTGCGCGAGGTGATGAGGCTCATGCCGGGGTTGCGCGATTCTGGCGGGGGTGCTGGAGGAGCCAGCGGTGGTGGCTCACCGATCGGTGGAGGCACCGGGTCTTCAGGCCCAGCGACTCCGCCACGAGAGTACAAGCGGGAAGTGGTGACGCCGACCGGATCGTTCTGGCAAACCGTGACTGGTGCAGACGCTGAATACCTGGCGAAGGTAGACAAGTGGCTGGACAAGTGGCGGGGATCTGGTGACGTGAAGGGGATGCTGCTCGAAGGCAAGGACCGTGGCTATCGAATGATCGACATCTCGTCGGTCATGGGCTGGAGCTTTCGCGATCTGGTGGCCGCTGGAAAGAACCTGGGGATTCCTCAGTTCGCCAAGGGCACCAACTACGTGACGCAAGACACGTTGGCTGTGGTCCATCAGGGCGAGCGCATCATGTCGAAGGGCGATAACAGAGCGCTGTTCACAGTGCTCGAGAACGGTCAGGAAAGCGACAAGACGGCACGCCTGGAGGCTTTGGTCGAAAGGTTGATCGATCGCGTCGAAGTGATCGGTGGTGAGCTTGTGCGTCAAGAACTGAGGGTCGCGAAGGTGCTGGAGCAATTCAATACCGACGGCATGCCATCTCAAAGGAAAGAGGAAGCCATAGCATGAGCGTTTCCGCACTACGTGTAGTGCGGCCCGTGCTCATCACCCCCGAAATGCTGGTCAGTACCAGCGTTCCTGAAGCCGACTACGGCGAATGGAGCGCTGGCGCCAGCTATTCCGCGGGCGATCGGGTCATCGTGGCTGCAAAGCACAAAATTTACCAAAGCGCCATCGACGCCAACATGGGCAACAACCCGGCCGTTGCGTCGAAAGAGCCTAAATGGCTGGAAGTCGGTGCAACGAACCGCTGGAAAGCCTTCGACAAGTCTGTGTCGAGTCAGACGATGCAGGCTTCGAGCATCAGCTACCGGTTGAAAGTTGGCCAAGCTGTTACCTCGCTCGGCGTACTGAACATTCGAGGCGCTACGGCGCTTCGGGTTCGGATGATTGATCCGAGCTTTGGAACGGTCTATGACAGAACGATCAACCTCGCAAGCATTCCTGTGTCGGCCGGTTGGTACGAGTGGTTTCTCGGCGAACGGCGCACACCTACGCAGGCACTACTTACCGATCTGCCGAGCTACCCCAATGCGGATGTCCTCATCGATGTCACTGGCACGGTGGAGCTTGCGGTTGGGGTGATCCTGCTCGGACAAATGAAGCAATTCACCATGGGCGTACTGCGAGGTGCGCGTGTGGGAATACAGGACTACAGCCGCAAGGAGCGCAACGAGTTCGGCGACGTGATGGTCGTTGAACGTGCTTTCGCGAGGCGGGCGAACTTCTCGATGCTGATGGTGAGCGGCGAGGTCGATGCTTTCAACGACTTCCTTGCCGAAGTCCGGGCGCTGCCCTGCCTTTGGATCGGTTCCCGCAAGTACGAATCCACGACGGTCTACGGGTTCTACAAGTCCTTTGACATCGTCCTCAACTACGCGGAATACGCGGATACAGAAATCGAATTGGAGGGTCTTACATGACCGATATTGTCAAGCCGACAGACATTGATGCTCTGCCACCGGAGCCGTTGCCGACCGATCCGCCGGCGGAGTTCAACACCAAGGCGTTCAACCTGGTGGCTGCGCTGAAGAATCTGGTGAACCAGACGAACACGGCAACTGCGAACGTCTGGAACAACTCCAAGGCGGCGCACGAGCGCGCGGTCACTGCCGGCGCATCTGCATCGGATGCTGCCGGCAGCTCCGGACTGGCATCGAGCCGGGCTGTCGAGGCAGCGGCGAGCGCGGAGCAAGCGAGCGGCTACGCATCCACAGCGGCTACGGCGGCGGGCAATGCTAATGCATCATGGTCGCAGATGCAGAAGCTGTATCTGGGTATCAAAAGCACGCCACCGACAACTGATAACCAAGGCCAACCGTTACAGGATGGTGCTTGGTACACGAATGAGACCAACGATTTCTGGTACTGGTGGAAGGGCGGCGCTTGGAAGATCGGCGTTGGTGATCTGAGTTCTGTTGACTACACAACCCAGGTGGTCAATAAGCCTCAGACACTCGCGGCCGTGGGCATCGCGGACATGACTGCTGCGCGCAATGAGCTCAGTGCTCCCTCGAAAACTGGTGGTGGTGCAAGTGGGACGTGGCCTATCAGCATTTCAGGGAATGCAGCGACGGCAACCAGCGCAACGACGGCAGGCAGCGCGACCACTGCAAACGGTGCGAGTGCAGGGTGGACTAGCGCCGCAGTCAATGCGAATACCAGTTCTGATGGCAATACAGCTATGACGGTCCGCAACAACAGCGGTTCAGGTGACACAGGACTGGCAGCCTTTGCACTGCTTTGCCAAGGCGCGTATGGCATCAAAGTGAAACTCCGCGCCGATGGCTATTTCGGCATCGGTGGGTGGAGTCGAACGGCCTGGAGTTGGTATAGCGACCCATCCGGAAACATGACGGCATCGGGCAACGTGACCGCGTACTCCGATCCACGCCTGAAGGATGATGTGACGACCATCGAGGATGCGCTCGCCATCATCGAAAGGCTGGATGGCGTGCGCTTCACATGGAACAACAAGACGAAACTGATCGGTCGCCCCGGCAAGCGCGATATTGGGTTGCTGGCCGACCAGGTTGAGGACGTGCTCCCCGAGCTGGTAAGCCTATCAATCCCTGATGCTGATAACGACGGCGAGCAATGGCGCACGGTGGCCTACGACAAATTGGGCCCTGTGCTCGTTCAAGCCGTGAAACAACTGAGCGCACGCGTAAAACAACTGGAGTCCGAGCAATGACCAAGACTTACCTTCCAATCACTGAACCCGGTACTGTTCGCCAGCGCGTCATGCGTGTTGAGATGAACTACAAGTTCGATTCTGTGCCTTACATCGTGTGGCTTGAGGAGGAACAGATCATGCTCGCGGATGGCTCCTACAAATACGCGCCCGCCGGCTTCATGAGTACCCAGGCCAACTCCGACAGCCTGGCGGAAATGTTCCCCATCATCAATCCCGACACCGGGCAGGAGCTGCGGCAGATGTCAGGACGGGAGCTTTTGGTGGCGATTCAGAGCTACTATATTTTCAAGGCGACACAGCGTGATGCCGAGGCCGCCACAGGAGCACTGACACCATGACATTGCCAAGCGCCGGACCGCTTTCGATTAGAGATATTGCAACCGAATCGGGTAGGGCAAATAACCTGGGTGCGTTCTATAGCGCCTTTCCCGGTATTCCTGCATCTGGCTCGATCTCGATTTCGCAGTTTTATGGAAAGTCTGCAACGTTCACTCTTAACATTGTTGCTGCAGTCGCGAGCCCTAACATCCGCCAACTGGCGATGAACGCCGGGTGGGATCAGTCGGCAAAACTGATCGTCAACGTGAATGCAGACATCAACACGTTGCGGCTGGATGCGGGATTGTCATTTCCCCAAGGGGTCAGGCTCAATATCTCTGCTGGCGTTCGCGTTGGTGGAGTCCGCAATGGCGGCACCGCGTTGTTCACACGCGTGCCTGTCGAAATCAACAACCTCGGCACGATATCTGGCGGCGGTGGTGCTGGCGGAGCAGGTGAATCGGTGTATTTTGAGCAGGCGGGGCAAGGCTCTTCGTCTCGTGTGTGGTGTGGCGGCGGCACAGGTGGCGATGGCACCGGATATGTCAACACGGCGTCGCTGGCCGTCACAAGTAGTTCAGGAGCTGTAGCGACAACCTACTCCTACACGGGTGACGTGGTGGGGGGCACTCAGGCGTGGGGGCGCGGTGGAACTGGAGGCAATGGAGGTGGTTGGGGCGCAAACGGTTCATATGGGCAATCCAATACAGCGTTCGGAGGAGGCTATGCGAACGCTGGGACGTGGGTTGTGGCCCAAGCTGGTCGCACGGCTGGCGCATACGTGGATGGCAACAGCTTTGTGACCTGGTTGACGCCGGGCGTCCGCATGGGCACTGTGGCTTGACACTCAGCACATTACCTTCAACCCGCTTCGGCGGGTTTTCTTTTAAGGGAGAACAGAAATGAACATCAAAGAAATAATCTGCAAATTCTTGCGCAAGTTCTGCGTGCGCTGTTGTCCACTCACAGTAGAGCTGGATGGGGACAGCATCCTGTTTGGCGTGCTGCTGGAGCGCAGTCCCGCCATGGTCATGAAGAAATTGCGTCCCAATTGGACGCTGACGGATCGCAATGCATGTGGCCTGAAGTTGGCGGACTTCATGGTGGGTTACCAGGAGCCGTTCCCTGGTGCGCCGGAATACATGTATCCGGCAGGCCCACAGCCTGCGTTCAAGGATGCACCTCACAACTCGCAAATCATTGTGCTGGGCCTGGGGCTCAATGACTCCAATGGGTTGCTTGCGCCAGGTGACTATCGACAGCACTTGTTGGAAGCACTGAAGGTCATTCGCGATGCGGGTGCAGTGCCTGTGTTTACCGGAATCGTGCCCTTTCCAAGCGGCTATTACGATCCCGCGATGGACGCGAATCTCATTGAGTTCACGAAAGTCATGCGCGACGTGGCACAAGAGCAAGATGTGGTGTATGCAGGCTGGGACGAGGAATATCAAGGTGAAGGTGACCTGCAGCCTGATCACATCCATCGGACCCAGGATGCTTCGGACCGGCTGGCCTTGCGACTCATTGCGGCAATCGATGAGGCAGCAAAACGCGTATAGGTTGCCCCTCTCTATCCAAACCCGCTTCGGCGGGTTTTCTTATTGGAAATACATATGAGCAGCACGACTGAAAGCGTTGGCATTGTCGCGGGAAAGACGGCTGCCTATGGAGGTGGCGCAACGGCGTTTGTCAGTGGCCTCACATTGTCCGAGGTCGGTGTGATCGTCGGTATCGTTGTTGCGGTGCTGGGGCTGTTGCTGGGGCAGTTCTGGAGCTGGCGACGCGACCGGCGCGAGCAGCGCGAAATGGATGTGCGGCTGAGCCATGACATTGGGACGGGGTGGGACAAGCTATGAGTGATCGAGCCAGGCTCATCGCCAAGATCGGGGCTACTGCGGCAGCCCTTGTCATTCCTGTGGTGGCGTACTACGAAGGCAAGGTCAATCGAACCTACGTAGACCCGGTTGGAGTGCTCACATCGTGCTATGGCCACACTGGGTCGGAACTGAAGTCGGGGCAGACATTCACTGATGAGCAATGTCTGGCGCAGCTTGAGGCCGACCTGGTCAAGCACGCAGTGGCATTGGACTGCGTTCGGCATTCGCTGAGCGATGGTCAAAAGGCCGCATTCCTGTCCTTTGCCTTCAACGTGGGCAATGGGGCGTTTTGCAACTCCACACTTGTCCGCAAGGCGAATGCGGGTGATATGTCGGGTGCATGTGCCGAGCTGTCCCGCTGGACAGTAGCGGGCGGTAAAGAACTGCCCGGACTGGTCAAGCGGCGGGCGACAGAGCGCGCGTTGTGCGAGAGGGACTTATGACTGCGCAAATCAAGATCCTCGCCTCTCTGGTCATCCTCGCATTGGGCGCGGCAGCCGGGTGGGTCGTCAACGGTTGGCGCGCGGAGGCCCGCATTGCCTCACTGAGGGTGGATCACGCCCAGGTGCTGGCCGACATAGCCACCAAGACCGCAAGCACCATGCAGGCGGTCCAAAGAGCAGGAGCAGCAGCCAATGCAGCCATCCAGGCAGCCGACGAAAAATCAACGAAGGGAATTTCAGATGCAAAAGCTGAAACCGACCGCCTGCGCGCTTGTGTCGCTGCTGGCACTTGCGGGGTGCGCATCGTCACCCGATACGTGCGTGAACCCGGTAGTGGCGGGGCCGCAAATCCAGGCACCAGCGGCGTGGTCCATGCAGCCATCGAACTCGACCGAGAAACTGCAAGCCGTTTTCTCGATCTCCGGGAGTCCGTTGAGTTCGACGCAGAGAAGCTCGGCTACCTCCAGCGATACGCTGAAGCCTGCTTCGCGGCTCGGCTTCAGGTTGCGGAGTGAATGAGTACGAAAGTACTTATTTTTTGAAAAATGATGCTTTTGGGTAGCTCTATTGCAGAGGTTCAAGAAGCTACATGTGTTCCCTGAGCGCTCCGTGCATTTCTGCCGGTCACCCTCAGCGACAGATTTACTAGCCAAAAATTGGCGGAAAGGAGCAGGAGTCGAACCTACCGACCGCGCATGGCGCAATCCACCGGGTTTGAAGCCCGGGCGCCCCACCAGGGACGCTTCCCTTCCTCACGCGGAGACCGACCGGCGAATGGTCCATCTCCGGCATTCGAATTGTTCTTTCCTCTCACTCGAACAGTGACGTGCCCGGCCTGAGCAGGTGCTGGTCCTTGACCCGGCGGGTGAAACCCACGCGGTCGAAGAACTCCAGCAACTGAATGGCGCGCTTGCGGCCGAGGCCCGTGGCGTCGCGGAAGGCGGCGGCTTGCAGGCCTGCGTCGGCCGCTTCGCAGGTGCGCGCGATGATGGCAAGACGCTCGATTGTATTCAGTGGATAGAACAAGTCCTTCACCACCTGGAATACCTGACCGCGCCGTGCCAGGCTGGCCAGGGTCTGGCGCACCATGGCCTCGGGGATCTGGGTGTCGGTTGCCAGCGTGCGAACCCATGGTGGATCGAACGCTCCCTGGTCGAGTCGCGGCAGTAGTTGCTGGGCCATCTGCTCTTCCGCGGCATTCATGCGCACGGCGTGCTCGGGCAGGTGCAGCCAGTGGCCGCTGCGGGCGATGGAGCCTTCGGCGGTCAGCTGCGCGATGAGGTACTGCCACAGCGCGTCGTCTGCACGCGGTGCGGCCAGGCGCTTGAGGCGCTTGATGTCCGGACCGATCTCGTCGGGCGATGCCTGATGGAAATGGTGCAGGCGCTCCAGCACGCGCCCCTTGAGTGCCGCGATGGCGACGGGCGCGATGGCCATCTGGTCGTTGGCAAAGCGCAGGGTGTCTGCTGGGAGAGGCAGAGCGTCCGGGCCTTGCAGCGCCTCGGCGCGTGCGGTGCGAGTCAGGTCGAGGCCCAGCGCGGCATGTGCGAGCAGGCCTTCCAGGCGGTTGGCGGCGGCCGTTTCGGCCTGGGCCTGCAGGACTGCCAAGCGCTCGGGCGTGCTGCGGTAGCGCTGGGGTGCAAACGGATCGAGCACCCGTATGCCGGCAAGGGTGCGCGTGGCGGATGCGTCACGCAGCACGCCTCGGTCGCCGTGCCATGCGGCGACGCTGGCATGAAGAACCAATTGGGCCAGAGCCGTCTCTCCGGCTTCGAGCGCGGTCCTGTCGAGCAGCACGATACTGCCCGTGATGTCGCTGGTGCCCAGGTGCACATGCACCGGGGTTCCGGAGCGCAGTGCGCGTGCTTCATCGGGCCAGAGCGTGCACTGCACGTCGATTCGGGACGCATGGAGCGCGATGCTCCTGGCGCTGATCCATTCGCCTCGGCGGACCTCATCCTTGGCGACGCCGGCGAGCGCCAGGGCGCAGCGCTGGCCCTGGGTGGCCGACTCGGCCTGCCGGTTCAGGGCGTGGATGCCGCGCACGCGAACCTGCCTGCCGCTGGGGCTGAGCGTGAGTTCATCGCCCAGGTACACCGTGCCGCTGGTCACGCTGCCGGTGACCACGGTGCCCACACCGGCGAGCGTGAAGCTGCGGTCCACGGCGAGGCGGAACGCATGCACATCGCTGCCCCTTGGCAGGGCAAGGTCGTGCGGGCGTGCCTGCGCCAGGAGATGTTCGCGCAGCGCGTCGATGCCCGCGCCCTGGGTGGCAGACACTTCAAACACCGGCGACCCTGCCAGCTCCGTGGGGGCCAGCAGCGCGGCGATTTCGGCGCGCACCTGTGCGAGCCGCTGCACGCGGGTCGCCGCGTCGAGCCGGTCGATCTTGGTGATGGCCACGGTGGCGCGGCTCACGCCCAGCAGGGACACCACGGCAAAGTGCTCGCGCGTCTGCGGCATCACGCCATCGTCCGCTGCAACGACGAGCAGCGCATGCGCGATGCCGGTGGCGCCCGCGAGCATGGTGTGCAGCAGCTTCTCGTGGCCCGGCACGTCCACGAAGCCGAGCGTCGTGCCGTCGTCCGTGTGCAGGTAGGCGTAGCCAAGCTCGATCGAGATGCCGCGCCGCTTTTCCTCGGGCAGGCGATCGGTCTCCACGCCGGTGAGGGCGCGCACCAGGGATGTTTTGCCGTGGTCGATATGACCTGCTGTGCCGATGATCATGCGCTGTGCGTTACGGAGGGAGGGGCGGTGGAAGGATGCGGTGTTCAGCTCTGCTGCGACATGGCATCGGCCAGTGCACCGAGCTGCTGCGTGAAGAGGGCTTCGTCGCGTGATTCGAGGCCGCGCAGGTCGAGCCACAGGGCGTCGCTCGCGATGCGGCCGATGACCGGGCGTGGTAGGCCGCGCAGCGCGGCCTCGAGCCTGCCCAAGGCGCGGCCGGCGCGCTTGACGTTCAGCGGGCGGAGGGCGAGGCCGTAGCTCGGCAGCGTGTCCACGGGCAGCGCGCCGCTACCGATCTGGCTGAGCATGGGTTCGGCGCGCACCTCGTACGCGCTGCCCACTGCGGCCTGTACGGCGGCCTGCAGCATCTGTGCCTGGGCCTTCATCTGCGCCTGCGGACGCGTGAAGAGGCGCAGCGTGGTGAGGCGCTCGGCCAGGTGCTCGGGCGAGAGGTAGAGCTGCAGCACGGGCTCCAGCGCCGCGAGCGTGAGCTTGCCCACGCGCAGCGCGCGCTTGAGAGGATTCTTCTTGATCTTCGCGATCAGGTCCCTGTTGCCGACAATGAGGCCGGCCTGCGGGCCGCCCAGCAGCTTGTCGCCACTGAAGGTGACCAGGTCGGCGCCCGCGGCGATGGTCTCGCGCACCGTGGCCTCGTGGGGCAAGCCGTATTGCGCCAGATCGACGAGCGTGCCGCTGCCCAGGTCGACGGCCAGCGGCAGCCCCCTGGCGTGCGCGATCGCGGCCACCTCGGATTCCGGCACGCTCTTGGTGAAGCCCTTGACCTCGTAGTTGCTGCAGTGCACCTTCATGAGCAGCGCCGTGCGGTCGGTGATGGCGTCGGCGTAGTCCTTGGCATGCGTGCGGTTGGTGGTGCCCACCTCGACCAGCCTGGCGCCCGCGCGGCTCATGATGTCGGGGATGCGGAATGCGCCGCCGATCTCGACCAGCTCGCCGCGCGAGACGATCACTTCCTTGCGGGCTGCCAACGCATTGAGCGTGAGCAGCACGGCAGCGGCATTGTTGTTCACCACGGTGGCCGCCTCCGCCCCGGTGAGCTCGCGCAGCAGTTCGTTGACGAGATCGTCGCGATCTCCGCGTCCGCCGGTGGCCAGGTCGAACTCCAGGTTGGCGGGCGTGGTGAGGGCCTGCACCACCGCCTGTACGGCGGCGTCGGGCAGCAGCGCGCGCCCCAGGTTGGTGTGCAGCACCGTGCCCGTGAGGTTGAATACCGCCTTCAGGCGCGGAGCGAACTGTGCAGCAAGCCGTGCGGCTACCCGTTCTGCAATGGCCTGTGGTGCAAGGTCCTCGGGAGCCGCGCCGCCGGCAAGTGCGGCGGGGCGCAGTTCCTCGATCACGCTGCGCACACCGGCCGTGCACGCGGACGCACCATATTCGGCGACCAGGGCCTTGAGCGACGCAGTCCCCAGCACGCGATCCACGGAGGGCAACCGCGCGGCTGCGGATGCGGCAGGGGGGACAACAGATTCCATGGTCATCGTGCGTGGTCTCGGTGGTCAGTGGGCCTCGCCGCCCGCCATGGGCAGCAGCGGATTGGTGCTGGCGCGCGCGAAGTCGGTCTCGCTCATCAGCAGGTCGAGCATGAGCGTGGCGAGGTCGTCGGCCACCGGTTCAGCGAACGGATCCTTTTCCTGGTTCGTGATCTTGCGGTAGGTATGGCACACGTCGCAGGTCTCGGCCAGCACGGTGTCGTCAGCCCCGTCCACCTTCTGGTATTTCACGCCCTTGGTGCTCTCGCAATGGCTGCACTTCACGCGCACCATGTGCCATTCGGTACAGCATGCGCCGCAGTGCAGGTAGCGCAGGCCCGCGTCGCGCCCGCCGATGCGGAGCACGCTGGCAACGGGTGCCGTTCCGCACACGGGGCAGACCGTGGCGGGGTCGGTGTAGGGAATGTCGCTCTCCTGCAGCTTGCCTGCGCGGTCGGCCAGGACGACCTGCAATGCCGCCATGACGATGGGGGCGGCGGCAAGGTCGGCGCTCTCGGTGAGCAGGCCGACGAGCACGCGGCGTGCGAGCGTGTCGCGGTCTTCCCTGTCCATGGTGGCGAGTGCCGCGAGGGTGGGGGCGAGCGGTTCGGGGATGCCGCTGGCGGCCTGCAGGTCTGCCACGATCTGGTCGAGCACGGCATGCCATGCTGGATCGACATGGCTGGCTGCGGGCAGCAGCGGCATCGAGTGCTCCTGTGCCTGCGCGATCTGCGCTGCGTCGGGCGCGGTTGTCTGCACGCTGGCGGCGGCCTTCTGCTGGGCGCGGACAATCTGTGCGACAAAGCGCAGGTAGTCGGCGATGGGGTTGCCATCGGCCTTCTGTTCGAGACGCGCGGCGCGCTCGGCAAAGATCTGCGCGGGCTGCGGCAGGCGCACGCGCTGGGGATTGGTTCGGTCCAGGGCTTCGATGTCGCCCGGTTGAAGAATGCGTTGCACGAGTTTGTGCTCCCTAAAAAGAAACTGCCGCCGACTTGCCTGAAGCAATCGGCGGCAGGACAGGGCGAGTGGCTATGTTAGCTGTTATCGCCCGTCATCTTGCGATACCAGCCGCGATGGTGCTGCTTGGCCCAGGCGCGGGTCACCGTGCCGTAGAGCATGGCGCGGATGGTGCCGCGCGTCCAGATCGCGGCGTAGACGTGCATGATGATCAGGCCGATCATCCACACGGCGGCCACGGCGTGCAGCACGGATGCGATGCGCACTGCGGTCACCGGCAGGTTCAGCCATGCGCGCCACATCATCACGCCCGAGACGATGAGCACCAGCATGCCGAGGCCCAGGCCCCAGAACAGCACCTTCTGCCCGCCGTTGTACTTGCCCTGCTCGGGCATGTCATGGTCGTCGCCGTCCACCATCTTGTTGACGTTCTTGAGCCACTCGATGTCGCGGTCCTCGATGACGTTGAGCTTCGCGAAGCGGAAGAACATCACGAGGAAGAACACGAACATCACCACACCGATGTAGGGATGCAGGATGCGCGTCCACGGACCGCCGCCGAACAGCATGGTCAGCGGGAAGAACGCCGGGTGGAAGAACGCCAGCCCCGAGAGGGCCAGCAGGATGAAGCAGATGCCCACCACCCAGTGGTTCAGGCGCTCCGAGGCGGAGTAGCGCTGCAAGTCGTTCGGATTGCGTCTCATGGCGTCATCTCCTCATTCTTCTGCTTGGGGGAGGCCCCCACGCCCTTGGCGTCCATCTCGTCTTCCAATTCCTTGGAGACTTCGTTGGGACCCTTGGTGATGTAGTGGAACAGACTGCCCAGCGCGGCCGCGCCGAGTGCGAACATGGCCAGCGGCTTGGACACGCCCTTCCAGAGGCTGACCATCGGGCTGATGGTCGGCGCGTCCGGCAGGTTCGCGTACAGCGATGGCTTGTCGGCATGGTGCAGCACGTACATCACGTGCGTGCCGCCCACACCCTCAGGATCGTAGAGGCCGGCTTCCTTGAAGCCGCGCTCGTTCAGATCCTTGATGCGCTCGGCCGCCTGGTCCTTCATCGCCTTCTTGGTGCCGAACATGATGGCGCCGGTCGGGCAGGTGGTGACGCAGGCAGGCTCGCGGCCGACGGCAACGCGGTCGGAGCACAGCGTGCACTTGTAGGCCTTGTGGTCTTTCTTGGAGATGCGCGGCACGTTGAACGGGCAGCCGGTCACGCAGTAGCCGCAGCCCACGCAGTTTTCCTCATGGAAATCCACGATGCCGTTGGTGTACTGCACGATCGCTCCGGGCGAAGGGCATGCCTTCAGGCATCCGGGGTCGGCGCAGTGCATGCAGCCGTCCTTGCGGATGAGCCATTCCAGATTGCCCGTGGCCTCGTTGTCGTATTCGGTGAATTTCATCACCGTCCACGCGTTCTCGGTCAGGTCGGTCGGATTGTCGTAGGTGCCGTGGCATTCGCCGGGCTCCTGGCGCAGATCGTTCCACTCCATGCATGCCGTCTGGCAGGCTTTGCAGCCGATGCACTTGGAGACGTCGATGAGCTTGGCGACCTCGCCGGACTGCGGCGACCGCGCCTGTGGAGGCGGGGTCGTCGTGGCGGAAAGGCGCATGATATCGAGGGATTGCAATGACATCTGTTGCTCCTTTACGCTTTCTCGACCTTCACGAGGAAGGTCTTGAATTCCGGCGTCTGGCTGTTGCCGTCACCCACGAAAGGCGTCAGCGTGTTGGCCAGGTAGCCCGGCTTGGTCAGGCCCTTGAAGCCCCAGTGGATCGGAATGCCCACATGGTGCACCGTCTTGCCTTCGATCTTCATCGGCTTGATGCGCTTGGTGACCACGGCAACCGCCTTGATCGCGCCTCGCTTGGAAGACACCTTGACCTTGTCGCCCGCGGAAATGCCCAGTTCCTTGGCCAGCGCCTCGCCGATTTCGACGAACTGCTCCGGCTGGGTGATGGCATTGACCAGCGAGTGCTTGGTCCAGTAGTGGAAGTGCTCGGTGAGGCGATAGGTCGTGCCCACGTGCGGGAACTCGTCCGCCTTGCCGAAGGTATCCCAGATGTGCGGGAACACCCGTGCCGCAGGCGAGCTGGTGGCCTTGGGGTTGTTCGGGTACATCGGGTTCTTGCCGACCGGCGTGTCGAACGGTTCGTAGTGCGTGGGGAACGGCCCCTCGGCCATGCCCTTTCTTGCAAAGAAACGGGCCACGCCTTCCGGGTTCATGATGAACGGGCCGTTGCCGGTTTCGGGCGCAATGCCGACGCCGGTGTCCGGCACGTCCGCTCCCACCCATGCCTTGCCGTTCCACTTGACCAGCTCGCGATTCGGATTGAATGGCTTGCCGTTCAGGTCGGCGGAGGCGCGGTTGTAGAGCACGCGGCGGTTCGCCGGCCAGGCCCAGGCCCAGTTCAGCGTGTTGCCGATGCCCGTCGGGTCGGAGTTGTCGCGGCGGCCCATCTGGTTGCCGGCGGTCGTCCACGCACCCGCATAGATCCAGCAGCCCGAGGCCGTGGTGCCGTCGTCGCGCAGCTCGGCAAATCCGGAGATCTGCTGGCCGGCGGGTCGCAGTACCTTGGTCGGGTCCTTCGGATCGGTCAGGTCCGCGAGCGCCTTGCCGTTGTACTCCTTGGCGATCTCTTCCGAGGATGGGTGTGCCGGTTGGGCATACTTCCAGTCCAGGTTCACGATCGGGTCGGGGAATGCACCGCCGTCCTTGCCGTACAGCGCCTTGAGGCGGACGTGCAGCGCGGACATGATGGCCACGTCGGTCTTGGCTTCTCCCGGCGGCTCCGCGGCCTTCCAGTGCCACTGCAGCACGCGCGACGAACTCACCACCGCGCCGTCTTCCTCTGCGAAGCAGGTGGTCGGCAGACGGAACACCTCGGTCTGGATGGACTTGGTGTCGACGTCGTTGAACTCGCCGAAGTTCTTCCAGAACTCGGAGGTCTCGGTGGCCAGCGGATCCATGATGACGAGGAACTTCAGCTTGGACAGGCCGTCGCGCACCCGCGTGCTGTTGGACAGCGCCGCGATCGGGTTGAAGCCCTGCGCGATATAGCCGTTGACCTTGCCTTCGTTCATCAGTTGGAAGTACTGCAGCATGTCGTAGGGCTTGTCCAGCTTGGGCAGGTAGTCGTATGCCCAGTTGTTTTCCGCCGTGGCCGCAGCCCCGAAGAACGACTTCATCAGGCTGACGTGGAACTTCGGATAGTTCTGCCAGTAGCTCATCTGATTGGCGCGCAGTGGCTTCTGCGTGCGGCTCGCGATGTACGCCTGGTAGTCCTGTTCGCCCTGCATGGGCAGCGTCAGGTAGCCCGGCAGGCTGTTGGAGAGCAGGCCGAGGTCGGTCAGTCCCTGGATGTTCGAGTGACCGCGCAGCGCGTTCATGCCGCCGCCTGCCACGCCGATGTTGCCGCACAGCAGCTGCACCATCGCGCCGCAGCGCAGGATCTGCGAGCCGATGGAGTGCTGCGTCCAGCCGAGCGCATACATGATGGTCGCGGCGCGACCCGGCACGGCGGTCGATGCGAACTTTTCGGCCACGTGCAGGAATTTTTCCTTGGGCGTGCCGCAGATGCTCTCCACCTTCTCCGGTGTGTAGCTCTCGTAGTGCTTCTTCATCAACTGGTAGACGCAGCGCGGGTGCTGCAGCGTCGGGTCGGTCTTGACGAAGCCATCCTCGCCGAGCTCGTAGTCCCAGCTCTTCTTGTCGTAGGTGCGCTTTTCCTCGTTGTAGCCCGAGAAGATGCCGTCCACGAATTCGTAGTCATCGCGCACGATGAAGGTGAAGTCCGTGTAGTTCTTCACGTACTCGTGGTGGATCTTGTCGTTCGTGAGCAGGTAATTGATGATGCCGCCCAGGAAGACGATATCGCTGCCCGAGCGAATCGGCGCGTAGAAGTCCGCGATCGATGCCGAACGGTTGAAACGCGGGTCCACCACCATGAAGTGCGCCTTGTTGTGCGCCTTGGCTTCGGTGACCCATTTGAAGCCGCACGGGTGCGCTTCAGCGGCATTGCCGCCCATGATCAGAATAACGTCCGCATTCTTGATGTCGACCCAATGGTTCGTCATCGCTCCACGGCCAAACGTCGGGGCAAGACCTGCCACCGTCGGGCCGTGTCAAACACGAGCCTGGTTGTCGAATGCGAGCAGGCCCCACGAGCGGGCCACTTTGTGCGTGATGTATCCGGCTTCGTTGCTGGCCGCCGAAGCCGCGAGCATGCCGGTGGTGAGCCAGCGGTTGACCGTCAGGCCGTCATCGGTCTTGGCCTGGAAGTTCGCGTCGCGGTCGTCCTTGAGGAGCTTGGCGATGCGCGTCAGGGCCTCGTCCCAGGACATGCGCTTCCACTCGTCCGAGCCGGGTGCGCGGTACTCGGGGTACAGCAGGCGGTTGGGGCTGTTGATGAAGTCGAGCAGGCCGGCGCCCTTGGGGCACAGCGTTCCGCGGTTGACCGGGTGATCCGGATCGCCCTCGACGTGGATCACCGAGGACTTGGCGTTCTTGCCGCCGGTACCCAGCGAGTACATGAGGATGCCGCAGCCTACGGAGCAGTAGGTGCACGTCTGGCGCGTGATCGTGGTCGACGCAAGCTTGAACTGACGCACCTCCGCAAGAGCCGCCGTGGGCGAGAAGCCCATGGCGACGAGGCTGGAGCCGACCAGGCCCGCCCCGCTCATGCGGAAGAAATGTCTTCTGTTCATGTCCATGACAGATCCTCCTTGGTTGATGTTGGTTGGAAATTCATCGCAGTGTTTCGTGATAACTGGTACATCTGGCCCGGGCTGGTGGGCCCGCGCCAAAACCCCCGGTGTCGGTAAGGCACCGGAGGACCCAACTACAAGTCATAAACACGCTGCAAGGGCGCAAAGCCAGAGGCGCTGAGCATGCGCAAGAGGGCATCCGTCGACAAAGAACTGGCTGGATGCGCCGGGCATCGTGGCTATGAGACAAGTCGATCTGATCTTAACTGCTTACATTCAATCCCTCAATGAGACATTGGCCTACGCCGATATCGCTATAGGCGTGCTGGTATCGTTGTGGTATGCAACATTCCGATCCTCTTTCCCTGAACGATTCCGGGGCCTGCCCGGTGGCCGATGCGCCGGGTACAACCTTGCCGGCCCTCGTGAAAGTACGGGCCGCGCAGTGGAAGGCGGGCATCCCGCTGGCGAGCGAGATGGAGCGCGAGGTCTCGGCGGAGGTGCCGGTGGCCATGGTCTTCAACGGCATTTCGCATGCCGTGATGATGGCAAGCCCGGGTGATCTGGTCGAGTTTGGCGTGGGTTTTGCGCTCAGCGAGGGCATCGTGGACGGACGCGCCGACTGCCGGGACGTCGAGACGCAGGTGCACGGCGCAGGAACCGCCGACGCCAGTTGCGCCGTGCAGATGGAGATTGCCTCGCGCCACTTCATGCGGCTCAAGGAGCAGCGGCGCACCCTGGCCGGGCGTACGGGCTGCGGTGTCTGCGGCATCGACAGCATCCAGGCCCTGGACCTGCACCCGGAGACGGTGAATGCACCCGATTGGTGCGAGCACCTGGGCGTTGACCAGATCAACACGGCGTTCTCCGAGCTGTCGGCCCGGCAGGCCCTGCATGCGCGCTCGGGGTCGCTGCATGCCGCGGGCTGGGCGCGGCCGGACGGCTCGCTGGTGCATGTACTCGAGGATGTCGGTCGCCACAATGCACTCGACAAGCTGATCGGCAGGCTGGCGATCGAGGGCGAACTCGGGACGCCCGGCTTTGTGGTGATGACCAGCCGCACCAGCTACGAACTGGTGCGCAAGTGCGCGCGTGTCGGCATCCCGGCGCTGGCGACGATTTCCGCGCCGACTTCGCTTGCGCTGCAGCTGGCCCATGAGGCGGGCATGCAGCTCTGGGGCTTCTGCCGGCCGCCATCCGCCGTACGTTATGTATGACCCTGCGGTGCGTCTGCTCCCCGCTGTCTGGGGCCGTGCAGCGGTTTTGATTCACTTTACGAAAACGGATTCCATGACATGAGCACGGCTCGTTCCATCTCCGCCTGGTCCCTGGCATGGCGCACGTTGTGGCGCGACGTGCGCGCCGGTGAACTGCGGCTGCTGATCGTCGCGGTGACGCTGGCGGTGGCGGCGCTCACATCCGTGGGGTTCTTCTCCGACAGGCTGCAGGGAGGGTTGCAGCGCGATGCGCTGCAGCTGTTGGGCGGCGACGTGGTGGTGGTGAGCGACAACCCGACGCCGCAGCCGTTCGTCGACGAAGCCCGCAGGCTGGGCTTGCGCAGCGCCGGCACGCTGAGCTTTCCGACCATGGCTCGGGCCAGCGACGCGCAGGGCGGTGCGAGCAAGCTGGTGGCGCTCAAGAGCGTGAACACGGGCTATCCCCTGCGTGGGCAGGTGCAGGTGAGCGCGCAGCCGCCGCAACAGGGCGGGGTCGTGCAAGGCGAGTCGGTGCAGGGCATTCCGGCGGCGGGCGAGGCCTGGGTCGATGCGCCGCTGCTCGAGTCACTGGGCATCGGGCTCGGCGACATGCTGCTCTTGGGTGATGCATCGCTCAAGGTCACCCGCATCATCACGCTCGAGCCCGATCGCGGCGCGGGTTTCATGAGCTTTGCGCCGCGCGTGATGATCGGCGCGCAGGACCTTGCGGCCACGGGGCTGGTGCAGCCCGCGAGCCGCATCACCTATCGGCTGGCCGTCGCGGGCGACGCGCCGCGTGCGGTGGCCCAGTTCAAGACCTTCGCGCTCGAGCGCGCACAAGCCCACGATGTGCGTGGCGTGCGCGTCGAGTCGCTCGACAGCGGCCGCCCGGAGATGCACCAGACGCTGGTGCGCGCACAGAACTTCCTGAACCTGGTGGCGCTGCTGTCGGCCCTGCTGTCCGCCGTGGCAGTGGCGCTGGCGGCCCGCAGCTTCGCGAACGATCACCTCGACGCCTCGGCCATGCTGCGCGTGCTCGGCCAGAGCCAGCGCACCATCGCCTGGTCGTACGCCATCGAGTTCGCTCTGATCGGCTTGTTCGCGAGTCTGCTGGGGGTGGCGCTGGGCTTTGCGGTGCACTATGTGTTCGTCTTCATGTTTGCCGGCCTGGTGAATGCCGTGCTGCCTGCGGCGAGCCTCTGGCCCGTGCTGTTTGGGTTGGGCGTGGGGCTCACGCTGATGTTTGCCTTCGGCCTTCCTCCGGTGCTGCAGCTGGCGCAGGTACCGCCGCTGCGGGTCATCCGCAGGGACATGGGAAGCTTCCGTCCGGTGTCGCTGCTGGTGCTGGCGGTGGGCATGGCGGGCTTTGGCGTGCTGCTGATGGCGGTGAGCCGTGATCTCCGGCTGGGCAGCATCGCCGTGGGCGGCTTTGCGGGGGCGGTGGTACTGTTCGCCGTGCTGGCCTGGCTGGCGGTGAAGGCGCTGCGCCGGCTGGTCAACGAGAGCACGGCTCCGCGCTGGCTGGTGCTGGCGACGCGGCAGATTTCGGCGCGGCCGGCCTATGCCGTGGTGCAGGTCAGCAGCCTTTCCGTGGGGCTGCTCGCGCTGGTGCTGCTGGTGCTGCTGCGCACCGATCTCATCAGCAGCTGGCAGCAGGCCACGCCGCCCGATGCGCCCAACCGCTTCGTGATCAACGTGTTGCCCGAGCAGGCCGACGCATTCCAGCAGGCGCTGCGGGAAGCGCGGGTGGACCGGTTCGACTGGTATCCGATGATCCGGGGCCGGCTCATCGCGGTCAATGGCCGGGAGGTCGGTCCCGATGATTTCACCGATGACCGTGCCAAGCGCCTGGTCGACCGGGAGTTCAATCTGTCGAATGCGGCGGAGCCGCCGGAGCACAACCTGATTGTCGGCGGCAGGTGGACGGCCGGGGAGAAGGATGCGCTCAGCGTGGAGGAGGGCATCGCGAAGACGCTGGGGCTGAAGATCGGCGACATGCTGCGTTTCGACATCGGCGGCGTTGCCAGCGAGGCGAGGATCACCAGCCTGCGCAAGGTGGACTGGGCATCGATGCGCGCGAACTTCTTCGTGATGTACCCGGTGGCCCATCTGCCCGATGTGCCGCTCACCTATCTGGCGGCCTACCGCGCCCCGGACAGGGCGGGCTTCGACAATGCGCTGGTACACGCGTTTCCCAATATCACCAACGTGGACCTGAGCGCGACGCTGCAGCAGGTGCAGTCGGTGCTGGGGCAGGTGATCCGGGCCGTGGAGTTCCTGTTCGGCTTCACGCTGATCGCCGGGCTGGTCGTGCTGTTCGCGGCGGTGACCGCGACGCGCGAGGAGCGGGCGCGGGAATTCGCCATCATGCGTGCCGTTGGCGCGCGCGCACAGTTGCTGCGACAGGTGCAGCGTGCCGAACTTGCGGGCGTCGGGTTGCTTGCGGGTTTCCTGGCGAGCGTGGTGGCGGTGGCCGTGGGCTGGGCGCTGGCGCGCTATGTGTTCGACTTCAGCTGGAATGCGCCGCTGTGGGTACCGCTGGCCGGGGCCGTGGCGGGCGCGTTGCTGGCGCTGGCCGCCGGCTGGTGGGGGCTGCGGGAGGTATTGCAGCGGCCCGTGGTGGACACATTGAGGCGCGCTGCACAATGAAACGGAGGGAATCGCGCCGGCCCTGTATGCTCGCGGGCGGTGATATTCCACATGACTGAGAAATTGACAGAGAATTCTTCGGACATCCCGTTGTCCGCAGCGGCACAGCAAGCGCAACCGCAGCCATCGGCATTCGATCCCGCAGCGTCTGCGAACCCCTCCTTCTTTCGCTGGATCCTGGAGGGGCTGCGCGCCTCCGTGCTCCTGCGGGCGCGCATCGGCCCCGATGCGTCGCCGGGCCCCTGGAAGCTGGCACTGCTGGTGCTGATCGCCAACCTGCTCGAACTGTCCTTCGAGCGCATTTCCTTTGCCGAGGAGGTGCAGTTCAACTACGAGGGCTGGCTGAACCAGTGGGGCTCGTGCCTCTTGGTGCTCTGGGTGGCCTGGTGCTTCCTGCCGCGTGCCGGGCGTCCTCCCGCGCCCCCTGTCGGTGGCGCGCGAGTCCTGTCGTGGTTTGCGCTGATGAGCTGGGCCCTGCTGCCGCTGCTCGTTCTGGCGTACTGCTACCAGAGCTGGGTTCAGTTTGCGGACGACAGCGCGGTCGAGACCTGGGAGCGCTACATCTCGCCGACCACTGTCGCGGCGATCTGGGGTACGGCGGTTTTCCTCAAGCTCTCGCGGGCCTTTTTTGCCAGCTGGCTGCGCACGCTGGCGATGTCCCTGGTGCTGTGCGTGAGCACCGTGGCGGTGTTCTGGAGCATTCAGACGGACACCTGGGTGGCGGCGGAAGCCGAGGCCGCGCAGCCCGAGGTCGTGCCGGGCGATGAGGAGTCGGACGAGGGCGGCGCTGAAGAGGAAGACATGGAGCAACCCGAGCTGCTGGAGGCGCTGCGGCACGAGCCGCCTGGATCCGCACTGACCCGCTTGGGCTGACACGCCACACGGCGCCAGGGCCCTGCCGGTGTCATGGACAATCGCGCCATGACCATGCCCCTCCAGGACGAAACCGCCCCTGCCGCCGTGCAGCACATCTCCACCGGAGCCCCCGGTGACGAGGCTCCAAGGCTCGCGCTGCACGAGTGGATGCGCGAGGGCCGGCGCGCGGCCTTCTTCCTGAAACCCCGCATCGGCGATGCGCTGCCGGACGCATGGCAGGCGCTGCTGCTGTTTGGCATTCCGCAGCTGGCCTATGTGCTGGTCATGCGCTTGCAGGTGCGGGGCGACGCGTTGCTGCGCTACGACGCATGGCTGGCGGCCCTGTGGGCCCTGCCGGTGAGTCTCTGGGTGATGTGGGCACTGCTGTCGCTCGCGGGCCGTGCGCGGCGCGTGACGGCCTGGTTCGTGCTGGGCTGCTGGGCCTCCTTCGTGCCGCTGTTGCTCGTGTGCGCCGCCAGCACTCTGTCGTATCGCCCCGATGTGCTGGGGGCACTCTTCGGGGCACAGAGGGTCTCGCTGGTGCTCACCGTTCTCGCCTACGTGTTCTGGGCGCTGCTGGTCTGGCCCTGGGCCGCGGGTGTGGGCGTGGCCCGGAGCTTCCTGTCCGGCCGGGGATCGCTCGCATCCTTTGCGGTGGCCAGCGCGCTTCTGTTCGTGGGGTCGCTGTACCTGAACAACGGGGAGGTCTGGGAGGCCGATGACCGCGCCGATGCCGGCAGCCGGGTAGAGCGTCCGCGACTGATCCTGTCGCAGGAGCTCTTCGAGTCGCAGCAGGCGCTGTGGCGTGCGCAGGTCGACGCGCTGCTGCCGCAGCGTGCCGGCATGGCCGACGTCTACGGCCTGGTGTTTGCCCCCTATGGGGCGGAAGACGTCTTCATGCGTGAGAGCCACATGGTGCGCAATGTGCTGGAGGAGCGCTTCGATGCACGGGGACGGGTGCTCGAGTTGCTGAACAACCCCTCCACGTCCGAGACACGGATCTGGGCCACACCGCTCAACCTGCGCCGGGCCGTTGCCGCACTGGCCGAACGCATGGATCGGGAGCAGGACCTGCTGGTGGTCTATCTCACCTCGCACGGCGGGCAGGACCACAAGCTGGCGACCTCATTCTGGCCCTTGACGATGGTGGAGCCGGTGACCGCCGAGATGCTGCGCGATGCGCTGGACGAGGCCGGCGTGCGCCATCGCGTGATTGCCGTGTCCGCATGCTATTCGGGTGGCTGGATCGCTCCGCTCGAGAACGAGGGCACGCTGATCATGACGGCTGCCGACGCCCTGAACACGTCCTACGGATGCGGCAGCCTGTCGCCGCTCACCTACTTCGGCCGCGCGGTGTTCGACGAGCAACTGCGTGCCACGTACTCGTTCGAGAAGGCCTTTCGCGCGGCCGTGCCCGTGATCCGCTCGCGTGAACAGGAAGTGGGCAAGGAGGACTTCTCCAACCCGCAGATCAGCGTCGGCGCGCGGATCGCGGACGTGCTTGCGGGCCTAGAGCGGCGGCTGGATGCAGGGGAGGAGCCCCGGTGAACAGGTGGGCGCAGGCGAAGTCGACAAATGCGCGCACCTTGGGTGACAGCTGGCGGCTCGAGGGCCACAGCGCGGAGAACTGCCCGGTGTGCGTGAGGTGATCGGCCAGCACGCGCACCAGGTCACCGCGCGCGATGGCGTCCTGCGCCAGGAAATCGGGCATGTAGGCGAGCCCCATGCCGGCGATCGCCGCGCCGAGCATGGCCTCCATGTTGTTGCAGACCAGCGAGACCGGCAGCTTGTCCGGCATGCCCGGCAGTTGCCATTCCTCCAGCTTGCCGTTGGAGAGAAAGCGGTAGCGCAGGCAGACGTGCTGCTTCAGGTCGGCCGGTGACCGCGGTGTTCCCCGGTCGCCGAGATAGGCGGGTGAAGCCGCCAGGATGAAACGGAAGGGACCGAGGCGGCGCGCCACCAGCCGTGAGTCCGGCAGCTCTCCGCTGCGGATCACCACGTCCATGCCGGAATCGATCACATCGACCAGGTGGTCGTTGAAATCGAGGTCGAGGTCGATCTCGGGATATTGCGCGCGGAACGATGGCAGGACGGGCAGCAGAAAACGGTAGCCGATGGTGGGCAGGCTCACGCGCAGCTTGCCGCGTGGCGCCAGTGACAGCTCCTGCATGGCTGCGCGCGCGTCGTGCAGCTCGCCCAGCACACGAAGACAGCGCTCGTGGAACAGCTCACCCTCCTGCGTGAGCCGCACCTGCCGCGTCGTGCGGTGGAACAGGCGGAGTCCCAACTGGCCCTCCAGCCGCGCAATGTTCTTGCCGACGGCCGAGGACGATATGCCTAAGGCGCGGCCGGCCTGCGCAAAGCTCAGGTGATCGGCCGCGCACACGAAGGATTCAATGCCGCTCAGGCTGTCGGTGTTGCGCATGTCATGGGATCGGCAAGGGCGGAGGAAGGACCTGATGGCGATGGCGGAATATTGCCAACCTCAGGTTGGAAGTGAAGAGAGTTCAGGCCCTATTCTCACGGAATTGAGGAGCCCATATCGTTCATTGCGCACCCCTGGTCCCGTACAAGCTCACGCTGAGCGCGTCGATCCGGTCTTCGGGGGCGCGTTCCTTGACGAATCGAAAGCGGCTCCTCCATGACTTCCATTTCCACATCCCCCGGCAGCCCGAGGCCCTGCATGCCGCCACCGGCTGCAGGTGACGCACGAGGCCGGTCACGCGCCGGCGTGCTGGCGGCCGTCTGCCTCGGCGCCATCGGCATGCCGATGAGCTTCACGGGACCGGCTGTTGCACTGACGGCCCTGCACGATGCACTGGGCGGTTCGCCGGCCATGCTTGCGTGGGTGACCAATGCTTTCATGCTGAGCTTCGGCGCCTGCCTGATGGTGGCCGGATCGCTGGCGGATGCGGTGGGGCGCCGCCGCGTCTTCCGCGCGGGGCTGTGGGTGGTGATCTTCAGTTCGTTGGCCATGTCGCTGCTGCCCGGCCAGGGGGCGATGGGCCTGTTCGTCGCGCTGCGGGCGGTGCAGGGACTGGGCTCCGCTGCGGTGTTTGCCGGTGGCATGGCGGTGCTGGCCCAGGCGTTCGACGGCCCGGGCAGGGCACGGGTCTTCAGTCTTGTCGGGACCTCCTTTGGTGCGGGGCTGTCGTTCGGGCCGCTGCTCTCGGGGTGGCTTCTGTCCGCCGTGGGCTGGCGTGCGGTGACGGCCAGCGTGATCGTGGTGGCCCTGCTGTCGCTGGTGCTTGGCTGGCGCAGCATGGCCGAATCGCGCAACCCGGATGCGACCGGGCTGGACGTTCCCGGCGCCGCCAGCTTCACCTGCGCGCTGGCATTGCTCACATGGGGCGTCATGCAGGTGCCGGTGCATGGCTGGCGGGACCTGCATGTGCTGCTGCCCCTTGCGGGTGCGCTGCTTTCGCTGGCCGCATTCGTGCGTGTCGAGAGCCGCAGCGCGCAGCCCATGCTCGATCTGTCGCTGCTGCGGCATCCGCGATTCGTGGGCGTG
The DNA here is from genome assembly GCF_014395975.1 of Diaphorobacter ruginosibacter. NCBI lineage: Bacteria > Pseudomonadati > Pseudomonadota > Betaproteobacteria > Burkholderiales > Comamonadaceae > Diaphorobacter > Diaphorobacter ruginosibacter. The sequence goes on along the minus strand of NZ_CP060714.1, from coordinate 4,042,562 downwards.
CAGCTGCTCGCCGCCGCGCCGGCCTATGGATTCGTCGTGCTGCTGATCCTGCTGCCCATACGCTTCATCGGCGTGGAGCGCATGTCGCCGCTGGTGGCCGGCCAACTGGTCTTTGCGCTGTCCCTGCCGATGCTGGTGGTGCCTCCGGTGGTGGGCTGGCTTGTGCGCTGGGTCTCGGCGGCACGGCTGTGCAGCCTGGGACTGGGGATCTGTGCGGCGGGGCTGTTGTGGCTGGCCCGTTGCCAGCCGGGCACGCCGATCCTGCAGATGGCCGCGCCGTTGCTCTTGATCGGTGCCGGCATGAGCCTGCCCTGGGGCCTGATGGACGGCCTCGCGGTCAGCGTGGTGCCGGTGGAGCAGGCAGGAATGGCCGCGGGCATCTTCAACACGGTGCGCGTGGCGGGCGAGGGTATCGCGCTGGCCGTCGTCGGGGCCGCGCTCTCGGGATGGCTTGCCTCGGGCCTGGCCCATGTCGGCGACGCCACGGCCGTCCAGGCGGGCGTGCAGCAGTTGCTGAGCGGCAACCTGTCCGCTGCGCTGGCGGCCATGCCGGGACTGTCGGTGGACGCATTGCTGGGTATCTACGGACAGGCATTCTCGACACTGCTGCAGGCGCTTGCTGCCGTGACCGCCCTGACGGCGTGCGTGGTGTTTGCCTTTCTGCGGCAGCCCGGGCGCTGAAACCACCAATCTGCCTCAAGCTACCCCGAGCCGCCGCAAGCCGCCGGGATGCGGGACAATCATGGTCTTTCCCATTTTGTATCCTGATTGATCGAGCAGCGCGCCATGTCCGAAGAGTCCACAAGCCAGACCACCCCGTCCACGCCTTTCGAATGGATCGGCGGCGAAGAGAAGGTGCATGAGCTGGTCACACGCTTCTACGACCTCATGGACCTGGAGCCGGTCTACAAGGAACTGCGCGCCGTGCACGGCCCGTCGCTCGACGATGCGCGCCAGAAGCTGTTCTGGTTTCTTTGCGGCTGGCTGGGCGGACCGGACCACTACCAGGAGCGATTCGGCCATCCGCGCCTGCGCATGCGGCATTTTCCCTACTCCATCGGCATCCAGGAGCGTGACCAGTGGGTCGCATGCATGGACCAGGCGATGGGCGATACCGGCGTGCCGCAGGCCTTGCGCGACCGGCTGAATCAGAGCTTCATGGGGACGGCCGACTGGATGAGGAACAGGTAGTGACCGAGCCCGGCGCGTTGAGGTTCGGGCGCAACGTCACAGGTATGTAAAGACAACTTTACACACTTCGGGCTTTCCATTTCGAGGCCCGATATGCCCCATCTCTTCGCGCGACATCCTTCCTGCTCCAGCTTCGCGCTTTCATCGTTGTCTTCCCGTCGTCATGTGCTGGGTGCCGTGGCCGCAGCCGCGTTGCTGGCTGCCTGCGGCGGAGGCAGCGACTCGTCGCCCGAAACCAAGGCCGCGACGGCCACGCTCGCGGTGCTGGAAACCACCGACCTGCATTTCAATGTGCGCAGCTATGACTATTTCAAGCTCGCGGAAGACAAGAGCTACGGCTTCGAGCGCACGGCGACGCTGGTGCGCGCGGCGCGCAAGGAGTTCGCCAACACGCTGCTCGTGGACAACGGCGACACCATCCAGGGCACGGCGCTGGCCGACTACGAGGCGGTCGTAAAGACCATTCCCTGCACGCAGCAGCTCTCGATGTACAAGGCCATGGGTGCGCTCGGCTTCGATGCGGGCACGCTCGGCAATCATGAATTCAACTACGGCCTGCCGTTCCTCAACCAGGTGCTGGGCGGTGGCCTGGACGTGGAGGGTGTCGACGCCAAGCAGAAATGCGCCGGCAATTCCTACCCCGTGGCGCTGGCCAACGTCTACAGCAGCAAGACGAAGAAGCCCCTGGTGCAGCCCTACGCGCTGCTGGAGCGCACGGTTGCCGCGAAGGACGCGGACGGCAAGGATGTGAAGCTGCCGATCAAGATCGGCGTGATCGGCTTCACCACGCCCGGCATCATGAACTGGGACAAGCGCTACCTGGAAGGCAAGGTCTATACGCAGGGCGCTGTGGAGGCTGCAAGGCAGTATGTCCCCGAGCTCAAGGCCAAGGGCGCAGACATCGTGGTCGCGATGCTGCACGGCGGACTGGACGGCGCCGCATACTCCGAAAGCATGGAGAACCCGGGCCTGTATCTCTCCAAGGTCGCGGGTATCGATGCCATGGTCATGGGCCACCAGCACGGTGTGTTCCCGGACCTGTCCGCAACGCCCGCGTTCTCGCAGAGCGGCGCCGACAACAAGGCCGGTACCGTGAACGGCGTGCCGGCGGTGATGGCCAGCTCCTGGGGCAAGGCGCTCGGCGTGATCCAGCTTTCGCTCAAGTGGGACGGCAAGGCCTGGAGCGTCGACAAGACCAAGAGCAAGAGCGAGCTGCGCAACATCCAGACCGGAAAGGACGCGGCGGGCAAGGCCGTGTACGTGGAGGCCGATGCCAGCGTCGCTCCGCTCATCGAGACGCAGCACCAGGCGGCCATCACCTACGTGAAGACGCCGATCGGCAGCACGGATTTCCGCATGAGCACGCAGTTCGCCGATGTTGGTGACCCGGGCGCGATCCAGATCGTGAACCAGGCGCAGCGCGACTACGTGGCCGCCTACATCGAGGCGAACCTGCCGCAGTACAAGGGCCTGCCGGTGCTGTCGGTGAGCGCGCCGTTCAAGTCGGGCTTCCAGGGCGCGGCCGACTACACCGATGTGGCAAGCGGGGCACTGTCGATCTCGAGCGCCGCCGACCTGTACCTCTATCCGAACACGGTGTATGCGGTGAAGGTCAACGGCGCCGACGTCAAGGACTGGCTCGAGGCCGCGTCCAAGCGCTTCAACCAGATCGACCCCGCGAAGACCGGCGAGCAGCAGCTCATCAGCAGCTTCCCTGGCTACAACTTCGACATGTTCACGACGCCGGATGTGCAGTACGAGATCGACGTGACACAGGCCGCGGGCAGCCGCATCAAGAACCTCACCTACCTGGGCAAGCCCATCGATGCGGCGCAGGAGTTCGTGATCGCGACCAACAACTACCGCGCAACCAGCGGCAAGAGCTTCATCTCCAAGCTCGACGGTTCGTCCACCATCTGGGCCTCGCCCGATGCGAACCGCGACGTGGTGATCGACTATGTGAAGAAGCACGCCAACATCACGCGCGTGGCCCACGGCAGCGCCAGGAGCTGGCGATTCGCCAAGGTCCGCATCGCGGGTGACGTGGTGTTCAGCTCGGGCCCGAATGCCATCGGGGTGGCGCAGGCCGCGGGCCTGTCGAACATCTCGCTGGTGGCGGCCGACGATGGCTCGGGCAAGGGCACGTCGAAGTACCGCGTGAACCTGGCGGACTGATCGGGGGCCAAGGCATGGGCCGAGGCGGGGGCCGGGAAGGCTAGCCGCCGCTGCCCATGCGGCGCTGTGACGGCTGCAGCAGCACGACCAGCGCGCCGGCCCCGCCCTCCGCGGGCCGCGCCTGGACAAAGGCCAGCACTTCCTTCTTCTGCACCAGCCAGCTCTGCACGCGTCCCTTGAGCACGGGCATCTTCCCCGGCGACCCGAGCCCCTTGCCATGCACTACGCGCACGCAGCGGATGCCGGTGCGAAACGACAGCCGGATGAACTCGCCCAGCGCCTCGCGCGCCTCCTCGGTGCGCAGGCCGTGCAGATCGAGCTGCCGCTGGATGCTCCAGTGCCCCGCGCGCAGCTTGCGCGTGACATCCAGGCCGATGCCGGGCCGGCGAAAGCTCAATTGGTCGTCGGTGTCGAGCAGGGTGCTCACGTCGAAGGCATCGCTCAGCGATTCGCGCAGCACCCGCTCCTCGTCCCGCTCGCGCTGAACGGGGATAGGGTCGGGCGGCTCGGGCGTGTACCAGAGCCGGTCATGCTGGCCCTTGAGCGCCGTGACCGTGCCGATGGCTTCCCTGAACAGATTCTGCCGACGACGCGCCTCGCGCTCGGCCTCTGCCAACGCCCGCTGCCTCTCGGCCTCGCGCTCGGCCGCCTCTGCAAGGGCTTTGCGCAAGGTCTTGAGATCGGAGAGAGAGCGGACTTTGATATCTGGCATGGCACGACTGACAACTATCGTGTTTGTACATCATGCAATGCGAGGATTTCTGCTGGCGAGGAAAGTTTTGGAAAGAGGACTGTTTACATGTCCCCAGACTCCGCCATCGAAAGAACCTCCCCCACCCCCACCACCAGATGATCCAGCACCCGCACATCCACCAGAGCCAGCGAAGCCGACAGCTGCCTGGTCAACTGCACATCCGCCTGGCTGGGCCGCGTATTTCCGCTGGGATGGTTGTGCGCAAGGATCACCGCCGCCGCGTGGTGGTGCAGGGCGCGCTTCACCACCTCGCGCGGATAGACGCTGGCCTGGGTGAGCGTGCCCTGGAACATCTCCTCCATGGCGATCAGCCGGTGCTGGCCGTCGAGGAACAGCACGGCGAACACCTCGTGCATCCTGCCGGAGAGATGCAGCTTCAGGTAGTGCTTGACCACCTGCGGCGAGTCGAACACTGTGCGTGCGCTCAACTGCTCGGCCATGGCGCGGCGCGATAGCTCGAGCACGGCCATCAGCTCGGCCCGCTTGGCGGGTCCCAGGCCCTTGATGCGCCGCAGATCGTCGGCGCTTGCCTGCAGGAGTGCCGAGATGCCGCTGAATCCTCTGGCCGTGCTGCCGGGCGAGGGCTCCCGGATGGTCGGATCGGTGGACGAGGGCGGCGGCAGTGAAATCAGCTCCGTCGCCAGCTGCAGAACCCCCATGCCCTTGATGCCCGTGCGCAGCAGGACGGCCAGCAATTCGGCGTCCGACAAGGCCTGGGGGCCTCGGGACAGCAGCTTTTCGCGCGGGCGGGAGTCGGGGGGCAGGTCTTTGAGGGGCATGGCGGGCAAACGGTCTCTCGTCAGGGGTGGGTATGGGGGAATCCCTGATTTTTTACAATGGAGGCAAATAGCGAGGCCATCCATGTCAAGTTCCACTTCCTCTGCCGATTCCCGTGATTCCACCGTGCCCACGGTGCAGGCAGGCTCCTTTCTCACGTTGCACTATCGTCTGGCCGGTCCGGCGGGCGATGTGATCAACACCTTCGATGGCCAGCCCGCCACGCTGTCCCTGGGGGCGGGTGAGCTGGCACCCGCGGTGGAGGAGCGCCTGATCGGCATGGCCGAGGGCGCGCGCGCCACGTTCGAGCTGCCCGCGGGCGTCGCCTTCGGTGAGCGCAACCCGGACATGCAGCAGTGGCTGGCGCGCAAGGTGCTCAACGAGCTGGGCGATCCCATGGAGCAGTACACCGTGGGCGACGTGGTGCAATTCCCCACACCCGACAATTCGGGCACGTTCGCCGGCACGGTGCTCGATGTGCGCGAGAGCGACGGCGCCGTGCTGTTCGACTTCAGCCACCCCCTGGCGGGCCTGCCCGTGACCTTCGAGGTGCAACTGATCGGCGTGCTCTGAGCCAGGCGCCCAGAAAGCGCCCGCACAAGCACCTCAGACCAAAAATACAGAAGAGAGACCCCGTCAGCCCCATGCAAAAACCCCAGGAAATCGTTCTCGCCGAGCCGCGCGGCTTCTGCGCAGGTGTGGACCGCGCCATCGAGATCGTCGAGCGCGCACTGCAGAAGTTCGGCCGCCCGATCTATGTACGCCATGAAATCGTGCACAACACCTATGTGGTGAACGATCTCAAGAACAAGGGCGCGATCTTCATCGAGGACCTGGACGAGGTGCCCCCGGGCGCGACGCTGGTGTTCAGCGCGCATGGCGTGAGCAAGGCGGTGCAGAGCGAGGCCGAGGCGCGCGGTTTCAGGATCTTCGATGCGACCTGTCCGCTCGTGACCAAGGTGCACGTGGAAGTGGCCAAGCTCGCGCGCGAAGGCTATGAATTCATCATGATCGGCCACAAGGGGCATCCCGAGGTCGAAGGCACGATGGGCCAGCTCTCCGAAGGCATCCATCTGGTGGAGGACGTGACCGATGTGGCGGCGGTGCAGCCCGCGCAGACCGAATTGCTGGCGGTCGTCACGCAGACCACACTGTCGGTGGACGATGCGGCAGAGATCACGGAGGCCGTGCGCAAGCGCTTCCCCCATGTGCGCGAGCCCAAGCAGCAGGACATCTGCTACGCCACCCAGAACCGCCAGGATGCGGTGAAGGTGCTCAGCGGCCAGGTCGATCTGGTGATCGTGGTCGGCAGCCCCACCAGCTCCAACAGCAACCGCCTGCGCGAGCTCGCGGCCCGCCTGGGAACTCCCGCCTACATGATCGACGGCGCCGAGGAGCTGCGCCACGAGTGGTTCGACGGCATCGCGCGCGTGGGACTGACGGCCGGGGCCTCCGCGCCCGAGGTGCTGGTGAAGGACGTGATCGCGCGCATCAAGGAGCTGGGAGCCACGTCCGTGCGCAAGATGGACGGCATCGAGGAAACGGTGAAGTTCCCTCTGCCCAAGGGGCTGAAGATCGACGCGGCCACGGGCCTGGAAATCGAGGTCCACAAGCTGCCGGAGACCGGGCACTGAGCCACAGAGGGCCTGAATCATGGGTTTGTTGCTTCTCTAAAAGGAGCAACAAACATCAGCTGGATGTAGGATTGCGTCGCCTTTTCATCAGAAATTCACAGACGATTCCACCGCGCCAACTATGATGTCCTCCGTGCGCAGCGGGTACTCGTCCAGCCCCCGATGCACAAATCCCTACAATTTGGGCTTCTCTACACCGGGGGAGTGCATCGGACTCCCTGACTATGGAAATAGCAATACTGTTCGCCCTCATCCTGCTCAATGGCCTCTTTGCCATGTCGGAGCTGGCCTTGGTTTCAGCGCGCAAGACGCGACTGCAAAAACTCATCGATGAGGGCGATAGCGGCGCAAAGGCAGCCGTCAAGCTGGGCGAAGACCCCACGCGTTTTCTCTCCACCATCCAGATCGGCATCACCTCGATCGGCGTGCTCAACGGCATCGTCGGCGAGTCCGCGCTCGCCCAGCCGCTGGGCGTGTGGCTCGTCCAGATGGGCATGGAGGCCAAGATGGCGGGCTACGTGTCCACGGGCCTCGTCGTGGTGCTCATCACCTATTTCTCGATCGTGGTCGGCGAACTCGTGCCCAAGCGTCTGGGGCAGAGCTACCCCGAGACGCTGGCCCGCATCGTGGCCCGCCCCATCAACTGGCTGGCGATCGCGACCAAGCCGTTCGTGCGCCTGCTCGCGGGATCCACCGCGGCGCTGCTGCGCGCGCTGGGCGTGAAGGAGGGCGTCGGGAGCTCCGTGACCGAGGATGAGATCCATGCCGTGCTGGCGGAGGGCACCAGTGCCGGCGTGATCGAAACCCACGAGCACCAGATGGTGCGCAATGTGTTCCGCCTGGACGACCGCCAGATCGGCTCGCTGATGCTGCCGCGCGCCGACGTGGTGTATCTCGATGTGGAGGACTCGTTCGAGGCCAACCTCAAGCTGGTGGAAGAGTCCGATCATGCGCGTTTCCCGGTGGTGCGCGGCTCGATGGAAAACATCCTGGGCGTGATCAATGCGCGCCAATGGCTGGCCCGCGCGGTACGCGATCCGGCGGCCCGCGATCTGGCGGAGCAGCCGCTGAAGGCGGCGCTGTATGTGCCCGAAACCATCAACGGCCTGGAGCTGCTCGACGAGTTCCGCCAGTCCGACGTGCAGATGGCCTTCGTCATCGACGAGTACGGCGAGGTGCAGGGCATCGTCACGCTGCAGGACCTGATCGAGGCCATCACCGGTGAATTCCAGCCGCGCGATCCCGAGACCTCCTGGGCAGTGCAGCGCGAGGATGGCAGCTGGCTGCTGGACGGCCACATTCCCGTGCCCGAGCTCAAGGATCGCCTGAACCTGGCCAGCGTGCCCGAGGAAGACCGGGGCCGCTACCACACGCTCAGCGGCATGTTGATGTTCCTCACCGGCAAGCTGCCGGCCGAGACCGACACCGTGCAGTGGGAAAACTGGCGCTTCGAAGTCATCGACATGGATGGCAAGACCATCGACAAGGTTCTGGCCACGCGCCTGCCCGAGCCGGAAATCGATCTCTCCACCGACTCCGTTTCCAACTGAGCCTTCGTTGCCGGGCCCGTGCGCTGCGGCGCGCGGTCCCTTGTGCTGCAAGCGTTTAAAATTCAGCCCCTATGCTAGACATCCTTCAACTCCGTAAAGACCTCGATTCGGTCGTCGCTCGTCTCGAGACCCGCAAAAAGCCTCAGGCATTCCTGAATGTGGATGCGTTCAAGTCCCTGGAATCCGAGCGCAAGACCATCCAGACCCGCACGGAGGAGCTGCAATCCAAGCGCAACCAGCTCTCCAAGCAGATCGGCATGCTGATGGGCAAGGGCGAGAAGGATGCTGCAGAGGCCGCCAAGGCCGAGGTGGCCGCGCTCAAGGGCGAACTGGATGCATCTGCTGCACGCCTCGACCAGATCCAGGCCGAGATGCAGGCCATGCTGCAGGCGGTTCCGAACATGCCGCATGAGTCGGTGCCCGTGGGCGCGGACGAGCATGCGAACGTGGAAGTGCGCAAGTGGGGCACGCCGCGCGCATTCGATTTTCCGGTGAAGGACCACGTCGACGTCGGCACGCCGCTGGGGCTCGATTTCGACATGGGCGTGAAGATCACGGGTGCACGCTTCACCGTGATGAAAGGCGGCATCGCGCGCCTGCATCGTGCGCTGGCGCAGTTCATGCTCGACCTGCAGACCGGCGAGCACGGCTATGCCGAGTGCTACGTACCCTACATCGTCAACTCCGATTCGCTGCGCGGCACGGGCCAGTTGCCCAAGTTCGAGGGCGACATGTTTGCCGCCAAGAAGGGCGGACAAGATGGCGAGCCGGTGCCGGACAACGCGGCGCTCTACCTGATTTCGACCAGCGAGATTCCGCTCACGAACTTCATGCGCGACGAGATCGTGGCCGAGTCCGAGCTGCCGATCCGCCTGACGGCACATACGCCGTGCTTCCGCTCCGAGGCAGGCAGCTATGGCCGCGACACGCGCGGGATGATCCGCCAGCACCAGTTCGACAAGGTCGAGATGGTTCAGATCGTGCATCCCGAGAAGAGCTACGAAGCCCTGGAAGAGATGACGGGGCACGCCGAGGCCGTGCTGCAGAAGCTGGGCCTGCCGTATCGCGTGATGCTGCTGTCCACCGGCGACATGGGCTTCGGCGCGGCCAAGACCTACGACCTTGAAGTCTGGGTTCCGGCGCAGGGCGTGTACCGCGAGATTTCCTCGGTCTCCAACTGCGAGGCCTTCCAGGCACGCCGGATGCAGGCGCGCTTCAAGAATGCGGCAGGCAAGAACGAGCTGGTGCATACGCTCAACGGCTCGGGACTGGCGGTGGGGCGGGCGCTGGTCGCGGTGCTGGAGAACTACCAGAATGCGGATGGGTCGGTGACGATTCCTGAAGTGCTGCGGCCGTATATGGGTGGGCTGGCTGTGTTGAAGGCTGGCTGAGCTTTTTGTTGGGCCTTTTCTGGCTCGGTCTCTGTTTTTGGCCTGCCGTTGGTGGATGAGGCACAGAGGCCGGGAGTGCCCTCGGCGGGGCAGTCCCTTTTTGGTCTTGCCCAAAAAGGAACCAAAAATGCGCTTTGAATGCGGGGGCACGCGGTAAAACTCACTGCGCGCCTGCGGCGCTCCGTTCAGACAGCCACCGTGAGTCAGCTTGCAAGAGGTGTGTACGGCACATCGCTGCGCTCGTGCCGGGGTCGCCCGACTTCGGGCGAGCCGACAGCGCCAAGTTTGAACAGCAGGATTGAATTGGGGCACGCTACATCTCGCGAAGTCGCGAGATGCCCAGGCACGAGCGCAGCGACGTGCCGAATGCTCCTCCCCTTCAACTGACTCACGGCGGCTGTCTGAACGGAGTGACGAAGGAACGAAGAGAGTTCTGACGTGGGTATTAAAACGCCTTTTTGGTGACTTTTTGCGCGTGCAAAAAGTTACTGCCCCGCCGGGGGCACTCCCGGCCTCTGTCATCAAACAGACCTTGGCAACAAATAGTGCCAGCCCAAGAAGTGCCCGCTGCTCTTCTTGTAAAGTTTTCTTCCTGCTCTTGTCATCCCCCGGGTTGACCGCACGTTAAGGACTGGCAGCCGCCTGGCTGCAAGGTGCCTGCATCTGGCCCTTTTCTCTGTGTCCTGACGAATGATGGAGTACTGCCATGTGGAAGCTCGGTCGCCTTTTCACCATGTTCCGAAAGGAAATCATGCTTGCGTGGGCCGTTCTGCGCGACCCGCGTGCGCCTCGGGCGGCCAAGCTGGTGACGGTTCTGGCCGCGCTCTATGTGATCAGTCCCGTGGACTTCGTTCCGGACACCATCCCCATCCTGGGCTGGCTGGATGATGGCTTGATTGGCTACTTCCTGTTGCAGCTGGCGTTCCGGTTCCTGCCGGGGGAGCTGTTGCAGTCGCTGCGTGCACGGGTGGGCACGCGTGGCGCCACGAAGTGAGATGGCTGCCGGCGCCTGATTGCCAGCCAGGTTGACGATCCATATTTTGGTCAATCTGGTTGTGATTTACGTCTTCGAATACCCTATTTAGGTGATAGGCAAACACTCTTAAATCGTATTTAATTGTTTTAGGTACAACAAAATTTGATTTGAGATGGGCCTGCTCTGACGCACATCATCCGGCGTGCATGCGTTGCTGCATTCATGGAATGCAGCAGGCGTCTGCAGCGGAGCGGGCCTTGCAATGAATGGGTTGGCCGCGTTGCAGCGCGGCCCCGCTTCACCTGGCGATGACGATGACGAACGAGACTGGCGCCGTGTGTGGATGGGGAGTGGCTTCATGCTGCAGGCGATGACACGTCCCTCCATCCTCTGCATCGAGGACGAGCCGCAGCTGCTGGCGGATCTGTGCGAGGAACTCAGCGCGGCCGGCTATGCCCCCGTGGGCGTCCCGGACATCGAGCAGGCGCGTCAGAAGCTGTCTGCGAGTACTCCCAGTCTCATCATCTGCGACGTGAACCTGCCGGGCATGAGCGGCATGGAGTTTCTCTCCGAGGTGCGCGAGCGCAACCTGCTTCCTGGTGTGCCTTTCATGCTGCTCACAGCGCTCTCCGACCGGGAGGATGTCCTGCGGGGCAAGTGGGCGGGTGCGGACGACTACCTCGTCAAGCCGGTGGATTACGACATGCTGCTGGCCAGCGTGGCGTCGCGGCTTGCGCAGGTTGGCCGTCTTCAGGTCAGCCATCAGGCGCAGATGAGAAGCCGTGTCGGCGAGCTGCTGTCGCAGTGGACCAACGTGCTGGACAAGGTCAGCCACTGTGCCCTGGTGTGCGATGCACAACTCGGCGTGCGCTTTGCCAATCGCGCCGCCTACAGCTTGTGCGGCAGCGCCGGCGAGGGCCTGCTGTCGGTGGACTCCGCCGGAACGCTGCAGCTCAACAGGAGCATCGTGGGCCACCCGGAGGTGCAGAGCTTTCTGCGGGGCAGCCTCGAGTCGCTGCGGGTGGATATCGCTTCCCAGGAATCACCGCGCAGGCACTGGCAGGTGTCGCTGCTGGCCATGGGCGAGCGCCATCCGGCGTCGGGCCATGACGAGAGCTTCGTCGTGTTCCTCTCCGATCTGCGGCAACGCACGCTGCACAACCGTGCCGCACTGGGCCGGCGTTTCGGGCTCACCCCCACCGAGGTGCAGGTGGCAAGCCTGCTCACCGATGGCCTGAGCAAGCAGGAGATGTGCGAGCAGATGCATGTGAGCGCGGCCACGATGGCCTACCACCTGCGCAACCTGTTCCACAAGACGGACACCAGTCGCCAGGCAGAACTGGTGGCGGTGCTGCTGGCGGTCGCCTGGAATGACATCGTGATGCCGTCTTCGCAGGCGGCGCCACCGGTGCCCGCCAAGTCCTGAACAATGCATCGATGACAGATGGATGTCCCGGACCCGCTCTCACCCGCCGCTTCCGGTGCGCAGGCGCGCCGGCGCTGGACCGTGCTGTCCAGCATCGTGCTGCTGTTCTTCTCGTTCAGCGTGGCCGTGGCATGGCAGCTCGTGGGGCTCTACGGGGAACTCGATGTGCGCGATGGGCGCAACACCTTGTGGCTGCTCACGCAGGCGCACAACATGGGGCACCTGCTGGTGCAGGACGACGAATTGCTGCGCCGCGGCCTCGTCGAGCGCGATGCGCTGGAACAGCAGGAGAACATTTTCAATAACCGGCTCAGGCTGCTGAGCGAGGAGGCGCAGCAGCAGCGGCTCGAGTATTTTCATCAGCGAGAACGGGTGGCTGGTGCGATCGCGCAGTACGAGACCATCGCGCAGGGCGGCTCGATCGCGGATGCACCGCGGGGTTCCAGCATGCACGCCTCGCTGGTGTCGCTGATCGATGTGCTCGAGCGGGCGAGCAGCGATGTCATGGCGCAGGACCAGAACGAGCGCGGGGAGCAGCTGGCGCAGTTCGGCAGCCTGGTGCGCGCGGCCTTCGTTGCGTTCAGCATGGTGCTGATCACGGGCGGTCTGCTGATATGGCAGCTCATGCGCTCCCTGTCGCAGCAACGGGAGCAGACGCGCATCATCGCGGTCCAGCGCGACGAGCTGCAGCAGACCGTGTACGACCTGCACCAGGCGCAGCAGGCGACAGAGACCTATCGCAACTTCGTCTCGCTGGTCTCGCACCAGTTCCGCACGCCGCTTGCGGTGATCGACTCTACCGCGCAGCGGCTCATGCGCAGTGCGCGCGAGGAAGTCCAATCCGGATTCACCGATTCGCAGATGGTGCTGGACAAGATGAACCTCACGCGCAGCACGATCCAGCATCTGAACAAGCTGATCGACAGCGTGCTGACCAGCGTGCGGCTGGAGAGCGGCGCGATCCAGGTGCAGACGCAGCGCGTGAACCTCTCCACGCTGATGGGGGAGGTGGTGGCGGCCAATGCCCACCTGCTGCAGGACCGGCCGCTGCTGTTGGAAACCTCCGGCGATGCGGATGCCTACTACTGCCTGGGCGATGCCGTGCTGCTGGAGCACGTCCTGCAGAACCTGCTTTCGAACGCCTGCAAGTACACGCAGCCGGGGACGGCGATCGCGGTGACGCTCGCGCGCGCGGGCTACGGCACCATCGTCTGCTCGGTGCGCGATTGGGGAGAGGGCGTTCCGGAGAATGAGCTCCCGCTGCTGTTCGAGCGCTTCTACCGCTCCCGCAGGTCGCGTGCCGCCGAGGGCACAGGGCTGGGGCTGTATCTCGCGCGCTCGATCGCGCGGCTGCACGGTGGAAACATGGACGCCAGCCTGCCGGAGGGCGGAGGGCTTGCCATCCATCTGAAGATCCCCGCCGAATACATGAAGGCGCCCCCTCCGCTGGGGTGATGCATCGCGCCCTTGTTGTTAGAAATGTACCGAAATGTGCTTTTCCCCATCCAAACGGATGGGGCGCCGTTCGTTGCAATTTTTTAACATTCTTTCCAACCATCTCCTGTGCGATATGGAGCCTCCGAAACGATCCAACCAGGGTTGATTTCGCGGTGTAAGCAGTAAACGGGCGTATCGCGACCCGTTGGGCACGAGTTGGTGGGTGGGCCGGGCCAGCAGCCCGTCAGCACTCCCGTGGAGCCTTGATCTGTTCCATTGGATCTGCGTGAGCCTGATCGTTTTATTTACAGAAATCTCAAGATGCAACGAGAGAAATTCATTCTTCATCGAGCGCAGGGACGGGGCGCGGCATCGGAGCAGCGATGGGCCCGGCCGTACATCGGTGCGGCCCTCTGCGTGGTTGGCATGGCAAGCTCCGCTGCCGTCATGGCGGCGGGTATCACCGTCAATGCGGGCGATGACGTCACCTGGGGCGCCTCCATGGATCTGGGGTGCGACGATCTCGTCGTCAACGGGATCCTGAATGCGCCCGGCGTGGCCTTCACGCGGGTCGGCAACGTCATCATCGGATCTGCAGGCCAGCTCAACGCCGCCAACACCACGTTCGAGGTCACCAGCAGCTGGCAGAACAGCGGTGCCTTCAGCGGCGCGGGCAGTACGGTCACGGCCTCGAACGCCTGCTCGAACACCAGCACCGCCTTCTCTGGCAACACGAACTTCGCCAACCTGACCGCGACATCGCCCGGCCTGCAACTGAACTTTGCGGCAGGCAGCGAGCAGACGGTGAGCGGCGCATTGACCTTGAATGGCGTCACGCTGACAGGACAGGGAGGAACGGCTTTTCTCACGCTGGCAGGCGGCGGTTCGCAGAACATCGCCAACGTGGGTGTCAACGGCGTGGACGCCTCGCACGGCACGCGCCTTGCGCCGACCGGCACCAACGTCATCCCCAACGGCGCGGCCAACAACTGGTTCGCGGCCAAGACGCCACCGGTCACGCCGACCGCTGCCACGCCGGTGCCGGTCACAGGCCCTGGAGGCCTGGCATTGCTCGCCGGCCTGATGCTGGGCGCGGCCCATTGGGTGCGGCGCCGTTCGCCGGGCTCATCGCGCCGCAAGGCCGACTGACACAGCCACCCAGATCAGTTCATCTCATTCAGATATTCGACCAGACAGGAAGCACTTGTCATGAAAAAGCATACCTTGACCTCTCGCGCAACAACCATCAGCCCCTTGCTCGTAGGTCTGATCGCGCTGTCCTTCGGCTACAGCGCCCACGCGCAAGTGACCATCTCCGGCACCAACGGCGTGGCCATCAAGTCGTCGCCTGGCAATGCCACCATCACCGGCTTTGCCAACGACGGCACGGTCACGATTCCCAAGCTGGCCGCACCGAATGGCGGTTATGTGAAGAGTGACGCGAACGGTGTACTGACCGTGGATACGGGTGTGGGACCGAAGGGGGATCAGGGAGATATCGGCCCTCAAGGGCCCCAGGGGCCGCAGGGCATTCAAGGTATTCCGGGTATCGCAGGCACCCCAGGGCAAAACGGTACTGACGGTATCAATGGTACTAACGGTAGCAATGGTGCTAATGGTACTAACGGAGAAAAGGGGGACGCAGGTGCCAGCATGCTGTCTGGTGCCAACGATCCAGATGCCAACGTGGGCACGGTCGGGGACACCTACGTCAATTTGACAACTGGTGCGACATTCTTAAATAAGCCTAACAACGGATGGGAGCCAACAGGATTGAGCTTGAAAGGTCCCACGGGAGACGTAGGTGCCCCGGGACCTAAGGGCGCAGATGGGCTTCCCGGCGCTCCAGGCCTACCCGGTGCAGCGGGGGAAAAAGGTGATAAGGGCGACATTGGCCCTCAAGGCCCTCAAGGCCCTCAAGGTCTGCAGGGCCTACCGGGCTCCACCAGCATTGCGGCGTTGGGTCTTGAGTGGAAGGAGGCGGAAGGGAATAGCAGTAGTGCTACGGCTTACTGCTCTCCCGGGAAAAAAGTGATCGGTGGTGGTGGAATCCCGCCAAACAACAGCAGCAACTTGCGGTCCAGCAGGCCGACATCGAGCAATACGGCATGGACGGTGACATACGGTGGCGGCGGCAGTGGTGGTGATGCCACCGCCTACGCAATCTGCATCAACGCACAATGACAGAGCGGCTCCTCGTCTCGCCTGATGGCGTGCGAGATGACGAGTCAATCAGCCGTTTTTAGTAGTGAACCCTCGAGCCTCGGACCTGCGTGAGCACCGAGGCCTTTGCGGAGCACAAGAGCCCCCTCTTGTGCTCCGTTTTTCTGTTCCAATCCGGCATGCCTGCCATCAGCTTGCCACTCACCGCCCAACGCTTCATCGAGATTGCACGGGGCAATCCCGTCAACGCAGCGCTTCTCGAGCGCCTTCCGGCACTGGGTCTGAAGCAATGCCATCTCACGGCGGGTTGTCTCTTCCAGGCGCTGTGGAACCTGCAGAGCGGACGCGCGGCCGATTGGGGTGTGAGCGACTACGACATCTTCTACTTCGATGACTCCGACCTCTCCTGGGAGGCGGAGGATGCCGAGATCCGGCGGGTGGATGCCCTGTGCGCCGACCTTGGCGTGAAGATCGAGGTGCGCAACCAGGCGCGCGTGCACCTGTGGTACCCCGAGCGTTTCGGCAGGCCCTATGAGCCGCTTCGAAGTGCACGCGAGGGCATCGATCGCTATCTCGTGGCCTGCACGTGCGTCGGCATCGAGGTGGCCAGTGGCCACCTGTACTCACCCGATCCGCTGGATGACCTGGCGGCGGGCATCCTGCGCGTCAACCCACGGTTTCCCGATCCCGGCCAGTTCCTGCGCAAGGCCGAGAGCTACCGGCTGCGCTGGCCATGGTTGCGGCTGGCGCAGGGCGACGCGGCCACACGGTGATACGGCCTGCGTGACCTGTCGCCTCTTGCGGATGGTCAACATGTTTGCCAATTCCTGAGTGGAAAGCATTGGGAAAGAATACGAACTATTATCATTATTAGGTATTTCTTTTTTCCTCGGTTTCCCACTGCACGCCCCTTTTCAGGGGCGTTTCATCGACTCCCCCATGCTTGAAAATCACACAACAAAGAAGAATGATGCGGGTGGTCTGCACTGCGAATTGACGCAAATCGTCATCGCTGCGGGCCTCTGCCTTTCCGGTGCCGCTGTCCACGCACAGCAGCCATCCGCACCGTCCGCGGGCACGCTGCCGACGGTGAACGTGGAGGCCGCCCAGGAGGTGCCTCTGAACCCGCAGACCTCGTCGCGTGCCAAGTTCACGGCACCGTTGATCGACACGCCGAAGACGGTGAACGTCATTCCCCAGGAGGTGATCGAGCAGACCAATTCGGTCACGCTGACTGATGCGCTGCGGCTGAGCCCCGGCATCACCTTCGGCTCCGGCGAAGGCGGCAACCCGATGGGCGACCGCCCGTTCATTCGCGGCAGCGATGCGCAGGGCAGCATCTACGTGGATGGCGTGCGCGACATCGCCGCCGGTTCGCGCGAGATGTTCAATGTGGAGAGCGTCGAGGTCGTGAAGGGCGCAGATTCGGCCTATGGCGGCCGCGGCGGCGCGGGCGGCTCCATCAACCTGACCACCAAGACCGCGAAGAAGGAAAACTTCATTTCCGGCGACGTGAGCCTGGGCAATGCCGACTACAAGCGCGCGACCGTTGACATGAACCGCATGATCAACGACACCACGGCCTTCCGCCTGAATGCCATGGTGCACGACAGCGAGATCGCGGGCCGCGAAGGCCCCCAGAATAAACGCTGGGGCATTGCACCCACCATCACATTCGGCCTGGGCACTGCCGACCAGCTCACGCTGTCCTACCAGCATCTGGATGTGGACGACATGCCCGACGGCGGCATTCCGTACTACAACGCAAAGACCATTCCCGGCATGACGAGCGACGTCACGCTGCGCCCCACCAACGGCGGCAACCGCGAGAACTGGTACGGCCTGAAGGCGCGCGACAAGCGCAAGGAGCAGAGCGACCTGCTGTCGGCCAACTACGAGCACAAGTTCAGCGACACCAACAAGGTGCGCAACACGCTGCGCTGGAGCGGCTCGGAGCAGGACTACATCTGGACGCAGCCCGACGACAGCCAGGGCAACGTGGCCAACGGCAAGGTGTGGCGCCGCTTCAATTCGCGCTACAGCAAGACCTACACGCTGCAGAACGCGACAGAGTTCACCGGCAAGGCAGAGACCGGCAGCGTCAAGCACAGCTTTGCATTGGGCCTTGAGCTCTCCACCGAGCGCTCCAAGGTCGACAGCTACAGCATGGTCGATGCCAACGGCAATGCCATCGCAAACAGCAACCAGTGCGTGACGGGCCTCTCGCCCTACATGTGCACGAGCCTGACCGATCCGAACGGCAACGACCCCTGGACCGGCAGCATGGTGCGCGCCAACGCATTCACCAACTACAAGACCGATACGGCCTCGCTCTACGCCTTCGATACGCTCACGCTCACTCCGCAGTGGATCGTGAACGGCGGCCTGCGCTACGACCACTACAAGACCAGCCTGGTCAACACCAAGGGCGTCGAATACGGACGTACCGACAACCTGCTGAACTACCAGTTGGGCGTGGTCTACAAGCTGCAGCCCGATGCCAGCGTCTATGCGAGCATCGGCTCGTCGTCCACGCCGGGCAATGCCGGCCTGGGCCAGGGGGCCGACAGCACGATCGATCCGACCGGCGGCCGCACGCCGATCACCAATGCCGACATGCTCAAGCCTGAGAAGACGCGCTCCTACGAGCTGGGCACCAAGTGGGACCTGATGGACAAGCGCCTGGGCCTGACCGCGGCGATCTTCCGCAACGAGACCACCAACGCCCGCATCACCGATCCCACGGGCAACACCGCATCGATGGCCGGCAAGAAGATCGTGAACGGTCTCGAGTTGGGAGCCACCGGCCGCGTGACCAGGCAAGTGGACGTGTTCGCGGGCTATACCTTCATGGACAGCGAGCAGAAGAACATCGGCACCGTGACGTCCGGCGCACTGGCGGGCCGTCCGGCGGCCGGCACGGGCGAAGCGTTCCCGAACACGCCAAGGCACAGCTTCAGCCTGTGGGCCAACTACCGGCCCGATGCCAAGCTCACGCTCGGCCTTGGTGCATTCGGCCAGAGCGAAGCCAATGGCGGCTATGGCTACACCACGGACGGTCACCTGATCACGCGCGGCATCGCCGGCTACGTGCGCCTCGACGCCATGGCCAGCTACAAGTTCAACCCGAACCTCTCCCTGCAGGTGAACATCCAGAACCTGACCGACAAGGAATACTACGCCTCCACCTATTCCACGCACTATGCGACGCCCGCTGCGGGTCGCACGGTGATTGCGACGCTGAAGGCCCGGTTCTGAGCAAACGGGTCATTCGACGGACTTCCGTTGCCGAGATCCTCCAAGGTGGGCCCCGCTTCGGCGGGGCCTTTTTTTGTATTAAGGTGGCAGCATTGCCCGATGCTCAATGCCCGATGGCCTGGCGCAAGGGTTCTGCGGCGCCTCACCGGCAGCATCCATTCTTTCATTGACCTGGACCTCTTTCTATGATGCTTCGAATTCCCGGGCTGCTGACGCCCGACGAAGTGCAACACTGTCGCAATGCGCTCAAGGCTGCGTCATGGCAGGACGGCAAGGCCACCGCCGGCCATCTTGCGGCGCAGGTCAAGCACAACGAGCAGCTGCCGCTGCAGAGCGCGGAGGGCAAGGCGCTTGGCGACCTGATCCTCGACCGGCTCGGGCAGAACCCGCTGTTCCTTTCCGCCGCGCTGCCCGCCAAGGTGCTGCCGCCGCGCTTCAATCGCTATGCGGGCGGGGGCACCTACGGCAACCACGTCGATAACGCGCTGTTCATCATTCCGGGCAGTGCGATCAAGGTGCGTTCGGACGTCTCGACCACGGTGTTCCTCAGCGAGCCGGATGAGTACGACGGCGGCGAGTTGATCGTCGAGGACACCTATGGCGAGCAGAGCGTGAAGCTGGCAGCGGGTGACGCGATCCTGTATCCGGGAACCAGCCTGCATCGCGTGAACCCGGTCACGCGCGGCACACGGCTTGCCAGTTTTTTCTGGACACAGAGTCTGATCAAATCCGCCGAGCAGCGCAGGGTGCTGTTCGATCTGGACCGCTCGATCCAGCAACTGGGCGCCGAACTTCCCGGCAGTCCGAGCGTCGCAGCGCTGTCGGGCACTTATCACAACCTGCTGCGCATGTGGGCCGAAGCATGAAGATCCTCAACGCTCTGGGCGAGCCCGTGCAGCCTGCGCATCAGCGCATTCCCGCCGACATTCTTTCGCTGGCCGACTATGAGCGCCATGCTGTCCACCACGTCGAGCAAGCCGCCTGGGCACACGTGGAGAGCGGCGCGGACCAGGGCATCACGCTGGCGCACAACCGCGCGGCCTACGATGCGCTGCGGCTGCTGCCCGAGCCGCTGGCCGATCTGCGCGAGGCACATACGCGCACCACGCTTTTCGGCCGCGAGCTGATCAGCCCGCTGCTGCTCGCGCCCGTCGCCTACCAGCGCCTGGTGCATGCCGATGGCGAGATTGCCACCGCGCGCGCCGCCATGGCGATGCAGATTCCGATGACGATCAGCACGCTCGCAAGCCACCTGATCGAGGACATCGCGCAGGCCGCGCGCAGCGCAAGCCGGGAACTCGGCCGCAGCGCACCACTGTGGTTCCAGCTCTACAGCCAGCCCGAGCGCGATACGTCGCTTGATCTCGTCCGCCGTGCCGAAGCCGCGGGTTGCGAGGCCGTGGTGTGGACGGTGGATGCCAGCATCAAGCGCTCGCGCTATCCACTGCCCGTGGGCGTTGATGCCGTCAATCTGCGCGGCAACGCCCAGCCTCGCCAGACCAGCGATCTCATGAGTGAGAACATCCTGTTCGGCACGCCTCTGGCGCAGCAGGCGCCGCGCTGGGACGAGCTCGCATGGCTGCGCGAGCAGACCCGACTGCCGCTGGCGGTGAAGGGCATCCTGTCGCCAGCGGCGGCGGTGCGCGCGGTGGACATGGGGGCCGATGCGCTCGTCCTCTCCAATCATGGCGGGCGCGTGCTCGACGGCGTGGTCTCGCCGATCGAGGTGCTGCCCGCGATCCGTGATGCCGTGCCCGCGCACATTCCGATCATCGTGGACAGCGGCGTGCGCTACGGAACGGACATCGTCAAGGCGGTGGCGCTCGGCGCCAGTGCCGTCATGATCGGTCGGCCGCAGCTGCATGCGCTGGCCACGGCCGGCATGCTGGGCGTGGCGCACATGCTGCACATGCTGCGTGCCGAGCTGGAACTGGCGATGGCGCAGACCGGCTGCGCCACGCTGGCGCAGATATCGCCTCGCGTGCTGCAGCCGCACCCGCGCTGAGATCGCCAGCACCTCGGCGTCAGAAGCCGACCGTCATGCTGAGCCAGTAGCGGCGTCCGTCATACACCGTGCCGTAGCCGGTGTAGTCGACCTGCTTGTCGAACAGGTTGTAGATGCCGGCGCCGATCTTCACGTTCTTCGAATAGGTGTAGTTCAGGCCCAGGTCCACGAAGGTGAATGCGGGGGTACCGGCAGCCATGCTGGTGCGGCTCAGGTAGTCCGACGTGCGGCTGCGGAAGTTCACGCGCGTCCACGCGCCGAGCTGTTCGGTGGCCTGCCAGTCCAGCGTGCCGTTGAGCATGTGGCGTGGCATCTGGTTGAGTGGCTGGCCCGAGAATGCGCCGCTCTTCTGCTTCGACTGCGTGAAGGTGTAGTTGGCAGCGAGGCGCAGGCCCTGCTGGAGGGTCCAGGTCGTGGTGGCCTCGATACCGCGCATGTTGGCCTTGTCCACGTTGATGCGGTCGCTGATGAATTTGTAGGCCGTGCCGTGGATGCTGCAGTTGCCCGTCACGATCTTCTGGCCCCGGCCTGCGGTGTCAGCGCAGGTCCGCACCTCGGTGATCTTGTCCTTGAAGTCGGTGTTGAAGAACGTGAGGCTGGCGCTCAGGTCCGCATGGTTGTCCCAGATGATTCCGATTTCCTGGCTCGTGCTTTTCTCGGGCTTGAGCGCCGGATTGCCGCGGATGATGGCGGGGTCACCGCCCCCGCCGGTGATCTGGCCCCAGTCCGCCACGGCCGCGCGCAGCGATGGTGCCTTGAAGCCCGTGGAGATGCCGCCCTTGACGCTCAGGTGCTCGCTGGCATGCCACACGCCATACAGGCGTGGAGTCCAGTCGGTGCCGTAGTTCTCGTCGCGGTTCATGCGCAGCCCGGCGGTCAGTGCGAACGCATCCGTCATGCGCCATTCGTTCTCGGCGAACAGCGCCCATTGATAGCGTTCGAGGTGGCTGATCGGATTGGCCACGCGCAACTGGTTGCCCTGGTCCGACAGGCTTTCCTTGCGATAGGAAAGCCCTGCCGTCGTCAGGTTGCGCGCGCCCAGGGGCATGGTGATCTGGCTGCTGAGCTCGGTGTTCTTCAGGTGCATCTGGCGCGAGGGATTGTCGAACTCCTCGTGCTGGACATGGGTGCTCGAAGTGCCGAGACTCCAGCGCCCGGTGTGCGAGAGCGCGACATGGTTGCGCGCATAGCTGGCATCGGTGGGTGAGCGGCTGGCCGATCTGCCCACCGTGGACAGGCGGTCCTGCAGCATGCGGCCGGCCTCCAGGACGATGTCGTGGTCCTTGTTCGGCGTCAGGCTCAGCTTCGCGGTGCCCGCATTGGTGGCCTGGTGGTTGAAGCCGTTGATGATGCGGTCTTCCTGGCGCCTCGACGTCTGTCCGTGGATCTGCAGGCCGAGCACGTCGCTGCGGATGGGGCCGGCCAGGTAGAAGTTGGACTGGAGGATGTCTCCAGACTTCGAGGACTCCTGCCGTGTGGTCTCGGCGCGCACGGTGCCGGTCCATGCCTGCGGCACCTTGCGCGTGATGATGTTGACCACGCCGCCCATTGCATCCGACCCATACAGCGAGGACATGGGCCCGCGGATGACCTCGATGCGCTCGATCGCCTCCAGTGGCGGCAGCCAGCCCTGCTCGATGCCGGGGCCGTCGCTGTTGGGCCGCGTTTCGCGCGATCCCGTGCGGCGGCCGTCCACCAGCAGCATGGTGTAGCCCGACGCCATGCCGCGGATGCTGATGTCGCTCGTGCTGCCGCCGCCCGTGATGACGACACCGGGCACGTCCCTGAGCGCATCGGTCACATCGCGGTAGCTGCGCTTTTCGAGTTCGGAGCGCGGGATCACGGTGATGGAGGCCGGGGCATCTTCCAGTGCCTGCTCATAGCCCGATGCCGTCACGACGACGGCATCGAGGGCCTTGGCCTCGGCTGCGGTGGTCGTACTTGTGGGATCTTGCGCCTGCGCATGCACAGCGAGGGCGCTGCCCATCAGGCCGGTCAGGCACAGGGCATGGGCCAGGCGGGTTCTTCGGGACGCGCGGGTGTGTTGGGGGAACGGGAAGAAGGGGACGGCACGGGTGGCGCAGAGGGAAGAAATAGTGGAAAGAGGGCGTGAGAGCCGGGATGATGTCGACATGGATGATCTGCTTTGGCAGCCTGGAGTGGAAAAGCAAGCCATCGTGGGAACGCGTTGATTGTAATTTGAGAATGATTCTTATTTAAATTTGTGTAAAGTTGCAAATAGAAATTTCAGATACCGCATGGCATGCCGTGGAATCATTTGCCGCGAATGGCGATGTGGCCTATATGCGCGTCCAGGCGCGCGCGATGATCGCGAAGGCGAGCGGGGTTCAGTTTCCCGGGCTGAGCAGCTGGAGGAGCAGGCCTTTGAACCACTGGTGCCGGGCGGAGGCTTCATGGCGCTGGTGCCAGACCATTTCCACCACGCGCGCAGGCGCCTCGATCGGCAGCGGCCTGCAGACGATGCCGGGCGTGGGTGGCGATGCGGGCAGATCGGACCAGGGCAGCACGGCGATCAGGTCGGTCTGCCGCAGGACCTCGTAGGCGACGAGATAGTGGTTGACGGTGGCGCCCAGCCGGCGGCTCGCACCCAGGCTGCTCAGGAACATGTCATAGGCCGGCACGCTCTTTCCGGGCAGGCTGACGTCGATGTGCAGGGCGTCGAGGAAATCCTGCATCGGCGGAATGCGGTGGTGCGCCAGCGGATGGCCCTCGCGCATGAAGCACATCATGCGCAGGGACCAGAGGCGCCGGGAGAGCAGATTGCGAGGCCGCGAAATCTCTTCGTTGTTCACGCCGACCACGAAGTCCGCCTGGCTTGTCTCGAGCAGTTCGTAGAAATCCACCAGCGAGTTGCTCAGCGTCTGCAGCCGGGTATGCGGCGCATCCAGCGCGAGTGCACTGATCAGAGGCGGGCTGACGACCGCGCTGACGAAATCGGACATCGCGATGCTGAGCTCGCCGTGGTCGGTGCGTGCATCGAACACCTCGCCGTCCACTGATTCGCGTATCAGCTGCAGGGACGGTGCAATGCGGTTCCACAGCTCATGCGCCTGCAATGTGGGGCGCACGCCGCCGCTGGTGCGCACGAACAGCGGATCGTGGAAGGTGTCGCGCAGGCGCTTGAGTGCGTTGCTCACGCTGGGCTGTGTCAGGGCCAGCTTGTCGGCCGCGCGGCTCACGCTGCCCTCGGTCATCAATGCCTCGAACACCTTGAGCAGGTTCAGATCGGTGGTGCGGTAGCGTGCCATGCGTGATATTCATTGAATCAATATAGAAGATCATTACATCAAATTTGCCAATAAGGGACCATCTCCCTAGCATTGCTCGCGGTTCCCCAGGAGTTTGGCAAGAACTCCCAAAACAACTCATAAAGAGAGACTGATCCATGACCATGCTGTCCGCGCGCATCGAGCGCATTCCGTACTCCGGCTTCCACTGGAAGCTTCTGCTGATGGGCGGCTTTGGCTATGCCTTCGACGCGATGGACGCCGCGATGGTGTCCTTCGTGCTCCCCGTGCTCAAGACCGAGTGGAATCTCTCCAGCGTGCAACTCGGCGTTCTGGCCAGCGCCAACTTCATCGGCTACTTCTTTGGTGCGCTTCTGTCAGGCACCTTGGGCGATCTGATCGGGAGAAAGCGGATCATGATGTCCGCGCTGGTCATCTACTGCATTGCCTCCCTGGCCAGTGCCTTGGTGAACAGCTGGGAGCATTTCCTCGCGTTCCGCATCTTCGCGGGTGCGGGAGCAGGGGCGGAGAGCGTGATCATCGCGCCGTATCTCTCCGAATTCGTGGCGCGCAGGTACCGCGGGGCATTCACGGGGGCGCTGGCCGGTTTCTTCTCCTTTGGCTTCGTGGCTGCCGCGCTGCTCAGTTACCTGATCGTTCCCGCTTTCGAAGAAGGGTGGCGCTATGTGCTGCTCATCACGGCGACTCCTGTGGTGATGTTGCTGTGGTGGCGTCGCTCGCTGCCCGAGTCGCCGCGCTGGCTGGAAAGCCAGGGCCGCAACGAGGAGGCCGAAGCCATCGTTGCCCGCATGGAGTCCGAGGCCCTGCGGCGCGGCATCAGCCTGCCGGCGCCTGCGCAGGAGGACATCGACGCGCCGGCGCCCAGCAAGGAGCGCGGCGGGCTCGTCAAGAACTACGGCGTGCTGCTGGGAGCGAAGCTGCGCCGCATCACCTTCATGACCTGGGCGATGTGGCTGTCGATCACGTTCGCCTACTACTCGTTCTTCACATGGATCCCCAGCCTGCTGGTGCAGAACGGAATGACCATCACCAAGAGCTTCGGCTATTCGCTCGTGATGTTCATCGCACAGGTGCCGGGGTATTTCTCGGCAGCGTGGCTGAACGAGCGCATCGGCCGCCGCGCCACCATCGTCTCCTACATGCTGTGCGGCGGCGCGTGCGCGCTCGGCATGGCGTTCACGCAGACCGACATGCAGATCATGGTGGCGGGCGTGCTGTTGTCGTTCTTCATGAATGGGGTATATGCGGGCGTCTATGCCTACACGCCCGAAGTGTTTCCAACGCAGGTGCGCACCACCGGTGCGGGGCTGGCCTCCGCCATCGGCCGCCTGGGAGGCATCGCGGCTCCGATCCTGGTCGGTTATGTCTATCCGGCCTTCGGCTTCGCGGGCGTGTTCGGCATGACCACGGCCGTATTGCTGCTGGGCTCGGCCGCGGTGCTGGTCTTCGGCGTGCGCACCAAGGGCCGCTCGCTGGAGGAGATCACGGCCGGTGAGGTTTCCCACGGCCAGGGTGCGCACTGAGATCCCCAGCCTTCCTATCAACACAATACAACGCAACGCAAGGAGCCATTCCCGTGAACACCCCCCATCCTTCCCACGTCGTCGTCATTCGCAACGCCAACCTGCTCGATCCGCTGAAGTCCGAGCTGCAGGGGCGCCATGACATCCTCATCGAGAACGGCGAGATCAGCCGGGTGAGCCGCGAGGCCATCGATGCACCCGGATCTGCCCTGGTCATCGACGCGGGTGGCAGGACCGTGATGCCGGGACTGATCGACCTGCACGTGCATGTCATCGCCACGCAGTTGAACCTGTCGGCCCAGGTGAGCATGCCCAACGTGCTGATCACGCTGCGCAGCGTGCCCATCATGGAAGCCATGTTGCGCCGAGGCTTCACCACCGTGCGCGACGCGGGCGGGGCGGGGGATGCCTTCAAGCAGTCGATGGATGCGGGGCTGGTCAAGGGGCCGCGCCTGTTCGTGTCGGGACGCGCGCTGAGCCAGACGGGAGGCCATGGCGACATGCGGGCCCGCTCGGACTTCATCGGCCTGGATGCGCCATGCCCCTGCTGCGCCCGCGTGGGTGCCCTCGCGCGCGTGGTAGACGGCGTGGACGCGCTGCGCAAGGCGGTGCGCGAAGAACTGCAGATGGGCGCGGACCAGATCAAGGTGATGGCCTCGGGCGGCGTGGCATCGCCCACCGATCCGGTGGGTGCCTGGGGCTACAGCGAGGACGAACTGTGTGCCGTGGTGCATGAAGCCAGGGCGCGCGGCACCTATGTGCTGGCGCATGCCTACATGCCTGACGCGATCATGCGTGCGGTGCGCTGCGGCGTGCGCACCATCGAGCACGGCAATCTTGTCGATGACGAGGCCGCCGCCGTGATGGCCGAGCATGGCGCCTATGCCGTGCCTACCCTGGTGACCTACGATGCGCTGGCCAGCGAAGGCGCCGATCTGGGCTTGCCCCAGGCGAGCGTGGAGAAGGTGGCGAACGTGCGCGAGGAAGGACTGAAGTCGCTGTCCATCTTCAAGAAGGCGGGCGTGAAGATGGGTTTCGGAACGGACCTGCTTGGCGAGTCGCATCGCCTGCAAAGCGACGAATTCCGCCTGCGCACGCAGGTGCTGAGCAACCAGGAAGTGATTGCCAGCGCAACGGTTATCGGCGCAGAAATCCTGAATCAGCAGGGGCGCCTCGGCCGTCTGCAGCCCGGAGCCTGGGCCGACCTGCTGATCGTCGATGGCAACCCGCTCGAGGACGTCGGTTGCCTGCTGGGCCAGGGAGAGCATATTCCGCTGGTGATGAAGCAGGGCGTGGTGCAGTTCAACGCGCTGGACTGACCTCCGGATTTCTCCTGTCGCACTGGCCACGGCTTTTGCCGTGGCCTTTTTTTATGTGCTCACGATATTTGCAGGCGTTCGAATGGTCTTGAATATGACAGGGGAGGTTTTATGAATAAATATGATTTATTTTGAGCTTCCAGGATGGAGATTATCGAATTGCAAATGATTTCAAGAGCTTGTCGGCGCGACCGCTGAGTAGGGAGAGGAGGGGTTGGGCGTTGCTGAAGGAATCTGCGTGAGTTTATCGACTGATATGTCGTTTTACTCAATATGGCTACGCTGATTCATATTAAGACAAGTTATTGTTTTTGTTTGTTTTTACTGCCAATCTTCGTTTCGGTGGCGTGGATTTGATAGGTGATTTTTTCTTCCATTGAATCCCTGGCATCGAGTGGTTGGCGGTGTTTGATGGATATTCGCGGTTCCGTGTGAATATCGAATGGAGTAGTGCCTCGTGGTGCATCCTGTCGAATTTCCGCTCCTTGCAATGGATGGGGAATGGAGGGCGGGAATGGCGCAGGATGTCGAAAGAAAACTGGGCTTGCCGGCGCTGATCGGCATGGTTGTGGGATCGATGGTGGGCGCCGGGATCTTTTCCCTGCCGCGCACGTTTGGTGGTGCAACCGGCGTTGCCGGAGCGGTCATTGCCTGGGCGATCGCGGGCGGCGGCATGTATGCCCTCGCGCGGGTGTTCCAGATCCTTGCCGAGCGAAAACCGGATCTCGATGCCGGTGTGTTCGCCTACGCGAAGGCGGGGTTTGGCGACTACGCGGGCTTTCTCGCCGCCTTCGGCTACTGGATCGGCAGCTGCATCGGCAACGTGTCGTACTGGGTGCTGATCAAGTCCACGCTGGGCGCATTCTTTCCCTTCTTCGGCGACGGCAACACGGTCGCTGCGATCGCGACCGCGTCCGTCGGTATCTGGGCATTCCACTTCCTGATCCTCAAGGGCGTGCAGCAGGCGGCGTTCATCAACGCGGTGGTGACGGTGGCCAAGGTCATTCCCATCGTGCTGTTCATCCTCATCCTGCTGCTGGCTTTCAAGGCCGACCTGTTCCGCGCGAACCTGTGGGGCTCCTTCAGCCACGCGGGGCTGTTCGAGCAGGTGCGACGCACCATGCTCGTCACCGTGTTCGTCTTCATCGGCATCGAAGGCGCGAGCGTGTATTCGCGCCATGCCCAGAGGCGGTCGCATGTAGGCGCTGCCACGCTGATCGGCTTCACGTCGGTGCTGATGCTGATGGTGCTGGTCTCGCTGCTGCCTTATGCGGTGATGACGCAGGCAGACATCGCCGGGCTGCGCCAGCCCTCGATGGCCGGGGTGCTTGCGCATGTGGTGGGGCCATGGGGCGCGGTGTTCGTCAGCGTCGGCCTGCTGATCTCGGTGCTGGGCGCGTATCTCGCCTGGTCGCTGATCTGTGCGGAGGTGCTGTTCGCGGCATCGCGCAACAACGACATGCCCGCCGTCTTTTCAAGGATGAACCGCAACGGCGTGCCTTCCACCGCGCTGTGGGTCAGCAACGGCGTCGTGCAGCTGTTCGTGATCAGTACCTACTGGTCGAGCGATGCATTCGCTCTGATGCTCAACCTCACCAGCGTGATGTCGCTGGTGCCCTATCTGCTGGTGGCGGGCTATGGCTTCACGCTGGCGCGGCGCGGAGGCGCTCACTCGCCCGCCGAAACACGCCGCCGCGACCTGACGCTGGCCGGCATCGCCGTGGTCTACACGGGCTTCATGGTGCTGGCGGGCGGCACCAAATACATGCTGCTGTCGGCCCTGCTCTACGCGCCGGGTACCGCGCTGTATTTCTGGGCTCGCGCCGAGCAGGGGCGGCGCGTCTTCCGCCGCTGGGAGCTGTGGTTGTTTGCCGCCGCCTGCGCGGGCTGTTTCGCCGCCGTGGTGGGACTGGGACGCGGCTGGCTGGTGATCTGAGCGTTTCCCCTTGATCGATGAACCAACGAGGAGCATGACATGAACGAGAGCCATACCGCCCTGGGCGTGCATTCGGAAGTAGGCCACCTGCGCAAGGTGATGGTGTGTGCGCCGGGCAAGGCGCACGACCGGCTGACACCGAGCAACTGCGATGCACTGCTCTTCGACGACGTGATGTGGGTGGACAACGCCAGGCGCGACCACTTCGACTTCGTCACCAAGATGCGCCAGCGCGGCGTCGAGGTGGTGGAGATGCACAACCTGCTGGCCGAGACCGTGAGCATTCCGCAGGCGCGGCAATGGATCCTCGACCACCAGGTGGTTGCCAACCAGATGGGCGTGGGCCTGCTGGACGAGGTGCGCGATTACCTCGACGGCATGGCATCGCGCCATCTTGCCGAGACGCTGATCGGCGGGCTGTCCACCGATGAGTTTCCCGAGCATATCGGCGGCGGGCAGCTGGCGCTGATCCGGGAAGCCGCTGGCGTGACCGAGTATCTGCTGCCGCCCTTGCCCAACATGCTCTACACGCGCGACACCACTTCCTGGATCTACGGCGGCGTGACGCTCAATGCGCTGTACTGGCCCGCACGGCACGAAGAGACCATCCTGACCACCGCGATCTACCGGTTCCATCCCGACTTTGCGGGCAAGGTGAAGGTTTGGTGGGGTGATCCGCGCGTGGATCACGGCCTGGCCACGCTCGAGGGCGGCGACGTGATGCCCATCGGCAACCGCACGCTGCTGATCGGCATGAGCGAGCGCACCTCGCGCCCGGCGATCAGCCAGCTGGCGGCAGTGCTGTTCGATCACGGCGTGGTGGACCGTGTCATCGTTGCCGCCATGCCGAGGCTGCGCGCGGCCATGCACCTGGATACCGTGTTCACCTTCGCCGATCGCGACTGCGTGCTGGTGTACCCGGATATCGTGAACGGCATACAGGCGTTCTCATATCGCCCCGGCGCGAAGCCCGGGGAGCTCGACTTGCGCAAGGACGAGGGCCCGCTGGTCGACGTGGTGGCCGAGGCGCTCGGCATCGCGAAGATGCGCGTGGTGGAGACGGGCGGCAATGCCTACATGCGCGAGCGCACGCAATGGGACAGCGGAGCCAACCTGGTCTGCCTGTCGCCGGGCGTGGTGATGGCCTATGACCGCAACGTGTACACCAACACGCTGCTGCGCAAGGCCGGCATCGAAGTCGTCACCATCGTCGGCGCGGAGCTGGGGCGCGGGCGAGGCGGCGGGCACTGCATGACCTGCCCGATCATCCGTGATCCGGCCTGACCTGCAAGGGGGCCGCGGCGGTGTGCCGGGGCCTGCTGGTTGCGGGTAACTCCTCTTGTTTGTCCACGCGCATTTGCTGGTATGGTGGGAAAGGGAATGGCGTTTACCATGTGATCGCCAGGATCTAACAATCAGGACAACAAAGGAACAACAGACATGCAGATGCGAAGATTCTGGCCCCTGGCCCCCGTTTCGGCGGCCATCTTTCTGGCAAGTTGCGGCGGCAGCTTTCACGACAATGGTTTCGAGGAAACCCGCATCATCGACAAGAACCCGGCCAGCTGCACGGTATTGAGCAGCAGCGGCGGCTCGGTGGTGGTGGGCTCGGGCGTTGCAGGCGACCCGGCGGCGCCCGAGGCGGCTTCCGGCTACCGGCTCGGAATGAAGGCCAAGACATCGAACAGCTACATGGCGGTTGCCAACACGCCGCTGGCCAGCAAGGCGGGTTGCGAGATCCTCAAGGCCGGCGGCACGGCCGTCGATGCGGCGGTCGCGATGCAGGCCGTGCTGGGGCTGGTGGAGCCCCAGTCGAGCACGGTGGCGGGCAGCGCGTTCATGATCTACTACGACGCAGCCACCAAGAAGGTCGTGGCCTATGACGGACGCGAGGCGGCTCCCGCCGCCGCCACGGGCTACTATCTTTCGCGGCAGGACCAGGCGGACTCCGCCTCGCCTGCTCCCGTGCCTTCGGCGCGCCGCAGCGGCCGCTCGATCGGCGTGCCGGGCGTGATGCGCATGCTGGAGATGGCGCAGAAGGAACACGGCAAGCTGCCGTGGAAGGGGTTGTTCGACGACGGCATCAAGCTGGCCAACGACGGCTTCAAGGTGCCCGGCCGCCTGGGCGCCGCCATCGCGAGCAACGCATCGAGCCTGGCGCTCGATGCGAACGCCATGGCCACCTATTTCCACGCCGATGGCAAGCCCTACGCCACCGGCGAGACCATGACCAACAAGGCCTACGCGAGCACGCTGCGCACCATGGCCGACTATGGCGCGGATGCGCTCTACACCGGAGACATTGCCCGTGCCATCGTTGCCAAGGCCGGCCAGACGGTGGGTGACGATGCGGCCAAGACCCCCATCACGCCCAGCCTGATGACCGTGGCCGACTTGGCCAACTACAAGGCCAAGAAGCGCGAGCCGGTCTGCGTGAACTACCGTGGCGCCTACCATGTCTGCACGATGTCGCCGCCATCGTCGGGCGGTATCGCGATCGCGCAGTCGCTGGGCATCCTGGGACAGTTCGACATGTCGCAGTATCCGCCGACCAATCCCCAGAACGAGGGCGGCGTGCCCAGCGTGATGGGGGCGCACCTGCTGACCGAGGCCGAGCGTCTCGCGTACGCGGACCGCGACAAGTATGTGGCCGACACCGATTTCATTCCGCTGCCCGGCAATGGCGTGTCCACCATGCTGAATGCGGACTACCTCAAGCAGCGCGCGAGCCTCATCAATCCCGACAAGAGCATGGGCACGGCGCAGGCCGGCGATCTCGGCTCCGTGCCGCTGGGCGTGGACAAGACGGTCGAGCATGGCACGACCCACCTGTCGGTGGTCGACGCCTACGGCAACGTGGTGTCGATGACCACCACGGTGGAGGCCAGCATGGGTTCGTTCCACATGGTCGGCGGTTTCCTGCTCACCAACCAGCTCACCGACTTCTCCGCCAATCCCGTCGATGCGAGCGGCACGCCGGTGGCCAACCGCGTCGCACCGGGCAAGCGTCCGCGCAGCACGATGGCTCCCACGCTGGTGTTCAAGGGCGACAAGCCGGGCGATTTCGTCATGGCCACGGGTTCGCCCGGCGGTGGCGCGATCATCCAGTACGTGATGAAGACCGTCGTCGGCGCGCTGGACTGGGGACTCGATGCCCAGCAGGCGACGTCGCTGGTGAACATCGGTGCATCCAACAGCCCGACCACGGGTGTGGATGGCTCGAACACGTCGCTGGACACCTCGGCCCTGGTCGAAGGACTCAAGGCCAGGGGACACACCGTCAGCACCTCCGCGCAGTCGAGCGGGGTCGCGACCATCATGCGGGTGACCAAGGATGGGAAGCCCGTGCTGCAGGGCGGGGCCGATCCGCGGCGCGAAGGCATCGTGCTGGGTGACGGCGCGCTGTAAGAAGAAGGGTTCGTGAAAGCAAAAGCGCCTGTCATTGCGACAGGCGCTTTTTTCGTTGGAGGCTCCTGATGTTGTCCGGGACAGGGCACCCCGCCCCGCCGGAAGCTACTCCAGCACCTGGCGGCAGATGTTCTGCCCGGTGGTTGTGAGTTGCAGACTGCCGCCCATCCACTCCAGCCAGTGCAATGACACCAGATCATCGATGACCGTTTCATCGACCTCGTTGGCGCGCCGTTTCTGCAGCAGCGCTGCCACGCCGGGCAGTTCGCCGCGCAGTTCTTCCCGCCGCGCATGCGGGATGGGGGACACCTGGTTCATACGATCCCTTCTTTCATGCAGTCTCGAAAAAGCAGCGTACACCCGGGATGGGGTGGGCGCGTGAGGGGAGGAACCCCAAGTCATCAGGCCATTCACCTGTCCGTTCGGTCCGGCATGGTGCCATGTTCGCATAAATCGGTTGAACGGCCTTCATCTCGAATCCAACAAGCGTGAAACCATGCGTTTCCACCCCGCAGATTAACTGATGCGGATGATGGGCCGATGTCAGGCGCAACCAGGGTCCTTCGGGGAGCGGGGCGGGCGTGAAGGGCCGCAGTCGCGTACGTGTCGCGCATGAAACAGATGGGGGTGCGAGAATCTTTCGCACCCCCACGCACTCTTTCACCGACACCATGCCGCAAGAGAACATCACCTATCCCATCGAGGCCCCGGAGCCGGGCCACTGGCGCGAAGTGGCGCAGGGCGTCTACTGGGTGCGCCTGCCCATGCCGCTGGCGCTCAACCACATCAATGTCTGGCTGATCGAGGATGGTGATGGCTTCGCGCTCGTAGACACGGGCATGCGCACCGAGCAGACCGTGGAGATATGGAACGCGCTGCTCGGGGCGCCGCCGTTCGACAGGCCGCTCACGCGTGTTTTCGTCACCCACATGCACCCCGATCACGTCGGCATGGCGGGCTGGCTCACGCGGCGCTTCAAGGTCAGGCTGTGGATGTCGCGGCTTGAATACCTCACCTGCCGGGTGATGCTCTCGGACATGAGCCGCGAAGCGCCGCCGGATGCGCTCGAGTACTTCCATGAAGCCGGCTGGCCCGATGCGGCCATGGAGAAGTACCGCACACGCTTCGGCGCCTTCGGAAAGATGATCTATGCGCTGCCCGACAGCTTTCATCGTCTCGCGCATGGGCAGAGGATCCGCATCGGAGCGAGCGACTGGCAGGTGGTGATCGGACGCGGGCATTCGCCGGAGCATGCATGCCTGTACAACGAGGACAAGAAGCTGCTGATCTCGGGCGATCAGGTGCTGCCCAGAATCTCGTCCAACGTGTCGGTCCATCCCATCGAGCCTGCCGCGAACCCGATGCGCGACTGGATGGAGTCGCTGGACTGGATCGAGCAGAACATTCCCGACGACGTGCTGGTCATGCCGGCGCACGATGGGTGCTTCCGCGGCCTGCATGCGCGCGTGCAGCATCTGCGCGAGAGCCAGGAGCGTTCGTTCGAGCGGCTGCGCGCGGCGCTGGCGGAGGGCCCCCGGCGCGTCACCGATGTCTTTCCCGCACTGTTCTCGCGGCCCATCGATCCGAGCTCATCGCACTACCATCTCGCGACCGGCGAGGCGCAATCCTGCATGAACTATCTGCTGGAGCGCGGTGAGATCACGCGCGCGCTGCAGGACGGCGTGGCGTGGTATCGGCTGGCTGGTGAGTGAACGGGGGGGGGCCGGCATGGGGCGAGCCGGCAGGGGCCGAACTTGCCTTGGGTTATAAACCGGGCATGTTCGACTCGTCGCTCCCTTACCTCACGGGCTGGGGGAGTGCTGGCAGGGGATCCCATCTTGAGCGTGCAATTTCTCGTGATTTCCGGTGGTGAGCTGTGGCTGCATGGCCCCGATGGCGCATCCACCCAGATCGTTTCGCCCTTCGCCACGGAGATGCTCCAGCGCGAAACGGACAGGCAGCGCACCACCTCGTGGAAGCATGCCGAGCGCGAGGGCGGCCAGGGCCTGATCGGGCCCGCATTGTGGGGGCGCGGCGATGGCAATGCGAGCCTGACACCCCCGCGCTTTCACCATGTGTGCAGGGCAGGCGATCCGCGCACCATCTACTATGTGCTGAGCGTGGGGCGCACGATCGGGCTGTTCCGATACCACCTGGACGAGCAGCGCGAGATCCGGCTCTTTCATCGTCAGCAGACCCAGATCCTGGGCCTGGCCTATCTGCCTCAGACCCGGCATGTCGTGATGGCGGCGATGCACGGCGACGGCACGGCGCACCTCGATGTGTATGACGAGGAGGGCACGCACAAGGGCTCCATCACGCACGGAGACAGCATCGATGCGGCACCCGCCGCCATGCCGGGGGCGGAGGCCACCGTGGTCTATCAATCCTGGGGCCTCGCGCGCAATGCCGACTCCGGCGCGGTGGTCGGGATCGGGCACTCGGCCGTGCACTGGGTGGACTACCGGGCCGGCGAGATGGACAGCCTGATCGACGATGCCGCCTGGGATCACGTCGCGCCGCGCATCTCGGCGGACCGCGTGCTCTACGCCATCCGCAGGCCCGCCGACAAGCCGTTGCACGAGAAGGCGGGCGGTGCCGCGAAGGACGCGCTGCTGATGCCGCTGCGGCTCGGCAAGGCGGTGTTTGGCTATCTCAACGTGTTCTCCATGCTGTATGGCAAGGAGCCGCTGCGCTCGGCCGGCGGCCCGCGTGCCCCGCAGCTCGACCAGGACCTGGGATCGCTGTGGCTGCACGGTCGGCGCATCGAGCTCTCGAAGGTGCGCAACGATCCCGAGTACGCGGGCAATCTGGTGCCGGGGTCGTGGAAACTCGTGGCGCAGGCCGGTCGCCACGCTGCTGCGCAGGAAATCGCCAGCCACGTCGCACAGTTCGATGTGCTGGACGACGGGTCGCTGCTTTATTCCAACGGTTACGACATCTGGCACTGGCGCGGCGGCGAGGCCCGCAAGCTGGCGCGGCGCGAGCTGGTCGAGGGCCTGCTGGGACTTTGAGCCCTGGATCGTGGGGCGGGTGACACGCCATCGACTTGGCTTTGTCATCAAATCATCACGGACGGTCGCAATCATGATGTTCATTGCGCCTTGGGCGCCGATTGGATAAATGCATCATGGAAACCATTGCCACCCATTCCCGTGGGGTTCAGGCTACGTCCTCTCTCTCGTCATCCCCTGCCGCGCCTCAGGGGCACCGTCCCAATCTGCAAGGCAGGCCGGGCATGGCGTCGATCGTGCTGTTCGTGGGGCTGCTGGCGATGGGGCTGGCCTATGCGGCCTACAGCCTTTCCAGCGACGTGACGGCCGCGGGCATCGGCACGGTGACCTATGTCTCGTTCATCCTGCTTGGCGTGGCGCTGCTGATCGCACTGGGCTTCGAGTTCGTCAACGGCTTTCACGACACGGCCAATGCGGTGGCCACGGTGATCTACACGCACTCCATGCCGCCCGGCGTGGCGGTGGTGTGGTCGGGCTTCTTCAACTTCCTGGGCGTGCTGCTCTCGAGCGGGGTCGTGGCCTTCGGCATCATTTCGTTGCTGCCGGTGGAACTGATCCTGCAGGTGGGCTCCGGGGCGGGCTTCGCGATGGTGTTCGCATTGCTGATCGCCGCCATTGCCTGGAACCTGGGTACATGGTGGCTCGGGCTGCCGGCTTCCTCGTCGCACACGCTGGTGGGGTCGATCATCGGCGTGGGAATCGCGAACGCGCTGATGCATGGCCGCGACGGAACGAGTGGTGTCGACTGGGCGCAGGCCGCATCGGTGGGCAAGGCGCTGCTGATCTCGCCGATCGTCGGGTTCGTCTGTGCGGCTCTGCTGCTGCTGGCAATGAAGGCATTGATCCGCAACCGGGCGCTGTATGAAGCGCCCAGCAGCGATGCACCGCCGCCGCTGTGGATCCGCTGCCTGCTGATCTTCACCTGCACCGGCGTGTCGTTTGCGCACGGATCCAATGATGGGCAGAAGGGCATGGGCCTGATCATGCTGATCCTCGTGGGCACCGTGCCGATGGCCTACGCCCTGAACCGCGCGATGCCCGAGGCCCACATGCAGCAGTTCGTGGTGACGGCGCAGACCACGCAGGCACAGCTCATGAAGCGCACGGCGCTCGTTGCTCCCGCATCGGACAAGGAGGCCCGCGAGGAAGTGGCCGAGTTCATCCGCACCAGGACGCCGGTGCCCGAGGTGGTTCCCGCGCTGGCCACGCTTGCGGGCAGCATCGGCAGGCAGGTGCAGGACCATGGATCGCTTGCCAGGGTGCCCGCGGCCGCCGTGGCCAACGTGCGCAACGACATGTACCTCGCGTCCGAGGCGATCCGCGTGATCCAGAAGAACGGGAACCTGCCGCAGCTCGCTGACGGTGATGCGCAGAAGCAGCTCAAGGCCTTCAAGGGCGAGCTCGACGATGCGACCAAGTTCATCCCGCTGTGGGTGAAGGTGAGCGTGGCGATTGCCCTGGGCCTGGGCACCATGGTGGGCTGGAAGCGCATCGTCGTGACCGTGGGCGAGAAGATCGGCAAGACGCACCTGACCTATGCACAGGGCGCATCGGCGGAGCTCGTGGCCATGGCCACCATCGGCGCGGCCGATGTCTATGGCATGCCGGTTTCCACGACCCACGTGCTTTCCTCGGGCGTGGCCGGCACCATGGCGGCCAATCGCTCGGGTCTGCAGATGTCCACCTTGCGCAACCTGTTGCTCGCGTGGGTGCTGACGCTGCCCGCGGCCATGCTGTTGTCGGGCAGCCTGTACTGGCTGCTGTCGCATGTGTTCTGAGCGGATGCGGACGAACTTTCCTCGCGGGTGCCGATGCGCACATGACTGACACCCTTGCCGCCCAGGCGCTCACAGCCGCAGATGCCGGACTCATCTGCGGCTGGCGCTTTTTCACCGATGCCAGCGAGCCCGCAGAGGTCGTGAACGCGCTGTCGGCGGCCGAATGGCTGCAGCGGCACAGTGCGGGTGATGCATCGCCGCGCGATTTTCTCTGGTTGCACTTCAATCTCTCCAATGCGCTGTCCCTGCGCTGGCTCGAACGCCATGCGGACCTGCCGGACGAGTTCTATGCCGCACTCCGGGAGGGCGTGACGGCCACGCGCCTGGAGCGCTCGGACGATGCGCTCGTGGCCGTGCTCAATGATGTGAACTTCGAATTCAACTACGAGTCCGCCGACATTGCCACGCTGTGGATCTGCGTGAACGAGCGGCTCGTGGTCACGGCGCGCACCAGACCCCTGCGCTCCGTGGACGACCTGCGCGCCGCAGTGCGCCAGGGCGACAGCCCCGCCAGCACAGCGGAATTGCTGGAGCACCTGATGCGCACGCAGGCCGATGTGCTCGTCAAGGTGGTGCGCGAGACCACGGCACGCGTGGACCATATCGAGGACGCCATCATCGCGCAGCGCTACCACCATCATCGTTCGCAGCTGGGCAGCCTGCGCCGCCTGCTGGTGCGCCTGCAGCGACTGCTTGCGCCGGAGCCCGCGGCGCTCTTCCGTCTGCTGCAGCGCCCCCCTGCGTGGATGAGCGAGGACGACCGTCAGGGCCTTGCATCGGCCAGCGAGGAGTTTTCGCTGATGCTGCGCGACATGCAGACGCTGCAGGACCGGATCAAGCTGCTGCAGGAGGAAGTGGCCGCAGCCGTGAACGAGGACAACAACAAGAGCCTGTTCGTGCTGACGGTGGTGACCGTGCTGGCCCTTCCGATCAATATTCTCGCGGGGTTGTTCGGTATGAATGTGGGAGGCATTCCGCTGGCGGAGCATGCGCATGGCTTCTGGATCGTCGTATCCCTGGTCTTCACTTTCACCGTCATCGCCGCATGGGCCGCCTTCTGGCGCAAGCGCCGCGATACCCGTCGCTAGAACGAAGCCTGCTCCGGCCGGCGGGCTTCACGCCATGCTTCAGCGGCGGGCCTCGAAGACGCTGTGCGCGACCCGGGCGATGGCGCCCTCGCGTACCGGCATGTCCGCGGAGGACGCGGTCAGGTAGGCCACCGCGACCACGGGGGGCCTGCCGGGAGGCCAGTAGATGCCCACGTCGTTGGTGGAGCCGCGGCCGCCGGTGCCGGTCTTGCTGCCCACACGCCATCCGCCGGGCAGGCCGCTGGCAAGCCGGTTGCGGTTGGTGGTGGTGGCCTGCATCCATTGCGCGAGCTGTGCACGGCTTGAGGTACTGAGCAGCTCGCCCAGCACCAGAGTCTTCAGCAACTGCGCCATGGCGCGCGGGCTGGTGGTGTCGCGCGGGTCGCCGGGGGTGGCTTCGTTGAGTTCCGTCTCCCAGCGGTCGAGGCGTGTCACATCGTCGCCCGCCATGCGTGCAAAGGCAGTCAGGCCCTGTGGCCCGCCAAGCGTATTGAGGATCAGGTTGGCTGCGGCGTTGTCGCTCTGGGTGATGGTGGCGTGGCACAGCTCGCCCATGGTCATGCCATCCTTGCCGGCGTGCGGCTCGGTCAGTGGCGAGTGGCTCACGAGGACATCGCGGCCATAGGTCACGCGGCGGTCGAGTCGCTCCTCGTTGCGGTCGACGCGATGCAGCACATGTGCTGCGGCAAGCCACTTGAAGGTGCTGCACATCGGGAAGCGTTCATCCAGGCGATGGCCCTGCAGGGATCCGGTCGCCGTGTCGAGCACGGCAATGCCCATGCGGCCGCGAGCGGATCTTTCGATCTCCTCGAAGGAGGGCAGGGCCTGCGCATCGGCGGAACGGGACCGCGCGGCCGTGGGAATGAGGGCAGCGGCGCAGGCCGATAGCGCGGTGAGCGAGAAATGGCGGCGATGGAGCAGGTGCATGGTGATGGGGTGAATGAAGGAAATGAGGTGGGTGATGTCGATGTGATCGTGAATGTGATCACGGCCGCCATGGTGCCTGCCGGCCGCGTCTTCGTAAAATGCAGATTCATAACATTCATAACTTGGAACTCACCATGCCATTGCCGGGTGCCGGCGAGAAGCCGCCCATCGTCGTCGAGCTGCAATCTCCATGGCACATGGGCGAGCGGCCCGCCTCGCGCGTTGCCAACCTGATGCTGCTGGCCATGGCCGTGGCACGGCGTTCCGCGGGCGCAGAGGTTGCCGTGCCCGTGGCCGGACTGGCATGTGCCGCGCCGCCGGGCAATGCCTTCGCGATGGCGGTCAGCCGCGCGTTCGCGCACTTCGATCGTGCCGGACTCGTTGTCGGCTGGGGTGAGGATCCGCTGCAGCCCGTGTCCAGCCTGCCTCGCCGCGGCCGCGTGCACGGGCCGTTCTGGCTTGCGCAGGGCCAGCTGGCGCGATTGCGCTTCCACTACGAAGGCAGGACGCTGACCGCGCGCCAGCAGCGTGCGCTGTGGAGCCAATGCGCGGGCGCGGCGCAAGGGCCGGCAGCCGAGCCGCGGGGGGACGCGCGGCGGCTGGAGGCCGGGCTTGAAACCTGGGTGCGGCTGCTGGTGCTGCGCCAGGCCGCGGAAGAAGGGCGGCTGCCGCTTGCGGAGGTGGTCGGCGCCTTCGAGGGCGTGCTGGACCCCGCCCACTCCTCCGACGACGATCTCTCCCGCCTGTGGGCGCTTCATCTGCAGGCGCGGTATGCACGCCTTGCACGCCAGACGGATGTTTCGCGCGGACTCTACGCCAGGCTGCTCGCACGCTGCCGCGCAAGCGCGCGCCGTGCGCAGGTGCCGCGGCAGGAGCGTGTGCGCATCCCGGTACTGCAGGCCATGGCCGAGATAGGCATCGCGTGGTGCGATCACCAGGACAATCGCAGCGCCATCGCGCTGCGCCGCCTGCAGCGCATGCGTGC
Source organism: Diaphorobacter ruginosibacter (assembly GCF_014395975.1). Lineage (NCBI taxonomy): Bacteria > Pseudomonadati > Pseudomonadota > Betaproteobacteria > Burkholderiales > Comamonadaceae > Diaphorobacter > Diaphorobacter ruginosibacter. The sequence continues at coordinate 4,002,578 of NZ_CP060714.1, read as the reverse complement.
GCAGTTCGACGGAGATGCTGCCGCGTCGCCGCCGCTGCGCCTGAGCTCGCGCCTGGCCGCCGAGTATTTCAACCTGCGCGCGCTGGCCCGGCGTTCCGTGATGCTGTCGGATGACGGGGCGCCATCCCGTGCCGAAGATGCGGCGCAGGTGCTGAACGACATGCAGCTCGCGCTGCTCTGCGCTGTCGAGACCGATTCACTCACCCTCATGGAGGCCGTGGCCTCGAATCTCGGCTACACGCTGTGGCTGCTGGGCCCGGCGCTCGATGAGCGCCTGGGGCGCGATGCGGGCCGCCTGCTCGCGATCCGCTGGATCCTGGCCGGAGAGGCGCTGTGCAGGCGCCACGGCCTCGGCTCGGGCTCGTACTGGAACATCATCTACATCTGCCGTGTCGCGCGCGGAGCGCTCAGCCAGACGCATGACGGATCGTTTGGCGAAGGGCGCCAGCACGAGGGCGATCCGGTGCGGTTCTGGCGAGCGCGCGTGTGGCCCCTGGCCGACCTGCGCGCACAGCTTCAGTCCCCTTCGCCGGAAGCTGCGGGCAGCGCATTGGCCGACAGGCAGCTCCAGTCGCTGTGCGATCTGCTGCTGCCTCCCTCATTGCCCGACTGGCTCACGCTCACGGGGCGCATGCTGGCGGCGGTGCAGCAGGAGGGCGACGCGGTGTCTCCGGTGCAGCTCGGCGCGGCCATGCTGGAGCATCTCTGGCAACTGGCATTGCATGGACATGGCCTTGCGCCGCTGCGGCAGCAATTGCGGGCGCTGATGCCGCAGCTCACGGGCGCCCAGCGGCGCTATGTCCGCGAGGAACTGCGCCGCCTGTCGTACCTGTCCTGCGACTGAGTCGGCTGCTACTCGGTCTGGGTGGCCGCAAGGCTCTCGAGGATCACTTCCAGCTGCGGGCTCATCGGCAGGTTCAGCGTCTGACCACCGGGCAGTTTCTTCAGGAACCAGCGCTGGTACTGGCGTTCGATCTCGCCGTCGGATGCGAGCGCCTGGAAGGCCTCCGTCACCAGCCGGGAGAGCTGTGCATCGTCCTTGCGGAACATCACGCCATACGGGTCATACGAGAGAAAGTCGCCCACCACCTGGTATTGGCCCCTGCCGCCGGGCGTCTGGGCGATGAGGCCGTAGAGCAGCACGTCGTCGGTGGCGAACGCATCGACCTTGCCGCTCGTCACCTGCGCAAAGGACTCCGCATGGTCGCGCATGGGCAGGATCTTCAGGTCGAGCTTGAAGCGGTCCGAGAGATCATGCAGGGTCTTCTCGTTCGTGGTGCCAGAGGTCACCGCCACGCGCTTGCCGGCGAGCTGGCGGTAGTCACGCACCGGCGAACCCTTGCGCACCAGCAGCTTTGTGCCTGCGACAAAGTAGGTGGGCGAGAAGGCCACCGTCTTCTGGCGTTCGCGGTTGCTGGTGGTGGATCCGCATTCGAGGTCGGCCTGTTCCGAGACGATGGCGTCCATGCGCGTGGCCGATGTCACCGGCACCCACTGGATGGCGAGCGGCCTGTGCACGGCGGCCGACATGGCCTGGACGATGCCTTTGCACAGTTCGATCGCATAGCCGATGGGCTGGCGCTGCGCGTCGAGGTAGGAGAACGGCACCGAGCTTTCGCGGTAGGCGATCGCCACGCGGCCGCTCGCATGCACCTTGGCGAGCGTGCCGCTCAGCTGGGTGGGAGCGGAGACCACGCTGCTCCAGCGGATGCTGGAGAGGGGCGGTTCCTGAGCGGCGGGCTGTTCCTGCGCCGCCGCGGTGCCGATGCAAAGCACGGCATAGGTGGCAACAGTGGCGAAGGTGGCAAGCCGTTGAAGAGCGGGGCGGCGACTCATGGGGTCACCTCGCCTCAGGCCACGTCGGGCGTGTTCAGCGGATGCGCCTGGGCCGCGGCTTCCGCATCGAGCTTGCGCGCCAGTTCCTCGGCCTCGTCCTCGGGCAGCAACTCGCCCTCCCACTTCGCGACCACGGCCGATGCGATGGAATTGCCCACGGCATTCGTTGCCGAGCGGCCCATGTCGAGGAAGGTGTCCACGCCCAGGATCAGCAGCAGGCCTGCTTCGGGAATATTGAAATGATTGAGCGTGGCCGCGATCACCACCAGCGAGGCGCGCGGCACGCCGGCCATGCCCTTGGAGGTGAGCATGAGGATCAGCAACATGGTGATCTGCGTGCTGAGCGGCAGGTGGATGCCGTAGGCCTGTGCGATGAACAGCGTGGCAAACGTGCAGTACATCATCGAGCCATCGAGGTTGAAGGAGTAACCCATCGGCATCACGAAGCTGGAGATCTTGCGCTTGACGCCAAAGCGGTCGAGCGCATCGAGGATCTTGGGGTAGGCGGCCTCCGAGCTGGCGGTGGCGAACGACAGCATGAACGCTTCCTTGATGAGCACCAGCAGCTTGAACACGCGCTTGCCGAGGAAGGCAAAGCCGGCGCCGGTCAGGATGCACCACAGCAGGATCAGGCCGAGGTAGAAGTCTCCCATGAACACCGCGAACTTGAGCAGGATGCCCAGGCCGTTGGTGGCCACGGTGGCGGCCATGGCGGCCAGCACGGCGAGCGGTGCGAGCTTCATCACGTAGCCCGTGATCTTGAGCATCACGTGCGAGAGCTCGTCGATGGCGGCCACCAGCGTCTTGCCTTTTTCGCCGAGCGCCGCGAGCGCAACACCGAAGAACATCGAGAACACCACGATCTGCAGGATCTCGTTGTTGGCCATGGCCTCGGCAAAGGACTTGGGGATCAGGTGGCTGACGAACTCCTTGAGCGTGAACTTGCCGGTGGCCAGGTTGGCTGATGCGCCAATGTCGGGCAGCGGCAGGCCGAGGTCCTGGCCGGGCTGCAGCAGGTTGGCCAGCACCAGCCCCAGTACCAGCGAGATCAGCGATGCGGTCACGAACCAGGCCATGGCCTTGAGGAACACACGCCCGACGGAGGCGGCATCACCCATGTGCGCGATGCCCACGACCAGCGTCGAGAACACCAGCGGCCCGATCAGCATCTTGATGAGCCTGAGGAAGACGTCCGAGACGATCGAGATGTAGCCCGCGATCTCCTTGGCAGTGCCCTTGTCCGGGAACTGCGTGAACACCATGTAGCCCACGAAAATGCCGACCACCATGGCTCCGAGGATCAGGAATGCGGGCGGGATTTTTCGTTTTGATGCTTGTGACATGGCATTCACCTCTGGTTTTTTGATGTTGGGAGTGGCGATCTTGTCCGTGGGCCTGGCCTGCGCAAACCGCTCGCGCGGGGGACTGCTCATGCCGTCGTTTATGGCCTGTGAAGCGGGGGCGCGCGTGTAGGAAAGCACCTGCTTTTGCGGATGTTACCGAGCAGGAAACCGTCATCAGACAGACACGCGGGGCGCATGCGTGCGCGAGATTGTCAAAACCTGCGGGCCTCTGCATACTGGCCCGAGGGCACCACTGGGGTAGCAGTGCGGCGCCTTCGGATGATCCACGATCCAAACTACGATCACAACCCGACGCAGGAGACACGGAAATGGCGAATTTTACACAGCGGTGGCTGCAACGCATGGGATGGGGCTGGGTGGCCGGATGCGCCATGGTGATGCATGCGGCCCAGGCACAGCCGCAACAGCCGCCCGCGGCAGCACCGGGGCAGCCCGTGGTGGTGTTCATCGCGACGGGCGGCACGATCGCGATGAAGGTGGATCCCGTGACGCGCGGCGTGGTGCCTGCGATTTCGGGCGACGACCTGATGCAGAGCGTGCCCGACGCGGGGAAGTACGCGCGCATCGAGGTCAACAACTTCTCGAAGATGAGTGCCAACTACATCACCAACGACTGGTGGGCACGCTTGAGCAAGACCATCGACGAGACGCTGGCGCGGCCCGAGGTGGCGGGCGTGGTGGTGGCGCAGGGCACGGACACCATGGAGGAGACGGCCTTCTGGCTCGACCTGACCGTGAAATCATCCAAGCCCGTGGTGATGATCGGAGCGCAGCGCAACGCGTCCTCGCCCGACTTCGACGGCCCGCGCAACCTGCTGAACGCGATCCGCATTGCGGTCACGCCGCAGGCGCGCGACAAGGGTGTGATGGTGGCGATGAACAACGAGATCAATGCGGCCCGCAGCGTGACCAAGACGCATACGGCCGCGGTCGAGACCTTCCAGGGCGGCAACTACGGCTGGCTGGGCGAGGTGTGGGATGACAAGGTGGTGTTCTCGCGCGCACCGCTGCGCCGCATGCACATACCGATCACGGCGGAAAAGTTTCCCGTGGTGCACATCTTCCCGATGTATGCGGGGGCCGACGGCAGCTTCATCCGCTACGCGGTGGACAACGGCACCCAGGGCATCGTCGTGCAGGCCGTGGGCATGGGCAACATGAACGTGTCGATGTTCGAGGCGGTGAAGTACGCGCTCTCCAAGGGGGTCCCGGTGGTGGTGGCGAGCCGCGTGCCGAACGGGCGCACCTATCCTCTCTACGGCTTCGAGGGCGGCGGCAAGACCACGTTCGATGCCGGCGCGATCATGTCGGGCGACCTGAGCGCGCAGAAGGCCAAGGTGCTGCTCACCCTGATGATCCAGAACGGAAGCGCGGACCGGGAGGCGATCCGCAAGGCGTTTGAGCAGTGAAACCCGGGATCGTCAGCACGCGCCGGGAGCGTGCTGACGATCCGCGAGGTGACGCCATGTGGCGCGATGTGATGCGCCGTGTCGTTCAACCGCGGCGGCGCTGGCGCCCGGTGCGTGCGCTGCCGAACGCGAACAGGCCGAGCAGGCCCGACAGTGCCATGAGTCCCCACTGGCTCAATGTCGGCACGGCCGTGGTGGTGGGCGTCACGCCCGATCCTTCGGGCACTGCGAACAGCACCGGATCGGTGATCACGCCGGGCGTGGGGTCGCTGTCGCCGGTGGCGGCGGCCGTGGACGGATCGGTGCTGTCGGTTACCGTGAACCGTACCGTGTTGCCGCTGATGGTGGCTGGCCAGCTCACCCACTCGGAACCGATCTTCTTGAACATCTGCGCGTTGCCGGGAAGCTGGGTGCCGGCCGGCAACTGCAGCGTCACCTGGGTGGGTTGGCCCACGGGGCAGTGATCTGCCGTGAAGCGCAACTGGCCATAGGGGAACCTGAAGCCGGCGGGGGCGCCGGTCAGCGGCGCGGCGGTGATGCTGGGGCTGCCGGGCAGCAGGGTGCAGGTGCTGGGCGTGCTGCCGCCGCCACCGCCTGGGTTGGTGAGGGTCACGTCGACGGGCGTGCCGTCCGGTGTCTGGGTGCTGCCGGTGGCCGTGCCCACCTTGAGCTCGACGGCTCCGATGTCGCACGGGCTGCCCGCCGCATCCGGGCGAGGCTCGCCGCGCTGGTCCACCGTGCTGCCGCCCACACTGCAGGCCACCGCATTGATGGCAGGGCTGTTCCGTGCAGGCAGCATGGTCTGGGTGCTGCCGCCGTTGTCGGCGAGCGGGGCGAGCAGGGGATCCGCGTCGAGATTGGCCGAACCGGTCGCACTCCAGCCGCCCTGGATGATGCTGTGCGCCACCACCGTGGTAGCCGATCCCGTGGCGGGATTGGTGGGCGTGATGGTGTTGGTGGGAGGGGAGCTGGGATCACTGGAGGTGGCTGTGCCCTCTCCATTGAACACGACAGTCGCCGGACCGGTTCCCGAGGCGCCGGGCCAGAGAATGCTGCTCTGGATGTCCAGCGTAGCCTGGCCACGGCCTGTGCCAGGCGCCGATGTGCCGGCCATGTCCCATGTCGTGTTGGCCACCGCGCTGCCCTGCTGATCGCTGGTGTTGCCGCTGAACGTGGAGTTCCTGATGGTGACGGCCGATGTGTTGCCATCGAAGGCGGTCAGGTTGGCGATGGCACCGCCGATGCCCTCCGGTGCACCTGTCGGCGCGGCTGCGTTCTTCGCCTGGTTGGCGTTGAAGGTGGAGTTGGTGATGCTCAATGTGTGAGCCCTGGAGGCTACCGGGCCGCCCGAACCAACGGGGCTGTACATCGCAAGGCTGGCAATGGCACCACCCAGAGGCGCCACATTACCGCTGAAGGTGGATGACTCGATCTGCACATCACCACTTCCAGCGGTTGCATTTCCCAGGAAGTTGGCGCCAAACTGGGCAATCGCTCCCCCGCCCATCGCCGCGGTGTTGTTGCGGAACGTGCTTCCCGAGATGCGTGCCTTCACGCTGCCAGAACTGCTGCTGAGCGCAATAGCACCACCAGTGGCTGGAAAAGGAAGCGCGAGGGCGCCATTGCCCGCGATATTGCCGTCGAATAGGGAGCTGTTGATGTCCAGGGTGAGCGGCGTGCTGGATGAGGTACCAAAGACCGTGACGGCCCCGCCGAATCCCATGGAGCGATTGCTGGAAAAGGTCGAGCGACTGATCCTGATCGTTCCGGAGCCTGTGGCGTTTTCCCCGGCCCACCCAGCAAAGACAGCACCCGTGATGGCGGTTGCATTGCCGCTGAACGTGGACTGTTCGATGGAGAGGTTGGTGACGTTGGCGCCGGTCAGCATCGGCAGGCTGACTGCCGAGCCGACGAGGCCTGCATTGCCACTGAAGCGCATGGATTGCAGGGCGGGGCTGCATTCCGCCATGGGTGCGCCGGCGAGCGACGGCACCATCTGGGCCGTGCAGGAGAGTCCTCCGCCTATGGGCAGCCCGGTGCCGCTGGCTGCGCCCAAGCTGTTTCCGCCGGTGATGGTCAGTCCTTCCAGTTGGGTGAAGCTGGATTCCCCTGGTGCGCTGGTGAACGAGGCGCTGACGGGTGTGCCCGGCGGTTCGCTGAACACGGAAGGGCCGACGACAACGACGGCGGTGGAGTTGTTGCCCTTGAGATCACCGGATACGGCGAAAGGCGAACTCGGATCCGCGAATTCCGCTGAGCGTGTAATCCCGCCTTCCACCAGGTCATTGCCATCGATGTCGCCCGACAGCACGGTGTTGTCCGCCTGGATCACCCGCGTGTCGCCGCTGCCGGTATAGCCGCCCTTGAGCAGCATGGGGCGTGCAATGTTGAAGGACATGGAGAGCGCGGCATTGATGACACCCGAATTCGTCTCCGCAGGATCCAGCGTGGCGGGCTTGTACACGCCCTGCTTGATGCGGACCTCGTAGCATTGGCTGAGCGTCGTGTCCGCATTGGCCACCGCCAGGGCGTTCTGCAGCGTGACGGCATCCCCCCAGCCGAGCTTGCCCGTCTTGCCGGAGGTGACCATGTCCTGGGCGTCGTGGGTGGCATACAGCACCTGGGTGCCGGCGCATGCCGCCGCGTGCGCATCGTGTGCCGCGAGCGACAGCAGTGCGCCGCCGAGGGCGAGCGCGAGTTGTGTGGGACGGATCGAGGGCCGTGACGTGGCATGACGCGAGTGCCTTTGCATGTGAGCTTTCCCCTTCGGTTGTGTGATGTGGTGTGCCGCGCACGCAAGTGGCCAAGCGCCTCGCAGCCGAAGCAGGCAATCGTCGACTGCGATAGGTCTCGTGCCTATCCCGTAGATACGGTATTTGAGTCCCTGTATATACCTATTGATTTTGTTGCAAATTGTTGTTAACAATCAAGTGACATTCCAACCCGAGATTGCCCATGAGAGGGCCTGCCTGCGTCATTCGCAAGGGTCTGCAGGCGGTTTTCAAGTCTTTGCGGCCACTGCCTTCCTCAGGAAAAATCAGATAGTGGATAATTAATAGGAATTATTTTCATTATCATTTCTGATTGGTTGGTCATGAGTATCCATCCCCTCCTGCGCCCGCTGGCGCTTTTTTCGTTGAGCCCGCTGGCCCTGGCCGTGAGCGCCGTGACAGCCATGGCGCAGGATGTGCCCCTTGAGCCGAGCCTGGGCGAGGTGGTTGTGAATGCGAGCGCCGACGCGTCGGCGGAGGGCCTCAGCAAGCCATTCTCGGGCGGGATGGTGGCGCGCGGCGCGCGTGTCGGCATCCTCGGCACGCAGGATTTCATGGAGACGCCGTTCCAGATCACCTCGTACACCCAGGAGCTGATCGCCAACCAGCAGGCGCAGAGCGTGGCCGACGTGTTGCGCAACGCGGCCTCCGTACGGCAGGCGCGCGGCTTCGGCAATTTCCAGGAGGTGTACGTGGTGCGCGGCTACCCGCTGTACTCGGACGACATCGCCTACAACGGGCTCTACGGCATGTTGCCCCGCCAATACGTGGCGTCGCAGTTCTTCGAGCGCGTGGAGGTTCTGCTGGGAGCGAACGCGTTCCTGAACGGCGCCGCGCCAGGAGGCTCGGCGTTGGGCGGATCGGTCAACCTGCTGCCCAAGCGTGCAGGCACCGAGCCGCTCACGCAGGTGAGCGCCGGCGTGGAGAGCGGAGGCCAGGGCTTCGTGGCCGCGGACATCTCGCGCCGTTTCGGGCCCGATCAGAGCACCGGCGTGCGGTTGAACATGGCGCAGCGCAATGGCGACACGGCCATCGACCGTGAAAGCCGCAAGCTCGGCATGCTGGGGCTGGGCGTGGACTGGCGCTCGTCCAGCGTGCGCGTGTCGGCGGACCTGGGCTACCAGGACAATGACCTGCGCGTGGGCCGCGCCCAGGTCACGCCGGCCGCAGGGTTGCCGACGCCCGCCCTGCCTGGCAGCACGGGCAACTACTCCCAGCCCTGGACCTATTCCAAGGAGAAGGACCTGTTCGGCACCGTACGCGCCGAATGGGACATCAGCGACGAGGTCACCGCGTGGGCCGCTGGCGGCGTGCGCGCAGGAGAGGAGCGCAACGTGCTTACCGGCCTCACACTGCAGGACGCTGCCGGCAACGCGACCACGTCGCCGTTCGACAACCATCGCAAGGACAACATCCGCACGGCGGAGGTGGGCGTGCGCGCGAAGTTTTCGACGGGCTCGATCGGCCATCAACTGGTCGCGTCGATGAACAGCTACAGCGGCACGGAGCGCAACGCCTACGGCATGGCCGCGGGCACGCCCACCAACCTCTACCGTCCGGTGGACGTGGCGCGCGGCACGCAATACCTGTGGAGCGGAGGCGACCTGAATGATCCATCGCGCGTGGGCGTGGTCAAGACGCGGAGCCTGGCATTGGTCGACACCCTGTCCTTCATGGATGGCAGATTGCTGCCCACCGTCGGCCTGCGCTACCAGAAGATCGAGCAGTCGGGCTTCGACTACAGCACCAGGGAGTTGACGAGCGAGTATGACAAATCACGCGTGACGCCCATGGCCGGGGTCGTGTTCAAGCTGCAGCCGTCGCTGTCGGTGTACGCGAGCTATGTCGAGGGTCTGCAGAAGGGCGAGACGGCACCCGCGAGCGCCAACGGCCAGCCCGTGCTGAATGGCGGCGCCCTGCTGCAGCCCATGCGCACCCGGCAGAAGGAGGTGGGGCTGAAGTGGGAGCAGGGGGACATGGGGGCGAGCGCGGCCTATTTCATCTCCGACAAGCCCACCAGCTACGTGCGCGACCAGGTGTTTGCCGAGAACGGCAAGGAGCGCCGACAGGGCGTGGAGCTCAATGTGTTCGGCCAGCCGCTGAAAGGGCTGCGGGTGCTGGGCGGCGTGACCTTTCTCGATGCCAAGCAGAAGCAGACCGAGGGCGGATTGCTGGACGGCAAGCGCGTGATCGGCGTGCCCCGCCAGCAGGCATCGCTCGGCGTCGACTGGGATGTACCGGGTGTGCGCGGGCTGGCGCTCAATGCCCAGCTGCTCTATACCGGCAGCCAATGGGCGGATGGTGCGAACACGCAGAAGGTGGCGGCCTGGACGCGTACCGACCTGGGCGTGCGTTACCTGATGCCGATGGGCGACTCGCGCCTGCTCACGCTGCGCGCCAATCTGGCCAACGCATTCGACAGGAACTACTGGGCTTCGGTGGGTGGTTTCCCGGGCGCGAACTACCTGGTGCAATCGACGCCGCGCACGCTGGCCGTGAGCGCGACAGTGGACTTCTGAAGGCGTGCCGCCATCGGCATGATGGTATCGGCGGCACGGCCGTGCCGTCAGGTCGTCATGCCTGTGTGCTGCCCGCCGCTTGCTTGAGGGCCGCCAGCGCCGTGGGGTTCAGCGTGCACTCACCGATCTTGCGCAGCGTGTTGCGGTCGGTGTGGGGGAACGGCTCCTTGCGGTCCGGGGTGACGAGCGTCGTGGTCTGGTCGTAGGACCAGGTTCCGTCGGCATGCTTGGTCACGGTGACGCGGTAGCTCTCCGTCCTGAAGGCATATTCGAGGAATGGATTGGACGAGATGCCGTTGGTGAGCGAGCCGCGCACGGCCTCCAGCGTGAAGCTGGTGGCATCGGCCGCAGCCTTGCCCACCGCCATCGCGGTCTGGCCGCGGGGGATGGTCAGTGTCTGGATGATGGTGCCGGTGGCAGGCTCCCACAGCCAGTAGCCCACCTGGTCGTGGAAGGTCTCCGGATCATCCGGCTTGAAGATCTGCGTGTGGTAGCGCAAACCGTAGAAGAGCTGCGGCCCGTTGGTCTGGGCATCGATGGGATGCAGCTGCATGTGCTCGATGAAGGCCTGCTTCTCCGGGCCATCCGCCTTGGGGTTCACATCGAGGCCTCGCGTGCCCGTCCAGATGCCTGCCATGCCGCTCAGAGGCCCCAGGTTGCCCAGCGTATCGGTGCTGGGTTCCGGTTCGGTATAGATGTCGGCTGGGTATTCGCTCACGATGGATCCTCGCTGAATGGATGGTTGGCGAAATCATTGTAAGCAGCGATGGTTGCCGCCGTGCCACACCAGAAAGCAGAACGCGAATCCAGAACGCTAGAACGCGAATCGAACCAACCGTCCCGTCGCTCCGCCGGGGAATCGATAGGTGCCTTCCCGGCGGTTCGAGAACTGCATGGAAAAGGTGCCCATGGCCCGGTCCAGCGTGACGGCCCTGCCCGGGCCGTTCAGCGAGCGGCCTCCGACATAGCGCCCGAGCGGGATGGCCAGGCGGCCCGCTTCGATCCGCCCGGTGCCGGAATACCATTCGGGCCGCCCGTTGGGTGCGTAGGTGAAGATGGCCATATAGGCGAGGGCACCCTGGAATTCGATGAAGCAGCCCCACCCCGGCTGCTGGGCGTCCCACCACCAGCCCGATTCAGGTGCGTCCGCGGCGGGGCCTTGCGCGATGGTGCCTGGGCCCGCGAACTCGAAGCGCGCAAGCGGTTGCTCGGGCGCGATCCAGCGCAGGCTGCCCTGGGTGCCCGAGTCTGCCTCCAGGTTGAAGTAGCTCACCTGGTCATTCGTGCGGGCCACGGGGCGGAAGGCGCCGTCGAATGGCGTGCCGCCTTCGGACTCCGACAGGTAGGATGCGGTGGCCGTGCGCAGCACGTCCATGCGCTGCCCGTCGGGAAGCCAGGCGCTGGCCTCGCCGCCGCTGCTGTACCAGATGGGCTGGCCGCTGCGGTCGTACATGAACACGGCGCAAAAGAAACGCATGTCATGCATCTCCCAGCCGATGCCCATGCCGGACTCGTTCGGGTTCCACCACCAGCCATTCTGTGGCGAGGCAAGCGGATTCCAGCCGCCCGCCTTGGTCGTGGGCGGGCATTGCCGCGGCCATGGCCTATCTGGCGCGCAGGCGTCGATCGATTCGTGCAGAGGCTCTCTAGCGCCCATGCCACGGCAGGAGCCACTGCTCCAGCCTGCGCAGCAAGGCGTCCAGCACCAGGGCGATCGTGCCGATCACGAAGATGCCCATCACCACGATATCGGTGCGCAGGAAGTTGGAGGCATTGAGCACCATCTGGCCCAGGCCTTGCGTGGCGGCCACCATTTCGGCCGCGACCAGGGTGGTCCAGGCAAAGCCCATGGCGATGCGCAGGCCTACGAGGATGTCGGGTAACGCGGCGGGAATGATCACGTAGCGCAGCATCTGCCAGTGCGTTGCGCCCAGCGAGCGCAGTGCGTTGATCTGTTCCGCGGTGGCGTTGTGCGTGCCCGAGCGCGCCGCGAGGGCGATGGGTGCGAAGCAGGCCAGGTAGATCAGCAGCCATTTCGAGGCCTCGTCGATCCCCAGCCAGATCACGATCAACGGGAGATAGGCCAAGGGCGGCAATGGGCGGTAGAACTCCAGCAATGGATCGAGCAGTGCCTGGGCCCAGCGATTGACACCCATGGCAATGCCCACGGGCACGGCCGTGAGGACCGCGAGGATGAAGGCACCGAACACACGCAGGCTGCTCCACTGCGCATGCACCCACAGCGGGTCGCCGCCCTGGTCCCCCCGGACGGCCTGACCGAAGGCCTTGAGAACGGCTTCGGGGGGCGGCAGGAACAGGGGGGCCACCCAGCGCTGCTCCGTCGCCAGCCACCACAGCGCGAGCCACGCGGCCACGAACACCAGGCTCCACCAGCGCACAGGGCGGGGGCGCAAGCTGCGATACGGTGCAACGGCGGGAAGTGCCTTGTGGCGGGACGGGTGATGCAGGTCCGTCGGGTTGCCGACCTCCGTCCCGCGCGAGGGCGGGCGTGGACCGGCAGAGGTGGTGGGGGCGGTCGCTGGGGTCGTCGTGGTCGCCGTCAGGTGTGCAGTCAGGTCTACGGTCATGGGCGGTGCTTGTGGTCTCAGGCCGTGGCGGGCAAGGACGCTTCGGTGATGGCGCGCATGAGATGCTCGCGCATGGCGATGAATTCGGGCAGCGACTTGACCTCGCGCGCGGGCATCCCCGCGAGATGGCGGCGACCGAAATCGACGGGCAGGCTGTCGGTGATGCGCCCGGGCCTCGGGCTCATGACGATGATGCGCGAGGCGAGGAACAGGGCTTCCTCGACATCGTGCGTGATGAAGAAGACGGTGCGCTGCTCATGGGCCCACAGCCTGAGGATCAGTTCCTGAAGCGCCTCGCGCGTGAACACGTCGAGCGCGCCCATGGGCTCGTCCATGAGCAGCAGGTCGGCGTTGTTGGCGAGCGCCCGCGCAATGCCCACGCGCTGCTGCATGCCGCCCGAGAGCTGCCACGGGAAGGCCCTGGCCCGATCGGCCAGGCCCACATGCAAGAGCTGCTCGCGCGCCAGGCGCATGCGCTCTTCGCGCGGCACGCCGCGCAGCCGCAGGCCCAGGGCCACGTTGTCGATTACGTTGAGCCAGGGCAGCAGCGCATGTTTCTGGAACACCACGCCGCGCTCTGCGCTCGCATCCACGACGGCCTTGCCATTCCACCGGATGCTGCCCGCCGAAGGCGAGGTGAAGCCCGCGATGCAGTTGAGCAGCGTGGTCTTGCCGCAACCCGATGCACCGACCGCGACGACGAATTCACCGCGCTCGATCTTCAGGTGCACATCGTGCAGGGCGAGGGCGGTGCGGTCATCGGCCGGCGCGCCCTCGTAGCGCACCGACAGGTCACGAACTTCCAGGCCACGAACCTCCTGGCCGTTCTTCAGTTCATCATGGCTGGGCGGCACGGCGCACCCATGTGTCGTTCACGCCGACGGAATAGTCCGCAAGCACCTGCTGCACGGAGCCCTGCGACTGCAGGAACTGCGCCGTGGCCTCTAGCGACCGGGCCACGACCGAGTTCTTGCCGCCGCCGAGCCATTGCGGGCCTGCCTGTTCGGATGCGGGCACGAAGGCATAGAGCTTCAGGCTGTCCGGAACGCTGGAGGGTTCCGCGCCGGACCATTTGGCGACCGCCTTGACCTCGGCGGAGTCGGCCGTCCATGCGCCGGGGTTGCTGCTGTAGCGACGGTCGCTGGCATCGAGCACCTTCACGAATTGCTGCAGAAATGCGTCATGGTCCCTCGCGAAATCGGTGCGCACGGCGAGCGCATCGAACGTGGCCTTGCCGGTCTGCGCGGCGATCTGGCCCGAGGTGGTGAGAACGTCGCCGCTCTGCTTGATCTTTGCGAGCACCGGGTCCCAGACGAAGGCGGCATCGATGTCGCCCCGCTCCCAGGCCGCCAGGATTTCCGGCGGACGCAGGTTGAGGATCTTCACGTCCTTGGCGTTGAGCCCCGCGGCCTGAAGCGCCACCAGGGCATGGAAGTGGCTGGTGGATACATGGGGGATACCGATCTTCCGGCCCTTCAGGTCTGCCAGTGTCTTCACCTGGCTGCCCCTGCGGGCCACGAGGGCCTCGGCATTGTTGATGTTGTCGGCGATCCAGAAGATCTGTATCGGCACGCCCTGAGACAGTGCGGCGGCAAACGGGGATGAACCAGCCTCGCCGATCTGGATGGCGCCGCTCGCCAGCGCACGCGTGACTTCCGCTCCGCTGGCGAGCTTGCGGTAGGTGATCTTGTAGCCCGTGGCTTTCTCGACGGCCTGCGTCTCCTGCGCATGGCGCCACGGCAGAACCATGTCCTGGTAGCCGATGACGACTTCCTTGGGCCCGGCGGCGTGTACGACGCAAGCGCCCGTGAGCGAGCCCGCGAAAAGGAGTGCGGCAAAGAGATGGCGGCGCATACGGCTGAAGGAGGGAGCGGTCATGGAGCGTGGTGTTCAAGTCATTGGAATGAGGGCAAGTCTAGAAAGAATGCCCGTGTTCGCATGCGCGGAATTCGCATGTGCACATGCGAAAAACATGCAGCAACCGATGGCGCCGCACAGCACACTCGGAGGCCTGTCCGCATTGCAATGAACACACCAGAAGATGGAAATCCAGACCCTCGGCCCGGCCCTCGGAGCCCTGATCCACGGCATCGACCTCACCCGCCCCATCACCGACCCGCAGCAATCGGCCCTGCATGCCGCGCTGCTCAGGCACCAGGTGCTGTTCTTCGAGAACCAGCCCATCACGCCCGGGCAGCAGCGGGATCTTGCCGCGCGGTTTGGCGCGCTGCACATCCATCCGGTCTACCGCAATGTCCCCGAGGTGCCCGAGATCATCGTGCTCGATACCGACGACGACAACCCGCCGGATAACGACAACTGGCACACCGACATCACGTTCACCGAGACGCCGGCGCAGGCCGCGATCCTGTCCGCGCAGCAGCTTCCCCCGGCGGGCGGCGACACGCTATGGGCCAGCAGCAGCGCAGCCTACGAAGCGCTCTCCGCGCCGTATCGCCACATGCTCGAAGGCCTGCATGCCGAACACGACTTTCTCAAGTCATTCCCGGCATGGCGCTTCGCGCGCACGCCCGAGGAGCGCGTGCGATGGGAGGCCGCGCGCGACAGGCATCGCCCCGTGCTGCACCCGGTGGTGCGCACGCATCCGGAAACGGGACGGCAGGCGCTGTTCGTGAATGAGGGGTTCACGACACGCATCGTCGAGCTGGGTGCGTCGGAGAGCGATGCCGTACTGCGCCAGTTGTTTGCCCACATGGCCAGGCCGGAGTTCGTTGTGCGCTGGCGCTGGAAGCGCCACGACCTGGCGTTCTGGGACAACCGCATCACGCAGCACTACGCCTGCGCGAACTATCTGCCCCATCGGCGGGTGATGCACCGGGCGACGGTGCTGGGCGACCGGCCGTTCCATCGGGCCGGTAGTGGCCAGTCAGGCGACAGCGGCCGCTTGCACGCGTGACAGGGCGTCCTGCCGGTTGACCGCGCCCAGCTTGCGGTAGATGTTTTCCAGGTGCCGCTTGACGGTGCCCGGACTCACCTCCAGCAGGGCGGCGATCTGCGCGTTGGTGTTGCCGTTGGCAACCCATTGCAGCACCTCACGTTCGCGCGCGCTCAGCACGTCGGCGGCGTCATGGACGGAGAGCGCGCGCTGTGCCGCCGCGCTGCTGCGCTGCTGCAGGCACAGGCGTCGCCATTGCGCCTGCACATGCGGCCCGAGCAGGGTCATCCCCATGCGCTCCGCAGCGGTATACCCGCGCGAGGCGCGCGTGACATTGAGGGTCAGCATGCCTCCGCGGCCCAGGTCGATGTCGAGCGCGAGCCCGTCCTGCTGGTTGACCTGCGAATAAGCCTCGCCATACAGAGAGGTCCGTTCCCATTGGCGGCGCGTCAGCAGATCGGAAATGCTGGTGGCCTGTGCATTGCGCCGGCGGTAGAGCGGGTTGTCGGCAAGATGCCGGTGCACGGCGGCGTGGACTTCCGTGGAGATCGCGCGCGCCGGATCGTAAGCGGTGTATTCGCGGATCTCCGCAATCCCGGAGAAATCCGCCACCCGGATGTCCCCGGCACCACCAGCCGCAAGGCGTGCAGCAGGTGGGACCCCAGCGCATGCAGGCTGGATGCCCCGTGCACCGTGAGGATGGCCTGGTTGAGCTGTTGCAGATGGCGCGTGGACAGAGTCATGTCGGTGGTAGCCGCTGGCTGGAAAAGGCTGTCGTGAACCGATGCCTGCACGATGTGCCGTCGGCACATTTCCACGACTTCCGCGAAACGTTAACCTTGATCAAGTGATCACACGGTTCGTAATGTAACGCGCACGCCGTGGAAATGGCATGGCAATGGCATGGGCATGCAGGGAATTTCACGGTCCGGTTTACCGTCGACGACAAGAGGGGGTGGGAGGGGCGCCTGCCTGGCATCTGCAGGGCGTCGTCGCGGTTCAGGCGGGTGCATGGAGCAATCCATGCACCGCCCGCCGCAACTCCGCCAGCAGCTCGGCCTCGAACCATGGGTTGCGATTCAGCCATCCGCTGTTGCGCCAGGAGGGATGGGGCAGCACGATGCAGCGCGGCACGAGGGCCGGGTTGTCGTGGATCTCGCGCCAGTGCATGACGGTGTCGTTGACGCCCAGCCGCGCGAGCTCCGGGGGTGCCTGCATGCGCTTCAGGTGCCAGCGCTGCGCGTAGCCGCCCACGAGCAGCAGCAGTTGCAGATCGGGCAGTTCGGCCATCAGCCTGGTCTGCCAGGTGCGCGCGCATTCGGGGCGTGGCGGGAGGTCGCCACCATGCGCATCGAAGCCGGGAAAGCAGAAGCCCATCGGCAGGATGGCAATGCGGCTCGCGTCATAGAACGTGGGCTCGTCGATGCCCATCCATTGCCGCAGGCGAACACCCGAAGGGTCGGAGAACGGAATGCCGCTCTCGTGCGCGCGGATGCCCGGTGCCTGGCCTGCGATGCAGATGCGCGCCGTGCGCGAGACCTGGAGCACCGGGCGCGGTTCGTGGTCCAGCGGGCGCCCCTTGTCGGGGTGCTCGACGCAGATCCTGCACTGGCGTATGGCGGCCGCGAGCGGGTGATCTGCAGGCGACGCGGGGGCTGTGGTCATGGTGTGGTGTTTCTGGAGGCAAGGACGAACAGGGAGTGATTCTGCGCCGGACACGGCCCCGGCCTACCCATCTCACCTCGGAGCGTGTTGGCGATTCCGGGGCATGGCGGCGGCATGGGTTTGCATCTTCCCCTCCTGCGGTCCATGATCGATGGTTCCTCAGCACAGCAAAGAAAACAGCCCATGATTCAGTCCGCAGACGATGCATCCGATATGGCCTCCACATTTCCGCATACACCGCTGTGCGATCTGCTGGGGTGCGAGCACCCGCTGATTCTTGCGGGCATGGGAGGCGTGGCGCGCTCGGAACTGGTGGCCGCCGTCACGCTGGCGGGTGGGTTCGGTTTTCTCGGCATGGTGCGCGAGCCGCTGGCGCTCATCGAGGCGGAAGTGCGCAAGGTGCGCGAGCGCGTGGGAGGCCGGCGATGGGGTGTCAACCTCATTCCCGCAGGCACGGAACCGGGCCTGCTGCAGCAGCAACTGCAGTTGTGCATCGATCTGGAGGTGCCTGTGGTCGGGCTGTTCTGGGATGTGCGCCGCGACGTGATCGCGCGGCTTCGCGACGCTGGCGCCACGGTTGTCCATCAGGTGGGCAGCATGGCGCAGGCGCTCGAGGCTCAGGAGGCCGGCGCCCACGCGCTCATCGTGCAGGGCGTGGAGGCGGGCGGGCATGTGTACGGCCGCCAGCCTCTCGGAAAGATACTGGCCGACGTGCTGGCCGTGGTGGACATTCCCGTGGCGGCGGCAGGCGGAATCGCCACCGGCGAGGCGGTGGCCCGATGGCTCTCGCAGGGCGCGCAGGCTGCCATGCTCGGCACCGCGCTGCTGGCCACCCGGGAGTCGTTCGCACACGCGTATCACAAGCAGCGCATCGTCGAGGCGCGCGCGCAGGACACGGTGCTGACCGAGGACTTCCATGTCAACTGGCCGTCACATGCGGCGGTCCGCGTGTTGAGGAACAGCGTGACGCAGGGCGAGCATGGTGATCCGCACACGCAGGGCGCGCGCAAGGTGATCGGAGAAGAGGAAGGCCGCCCCATCCACCTGTTCAGCACGGACTCGCCGCTGCGCTCCATGACCGGCGATTTCGAGGCCATGGCGTTGTATGCGGGGCTGGGCGTGGAACATATCGACAGCATTCCCACGGCGGCGGAGCGCATCGGGGACCTCATGCGGCAGGCCCGGGCCGAGTGGCGCAGGCTGCATGCGCCGCGGGTCGAGATGAGCTCGCCCGTCTGCTATGCGCCCGAATTCGAGCGTGCGCGCAATGCCGAGCTGATAGCGCGGCTCAACGAGCTGCTCGAGGCCGAGCGCGCCGGAGTTCGCGTGACGGTGCAGACACTGGCGGATATTCCCGCGCAGGATGCCGCCACGCGCGCGCTGGTTGAATCCGTGCACCACGACGAGGTGGAGTGGTGCGTGATGCTGTTGCATGCGATCCGCGATCTCGATGGAAAGTCGAGCACCCGCACGGGCGAGTTTTTCGAGAAGGCCATGGCGATTGCGGATGTGCGCGAGCGCCTCGCCTTCCTGAACCGGGGGCAGGGCTGGGTTGCGAAGAAGCTGAGGGAGTTGCTGCCCATGGCGGACGATCCTGTGCTTGCCAGCAACCTGACACGCATGCTGGATTCGCATGTGGAGAACCTGGACAGGGTGAACGCGTGGATGGCGTCGCGCGCCTGAGCCGTGGTGCTGGAGCGAGCGTTCTCAGCTCCCCATTGCGTCGTCCAGCGCCCCGGCCTGCCGCAGCAGCACTTCGATCCAGTCGATGAACACCCGCACCCTGGCAGACAGGTGAGCGCGGTGCGGGTACAGCACATGCACGTCCATGGGTGCGGGCCGATAGGCCGGCATCACCTCCGCCAGCTCGCCTGCCTGCAGATGCGCCTGCACGTCGTAGCGTGGAATCTGGATCAGGCCCAGGCCCGCGAGTGCGCAGGCGATGTAGCTCTCCGCATTGTTGACGCCCACGGCACCGCCCAGCATGCAGGTGCGTTCACTGCCATCCTCCATCCATTCCCAGGACGCCGCGCGGCCCGTGGTCGGTGAGTTGTAGTGCACCGCCTGGTGCCGTCCCAGGTCATCGGGGCCATGGGGAACGCCATGCCGGGCCAGGTAATCGGGGCTTGCGCAGTTGATCAGGGGCATGGAGCCGAGCCGCCGGGCGATCAGGCTGCTGTCGGGCAGCGGTCCCACGCGCAACGCGCAGTCGACCTGCTCCAGCACCAGATCGACCGCGCGGTCGCTGGAGCCCAGGTCGATCCGGAGAGCGGGATGGCGCGCCAGCAGACCGGGCAGGGCCGGCGCGATCACGATGCGTGCGATGCGGCTCGGAACATCGATGCGCAGGCGTCCCGCAATCGCCTGGGGCGGGGTGCGAAAGCGCTGCTCAAGCTCGAGCATGTCGTCGACCAGCGGGCTGGCCCGCTCGACCAGTGCCTGGCCGTCGGGAGTCAGGCTCACCTTGCGGGTGGTCCGGTGCAGCAGGCGGGCACCCAGGCGCGCCTCCAGCTGCTGCACGGCCAGCGAGACGGTGGGCCGGGGCATGGACAGCTGGTCCGCGGCCTGCGAGAAGCTGCCCGTGGCCGCCACGCGCAGGAAGATCCGAAGCAGATCGACACGATCCATGGTGAGTTATTGGTAATGAATTCTGAATAGATATGCAATAAATTCTATATTTATCTTTGTTTTCTGATTAATTACGCTAAGCAACTTCATTCATTTGTTCAATGAACAGGAGTTGTCCATGTCTTCCACTTCGCCCTCCAGGCACAGCATCCAAGGCAAGACCGTATTGATCGCAGGCGGCGCCAAGAACCTGGGTGGCCTGCTGGCCACCGACCTCGCGCGCCACGGCGCGAAGGCCGTTGCCATTCACTACAACAGTGCGGCCAGCAAGGCCGAGGCCGACAAGACCGTGGCTGCCGTGCAGCAACTGGGCGCGCAGGCCGTGGCCCTGCAGGGCGACCTGACCACGGCCGTCGCCATGGAAAAGATGTTCGCGGATGCCGTGGCCGCGGTGGGCCGTCCCGACATTGCCATCAATACCGTCGGCAAGGTGCTGAAGAAGCCGATGGGCGAGATCAGCGAAGCCGAATTCGACGAGATGGACGCCGTCAACAACAAGGCCGCCTTCTTCTTCCTGAAGGAAGCGGGCAGGCATGTGAACGACGGCGGCAAGGTTTGCACGCTGGTCACGTCGCTGCTGGGCGCGTTCACGCCGTTCTATTCGTCCTATGCGGGCACCAAGGCACCGGTCGAGCACTACACGCGTGCGGCGGCCAAGGAACTGGGCGTGCGCGGCATCTCGGTCACCGCCGTCGGCCCCGGCCCCATGGACACGCCCTTCTTCTACGGCCAGGAAAGCGCCGACGCGCAGGCCTATCACAAGAGCGCCGCGGCACTCTCTTCCTTCAGCCAGACCGGGCTCACCGACATCGAGGATGTGGTTCCCTTCATTCGCCACCTGGTGAGCGACGGCTGGTGGGTCACCGGCCAGACCATCCTGATCAACGGCGGCTACACGACCAAGTAAGCCTGGAGACCACCGCACGACCTTGCGGACAGGCGTGATGGCGAGCCCAGGGCCTGCGCGCCCTACCTGCCGCTCCACTTCAACATGCCCTTGAGCTGGGCCGCATCGCGCCACAGGGGCGGCACCGACAGCATCAGCAGCAGCGCGGCGAGCGGGACGACGCAGATGAAGCCGAAGTACTTGAAACCGAGTGCCCCCGCAACGCCGCCCAGCACGAACATGCCGAGCAGGCCTGCCGAGAGCCGGAGACGCCGCCAGTTGTGCTGAACCGGCGGCTCGTCGGGGCGTGCGGCGCGGGCCAGGAAGAGCATCTTGCCAAGCTCCATGCCCAGGTCGGTGATGTTGCCGGTCATGTGGGTCGTGCGCGTGCTGCCTCCCGACGTCTTGGAGCCGACGGCATTCTGCAGTCCCATCATGAAGGACAGCAAGAGCACCGTCAGCGGCACCGCGAAAGGCGTGTTCCAGGTGAGCGTGGCCGCGCCCACGAGCCCGAAGGGCAGCATCATCAAGGCCTCCAGCATCAGCGGCATGGCATAGACGCTGTGAAGCCGGTGCTGGCGTGCCCAGTTCACCAGGATGGAGCATGCGGCCGCGCCAACCGTGAAGGCGATGATGGCGCCGCATGCATTGAGCAGCAGCTTCCCGTTTCCGAGCACCGCTCCGTCCGCCAGTTGCGACGCGAATCCGGTCATGTGCGAGGTGTACATGCGCAGCACGAGAAATCCCCCGCGTTGACGGCGCCGGCATTGAAGGCGAGGAACAGGCCCAGCGCCATGTTGGTGGAGGGGGCTCGATGCCGGTCGGTGAGATGGCGGATCCTGCGCATGTCTGGAAGTCGTGTTGGGTCAGGTCAGATCGTTGGTGATGAACCTGCCCAGTATCGGCTATTGGGCATTCTTGGCCCGTATCGACATGCCGCAACGCATTCCAGGATGGGGGCTGGCGGCAAGCTTGAGGACCCCGCCAGCGCTCCCTCGCCGATCATCGACCCACATGCGGACGGCGCAAGCCGGCGGCGGCCAACCCCGCCAGGAGGGCGGACAGCAGCATCAGCGCCCATTGACCCAAGGTCGGCACGGGCGTGGGCGTTCCGGCAGGGAAGGGTGTTGGCGTCGGTGCGTTGGCAACGGCGAATGATTGTGTGACCTGCTCGGCAGCCAGATAGGTGCTGTCGCCCGGCTGGTCGGCCGCCAGGACACAGGTCCCTGCCCCCACAAACGTCACCACGCGGCCCTGGACGGTGCAGACCTGAGGGGTGGTACTGGTCAGGGTGACTGGCAGACCCGAGTCGGCGTTGGCGCCCGCTTGATAGGCAGCTCCGCCCACCGCGGCGGCCGTGGGGGCCTGGCTGGTGAAGGTGATGGTCTGCGGCAGCAGCTTCTTTGTCGCGAGCCACACCTCCCCCGGTACCGAGACGTCGATCTGCGCGGTCAGGCCTTGCGCCCGCATCTCGCGGATGTCCAGGCTTGCGCCGTTGGTCAAAGCTCCGGTGTAGCTGAAGATCCTGTATGCGCCCGGGGCCATGCCCGGCAGCGCCTTCACCTGGAGGGTGCCGTTCATCTGGAGATCACCATTGACCACGACCAGATCACCGGCCGTCACGGCGGCGCCGGCGGTGGGTTCCGCGGCCGTGGGAGCGCCCAGTTCGAACTGCGCGACGGAGGTGGCCTGCAGGTCGGCAGAACCCTGCACGGTCAGCGTGCCCACGCTGTTGGGGACCAGTGAATTGCCCGGTGCCAGCGTACCCGCGCCTTGCACGGTGACTGCACTCACCCAACCGCTTCCGCTCAGGGTAGCGCCGCGCTCGACCGTGGTGCTGGCCGAGCTCGCATTGCTGCCGTTGACTACGAGCGCGCCTTCCTTGACAACGGTCGGCCCGGTGTAGTCGATACCATAGATGACCGTGGTGCCGGAGGAGGTCTTCTGGTACTCCCCGGCCCCCACGAAGCGCGCATTACCGGCAAACCCGGTATGGGTTCCCAATGATTGAACGGTGCCTGCAGCGGGATCGAAGCGCACCACGCTGCCGCTGCTGTTTTCAAAACGCCCCAGGATGACTCCATGGTCGTCGGTGGCCTGCACAACCAGAGTACCGGGCGAAGAGCCCGCAGCACCGTTGACGAAGTGATATGGATCGATTGATCCGGCATACAGGACTCCGCCGGGTGACAGGATGAACGTGCCGTTGTTGTCGATGCGAACCCATTCCATCGAATAGCCGAGATGTCGGGCTTCAAGATGGCCCATGTTGGTCATGGTGCCCGTGTTGACGGCACGACGTCCGGCTGTGGATGCGGATCCCAATAACACACTACTGCCGGGGGTGTTGATGAACGCACCGGTGTTATCCATCACGAGCGCGCTGTCGTCTATGCCTCCGAGCGAGTAGGCGACTTCGAACCTCCCGTTGTTGGTCAGCACGCCATGGTTGGTGGCAGTGACATACGTTCTGTGGACGCCGTCTGTCGCAATGTTCTCCGTGCCGCCGCTGTTGATGGTTGCTGCACCGTTGAACTCCGCCACGACAGCGCCTGCCGCCTGCGTTCCATCTCCCACGTTGAGGACGCCGTCGACCGTGCTCGCATCGTTGTAAGAACTGCTGGAGGTCAGGGTTTGGGTGGAGTTGGCAGGAACGCTCAGTGACTGTCCCCATACCGCAGCGCCAGCGGAGAGCCCCAGCGCGCACAGGCTGATGTGCAGCGGGCGGCCCATGGCCGGGCGCGGCCGGATGCCGGCGCGGAGGAGGGACAGGAGAGGTGATTTGTTTTTCATAGTCTAACTATATTAATTTATTGTCATTGTTTTCATTTGACTAATGTTGTGAGAGTGATACAGCCATAGCTTGCGATGGGCGTCCAGGGATTCGGTATGCAGGCAGGTTTTTTCCTTTCGGTTTCTGATTCCCTGTGAGATTGAAAATAATCATTAACATAAAACTTTGTTAGTGTTTTCCCTCCATTGATTAATTAATCAAGTGCTTATGCTTTTGTTTCAATAGTTTTGATAAATTGAAATGAAAAGGTGATGAAATGAGAGGAATCTGGAACACATCCCCGGCACGCCTGGGGTTGCCGGGCATCGTGGCAGGCGTACTGGGCTCGCTGATGGCCTCAAGCGCCTGTGCGACGACCTATCTCTATGTGGGGCAGCCGTATACCTCGGTGGGTTACTACGACGGCACAGCGACACCCGTGAGCGGGCCTGCACCAGCCCCCTATGGTCCCGCCATGCGGGTGACCGGAAGTTTCACGACGAATGCGCGCCTGCCGGCCAACCTGGGGACGCTCAAGAACATCGGCCCCACGGGGCTGAACCTGATGAATGGCTGGAAGTTCAATGACGGCCTGCTGAGCTACGCGGACGGCAATAGCGCCCTTGTGCCGACGATATCGGGGGGCGATCCGGCGCTCGGCGAAACCAGCGGGGCTTCCGTCAGCACCGACAGTCTCGGAAACATCGTCGACTACATGTTCTGGCCCTGGGCGCCCAAGCCGCCTCATGCCGTGGGACAGAAGATGGATTCGCTCTTCCTTCTTGGCTCCCAGGGGCAGGCGGGAGAGGGCATTACGAATCAGATCCCTTGCACCCAGGTGGTCGCTGCCATGGGTGATTTCTGTGGCAATGCATCGGCGGCACCGGGTACGCAGGTGACCGCATTTTTCCTGAACGTGAACCCCGGTAAGTGGTCCAATTTCGATCCGCTGCCGGACAGCGGCCAGTCCATTGCGGGCACCGCATCCGCGGCGATCGGCAATGTGGCGGCCAACGATGGCGTCAATGGGGTTCCCGGTACCGTCGGTTCGGGCGGCAATGCGGTGGTGTCCCCTGTGGGTAATTGGCCCAATGGTATCTCGCTTGACTCGGCAACCGGTGCGGTGATGGTTGCCGCCTCCGTGCCTGCGGGTTCGTACTCGATGGCCTATCAGCTTTGCGACAGCCAGTCTCCACTGGCCTGTGTGGAGGTGGGTGCGCAGGTCGTCGTCAAGCCCGGAACGCCTCCTGGCCCGGGCGGCGCGACACCGGTGCCGACGCTGGGGGAGTGGGGGGGCATTGCGCTGTCTTCCCTGCTTGCCCTGCTGGGAGGGGCGCGCCTGCGCAGGCGCGGAGTCAATACCTGATGCGCACGGAGGCCAGGCTTCGCCCGGTCTCTCCGTTGAACAAGGCGCTGATAGGGTCGCCGCCAGGACCTGGCACGACGGCTGCGTAGTCGGCAGGTGGTGATGCCCAGGGGCGGTTCACCCGTGAATGCGTCGGCTGTCATCCGGTGCTTGCTCGCGCTCCGTGAGGCCATAGTCCCGCATCACGGCGGCGATGCGCAGACGGTAGTCGCGAAAGACGCCACTTCGCCCCGCACCCTGTGCAGCGCGGTGCTCCTCTGTGTTTCTCCATTGCGCCACGGCCGCTTCGTCGCGCCAGAAGGACAGCGACAGCAGCTTGGACGGATCGCTCAGGCTTTGGAACCGTTCGATGGAGATGAAGCCGTCGATGTGGTCCAGCCGGGGCCGAAGAGCTGCTGCGATATCCAGGTAAGTCTGCGTATGGCCGGATTGCGGCGTCACTTCGAAGATCACGGCGATCATGGCGTTGTCTCCTGTTCATGGTGGTTTGTATGAAAGACCGGCAGCGGCTGCTGGTCATGGCGCGGCTGGGCCCACGCAGCCCGCCTTCACAGGTGGGATTTTGCGCTTCAAGATGACCGTACAAAGCCTCCAGGCTGCCGTCAATCCCTCCTCCCACTGCTATGCAGTGCTGCGACGGCAGCCGCCATTTCGGTACTTGCGCAACACGGATTTTGATCTTATATTTCAATAAACGTTGAAATATTGAAGCATGCAAGAAACACAAGTCATCCGTTCCCTGGCGGCACTTGCCCAGGAGGCTCGCTTGAGAGCCTTTCGTGCGCTGGTGGTGGCAGGATCCGAAGGCCTGACGCCCGGCGCCTTGTCGGAGCAATTGGGCATTGCGGCCAATACCTTGTCGTTTCACCTCAAGGAACTGACCCATGCGGAACTGATCACGCAGGAGCGCCAGGGCCGCAACCTGGTCTATCGCGCGTCGTTCGACGCCATGAATTCGCTGCTGGGCTATCTCACCGAAAACTGCTGCCAGGGCGCGCCCTGCAGCCCCGCCTCTTCCATCTCCTGTAGTTGCTGAGCGCGTGCGCGGTGCAACTCCTTCACGCTCACCCCCTATGACCGACACCTCACAAACACTGAACGTGCTGTTCCTGTGCACCCACAATTCGGCACGCAGCATCCTGGCCGAGGCCCTGCTCAATCACATGGGGCAAGGCCGCTTCAGGGCCTATTCCGCGGGCAGCAGCCCGCGCGGCAACCAGCAACCCAACCCGTTGGGCCTGGAGGTATTGCAGCATGCAGGCGTGCCGATCGACGGCCTGCGCAGCAAGAGCTGGGATGAGTTTGCGGGCCCGCAAGCGCCGCGCATGGATCTGGTGATTACCGTGTGCGACAACGCCAAGGGCGAGATGTGCCCCATCTGGCCGGGCCATCCGGTCACGGCCCATTGGGGGTATGCCGATCCATCGGAAGGTGATGCGCCGCAGGACGTGAAGCTCGAAGCCTTCCGGCAGACCATGCTCCAGATGCGCCGCCGCCTGGCGTTGCTGGTGAACCTGCCCGCGGACAAGCTCCGTCCGTCCGTCCTGCAAAGCACCGCACGCGAACTCTCCATACCCTGACGCCATGACCGCCACCTGCAATGCCGCCTTGCCAGACACTGGCAGTTCTTCCATGAGCCTTTTCGAGCGCTATCTCACGGTCTGGGTGTTCCTGTGCATCATCGCGGGTATTGCCTTGGGCCATTGGTTCCCCAGCCTGTTCCAGGCCGTCGGTGCCATGGAGATCGCACAGGTCAATCTACCGGTGGGCCTGCTGATCTGGGTGATGATCATCCCCATGCTGATCAAGGTGGACTTTGGTGCGCTCGGCGAGGTGCGCCAGCACATGAAGGGCATCGGCATCACGCTGTTCGTGAACTGGCTGGTGAAGCCGTTCTCCATGGCCCTCTTGGGCTGGCTGTTCATTCGCCAGTGGTTCGCTCCCTGGTTGCCGGCCGAGCAGATCGACAGCTACATCGCGGGGCTGATTCTCCTGGCGGCTGCGCCCTGCACGGCCATGGTGTTTGTCTGGAGCCGTCTCACGGGTGGAGACCCCTTGTTCACGCTCTCGCAGGTGGCGCTCAACGACGCCATCATGATCGTGGCGTTCGCGCCGCTGGTCGGCCTGCTGTTGGGCCTGTCGGCCATCACGGTGCCATGGGCGACGCTGCTGGTGTCGGTGCTGCTCTACATCGTGGTGCCGGTGATATTGGCGCAGTGGCTGCGCCGCAGATGGTTGGCCAGAGGCCCCGCAGCCTTTGACCGGGCACTTGCGATGATCGGCCCCTGGTCCATGGTGGCGTTGCTGGCGACCCTGGTTCTGCTGTTTGCCTTTCAGGGCCATGCCATCCTTGAACAGCCGCTCGTGATCGCGCTGCTGGCTGTCCCGATCCTGATCCAGGTGTTCTTCAATTCGGCCCTTGCCTACTGGCTCAACCGCGCGGTGGGCGAGAAACATAGCGTGGCCTGCCCGTCGGCGCTGATCGGTGCTTCCAATTTCTTCGAGCTGGCGGTGGCCGCCGCCATCAGCCTGTTCGGCCTGCAGTCCGGAGCCGCATTGGCAACCGTTGTGGGCGTCTTGATCGAAGTCCCGGTCATGCTGCTGGTAGTGCGGGTGGTGAATCGAACGCGGGGCTGGTACGAGCAGCAGTGACTGCTGCTGGCGGCAGTCCCGCCAGGGTATCGCGGCTTACGCCACGCCATTCATCTCTGCTGCCCTGCGGTACCAATCGGCGCTCAGCTTGGGCGTGCGCCTTTGCGTTGCGAAGTCGACGTGTACCAGCCCGAAGCGAACCCCGTACCCTCCCGTCCATTCCAGGTTGTCGAAAGCGCTCCAGGCAAAGTTGCCTCGGACTGGCGCGCCTTCGGCGATGGCACGGTGCAGGTTGGTCATGACTGCGCGCAGGTACATGAGCCGATCGGTGTCGAGGACTCTGCCCTCCGGTGTCATGGCATCGTCGGCCGCGCAGCCATTCTCGGTGACATAGATTGCCTTGGGCTTCCAGATGGAGTTGACCAGCCTGGGCCCCCAGTACATGACCTCGGGGGAGAAACTGTGCCAGCGCGATCCCATGCGGGGATGCGACAGCGAGGTGGGAATTTCCCGGAAGCCTGACGCGTTGTCGGCCGCCTCGACGTAGTTCTTGGGAACGTAGATATTCACGCCGACGAAGTCGAGCGGGCTGCCGATGGCACGCATGTCCTCATCGGTGAAGCGGGGCGCGTCCGGACCCGCCTTGGCCAGGTAGGCATCGTCGTACCGGCCCGTGAGCATGACGTCCAGAAACCGGTCGTTGTAGGTTCTTGTCGCGCGCTCCGCCGCGCGCACGTTGGCAGGCGTGTCGCTGACGGGCACCGCCGCGAACAATACATCCGCGGGTCCGATCTGCAGATTCCCGGGCCCGGCTGCACGCATGGCCTGCACGCTCAGGCCATGGGCCAGGACAGCGTGGTGGGCTACCTGGTTGAGATCGCGCGTGGAGAGCTTGAGGCCCGGTGCAAGCTCGATGCGCTGCTCTCGTCCCTGCACGACGATGGACGTGCCCTGATGGCCCATGTCCACGAAGTTCTGCAGTTCATTGAGCGTGAAGAAATGCTTGACCCGATCCCCCAGGCGAACGGCCACGGCCGCGGCATAGTCGGCAAAGGCTCTGGCGGTATCGCGCGACTGCCACCCGCCCTTGTCCTGGAGGGCTTGCGGCAGATCCCAGTGGTAGAGCGTGACGAACGGCTCGATGCCTGCTTCGAGCTGGGCGTCGACAAGGCGCGAGTAGAAGTCCATTCCCGCCTCATTCACCTTGCCTGTGCCGTTCGGGAAGATGCGAGGCCAGGAGATCGAAAAGCGGTAGGCATTCGCACCCAGCCCGCGAATGGTCTGGATGTCTTCCCGGTAGCGGTGGTAGTGGTCGATGGCGACATCACCCGTGTCTCCGTTGGCCATCTTGCCTGGCGTGTGGGCGTAGACATCCCAGATGGATGGGCCCTTTCCGTCCGCGTTGGCTGCGCCCTCTATCTGGTAGGCGGCTGTGGCTACGCCCCAACGAAAGCCTTTGGGAAACGACAGGGCATGGGTGTTCTGCATGGCGGCGCTTGCTGCTTGCCCGGGCGCGGGAGTGGGAGTCTGTGATCTGGCAGCTTCAGCCACGCCGGCTCCGGCCATCAAGGCAAACTGACGTCTATCCAGGATCATGCCGTTCCTTTTTGCTTGCTTTGTTTGAAATCGCTCGAGCTCAGGGCTGGGGCAGCAACTGAATGCGTGGGCGCGGGATTGGCCGTGCAAACAAGGATGCCGACGCTGCTGCAGGGAGGCGGAGCGCGCTGGTTTCCACCGTGCAGGCGGCGCTGCAGCCATCGCCCGGGGACGTATTGCCATCATCGCATTGTTCGCCAGCGTCGAGGATTCCGTTACCGCAGACCGGCACGCCGACGACGGGATGCACGGTCACGGTGACCTTGGCGGTGGCGGATAGCGTGCCGTCGCTCACTGTGTAGTCAAAGCTGTCATTGCCGGTATAACCGGCGTTCGGGGTATAGATCAGTTGGTCCGTGCCGTTCATGACGACGCTGCCACTCTGGCCCTGCGTGTGGTTCGCGATGTGCAGCGCGTCGTTGTCCGGATCGGTGTCGTTGCCCAGCACCGCGATACTCACGGCGGTGCTCTCGTCCGTGGGCATCGCGTCATTCATGGCCACGGGAGCGCGGTTGACTTGGATGGTCAGCACGGCCACCGCGCCGGTGTGCGTGGCGTAGGTGATGGCCGTGCTGGCGGCTGGAAATGGTGTCGCTGCATGAAACTGGTAGTCGCCATTGGCTTGCAGCGACATCTCGCCCAGGCTGGCGATGGTCGCACTCTGGCCGGCCGGGTAGCGTGCACCGCCAAACACATAGCTTGCCACGAGCAGAGGGCCGTCGGCGTCTGCATCATTGGTGAGCACATTGCCGGTGGCGGTCGTGCCTTCATTGATGGTGGCGGCATCCGCAGCCAGCTCCGAAGGAAAAGCCCCTTGCAGCTCCGCAGCCGTGGCCATGCACAGGGCGGCGGTATCGACCCAGCAGGCCTGGCCCGCGGCAAGCTCGCGGCCTACGGCGCAAGGCGTGCTGGAGGGCGTTGCCACGGAGGTGGCCGGCGAGCTCGGTATGCCAGCGGGGAAACAGACCGACCATGTGGGCATGGTGATGTCCTTGATGCGCATCGGCAGTGCGGTCGCATTGGTGAATTCCACGGGCACGAACCCAGTGATCACGCCCTCCGTCTCCACTGGTTGCACGGGGATGCCTAGCGTTTCTCCGCCGGGCTGGGTGAATTGCCGTTCAACCCATTGCAGTTGCGCGAGGACGGCATTGCCCCAGAACACGGTGCCCACCAACGCGAGCGCGCATCCACCGAGCGCAATCTGCCGTAGCGTGCCCATCGACACGTTCATGCGTTTGAGCAGCCACACCGCTCCCGCGCACAGTGCCAGCGTCAGGAGCCACCACGTCAGCGGCTGGCCGAATGGCACGGGAGTCGCCGCCATGGGCAGGGTGGTGATAGGCGATGTGGTGATGGTCTGGGCCTGCGAGGCACCTGTCCAGAGGGACGCTGCAGCCAACGTGACAGGCAGCCTGTCCCGCGAAAACCGGGCGGAAAATGAACGAACCAGTGACATCGATATTCCTTGGTTGGATGGGATGCCGGTGTCGTGAAGCCGGGCAGGGCGTGCCTGTGCAAGCAAATTACAGGCAGATCTATTTGGAAACAATTGGTAGTGTATAGGGGCGTTGCGGATGCGCGCGGTAGCGGCAGTGGCAGGATGAGCTGCGCTGGCTTGCGACGTTATGATTCCCAAAGAGCAAGATGACCGTTCAAGGAGCGCAACGCTCGATGGACGCATGGTCTGCGATGACATGCCCTGCCAGGAGAAACGCATGCCGATTCATACCTTTGCCCGCATGGTGGGCGTGTACCAGCCAACGAAGCAGCGCCGTCGGGTGGGAATGGGCTTGATTGCAGCGGCCTTGCTGGCGGCATCGGCCGCTGTGCAGAGCGCGCCCGCCGTCTTCCCGGTCAGAACGGTGCCAGTGACCCTCGATGGTGTTCCGCTGGGCACAAAGACCCCCGGCAGCGGGTTGCGCAATACCGTGGTGCGCGCCTCGGATGGTCTCTACCACATGTGGCTTTTCGGCGGCGCCAACGTCGGCCTCAGCCAGGTGGTCCATGCCACCTCCACGGACGGCATCGCCTTCGTGAGACAAGGCACGGTGCAGCCGCCGGCCAATTACTGGAACCTGGCGTGTGGGGTGAGCAGCGTGCCTGCCACAGAACCCATCGCCACCTTCGTGCGGGTGTCGCAGGTGGACGGCCAATGGCTGATGGCCGTCTGGCACCAGCAACAGGCCGGGCAGAACTGGTTCAGCTACAACACCAGCCTCTGGCGTATCGGCACCGATCCGAACAATTTGTCGGTGACTCCGATCGGGCCGCTGCCTTCCACGTTGTGCGGAACCAGCACGGCGCCGGGCCGCTTCCATGTGGGTGTTTTCGGCATGGAGGACTCCTTCATCTACCTGCGGCATGTGCCGCAGGCGGGCGCCTTGCCGGGGGCCCGTGGCGGGAATCTGGGGCGCTATGGAGTCAACCTGACTGCCTCTCCCGTGACGACGACCCCCCGTCCGGCAGCCGACACCGGCACCCCCAAGCAAACGCTGGAGGCGGACCTCTTTGCCGGCACCGGGTTCGCGGAAACCACGCCACTGCCGGCGGGGACCACCCGCGCCTTGGTGAACAACGCAGGCCGCACGTTGCGCAGGGGAGGCGTGCTGGGCACCTACTACAACTTTGCGGACTACAACACCACGGCGGCCATGGAGAAGGACCTGTGGTACGTGGAGTCCTCCGATGGGGGCGCCAGCTGGGCTGCACCGGTACGCATCTATGGACCCCAGGGCAGCAATGTTCTGGTCAACGGCCTGCCCAACAATGGCAATTTCAGTGCTCCGGAGGTGACTTCGGACGGGCGCAGCTACTTCACGACGCGCGATGCCTGCAACAACAACGTCATGGTCACGGCACCGAATGCCGGTGTGGATCCGGGCATGGGCATCAGCATGCAATTCAGTCCTTCGAGCGTGGTTGCGGGGCAGACCACGCAATGGTCCATTACGTTGCAAGGGCCGCAGGGCTGCGACCCCACAGCGGCCATACCGGTGGTCACCGATCTGGCCTATGCCCACCCGCTGCCGTCCAGCCTGCAACTCACGGGCACGGTGGTGAGCAACAGCTGTGCAGGCACGTTGGCCGCGCCTGCAGGCGGCTCGCTGAGCCTGTCGGGCGTGGCATTGGCCGCGGGGCAGAGTTGCACTACGGTCGTGGAGGTCCGGGGTGTCGAGCCCGGCAGTTACAGCGAACGCATTGCGGCAGCGGCGTTAACGAACGCGCAGAATCTGACACCGGCGCGGGATGCCGAGGCCACGCTGGCCGTGTCGGCGGCTCCCGTGGTGGTGCCGCAGGTCTCGGTCGCCAAGAGCCGGTCCGGCGGCACGCTGGCCGCGGGCGATACGGCCATCTATACGGTGACGGTGGCCAACACAGGCGAGGCGCCCGCCGGCGGCACAGTGCTCCATGATGCAGTGCCCGCAGGCATTGAAACCTGGGACTGGACATGCACGGCCTCGGGCGGTGCAGTGTGCCCTGCCGCCAGCGGTGCCGTGGCCCTGAGCGAGCCTATTGCGGACTTTCCTGCGGGCTCACAACTGGCGTACACGGTGACGGCCAAGCTGTCAGCGTCGGCCAGCGGCACCCTTACCAACGTGGCGGTGGTGACGCCGCCCACGGGAGGAAGCTGCGCAAGTGCATGCGAGGCGCAGGTGAGTGACATGATTGCCCATCGGGGAGATGCTGCGCCCGTTCCCGCATTGGCGCAGTGGGCGCTGATGCTGCTCTCCATTGCGCTGGCGGGAGTCGCTGCAGCGGGTTGGCGTCGTGTCGCATGCATTGATGATTCCCCTAAGCAAGGCAAGGGCCGGTGAGAAACACTGAAGCAGAAGCACACACCATGAAAACAGGACTCTTCTCTCCATCGGGGCGCGACACCGATGAGCAGCCTTATCGCCGCGGCAACTTCGATTTCGCCTGCGAGTGGATGGAAGGCGTCACAAATCTTGACGAGCTGCTGGCGCATCTGGATGCATTGGGGGCCACCGACCCCGGCCATCGCTACCTGAGCACGCTGGACGATATCAACCAGTGCAGCTACACCTGCGGCCACGCCGGGCAGGATGAGCGTCTGTATCTGGACCCTCCGGACGAACTGAACTGGGATGCACCCGAGCAGGTGGCAGCGTGGAAGCTGGCGGGCCTGCAACATGTGGTGCAGCAGTTGTCCAACCCCGACGTGGCACAGGGCTGGGCCGATGTATGCGGCACGCTGGCTGTCTGTGGCGAAGATGTGCAGGCGCTGGTGGCCATCAATCGGGCACCCGATCAGTTGCTGGACGATGTCGTCTATGTCCAGCGACTGCCTGTCGCCACCGATGACCTGATGATCGCAGGCCAGCCCAATGGCTACTTCAGCGTCGACTGGGACACGTTCCAGAACCACGCCATCATCCGCCACCTGGCCACACACCATGGTTATCGTTTCTTTGCGATGGGGGCATCATGCATGGGCTTCGTGCGTCCGGCCCCACCTTCCGCCAACCAGGCCGGCAGCCTGGTGGCCGCATTGCGTGAACTCTATGGTCAAGGCCAGGGCAGTGACGTGCTGGAGCACGAGGGCTGGGCGGAGTTGGCGCAGCTGCTGTCAACGAGGCGCACTCTGGTACTGGGCTATACCGAAGGGTTTGCCGAGAGCATGGGGTTGGATGGTGATGAATGAGCCTTGCGGCAAAGGAACAGGATCATGTTGAGGGCTTTGAATCGTCCCGATGGACTGTCCTGTAAGCAAGTTCATGACGATGGATGGAAACGAGGGAAAGAAGCGCATGAGCTCGAACGGTATGGATGTATTTTTATCGCAGTTTCGATCGGCGCGTTCGTCCCCGTCTCCTGAGCACGCCAGTGTCAAGGTGCAGGACTGGTTTTTCTGGGTAGAGCAAGCAAAGGAAGCCGATCTGCAACGCGCCCTTTCCTGTGCCATGGCGCAGCGTCTGTCACCGCAAATCTGGTTTGAACTGGCCCTGGCGAAGCTGCCGGATGCGGCATGGGGTGAGTTGGTGAATGAGGCACTTCCTGAGGCGCTTGCCGCCCTGCGCGATGGCGCTTCGCTGGACAAGGCGCTCCCGCTGCATGAAACCCTTTTGATGCAGGCAAGCTGGCAGCAGCCGCAAACGTTGCGTCCCCACGTTCTCGACCTGGTGAGTCCGGTGCTGGATGGTTCGCTGCAATTGCATTGGCGAGTCTGGCAGGAGCTGGATGAGGGGACTGCGGATGCGGTTCGCAGGCTGCTCGATGAGTGCTTCGAGAAGAGTCATCACAACGCCTGCATGGTCGGCATGGCCATCCTGCTTTCGCTGGGCGATGCCGTATCGCTGAAGCAAGCAAGTCAACTGCTTGCGCGATGGGAGACTGAAGATCGGGTCTACAAGGGTTGCCAGCTGCATGAATTTGAAGCGCCGCAGCCGCATCTGCATTCCACGGCGCCGTTGCACATGGTGTTCCCGGCAGGCTATGAACTTAAGGAAGATTGGGTTCCCAGGCATTGGCATCCTACTGCGCGGGGTGTGCCGCAGGGACCATCATGGCCCGTGGGCGGCGAGGGACGAGGGCAATGCGGCTGTTGTGGTGGTCCGCTGTGCCATCTGCTCAGTCTTCCGGAGTCATTGGTATTCAACAGTTCCAATGGGCTGAACCGTACGGTGAAGACAGATGAATGGATGAGCAAGGCGCAACCGGCTGTCAGCCTGTCCTTGTGCATGTCCTGCCTTGAGAGCGGTGCGGGTGAACTGCACTACGGGCATGATGCCGGAGGGGGCGCAACCTGCCTTCATCCCAATACGGTATCGGAGCCGGAAATACCGGACTACGTTGTCGACGGCCCGTTGCTTCCAGGTACCATGCGGCTGGCCCGAACCGCCGAGCGATGGTCGGCCCAGCCCTGGGAAGTGGGACAGTATCTGTATCGCGTCGGAGGGGCGCCGACCTGGGTGCAATCGCCCTGGTATCCGGTGTGCCGCCACTGTGGCGATGCAATGCACTTCGTGTTGCAGCTTGATTCCGGTTTACCTGAGGCCCGTCGCAAGGTGGAGCGTCTGTGGGGCAGTGGCGGACTGCTTTACGCATTTGCGTGCACGCCCTGCAGGCGCAGTGCATTCCTGATTCAGCATACCTAGGGAGTTTTGCAGAGGCTCCCTACGGACCCACGGTACGATTCAGTTTGATCAGACCAGCACGTCGCGTATCGACGCATCCTTGCCGAACTGCGCCTTGGCAAAGGGACACAGCGGCAGCACCTTGGTGCCGCTCGAGCGGGCCCAGGCGACCAGTGCGTCGAGCAGTTGGCGGCCTACGCCTTCGCCACGCAGCGACTCGTCGACATCGGTGTGGTCGATGATGATCATGGAGGCATTCGTGCGGCTGTATGTCATCTCGGCAATACGTTGGCCGAGCTTTTCGACATAGAACGCGCCTTTGGAATCTTCTTCCTGATGGTGGATCGGGTATGGCATGGTCAGACTTCGGGATAAGGTCGTTGGGTGTTGGTCCGGATTCGGGACGTTATGTCGTCTCCGAGTCATGGTCAAGTCTCGTTGATTGTTCAGTGGCCTTGCGACAATGGGGACTTAGGGCTTGAAGTGTTTGTGGTCCTGGTGGATGTTTGCAGCGCAAGGGAGAACGGGCTCACTGACACAGCCCTGTAGAAACCCGTATATCCAAGACGTGGCGATGTCCCTATAGTCGCCCTTCAGGCTTTCAGCCCAGTGATGTCGAGAGAGACTGCAGCGCACGATCTACGTATGTGCCGCATGCAGCGCCGAAGGAGCAACCGCCCCGGAAACTCTCAGGCAAAAGGATCGGCATCACTTGTTTCACCACTCTGAAGAATGTCCGGCGCCATCGTCCGCCAGGCATACCGAAGGAGCAAGCGAGTACCGCTTCGTGCGATACCTCGTGAATCTCTCAGGTCCAGAACAGAGGGGGCGTCCGATGCGCATGGTGCGCACGGGCTCCATCCCTTTGACGTATCTGGAGCTGGATCATCATGAAGACAATCGCCGTTATCGGAGGCGGCATCACGGGCGTGACCACGGCCTATGCCCTGGCCAGGCGCGGGTTTTCCGTCACCTTGTTCGAGAAGCAGCGCTACGCCGCCATGGAGACATCGTTTGCCAACGGCGGACAACTCTCGGCATCGAACGCCGAGGTATGGACCCATTGGTCCACCATCCTCAAGGGCCTCAAGTGGATGCTCAAGAGCGATGCACCGCTGTTGCTCAACCCCAAGCCGAGCTGGCACAAGCTCACGTGGTTTGTCGAGTTTCTCTCGGCCATTCCGCACTACCAGAAGAACACCGTGGAGACGGCCAGGCTGGCCATTGCAGCGCGTGAGCACCTCTTTTCCTGGGCTGAACAGGAAGGCATCGGTTTCGACCTGAAGAAAGAGGGCATTCTTCATATCTACCGCGACCAGGCGGGCTTCGAGCATGCCGGCAAGGTCTCGAAGCTGCTGGCTCAGGGCGGACTGGAGCGGCGTGCAGTGACCCCGCAGGAAATGCGGTCCATCGAGCCGACCCTGTCCGGCACCTTCTATGGCGGTTACTTCACGGAGAGTGATTCGACCGGCGACATCCACAAGTTCACCAGCGGCCTGGCTGCCGCGTGTGATCGCCTGGGCGTGAGCTGCCTGTACGGGCAGGAGATTCTTTCCGTGGCAAGCAACGGCAGGCAGGCCAGCGTGACCGTGCGCCATGGAAAGGAAACCGCCACGACCTCTTTCGACGGCATCGTGGTATGCGCCGGTACGGCGAGCCGCGAGCTGGCCGCCAGTCTGGGCGACCATGTCAATATCTATCCGGTCAAGGGCTACTCGATCACGGTCAACTTGCTCGACGAAACCAGCCGGGCATCCGCGCCGGTCGTGAGCCTCCTGGACGACGAGACCAAGCTAGTCACCAGCCGCCTGGGCGATGATCGCTTCCGCGTGGCCGGCACGGCCGAGTTCAACGGCTACAACAAGGACATCCGTGCCGACCGCATCCGCCCGCTCATCGATTGGGTGCAGGCCTGCTTTCCGGGCGTCAGCACCCGCAGCGTCGTGCCCTGGGCCGGCCTGCGTCCCATGATGCCGGACATGCTGCCGCGCGTTGGGCGGGGCAGCAAGCCCTGCGTCTTCTACAACACCGGCCACGGCCACCTGGGCTGGACCCTGTCTGCAGTCACCGCAGACATGATCGGCGACATCGTCCAGCAGTCCATGGGCGGCACCACCGCGAGGCCGCGGCCCGCACCCCTCGCGCACGCCAGCGCATAAGTTCAGGGTACTGGCTTTTTCCATCATCAACCGATCGCGGCAGCCATTGCGCCCCGTGCGGGGTGACTGTTGCCGCGTGCATCACAAAAACGGAGACAACCAACATGGATCGCACAGACTGCACGGCAGCCGGAGGGCTGCCTCACACCCAAGGAGAACTTGAGCGCGGGCTCAAGGACAGGCATATCCAGCTGATTGCCCTCGGGGGCGCCATCGGCGTGGGCCTGTTCCTTGGTTCCGCCAAGGCCATTCACAAGGCGGGGCCGCTGCTGCTGGTCAGCTATGCCATCGCCGGACTGGCCATCTTCTTCATCATGCGTGCCTTGGGCGAGTTGCTGGTGCACCGCCCTGTGGCGGGCTCCTTTGCCACGTATGCCGAGACCTATGTGAGCCCCTGGGCGGGCTTTGTCACTGGCTGGACCTACTGGTTCACCTGGGTGGTCACGGGCATGGCGGAACTGACGGCCATCGGCATCTATGCTCACTACTGGTTTCCCGCGATACCGCAATGGGTTCCGGCACTTGCCACGCTGGCCGTGCTGCTGGGAGTGAACCTTATCGCAGTCAAGGTCTTCGGTGAGCTGGAGTTCTGGTTCGCCCTGATCAAGGTCGTCACCATCGTCGCGACCCTGGTGCTGGGAGTGGCCATCATCATGACCGGCTGGGGGCCTCTGGGTCAGACCGCCAGTTTCTCCAACCTCTGGTCGCATGGCGGCTTTGCGCCCATGGGCATGGTCGGCGTGGTGTTCACCTTGCAGATAGCCTGCTTTGCCTACACCGGTGTCGAGCTGATCGGCGTCACTGCCGGGGAGGCCGAGGCACCCGAGAAAGTGCTGCCCCGCGCCACCAACAGCATCGTCTATCGCATCCTTATCTTCTACGTCGGCGCCCTGATCGTCATCATGTCGCTGGTGCCATGGAATGAACTCAGCCCGGACATGAGTCCCTTCGTCCATGTCTTCGAGAAGCTGGGTGTTCCCGCTGCGGCCGGCATCATCAATTTCGTGGTCATCACGGCGGCCGCGTCGTCATGCAACAGCGGCATTTTCAGCACGGGGCGCATGCTCTACACGCTGGCCCAGTTCAAGCAGGCGCCGGCGCGTCTCGGCAGAGTCAACTCACGCCATGTACCGGCTGCCGGCATCGTGCTCTCGGCTGCGTTCATGCTGGTGGGTGTGGTGCTCAACTACCTGGTGCCGGAGGAGGCGTTCATCTACGTGACCAGCATTGCCACCATTGGTGCGGTATGGACCTGGGGCATCATCGTCTATGCCCATCTGCGCTACCGCCGTGCCGTCCGGCAAGGCCAAGCCGCAGCCGTCTCGTACCGCATGCCCGGAGCGCCGTTCACGAACTGGTTTGTGCTGGCGTTTCTGCTGGTGGTCCTGGGGTGCCTCGCGCTGGACGCGAGCACCCGCATCGCGTTGTATGTGGCCCCCATCTGGTTCGGGCTTCTGACAGTGGGCTACCGCATGTACGCAGCCCGGACGGCCTCCGGCCCGCACCTGGCCCGGCAAAAGCAGCGACTCGCCTGACAGAGCCCCCTTTGGCGCTGTTGGCCGGCAGGGCCATCGAGCCGCTTTCATAATGCGAGGCATTGAGTGCGCCCTGCGGCTTTCGGAGGTGCTCCGGAACAGGCAAGGGCGTACGGCTATGGCAGCAAAGGGAATCAACATGTCGATATTCGAGATCCCGCGTCAACCTCCAGCGCCCATGACCGACTTGAGCACCAATGCACTACGCACCGTGGTGGTTGAGCGTTATGTGACGCCGTTACGCGAAGGCGGCTCCATGCCCGCCATCGTGGAGGCGGACGATTGGGGCATGTACGTGCTCAAGTTTCGTGGGGCAGGCCAGGGTGTGCGGGCTTTGATGGCGGAGTTGATCTCCGGCGGCATTGCACGCGCATTGGAATTGCCCGTTCCGGAGCTGGTTCTGGCAAGCCTGTCCGCCCGGTTGGCGCAGACCGAGCCGGATCCGGAAATTCAGGATCTGATCCGCGCCAGCGAAGGCGTGAACGTGGGGTTGGACTACCTGCCTGGCTCGGTGAACTTCGACCCTGCAGTGGACAGCGTGAGCGAGGAGTTTGCCTCGCGCACCGTGTGGTTCGATACGCTGGTCAGCAATGTCGACAGAACGGCACGCAACACCAACATGCTGATGTGGATGCGAGCCCCCTGGCTGATTGACCATGGCGCTACCTTGACATTTCACCATGCATGGGACGGGCATGTCGCGGATCCCGGCAAGCCTTTTGCCCCCAGCCTGGAACATGTGCTGCTGCACCGTGCAACGCAGCTGGCCCGGGTCGATGCGGGCATGGCTTCACGCCTGACATTGCCCGTGCTGACGGCCATCCTGCAGACCGTACCGGACTGCTTTCTGCAACAGGCCGCGCAGGACCTGCAGAGCGCGGCGCTGGCCGATCCCGAGGCGCATCGCGCCGCCTATGTGAATTATTTTCTGGCCCGGTTGAATGATCGCAGCCGCTGGTTGCAAGGAGTCATCAATGGACGGGTATGACCTGTACGACTACGCCATCGTGCGCGTGGTGCCGCGCGTGGAGCGAGAGGAGTTTGTGAACGCGGGCGTCATCCTCTCCTGCCAGAAGTCCGGCTACCTGCAGGCTGCCATCGCGCTTCCCGAGGCGCGCCTGCTGGCGCTCGATCCTGACGTGGACCTGGACATGATTCACCGCCATCTCGGGAGCATCGTGGCGATTTGCGCGGGGCACCCCGCCGGCGGCCCGATCGCGCAGTTGCCGATGCGCGCACGCTTTCATTGGCTGACCGCCAAGCGCAGCAGCGTGATTCAAATGTCGCCTGTCCATACAGGCTTGAGTACCCACACCGACGATGCACTGAAGCGCATCATGGCGCGCATGGTCCTGCCCCTGGCTCCGAACGTGCCGGTGTAGCCCGGGCCCGGCATCGCCGCTCGGGATGCTGGCTCGCAGGGAGCCTATGGCTTGCGCTGGCGTGAGTCCCGTGGCGATGCTGCAGTCGCGGCGGAAATTCACCAATTTACGGGATGGGCAGGCCAACTGTTAACGGGTGTAATGCCGGGTGGCGAGTTGTGCGTCGGTTTCACGTTTGGCCGGGCGGCTCGTCATCTTGAAAATTTCTCCTCTATATGGCGCAGGAGGATCGGCATGGACTCCATGAAAACAACCCCTCCAGACGGCGCGGACACCGTGCGCCGTATCGTGCATTGGCTGGCGATGATGGCCGGCGTGGTCCTGTTGCAGGCGTGCGGCAACGCCGTCAAGCCGTCGTGGATCGAGACCCCCCTGGTGGCGGATGCCTATCGCACCGCTTCCAACTCCAACTCCCACTACGCTCCGCGCGAATCCCGGTTGCTGGTGAATCGCGACGCCAGCACGCAGCTCAAGTTCAGCTACGCGACGTTGCCCGGCGGCTCCATGTTCAAGTTGCTGGTCGACAGTACCAAGAATGAGGCCAGCGTGACGCCGGAAAGCTATACCTTGAACAGCAGCAAGGTGGCCAGCGCGCGCCTGGTGCTGTATGTGGACAAAGTGACGACGCCCGGCTACCTGAAGATTGCCAGCGCCCACAAGGTGGGTGCAGACTGCTTTGCGCGCGAGGATGAGGAGCCCGCCGGCTGTGACCAGGTGGTGCAAAACACAGCTGGAGGAGGCGCTTCCGGTGGGGCCGCTACCGACGCAGACCATCCTGCGGAGCCCCTTTGCATCACCGAGCGAGGCTTCTACAGCTTCGATGTCACCTCACTGGTCAAGGACCGAATGGACAAGAACGTCGAATCGATGTTCACCGTGAGCGCTATTCCTGGTGCCTGTCCCGGCGCTGCCACACCTGCATCTACACCGACACCTGATGCCGAGTACAGCAGTTTTGAGTTTGCAAGCAAGGAGCAGGAGGTGGGTGCGGCACATGTGATGCACCAACCGCAGTTGCTGATTTCGCTCACCGACGCGGCGGGATATACCCAGCGCGCCACCAGCACCACCAGCGTGCGCCAATCTTCCACCGATCCGGCGGTCGCCTCGCAAAATTTCAGTCAGGACGAAAACCTGTCGATGAGCGGAGCCCCAGGAAATCGGGCCTATGCGCTCGTTGACGGCTCAACGCTGAACCTGGGTGGAGATTCTTTGCGCAATTCGCTCATCTTTGCGGGCCCCGTGAAGGGCAAGCAGTCGCTCATTCTTTTCGTGAACACGCCGGTACAGGACGCTTCAGGCATCTCGCCAGAGGTCAGCTTTTTCCACCGAGCCTCGATCGATCAGACCAACCCGGTGCGTTCCTGGAACGACGGCTGGAGTGAGCCGCCGCCGCAGGATCGGATGGCCGTCCTTGCACTGGACCGTGATGTGCCCAACCAGCAGCTATTGCTCGACACCAGCAAGCCCTATCTGGACAGTCTGGCGAATGCCTTTGTCCGCGATGCCAGTGCGCCGAACATTGCCTACGCGGGGACCACCAACCTGCAGCAGCCGCTGTCGATGGACAGCGACAACAACACGCGCACCGCGCATGGGCCACGACTTGTCACCGTCCTCGTGGACGAGTCGGAACCGGAGCAGTCATTGTTCAGCGTCCAGGCGATGTTTGACCAGCACGACAGCCGCTATTCTCTGAGCTACGACGTCTCCGTCTCGTCGGTGCGCGCACGCCTCGGGCAACTCTTCGTACGCCAGGACGCCCCCACGCTCAAGATCAGTCCATGGGCACGCTGGAAGAAAATATCCCGACCCTACATCACGCCCATCAACATCATTGTGCCCACGGCGGGTGCCAGCGCGGTGATGGCGACGGATCCCAATCCG
This sequence comes from Diaphorobacter ruginosibacter, assembly GCF_014395975.1. Classification (NCBI taxonomy): domain Bacteria; kingdom Pseudomonadati; phylum Pseudomonadota; class Betaproteobacteria; order Burkholderiales; family Comamonadaceae; genus Diaphorobacter; species Diaphorobacter ruginosibacter. The sequence goes on along the minus strand of NZ_CP060714.1, from coordinate 3,960,628 downwards.
GCGGATCAAGACCCTCCAGATTCAAAGGAGTCCATGGGCTATCAACTCAAAAATGCGCGAGCCAACCGCAGCGTGGGTCGCTATCAGGGCATTGTCAGCATGCCGGGCCACAACCTGCGCACCGTCATCGAGTTTGAAAACCTGCCCTTGCCCGTTCCCATGCTCAGCGGGCCTGCCACGGTGGACACGCCGCCTGGCAGTACGGTCCTCACGATGGAGGCCAATGCACCCGTGCCGTTGCGGCTGAATGTGGTGGATCCTGTGGGCGAGCACATCGATGACACCACCCAATGGCTCATCACCAGCAGCCATCCCGCCGACACGATGCCCGGCGTCATCCGGCAAACCGATGGCAGCGTGGCCTTCGCCGCCACGTTCTCGGGGCTGGGCACCCGCACGCTCACGGTGACCAGTCAAGGCGACAGCAGCATCACCGCCACGCTGGATGTCACCGTCAACCAGGGCACGCTGGCCGGTCAGATCATCACCTTCACCACCTCGCCACCGGCAGAGGCTGTGGTGGGCGGACGCTACACCGTGGCGGCCAAGGGCGGGGCATCGGGCAACCCGGTTGTTTTCACGGTGGAGGGGACTTGCACCATGGCGGACAACGTGGTGAATTTCGTGGGTGCGGGAACCTGCACCATCAACGCCGATCAGGCGGGCAATGCGAGCTACGCCCCTGCCGCGCGGGTGCAGCAGACATTCACCATCGTGCTTCCCCGTTTGGCGATCACAACAACCAGCCTCGGCAGCCTTGAGGTGGGCAAGGCTTACCGACTGGCGCTGACCGCATCGGGCGGCGTGCCGCCTTATACATGGACGGCAACGGACGGCGGTAAGCCCTTGCCTGCGGGGCTGAGCCTGTCGGCGGATGGTGTGCTCAGCGGCACACCGTCCACCGCAGGGGACTACACCAGCCTGGTGACCGTGACCGACAGCAGTGCAGCACCGCAGGTCGCCACCCAGCGCGTGGGTGTCACGCAGGCCAAGGCTGCGGCCGTTACCGTCTCGCAGGTTTTCAGCGGCACGGTGGCAGCTGTCGGTGCGGTGACCGTGACGCCTGTCCCCACATTGAGGCAGTGGGCGCTGGCGTTGCTGTCGATGGTCTTGGCGGGATGCGCTGCAGTGGGGGTACGCCGCGTCCGGGGGCGCTGATCGGGGCCGCATGTGTTCAGCCGAATCCGGTGCCTCCTGGGCATGCACAGACAGTTCTCTGCCTTCAGGTACGAACTGTTCGGCGCATGGTTCCAGGCGAGGTAGGAATAAGCTAGTTCCGCGTTGGCTGAAATTTCAAAAAATGAAATGGGGAGATTGACTCAATGTGCCGCACCTTACTTTTTAAGGCAAGAATGGCGTGCGAGATAGCCAAGGCCCGGTCATGGTCTCGCGCGTTGCGCTTTTGCTTGAGCGCACTTATTGCCGCATTGACTTTCATGTTGCAAACCGCGGCGGCAGGAGCGCTGTCTCATGTCAGCGTTGTACCAGACGATGCCGCGCCAGGTGCCGCCACCAATTACACGTTCACCTACACACTCGAACAAGATGTCAATGCGGATGAAGCCTTGTTCTATGTGAACTTTCCCCCGGGGTTTGATGTGGCGACGGGGGCATGTGACAGGATTGCCAGCATCACACTGAACCCTGTCCCCATGGGCGGAACGGCCATCTGCCGTGGTTCCTATGGAAGTGGCAATACGGTTGGGTTTGCTGTGAATACCAGCATCGGCGGAGGCGTTTCAGTCTCCGGTGGCACGGAAGTGGAAGTGGTGGTGAGCGGTGTTACCAACCCGCTTGTTTCTCAGAACTACGAGTTTGGGCAGGCAAGTGGCACGGCCATAATGACCACTCAAATGATGGATCCGATGTTTCCGATGGTCATGGAAAAAGACATCGCACCAGTCCAAACCGTCTTCATCGGCAACGCGACAGTGAATGGTGCGTGTGGAACGGCTTCAGGCGGCGTGTTTGCAAGTGCTCCCACGGGGCAGCTTTGTAGTGCGGGTGTTGCTTCGGTGATCAACACCTCGGCAAGTACCTATGGCTGGACCTGCAGCGGGACGGGGGGCGGTAGCACTGCAAGCTGCTCTGCAACTGTGGGGTATCCGTTGATTTTGAGCGTCTCACCCATTTCCACGGGAGCAGTGACATGCTCGCAGAACCCGGTTCCGTTTGGGGGAAGCGCCACGTGCACGGCCACTTCTGTTTCAGGCTATTCGTTTTCCCATTGGTCTGGTGATTGCGCCGGTGTCGGCAACACATGCCAGCTCGACAACGTTTCTTCAGCAAAAAATCCTCAAGCCAATTTCGTCGCATTTGCGCTCACAGACAATCTGGCGGCGGGAACTTATGGTGCGACATACAACCAATCACTGGCCACCCTGACCAGCGGAGGCCAGGGCGCCATCAGCTACAGTCTTGAAAGTCCGGTGCCTGGTGTTTCGTTAAGTCATTCAGGCGTGGTGACAACCCTTCCCAGTCTGGCTGCTGGCACTTATGCCATCAACGTTCAGGCAACGGATGCGAACGGCGGGACCACCACAATCACCCCGTTGTCGCTTTCTATTGCACCTGCTCCATTGACCATCGCTGCGACGAACGTGAGTATCCCCGAAGGCTCACCCATTCCAGCGCTGACGGGTACTTACAGTGGCTTCGTCAATGGCGAGACGACAGCATTCTTGATGGCGCAGCCAGTGTTCACCACAGCGGCGACTTCTTCATCACCTGCAGGAACCTATTCCATTGTGGCCAGTGGCGCAGTCAGCAACAACTACGCCATTACGCATGTAGCAGGGGTGTTGACGATCACGGCGCCGGAGTTGCTTATCGCGACGACCAGCCTCGGCAGCCTCCAGGCGGGCAAGGCCTACAACCTGGCGTTGACTGCATCGGGTGGCGTGCCCCCGTACACATGGACGGCAACGGACCCCGGCAAGCCACTGCCTGCGGGGCTGGGCCTGTCGACGGACGGCGTGCTCAGTGGCACACCGACCACCGCGGGGAACTACACCAGCCTGGTGACCGTGACTGACAGCAGTGCCGTGCCGCAGACGGTGGCGCTGGTCAAAGCCTCGGGTGCTCCCGTCTCGCAGGTGTTCAGCGGTACGGTGGCAACGGCCGGCGCGATGGCAGTGACGCCCGTGCCCACACTGGGGCAGTGGGCGCTGATCTTGCTGTCAATGGCCTTGGCCGGTTTTGCCAGAAGAGACCTGCGCCGCGTTCTGACGAAGGGACGGAGCACGCTATCCGCGAAATTACCCAATTCACGGTATTGTCAAACAGATTGTTAATGTGTGTAATGTTTGGTGTCTGAATATACCGCCGGTGGCGTCAATGTGCCAGGGCTAGCGTACCGGACGATCTGGCATGTAACTGTTTGACGATGCCGGGAGGAAGAACCGATGGGAGATACATCAGTGCACGGCATCCGTGAACCCCAACTTTTAGTCCCGTTCTTGAGCCATGGCGCCAGCCATAGGCAGGTGGGGGGCCAGACCTGGATAGGCAGGTTGCGCCGAGCATTGGCGTTGCTGACTTTGGTACTCGTCGTACCGGCGGCTTTGGCCACTCCTCGGCTCTCAGTCAATCCCCATCCGGTGGAAGTAGGGCATCCGGCGGCCAAGCCCGCCAGGGCTGTGGCGGGGCCGTTGGGCACACTGTCCAGCCCGGATCCGATGTGGTCGTTGACACAAAGCGGTTCGTTGGAGATCCAGACCGCCAATTCAATCTCGTGCAACTCGGAAGGGAAGCACACCGACAACAGCTATTACCGCCGGTTTGATCTGAGCGGCAGCATTGGAATGGCTCGTGTGGCGGTGAGCAGCGTGGACATAGGCATCGAGCAGGCGAGCGGTGGCCCGCAACCCGTTGTCGTCAGGCTGTATTCCATTCCCAACGAGGCCAGCTTGAATGTGGCCAACCTTGGCACACCGATTGGCATGGCCGAAGTCTCCGTTGCGAACCAAAGCAAGACCATCTTGAGCGTCCCCATCACTGCCGTGCTTGATGGCAACAGCCACGATCTAGTGGTCGAGGTATTTACACCCAACGGGCAGGCAGCGGGCTACAAGTTCTTCATCGGCTCCAACAACACGGCTCCTATCAACCCTGCAGGTGCCCCGTCCTATATCCGTGCGCCTAATTGCGGTGTCGTGGACATTGTCACTGTCGGGAGTCTCGGCTTCCCGAACATGCATGTCGTCATGGTCGTCCATGGAATGACCAGTCTGTCGGTCGGAGGGCAGGTGAGCGGCTTGACAGGCAGTGGGTTGCAATTGCAATTGCAAACAGCAGAGAATGAGAGCCTCGATATCACGGGCAACGGCCCCTACGAGTTTCTCTCCAGCCTGGAATGGGGCGGCAGCTATAGCGTAGCCATTGCCCGGCAGCCGGTTGGGCAGGTCTGTGAAGTGAGCAACCCTGCCGGCAGTGATATGCAGGCGAATGTCGGCAATGTGGATGTACGGTGTATGGGTCTGCAATCGATTGTGTTTACTTCGGAGGTGCCTACCGATGCGCGCACGGGCGGTAGTTATACGGTGGGGGCCACAGGAGGTGGCTCCGACAATGAGGTTACCTTTGCCGTAGATGCCGCCAGCGCGAGCCATTGCTCCATCTCGGGCCATTTAGTGAGCTTTACCAGTACAGGGACCTGCACCGTCCATGCCGATCAGGCAGGCAATGCCAGTTACATCGCTGCCCCGCGGGTGCAGCAGACGTTTTTCATTGCGCCTCCAGATCTTGCGGTGACCACGACGGATCTTGGCACCTTGCAGGCAGGCAAGCACTACAGCCTGACACTGGCCGCGTCAGGTGGCATTCCGCCCTACACATGGGCAGCGACGGACAGCAGCCAGCCGCTGCCTGCGGGGCTGAGCCTGTCGGCGGACGGCGTGCTCAGCGGCACGCCGACCAATGCGGGGGACTACACCAGCCTGGTGACCGTGACCGACAGCAGTGCAGTGCCGCAGACGGTGGCGCTGGTCAAAGCTTCGGGTGCTCCCGTCTCGCAGGTTTTCAGCGGTACGGTGGCAACAGCCGGCGCGATGGCAGTGACGCCCGTGCCCACATTGGGGCAATGGGCGCTGGTCTTGCTGTCGATGATCTTGGCTGGATTCGCCGCAGTGGGGGGGCGCCGCGTCAGGGAGAGCTGACCGGCCACAGGGGTTCGATCGAATTCATCGAAATCTGTGCTTCTGCGTTCTCGTTGATAAGAATTCATGAAAGACGGTCCCATGTGGACCGTTTTCCATTTCTACCTTCCAACATGTCTGTTTTACCCGCATTCTTGATCGCATAGCCATCTGCGAGCTGTCACTGCTTATCGGCCTTGGGTACGAAATACGGCTGGGCCTACGCTAAAAGCCCGTAGCCGAGTTGCATCTTGCGTCTGCGTGCAGGATCGTTGTTCACGGTATAGCGACCAAAGTAGCGGTCTCCCCACGTCTTGTCTGTGACGAGGTCGAAGGCGCAATCCTTCGCCATGTCGCGAATGCAGGCAGCGTTGGGAGACCAGAAGTTGGTGATGTCGCCAGCCAGGGTGTCCTGCTCGTAATAACGGGCGAGCGCAATGTGCTGGGGCAGTTCGTTCGCAGCATTGCTTTCGATGTACATCGCTCCATGGCGCAGCGAGCGGACGATTGCAAGGGCCTTCATCATGTCAGGCAGGTGGTATAGCACACCGAGAAAGAGTACATGGTCGAAGGTTCCGAGTTTCGATGCATCCAGGTCGAAAATGTTCGCGCAGTGGTACTCGAACGAGCGGCCCGTGATCCGCTCCATGGCACCGAACCCGTGGGCATCCTTGGCCCGGTAGTCGACGGCCACGACATGGGCTCCGAGCTTCTGGGCGGCCAGCGAAAAGAATCCATCGGAAGGGCCGATGTCCAACACGCGCTGACCTGTCAGATCAGCGGGAAACCCGATCTCGTCCAGCAGGAACCCAGGGTCGTAGGAACCGGGAGTGATGACTTCCGGATAGATCTCGAAGCGGTGATGCCAATGGGTGACGGAAGCGACCAATTGCCGGGCGGCTTCGAAATTCATCTGATCCTCTTTTCCTGAGTCTTCGGTTCTTTAGGTGCGAAGCCACGATGCTGGATTCTGACTTCGCGGCTCATCAGGCTCAGGAAATGAATTTGCACTTCTGCGCAAACTTAGTCAATGGGGCCAGGCACTTCTCAAGTCTGTGGGCGGTTTGACGTTGTTGTTCTAAAGTGCAATCAACTTCCGTCCCACGCGTTTTGCCAGTTCCTCAAGAGGCTCCGTGTCCTCCTGCGCCAACAGGCTCAGCGGGTAGCTGTCGCTGTCGATATCGAATGTGACCAGCGCAACGCCCTGTGAGCGGAGATGGGCCCCGGCCTCCGTCAACGCATCATGACCCATGGCTTTGCTGCCTGCGAGTGCATCCAGCGAAATCTCACGTTGCCGCGAGAATTGAAGTTGCTGAAGACCCCAGATCAGCTCCCCCATGTCCAGCTTCCAATCCATTTCATGGACCTGCTCCCGGCGCTGCAAGCCATCGACCAGCGCCAACCAGGGAGATACAGCGTCTGGACTTTCGATGCCCCGCTGGGCAAGATCATCGGCAAAGCGGCTGAAGTAGTGCTCAGGCTCGTTGAGCGCCTGTTCCACTTCGCTCCATAGCGCGTCCGCATCATCCGGAACCAGCGCCCTCCCGGCAGCCGTGCATAAGGCCCGCCAATGCTCGCCATTCGCCAGCGACACATCGGGAGAAGGTGACTGTGGACCCGTGGCGGCAGGGGTGCTGCTGATCAGTTTCCGAAGCCATGTGAACATGCTCATGTGAAAGTCATCCTCAACTTTGTATGCGCGTGCCGCGGCACGTCTCGACAGAACGGTGCTGTACGGGAAAATATCCAAGTTTGCCAAAACACCAAAAATTCAATGCTATAATCTCAGCTTCGAGTCGCGGAGAGGTGGCAGAGTGGTCGAATGTACCTGACTCGAAATCAGGCGTAGCAGCAATGCTACCGTGGGTTCGAATCCCACCCTCTCCGCCAATGATTGCATGTAAATCATTGAATTCAAACGAAGAAGCTACCTGAAAGGGTGGCTTTTTTGCTTTCTGGCCGCAGCTAGCCCATCGTCAGGCTTTTGCTTACAGAGCCGATGTCCATCCTCTGTATTTGGCACTCGGCGGATGACCCCATGACGGCAGCTCAAGCCCGCCGAAGGCCTTCCGATGCTTCGCGCAGGCAATCCCGGAGCCAGATCGCCGCGGCTTCGTTGCGGGTGCGCGGGCTGTAGACCATGTCCACATCGAAGCGCAGGGGGCCCAGCTCCTTCGGCAGCGGCCAGATGCCCAGCTGCTCCATCGGGAACTGCCTTGCGACCTTTTCGGCCATGGTGGCGACGAGGTCGGTGCCGCGCACCGCAAAGGGCAGCGCCACCACATGCGCGAAGGTGGCGGCCACGCGTCGGCGCAGGCCCGTGCCCAATCCGTCGAGCCGGGAATCGACGACGCCTCTGCGGGAGCCGTCATTGCTGGGAACGAAGAGCGCGTGCGGCAGTTCCAGGTAACGCTTGAGCGTCATGCGCTTGCCAGCGAGCCGTGGGTTGGAGCGATCGGCGATGCAGACAAATTCTTCGCTGAACAGCAATTCCTGCAGCATGCGCTTGGGCGGTTGGAGGTGGCCGCCGATGGCGACATCGACCTCGCCATCGTCGAGCTGGTGGTAGATGGCGCCGCGCTCCAGCGCCACCACGCGCAGATCGACGCCGGGTGCCTGTCGGCGCATGAGGGCCAGCAAGTGCGGCACGAGAACGATGTCGGCATAGTCGCTGGCGGCGATGGTCATGCATCGGTCGCCGGCCGTCGCCGGGTCGAATGGCACGCCGAGCGTCAGCGCATGGCGCACCTGCTCCAGCACCTGTGTGACGAGCGGTGCGAGGTCGCGCGCGAGCTCCGTGGGCTGCATGCCGCCCACGCTGCGCACGAACAGCTCATCGCCGAACAGCGAACGCAGGCGCGAAAGTGCGTTGCTCACGGACGGTTGCGCACGATGCAGGCGCTGCGCCGCGGCCGTGACGTTGCGTGTGGCGTGGAGCGCGTCGAAGACGACGAGCAGGTTCAGGTCGACGGCAGACAGATTCATTTCATGAATTCCATGAATACACATTATCCATTTCCCGGATGATGGTTCGCATGCCTACCATGCAGCGCTTCATCGCGAAAATTTCCAGTCCACCATGCAGAACATCCTGGTCACCGGCATCGAGCCCTTCGAGGGCGAAACCATCAATCCCTCGTGGGAGGCCGCCAGGCGGGTCCATGGTGAGCGCATCGGCGATGCCTCGCTCGTGGCGCGCCAGCTGCCCTGCGTGATCGGAGCGGTGCGGCAGGCACTCATCGAGGCCATCGAGGAGACGCAGCCACAAGTGGTGCTCTGCCTGGGGCAGGCCAGCGGGCGGCCCGATATCTCCATCGAACGCGTCGCCATCAATATGGTGGATGCGCGCATTCCCGACAACGCGGGCAACCAGCCCATCGACGAGCCGGTGATTGCCGGCGGTCCTGCCGCGTATTTCTCCACGCTGCCCATCAAGGCGATGCTGCGCGCGTTGCGCACCGCAGGCATCCCGGCGTCGGTTTCGCAGACGGCGGGAACCTACAACTGCAACGCCATCTTCTACGTTCTCGCGCACTACATTGCCACCGAGCGCCCGGACCTGCGCGGCGGCTTCATCCACGTGCCCTACCTGCCGCAGATTGCCGCGCGGCATCCCGGTGCGCCGAGTCTTTCCCTGGAGATGCAGGCCGAAGCCATCCGCGTGATGGCAAGCACGGCGCTCGCTTTTCCCGAGGACATCAAGATGGGAGCCGGGGCGGTGTATTGAACAACCTATTTCCCCTATTCCGCAAGATGACCATGGCCCCTGCTGCACGGGTGAGGCGTGCGGCCGTATCCACAGGGTGACTGTTCATTGCGGCCTGCTCGCCGGGCCCGGCGGCTCCTCCTGCATTTCACGCCAGCGTGTGCGGGTGAACGCGTACAGCAGCTGGAGTGCGGGCGAGAGCGTTCTGCCCGTGATGCGCGCGATGCCGTAGTGGCCATAGCGCCCCGGATCGACCGGCAGCGCCACCTCCACCATCTCGCCGCGCGCTCTTTCTTCCTTGGTGAGGGCGAGGATGCCGAACAGCAACGTGTCGCTGGCCAGGGTGACCTTGCGCAGGGTCTCCAGGTCGTTGCAGTGCAGGGTGAAGAGTTTGTCCTGCTCTGCCTCGGGGCCCCACAGGTCGACCAGGCGGCGGGTGATGGCCGTGCTGAGGGTTGTCGTCGCCAGGGGATATTGGCGCAGCGTATCGAAGTCGATGCGCCGGTTCTTCAATATCGGGTGGCCCGCGCGGCAGACCATGCCGGCCTCCAGGTCGCCGAGCGGCTCGATGTCCACGCCGCCCGCGCTGCGCAGGATGTAGCCGTCGCCGACGATGGCGTCGATGTCTTCGGCGTTCAGGCTCTCCAGCAGGGCCGTGGTTGATGTCATCTCCGTGCGTACCTTGATGCGAGGGTGGCGCTGTGCCATGTGGATCAGGAACGGGGTGAGCAGCAGCGCTGCGGGCCCTGGTGCAAAGCCCACGTTGAGCTGTCCTTCTTCCGCGCCGCGCAGCAGTTCCATGTCTCGCTGCAGCTGCGTCATCTCGAGTCGCATGCGCCGCGCGCGCTCCGCCACCAGCTCGCCGAAGACCGTCAGGCGCGCACGCCGTGCGCCGCGGTCGAAGAGCTGCACCTTCAGTTCATCTTCCAGCGCGCGGATGCTCCGGCTGAGCGCAGGCTGCGTGAGATGCACCGCGCGGGCGGCATCGGAGAAGGTGCCGTGCTCGACGATGGCGAGCAGATGCCTCAGTTTCTGTGAATCCATGAGTTTGCCTCATGCTTTCTTCCAAAAAATTGCATTTGAATTATATGAACGAAGTTTCTACCATTGATTTCAAAGGCGGCGCGAGGCTCGAAACGCGTGACCGCATGTATTTCAAAGCGACAGGAGACAAGCAATGCTCAAGGTTCTGATCGGGCTCGGGATACCGTACATGGCGGTGATCGGGCTGCTTCCGTGGGTGGCGTCGGTGGACATGTTCGTCCTTGGCGTTCCATTCATCTACATGTGGATCTTCATCTGGTTCGTGCTGACTTCGGCCTGCATGTACCTGTGCTGGATTCTTTTCGATCGCGACGGGCCGGACGCAGATGCGGCCGCCGAGCAGCATTGAGACAGGGAGAAGGACATGATGGCATCGATCGTTTTCGTGGGCTTCATCCTCTACTCGCTGTACCTGGCCATCCGCTCGCGCAAGGGCGGTGGCGAATCACAGAGCGTGCATGACTTCTTCGTGGCGTCGCGCCAGTTCGGCGCGTGGCTGGTGTTCTTCCTGGCGGCCGGCGAGGTCTACAGCATCGGCACGATGGTGGGCTTTCCGGGCGGCATCTATGCCAAGGGGCCGACGTACGGGGTCTGGTTCCTCGGCTACATCCTGCTGGCCTATCCGTTGGGATATTTCCTCGGGCCGAAGATCTGGGAGGCCGGTGCGCGCCACAACGCGATCACGCTGCCCGACCTGTTCAAGGGCCACTACCGCAGCCGCGCCCTGGAGCTGATCGTCGCAGGCTCGGCCATCCTGTTCCTCCTGCCGTGGGGGCAGTTGCAATTCACGGGACTGGTCGCCGCACTCAAGGGCCTGGGCTGGAACTTCACGCCGCTGCACCTGGTGCTGATCTCGGCGGCGCTGGCCTTCACCTATATCGCCATCTCTGGCGTTCGCGCCACCTCGTACATCGCCATCCTCAAGGACGTGGTGATGCTGGTGGCGATCATCGTCACGGGCACCGCGGTGGCCATGCACGCCGGCGTGGCCGACGTGTTCCTGGCGGCAAGCGCCAAGGTGAGCAACCACATGAACACGACCGAGCTGCGCTTCTCGATGAGCACCATCTTCTTCCAGGCGATGGGCTTCTACATGATGCCGTTCGCGATCCAGAACTTCTTCACGGCCAAGAGCGCCAACACCATCCGCCGCACGCAGATCGTGATGCCGCTGTACATGCTGATGTATCCGTTCCTGGTGCTGGCCTCGTACTATGCGATCAGCCAGAACCTGCAGCTCGCCTCGCCCAACGAAGCCTTCTTCGCGGCGGCGATCCGCCTGCTCCCGGGGTGGCTGCTGGGACTCGTGGCCGCCGGTGCGGCGCTGTCGGGCCTGCTCGTCCTGGCCGGCATCTGCCTTGCCATCGGGCCGATCGTCACGCGCAACCTGATCCCGTCGATGCCCGAGCAGAAGCAGAAGTTCGCATCCAAGATCGTGATCGTGGGCTACCTGCTGCTGTCGATCGTGATGACACTGTTCACGCCGAACCTGATGCTCACGCTGATCAACACGGCGTACTACGGCGTCACGCAGTTCTTCCCGGGGGTGGTGGTGATCCTGTTCCGCCTGGGCGTACGACCCGCGGCCGTGGCGCTGGGCATCCTGGTGGGCCAGGTGTCGGCGATCACCATGTACCTGGTGCAGCCGGACTTTGGCGGGTTCAACCTGGGCCTCATCAGCCTGGCCGCGAATCTGCTGGTGATGCTGGGTGTCCACCTGCTGATGCCGCGTCCGGTGGCTCGCGTGGAAGTCGCGCGCTGAACGGGATCAACGGCAAGCACAACGGTAACCGCAATGACAATGGAAATGACAGCAGTCGACAACCACCCCGGGGCACAGGCAAAGGTGCAGGTGTTCACCGCACGCAGGGTTCTCACGATGAACCCCGCACAACCCGACGCCACGCATGTGGCGGTGCAGAACGGGAGGATCCTGGCCGTGGGCGGCGCGGCCGACATGGCGGCATGGCCCGATGCCGTGCAGGTGGACTCCCTGCGCGACAAGGTGCTGATGCCCGGGCTCATCGAGGCGCACTGCCACCTGATGGAGGGCGCGATGTGGGACGCGGTCTACCTGGGCTATTTCGACCGGCGCGATCCCGACGGGCGCCTGTGGACGGGCCTGCGCACGCTCGACGCCGTGCTGGCGCGCCTGAAGGAGGCGCAGGACAGGCTCGCGGATCCGGACGCGCCGCTGCTGGGCTGGGGGTTCGACCCGATCCTGTTCGGCACGGAGCGCCTGTCGGTCAACGAGCTCGATACGGTCTCGGCCACGCGGCCCATCGTCATCATGCATGCGAGCGTGCACCTGATGAACGTGAACTCCGCCATGCTGGTTCTCGCAGGCATCGACGAGGACACCGATATCGACGGCGTGCACAAGGACGCGGATGGTCAGCCCACGGGAGAGCTGCAGGAGTTCGCCGCCATGTTCCCGGTGCAGAAGCTGCTGGGCCAGTCCATGTCGCTCGCAGCGGCGGAGCAGAGCCAGGCCATCTGGAAATTCGGCCGCGTGGCGCAGCTCGCGGGCGTGACGACCGCCACCGACCTGGTGAGCGATCTTTCGGAGAAGGGTCTTGCAACCCTGCACGAGGTCACTGCCGACGCCGACTACCCGATGCGCGTCGTTCCTGCCTTTGCGCCGCAGCGCAATCCGCAGGGTGGTGCCGCCCGCGTGCTCGAGGCCGCTGCAGCGCAGACCGACAAGCTGCGCTTCGGCCCGGTGAAGTTCATCGTCGATGGATCGATCCAGGGCTTCACGGCGCGGTTGCGCTCGCCCGGATACGCCGGTGGGCAGCCGAACGGGCTGTGGCTGATTCCTCCGTCGCAGTTGCTGGAACTGTTCACGCCGTTTCATGCGGCGGGTTTGCAGCTGCATATCCATACCAATGGGGATGAGGCCACCGAGGTGGTGCTCGATGTGATCGAGCAGATGCTTCAGGCGCACCCGCGTGAAGACCATCGCCACACGCTGCAGCATTGCCAGCTGGCCGATCGCGCGCAGCTCGAGCGCGCGGCCAGGCTGGGCATGTGCATCAACTTCTTCTCCAACCACCTGTATTACTGGGGCGATGCGCATGTCGCGCAGACCGTGGGGTTGTCCTGGGCGCAGCGCATGAATCCGGCGAAGACGGCGCGTGACTTGGGGCTCACGTTCTCGCTGCACTCCGACGCCCCGATCACGCCGCTCAACCCGCTGTTCACCGCATGGTGCGCGGCGCATCGGGCCACCGCATCGGGCAGGATCCTCGGCGAGGCGGAGCGCCTCAGCGTGGCGGATGCGCTCGAGGCCGTCACCATGGGCGCCGCCAGGACGCTGAAGCTGGAGCGACTGATCGGAAGCATCGAGGCAGGCAAGCTGGCGGACTTCGCCGTGCTCGAGGATGACCCCTCCGCCGTGCCCGCAGAATCCCTCAAGGACGTACGCGTGTGGGGCACGGTGCTGGGCGGCAAGGTGTTCCCGGCGCCGCAGCCGTGATGGAACCCGTCCCGGTCATGCAGTCCGCGCGTACGCCGATTCCGATGGTCGTGGTGGGCGGGTACCTGGGGGCGGGAAAGACGACGCTGCTCAACCGCCTGCTGGGCAATGCCGCCGGCCTGCGCATCGCGGTGCTGGTCAACGACTTCGGCGAAATCAACATCGATGCGGCGTTGATCCGAACGCGCAGCGACGATGTGATCCAGCTCGAGAATGGCTGCGTGTGCTGCTCGATCGGCGACAGGCTGGTGCAGGCGCTGGCGGAGGTGTCCGACCGCGAGGAGCGTCCCGATCTGCTCGTGATCGAGGCGAGCGGCGTGTCCGACCCGATGCGCATCGCGCAGGTGGGAATGCTCGATGCCGCGTTCCGCCTGAATGCGGTGGTGGTGGCGGTCGACGTGCCGCAGCTGCAGGCCCACCTGGAGCACCCGCTGGTCGGTGACATGGTGCGCCAGCAGATCGGTGCGGCCACCGCGCTGGTGCTCACCAAGTGCGATCTGGCACAGGCGCCGGACGTGCAGCACGCGCTGCAGGCATTGCGCGGCCTTGCACCGCGCGCGGCGGTGTTTCGTGCGCTGCAGGGTGCGATCCCGATGTCGGTGTTTCTCGACGAGGCCGATCATTCCGGCCGGTCAGCGCCGGCATGGTTGCGCGGCCCGCGCGGGAGCGGCCGCTGGCAGAGCATGGCCGGTGGCGCACCGCTGCACGAGGCGATCGGAAGCTTCTCATTTCGCTCAGCGACGGGCTTTCACAAGCAGCGGCTCAAGCAGGTGCTGCGCAACATGCCCGGCGGGCTGCTGCGGGCCAAGGGCATCGTGCATGTGCAAGGGGAGGCGGATGCGCAGGAGTTCCATGTGGTCGGCGGCCGCGTGCGGGTGGCGCGCATGCCTGCGGTGACGCTGAGCGCGCCGGACCAGGAGTCGGTGCTGGTGTTCATCGGCTGCATGAGTCCGGACGATCGCGCGCAGATCACGCGGCAGCTGGAGTCGGCACTGGCAGCCTGATGCCGATGCCTGTGTGACTGGGGCTCCGGCGGGTCTTCATCGCCCGCTGCGCAGTGTGGAAAATCTCGATGGACTGGCGGGAAACTGGTGCGATGATTCCGGCATCGTCATCGCTGCCCGCCGCATGTCGTTCTCGACGTCGGGGCAGCTCTTCATCAGTACACACGCGAAAGGTCCTCTTTTCATGGCAAGCGACATCAAGACCGCCATCGTCACCGGCGCAGGCGGATCCCTCGGCTACGCAACCGTGCACCAGCTTCTCGAACAGGGCTTCCAGGTGGCCGTGCTCGAACGCAACATGGAGCACCTGCGCCTGCGCTTTGGAGATGCGACCAACGCCAGGCTGCTGCCCGTGGCGGCGGACGTCACCGATCTGGCCAACTGCCAGAACGCGGTCGATCAGGTGCGCCAGCGCTGGGGGCGCATCGATGCGCTGTGCAACATCGCGGGTGGGTTCAGCATGGGCTCTTCGGTTGCCGAGAACGCCGTCCAGCAATACGAGCACCTGATGGCGCTGAACGCGGCTGCCGTGTTCAAGATGGTGCACTGCGTGGCGCCGGTCATGCTGGCGCAGGGCGCGGGCAGCATCGTGAACATCGGGGCGCAGTCGGCATTGTCCGGGGCGGCGAACATGGCGGCCTATTGTGCTTCCAAGAGCGCGGTGATCCGGATGACGGAGTCGTTCTCGGCGGAGTTCAAGAAGTCCGATGTACGGGTCAACTCCATTCTGCCGAGCATCATCGATACGCCGCAGAATCGCAAGGACATGCCGGATGCGGATTTCTCGCAGTGGACTTCGCCGGAGAAGATTGCGCAGGTGATCGGGTTCTTGGTTTCCGATGCTTCGGCGGCGGTTACGGGGGCGGGGATCGCTGTTTGATTTGCCTGTCTGTTGGGGCGGGTTCGGATTCTGCTTCTGCTTCTGGTTCCGCCCTCAAACAAGCAAGCAAACCTTGCCAACAAAAAAAATGCCGGAGCACCTCGCAGCACTCCGGCAACTACAAGACCCTTGCAGCGTCGACTTCGAAAGCAACTTGAGATTCTGACGACGATCAGCTTGCCAGCACAGCCAGTGCGCAGGAGGCGATGCGTGCCTCGACGGAGTCCGAGCGGCTCGTCAGGACGATCGGCACGCGCATGCCCAGTACCAGGCCGGCACATTCCGCATCGGCCATGTAGACCAGCTGCTTGTAGATCATGTTGCCCGCTTCGAGGCTGGGGACCAGCAGCACATCGGGGCGGCCGGCGACTTCGGAGGCGATGCCCTTGTTCTGGGCGGAGCGCAGCGAGATCGCGTTGTCGTACGCGAGAGGGCCGTCGACGATACCGCCGGTGATCTGGCCGCGGTCGGCCATCTTGGCGAGGGCGGCTGCGTCGATCGTGCCGGGAATCGCGGGGTTCACGGTCTCCACGGCGGAGAGCACCGCCACGCGGGGCGTTTCGATGCCGATGGCCTTGGCGAGTTCGATGGCGTTCTGGGCGATGTCGCGCTTGGCCATCAGGTCGGGGAAGATGTTCACCACGCAGTCGGTCATGAGCAGCGGACGCTCCATGCCGGGCATGTCCATCACGAAGACGTGGCTGGCGCGGCGGCCGCCGCGCAGGCCGGCTTCCTTGGCAACCGCGGCGCCCAGCAGTTCGTCGCTGTGCAGGCTGCCCTTCATGAGCGCCCTGGCAGCGCCGTCCCTGCAGAGGGCTGCGGCAGCAGCAGCGGCCGTGCGGGCGTCGTCCGCGGTGTGGTGGATTTCGGCACGGGAGAGATCGAGGCCTGCCTGTGCGGCTGCTGCTTCGATGCGTTCCTTCGGGCCGACGAGCAATGGCTTGATGAGGCCGGCGTCGGCGGCCTGCATGGCGGCCTGCAGGCTGCCCGCGTCACAGGGATAGGCGACGGCGACCGGAATGGCTCCCTTGGCACGCGCCTGCTCGAGCAGGGCATTCAGATGGGGGCGCTGTGGTGGCTGCTTGGTGGTGTTGTCCACAGCGACGGAAATATGGGGATTGGATGCCATGGCGCGTGTCTCCGGTGCTTGTGTCTTGTGAGAGCTTTCTGATGGGGGCGGGCGGGATGAAGGTCGTTTTCATCGCCGCCGTCATCCTCACCTCAGCCTTCTCCACCTGAACGGAAACAGGAAAGGAGAGGGCTGGGGTGAGGACACATTCCAGCGGGCCGGAATGTGATCCGAAGGGGCAGAGCTGCGCGCGCGGCACAGGGCCTGCCCCGTGGCGCTGGCGGTGTCCTCCCAAGGGGAGGGCGCGCAGCGCCTCGAGGGGATTACACGTAATCCTTGTACTTCTCCAGGAAGCGCACGGGCTTGGCGAGGGCGTCGCGGCGGAACGGGTCGCCCAGTTCGCGTGTGCACATGATTTCGATGACGCAGGTCTTGCCTTCGTTCATCTGCATGTCGATGGCCTTCTTGAGGGCCGGGCCCACGTCTTCCAGCTTGTCGACGACGATGCCTTCGGCGCCCATGGCCTTGGCGATCTCGGAGAAGCTTTCGCTTTCGAGTTCGCCGGCAACGAAGCGGCGGTTGTAGAAGTCCACCTGGTTCTTCTTTTCCGCGCCCCATTGGCGGTTGTGGAACACCACGGCGGTCACGGGGATGTCGTGGCGCACTGCGGTCATGATTTCCATCATCGACATGCCCCATGCGCCGTCACCGGCGTAGGCGATGGCGGGACGGTCCATGGCTGCGCACTTGGCACCGATGATGGTGGGCAGTGCGTAGCCGCAGTTGCCGAACGACATCGGAGCGAAGAACGAACGTGGCTCGTCAAAACGCAGGTAGCTGTTGGCGACGGAGTTGATGTTGCCGATGTCGGTGGAGACCATGACGCGGGCAGGCATCGCCTTTTCCAGTTCGCGCAGAACCTGGCG
Organism: Diaphorobacter ruginosibacter; assembly: GCF_014395975.1. Lineage (NCBI taxonomy): Bacteria > Pseudomonadati > Pseudomonadota > Betaproteobacteria > Burkholderiales > Comamonadaceae > Diaphorobacter > Diaphorobacter ruginosibacter. Next base: position 3,943,386 of record NZ_CP060714.1, on the reverse strand, counting down.
TGGGTGCAGGTATTCGCCGCCGGTCGGAGTCTTCTCCTTCTTGGCTTCCTCGATCATGTCCAGGCTGTACGGATCGCGCTCGTGCGTCCACTCGTCGAGTTCCTTCTCCCAGGCGGCCTTCTCGGTGGCCACGGTGTCAGCGCGTGCGGCCTTGGTGGCATCGCATGCGAGCGTGACGTTGGACAGGCGCTTGACCAGCTCTTCGGCAACGGCCTTGGCGTCGCCGTTGATGCCCACGGAGATCTTCTTGACCAGGCCCAGGTTGGTGTGATCGGCTTCGACCTGGATGATCTTGGCCGTCTTGGGCCAGTAGTCCATGCCGTGTTGCGGAAGCGTGCCGAATGGGCCCATGCGGGAGCCCAGTGCGATCACCACGTCGGCTTGCGCGATCAGCTTCATGGCGGCCTTGGAGCCCTGGTAGCCCAGAGGGCCTGCCCACAGCGGGTGCTTGGCGGGGAATGCGTCGTTGCGCAGGTAGCCTGTGGCCACGGGCGCGCCCAGGCGTTCGGCCAGGGCCTGTGCGGCAGGAACCGCGTCGCCCATCACCACGCCGCCGCCGGCCAGGATGACCGGGAACTTGGCGGTCTTCAGCAGTTCGACGGCAGCATTCAGGCTGGTCTCGCCGCCATGGCCGCGGTCAACGCGCATGGGCTTCGGAATTTCGCACTCGATCTCGCCGTAGAAATAGTCGCGCGGGATGTTCAGCTGTGTAGGGCCCATTTCGGACATCGCGCGGTCGAAGCAGCGGCCGGTGAATTCAGCCATGCGCTTGGGGTTCACGACGTGGCCCTGGTACTTGGTGAATTCCTGGAACATCGGCAGCTGGTTGGCCTCCTGGAAGCCGCCCAGGCCCATGCCCATGGTGCCGGTTTCTGGCGTCACGATCACGACGGGGCTGTGGGCCCAGAAGGCGGCGGCGATGCCGGTCACGCAGTTGGAGATGCCGGGGCCGTTCTGGCCGATCACCAGGCCGTGGCGGCCGGAGACGCGGGCGTAGCCATCGGCCATGTGGGCCGCGCCTTGCTCGTGCACCACGGGGATCAGGCGGATGCCTGCCGGTGCGAAGATGTCCATGGCATCCATGAAGGCCGAGCCCATGATGCCGAACATTTCGGTCACGCCGTTGGCAACGCAGGTTTCCACGAATGCCTCGGAAGGGGTCATCTTGGTGACGCCTTCAACGACCTTACGATTGTCGACTTTAGCTTTAGTCATCTTTGTCTCCTAGCGAGAGATGGAAAAACGAAACTTTTAGTTCCGAAAAAAGAAATCACGGACGCAAGTCTACGAGAACTTTTTGTGATTTGGCAAGAAATTTCTTTTTTCGGAATAAATTGACTCAAAAAACGGAACTCAATATGATCGATGACGTTATGAAGAACACCGACAACAGCACGACCAAACTGGATGGGGACACGCCCAACCTGCGTCTGTTTGCGCTTCTTGAAGTCATTGCGCAGAAGGACGCGCCTTTTACGCTGCAATCCATCGTGGAGGAAACGGGGCTGCCCAAGCCCTCCATGCACCGCATGCTCACGCAGCTGGAGAGCGCAGGCATCCTGCAGCGCGAGGGCAACGGGCGCCACTACGCCACGGGCCGGCGCCTGATGCGCATGGCGGAGAACGTGCTGCTCAACAACACCACGCATGGCGCGCGCCATGCCGTGCTTTCCCATCTGGTGAACGACCTGGGCGAGAGCTGCAACATCACCGCGTTCTCGGGCGGCGAAGTGCTCTATCTGGATCGCGTCGAGACGCCCGCGCCCCTGCGCTTTTACCTGCAGCCGGGCTCGCGCGTGCCGGCGCACTGCTCGGCCACCGGCAAGCTGTTCCTGAGCCAGATGGCGCCCGCGCAGCGCCGTCGCCTGCTGTCGGCCGCGCCGCTGCAGGGCTTCACCAACAACTCGTTGACCACCTTCGAGGCCGTGGACGCCGAGCTCGACGCGGTGCGCGAGCAGGGCTATGCGTTCGATAACGAGGAATTCCTGCCGGGCCTGCTGTGCCTGGGCGTGCTGGTGCCCTCGCGCAGCGGCAATTCCAACATGGGCCTTGCGGTGCAGGCGCCCATCATGCGTTTCTCGAAAGAGAAGGCGCTGTCCTATCTTCCCAAGTTGCAGGCCGCAGCGGAAGCGATCGCCTGCATCAACGACGATGTTCCGCCCGGAGCAGATGATGACTGACCTGACCCTGTTGCAGCCCACCACCACCATCAGCGTGCGCGAGGTGTTCGGCATCGACACCGACATGCGCGTGCCGGCGTTCGCCGAGCGCAACGAGCATGTGCCGGTCGTCGATGCGGCCTACCGCTTCAACCCGCAGGTGACGCTTGCGATCCTTGCAGGCTTCGCGCACAACCGCCGCGTGGTGATCCAGGGGCTGCACGGGACGGGCAAGTCCACCCATATCGAGCAGGTCGCCGCGCGCCTGAACTGGCCGTGCGTGCGTGTGAATCTCGACGGCCACATCAGCCGCCTCGACCTGGTGGGCAAGGACGTCATCACGCTGCAGGAGGGCAAGCAGGTCACGCAGTTCCAGGAGGGCATCCTGCCGTGGTCGCTGCAGCGGCCGGTGGCCATCGTGTTCGACGAATACGATGCGGGCCGACCCGACGTGATGTTCGTGATCCAGCGTGTGCTCGAGCGCGAAGGCAGCTTCACGCTGCTCGACCAGAAGCGCGTGATCCAGCCGCATGCGCACTTCCGCCTTTTCGCCACGATGAACACGCTGGGCCAGGGCAATCTCTCGGGGCTCTACCACGGCACGCAGATGCTCAACCACGCGCAGCTCGACCGCTGGAACCTGGTGACCACGCTGAACTACCTGGCGCCCTCCGAGGAGGCGGCGATCGTCGTGGCACGCGTGCCGGAACTGAACACGCCGCAGGGCCGGCACCAGATCGACGCGATGGTGGCGCTTGCCAATCTCACCCGCAAGGGGTTTGCCGTGGGCGACCTGTCGATCCTAATGTCGCCGCGCACCGTGATCACCTGGGCCGAGAACACGCAGATCTTCCATGACGTGAAGCTGGCGTTCGAACTCTCGTTCCTCAACAAGTGCGAGCCTGCCGAGCGCACCATCGTCGCCGAGTATTTCCAGCGCTGCTTCGCTCAGGAACTGAACGTGCGCGCGGAAGATCCGGCACTGCACGTACATGTCGGCTGACACAGGCAACGCTTCGGCGAGACCGGCCCCCACCCTGGCCGAGATGGAGGCCTGGGGCGGGGCCATGCTGCGCGCCATCACGGGCGATGCATCGCTGCAGTGGAGCGGCCAGACGCTGTATGCCGGCACCATGCCACAGGCGCTGCCTGCGGCGCACCACACCAACGTTCCCGCGGAGCTGGCAGACCAGCGTGGCATGCTCGACAGCGTGGGGCTGAGGCTGTGCTCGAGCGACGCCAGCCTGCACCGCGCGCACCTGCCCGCCGATCCGGTCGAGCGGCTGGTGTTCGAGCTGCTCGAACAGCTGCGGGTCGAGAGCCTGGTGCCGCAGGCGTGGCCCGGCGCGCGCGAGAACATGCGCCAGCGCTTTCTGCAATGGGCGCAGGCTTTCGGCGATTCCGGACTGACCGAAAGCAGCCTGGGCATCCTGCTGTTCGCCGTGGCATTGACGGCATGGAGTCGCCTGACCGATCAGGAGATGCCCGACCGGATGTCCGACGCGATCGAATCCACGCGCATGGCCATGTCGCCGCACCTCGGCCGCTTCTGGGTGCAACTGCGCCGCACGCGCGAAGACCAGTCCGCTTTCATTGAGCCCGCGCTGGCCGTGGCGCGCTGGGTGGGCGAGGCGGTTCGCGCCGCGCAGGAAGATGCGCCGCGCGGCAACGGCAATCCCAAGCGCCGCAGCAGCTTTGCGCTGCCGCTGCATTTCGAATCGCAGAACCTGGACGAACTGCCCGTGGCGCAGACCGGCGACAGCCGCGCATGGGCCAGCTCGTCGCAGACCTACCGCGTCTTCTCGCGCCAGTACGATCGCGAGGAGCAGGCCACCGAGCTCATCCGAGCATCGCAGCTTGCGGAGTTCCGTGCCAGCATGGACGACGAGATCGCGCGCTCCGGGCTGCACGTGGGGCGGCTTGCACGGCACTTCCAGATGCGCCTTGCCAAGCACCAGCGCGATGGCTGGAACTTCGGCCTGGAGGAGGGCCACCTCGACGCAGGGCGGCTCACGCAGCTGGTGAGCGACCCGCAGCAGCGCGCGATCTTCAAGGACGAGGCCGACAGGCCCGTCAACGAGACGGCGGTGACCTTCCTGCTGGACTGCTCGGGATCGATGAAGGGGCATTCCCGGCACATGTCCATCCTGGTCGACGTGTTGGGGCGGGCCCTCGACATGGCGGGTGCCAGTGTCGAGGTGCTGGGCTTTTCGACCGGTGCCTGGAACGGCGGCCGCGTGCGCCGCGAATGGCAGCGTGCGGGCCAGCCGCAGTTTCCCGGTCGCTTGAACGAGCGCCTGCACATCGTCTTCAAGGACGGGGGCAAGCGCTGGCGCCATGGCCGCGCCGGCATTGCCGCTTTGCGCAAGGCCGACCTGTTTCGCGAAGGCATCGATGGCGAGGGGGTGGAGTGGGCGTGCCAGCGCCTGCTTGGGAGGTCCGCGAAGCGGCGCATCCTGATGGTGATCTCCGACGGCTGCCCGATGGATACCGCGACGCATCAGGTGAACGACGAGCACTATCTCGACCAGCATTTGCGGCAGGTGCTGGCAGCGCGGGAGCGGGCCGGAGATGTGAAGGTGTGCGCGCTGGGGGTGGGGCTGGATCTTGGCGTTTTCTACCGCCAGCGGCTGGCTGTCGATCTGCAGCAGAACCTGGATGAGGGGTTGCTGCTGGCGGTGGCGGATCTGCTGTGCAAGAGGTGATGCGGCGGCGCGAGCGCGACGCTGCTCCGCCCAGCTTCCTCTCCCCGGGCACGTCAGCTCATGGCTGCGGCCAGACGTGGAAGCTCACGCCGTCCAGTTGGTAGCCGCCACGGGCGATGATGGCGTCGCGCTCCGTTGTGCTCGATGTGTACAGGTGGGTGTTCTTCCCCGCGCTGTAGAAGCGGTATTCGGCCACCGCGCCGTTGTCGGCGTTGACGGGCGAGTACCAGCCGATGCCGTCGTACTGGTAGGTGCCTGCCAGGTTCAGCAGCAGGTCGCGCTCTGCGGTCTTGTCGGTGTAGAAATGGGCGCCGGATGCCGTGTTGTAGAAGCGGAAGACCGGGGTCAGGCCCGCGCCGGCCGCAGCGCTCGCATAGAACGCGGTGTTTTCATACTGGTACTCGGACTTCAGGCTGATCAGGTAGTCGCGTTCTTCGGCACTCGCGGTATAGAAGCGGGCGCCGGTCAGCGGGTTGTAGAAGCTGTAGACCGCTGCGCGCGCGTAGGTGCCCTGGGTGGTGCTTGCGGACGAGGAAGAGCCAGCATAGATCCATCGCTTGATCAGGGGGAAGATGCGGTCGAAGCGCGAGTAGTTGTTGATGCCGCCCTGGTTGCTGCAGTTGGCGTTGCTGGTGGAGAGAACACCGGTCAGCAGGCCGTTGACGAAATAGCCGGAGCCACTCGAGCCGCCCTGAGCCGCGCCGCTGGACCACTCCACACGGTAGAAGTTTTCCGTCATGTCGTCGGTGTACTGGCAGTTGTATGCGCCCACCTCGGGCGTGCAGGCGGCCGTGCCGACGATCCTGCCGATGCTGATCTTCTGCAGGTCGCCCGCGGGATGGTGGATGCCCGCACCGGAGGTGCCGGCGGTCTGTGCGGTGGCGTCCCAGCCTGCGAACATGGCGCCGGCCGGTGGGGTGTCGTTCAGCCTGAGGAGCGTGACATCGGGCACCTGTGCGCTGAACAGCAGCGTGGCGCCGTTCGTCAGTGCCTTGCTGTCGGCCGAGAGGGTGCGGGCGCCGCAGGTGGGTGAGCGGTAGAACCAGAAGGTCTGCAGCGTCGAGGCCACGGCCTGCGAGGAGATGCAGTGGTTGGCGGTCAGGAAGAAGGGCGTGCCGCTGCCGGTCTTGTCATTGAGCAGGGTGCCGGTGCAGAGATAGGCGCCGTCGTCACGGACGAACAGCATGCGGGCCACGGCGTCGCGCTGTGCGCTGTAGCGGTCGTAGCAGGTGGAGTCCTGCATGCAGTCGCCGGAATTGCCGATCTTGAGTTGTACGTCGTCTTCCTGCGCGACACGCACGGTGAGGTTGTCGAACAGGTGGACGATCCTGGGCACGGCAATGCGAAGGCCGTCGGCCGAAGTGCCCGGGGGCAGCTCGATTTCCAGGGTGACTTCCTCGCCATCGAAGCCCGGCGTCCACCATGTGCGACCGGCATCGGTGCGGTCGCCTGCCTTCAGGTTGTTCTCGATGATCTGGTTCACGCGCTGGCCGGAAATCTCGAACGCCTCGCCGCGGTAGCCGGCCTGGTAGACGCGCAGCAGGGCGCTTGCGGGCAGGGCCTCGATCAGCACGCCCAGGCGCATGCCGAAGGCTTCTTCGGATGCGAAGGTGAGCGCGGACACCAGGCCCCCGCGTGAAGAGGTCTGCCAGCGGAGCAGCGCATTCGTGCCCTGCACGGTGGCTGAGGTGGTGCTGGTGCGGGTGGCGCCGATCTTCACGACGTTGCCGGCCGCCTCCGATGCACTCTTGGTGCCGGTCCATGCGCCGAGATCCACCCGGGCCGCCGCCACGGTGGCTGCGGCAGCGCTGCGCTTCATGGGCACGAACTCCTCGGCGGTAGACAGGGGCTGCATGCGTTCGGGCACACGCGCCGCAGTGTTGTCGGCCGCTGCGTGGGCGGGGTTGGAAGCCATCCATCCGGCTGCGGCAACGACCAGCGACAGCGCGGTGATGCGGGAGAAGGAGGTGACACTGTTTTTCTTGAAAATGCTAACCATATCGATCATCTGATAGCTAATGCCTTGGATGAATCGAATCGTAGCAATCAATAGCTGTTATTAATTAATAATGTTGACGCAATTATTTTTTGTTAACGCTTTGGGTTGAATGTAATGAAAACTTCAATAGTTTTTTTATTGCTACGGTATGAGTAGCTGCCCGATATTTATCTGCAAGAGTGCAGGAACGATTGGAATGATTCGTTGGTTGATCGAGAGCTGGGAGTATGTCGTCCAAAGGTGTCACGGCCGATGTTTTTCTGGCTGATCCAATTCATAACGTCTATCGATAATCGGGGCGAGAATCTGCTTTCGTTTGTCAATGAAATCATTTTCTGACGACATGAATGGAGGCGGGCGAGCAACAAAAAAGGGCGACCCTTTCGAGTCGCCCCAAGCAGGCAATGCCGGATTGCTGTGATGCAGGCGGGTTGCAGCCGCCATCCGGCAGAGTGTCCCGCCCTTTGGCCGGGCGGGAATTCCGGTGGTGGTTACATGCGTCCCTTCCACGGTACCAGGCGCTTTTCGATCCAGCGCATGAAGAGGTCGAAGATGTACGCCACCACGCCGATCACGATGATGCCCATGATCACGATGTCGGTGCGCAGGAAGTTCGACGCATTCAGCACCATCTGGCCCAGACCCACGTTCGCCGCCACCATTTCGGCGGCCACCAGCGTGGTCCAGCCGAAGCCGATGGCGATGCGCATGCCGACCAGGATGTCCGGCAGGGCTGCGGGAATGATCACGTAGCGGATCACCTGCCAGTAGCTGGCTCCCATGGAGTACGCTGCGTTGATCTGCTCCTGGGCTGCGCTGCGCATGCCCGATCGGGCGGCAAGCGCCAGCGGCGCAAAGCAGCTCAGGAAGATCAGCAGGATCTTGGGCGTTTCGTCGATGCCGAACCAGATGATGATCAGCGGCAGGTAGGCCAGGGGAGGCAGGGGACGGTAGAACTCGATCGGTGGATCGAAGACCCCACGCGCGACACGCGACATGCCCATGGCAATGCCCAGGGGAACGGCCACGATGAACGCCAGCCAGAAGGCCACCGTCACGCGCAGCAGGCTGGCCGAGAAGTGCTGCCACAGCGGCTTGTCGTTGGCCTGGCCGGTCAGGTACTCGTAGAACTGCTGAAACACTGCCTGGGGACTTGGCAGGAACAGTGGTTTCACCCAGCCCAGGTTGGTGGCGGCAAACCACAGCGCCAGCAACACGATCACGGTGGCGATGCTGATGCCGACGCTCGAGCCTTCACCCGGCGTCTTGAAGCGGCTGGTCTTCACCGGACCCTGGGGGGGTGTCGATTGCGGTGATTTGGGAAGGCTCTTGCGCACGATCGTGCTCGGCGCGGAGGTGGAGATATCGTTCATGGGTAGGGCCTCAGACATTGGCGGGCTCCCGGTGGTGAATCAGGCTCAGAACCTCTTCACGCAGCTTGATGAAGTCGGGACGGGATTTCACGGCGCGCGCATCGCCCGTGCGCAGGAACTCGTGGCAGAAAGGCATGTCGTCGTAGACGTGCGAGATGCGCCCGGGGCTCGGGCTCATCACGATGAGGCGGCTGGCCAGGAACAGCGCTTCCTCCACCGAGTGGGTGATGAAGAACACCATCTTGTTGGTGGCCTTCCAGACCTTGAGCAGGATTTCCTGCACCTGCTCGCGCGTGAACGCATCGAGTGCGCCCATGGGTTCGTCCATGAGCAGGAGCGCCGGGTCGTTGGCCAGCGCGCGCGCAATGCCCACGCGCTGCTGCATGCCGCCCGAGAGCTCATAGACCGCGCGCTTCGTGTAGTTCTGCAGGCCCACGAGGCCGAGCTTCTCTTCGGCGATCTGCGTGCGCGTCTTCAGGTCGACGCCGCGCATGCGCAGGCCGAGCGCCACGTTGTCCACCACGTTCAGCCATGGCATCAGGGCATGTTTCTGAAACACCACGCCCTGGTTCGCTCCGGGGCCGTCGATGGGTTTGCCGTCGAGCAGGATCTCGCCGCTCGATGGTGCCAGGAAGCCTGCCATGCAGTTGAGTAAAGTGGTCTTGCCGCAGCCTGATGCACCGAGCGCCACCACGAAGTCTCCATCGTGCATGGTCAAGTTGACGGGGGCCAGGGCTTGCAAATGTCCGCCCTTGACTTCGTAATTGACAGTCAGGTCGCGTATATCCAGAGTAGGCATGACACCGCCCTCCAAGAAGAAATGAAGTGATCCAAGAACTGCGGGGCGGCCGTTGGAGGACGCACCCCGCAGAAGTTCGCGATGCCGGCGGCTTACTTGCCGAGTGCCTTCTTCACATACGCGTCGGTCACGAACGCGGAGTAATCGGGCTTGACCTCCTGAATGCGGCCCTGCGATTTCAGGAAGGTGGCCGTGTTGGCCATGGCCTTGGCCGCGCCGCCACCCAGCCACTGGGCGTTGAGCTGGTCCTGGGCGCTGGGGAACTGGTAGAGCGACATGGCCGCCGGCACGTCCTTGGGGTCGGCCTTGCACCACTTGGCGATGGCCTTGACCTCGGCCGACTCGGGGGTCCACTTCGCGAGGTTGTCCCGCACCTGCGCGCTCGCACGGTTCAGTGCCTTCACGAAGGCGACCATGAACTCCGGGTTCTCCTGTGCGAACTTGGAGGTGACCACCACGCCTTCGAAGGTCGGGAAGCCCATCTGCGCGATGGAGCCGGAGGTCGCGAGGACCTTGCCCTTTTGCTTGACCTTGGCGAGCACGGGGTCCCACACGAACGTGCCGTCGATGTCGCCGCGCTCCCATGCGGCGGCGATTTCCGGTGGACGCATGTTCATGATGTTGACCTTGCGCGCGTCCACACCTTCCTTGCCCAGTGCGGCGATCAGCTGGTAGTGCGCGGTGGACACGAAGGGCACGCCGATGCGCTTGCCTTCCATGCTCTTGAAGCTGGTGACGCCGCTGCCGTCGCGCGCCACCAGCGCCTCGGCGCTGGCGATGTCGGCGGAGATCCAGAACAGCTTGATGTCCTGGCCCTGGCTGGCCGCCGCGGTGAGCGGGCTGGAGCCCAGTTCGCCCATCTGCACATCGCCCGATGCCATGGCGCGGATCACGTCGCCGCCGCCCGAGAACATGCGCCAGTTGATCTTGTAGCCGGTTTCCTTCTCGACCTCACCGGACTCCATGATCAGGCGCAGCGGAACCAGCATGTCCTGGTTCGCGAACGTCACTGTCTTTTGCTGCGCGGCCGCGATGCCCGATACACCCGAGAGTGCGAGCGCTGCTGCCGCGATGCCTGCTTTCAGCACAAACCGTTTTTGCATTGTCATTTTCATTGTCTCCATTGCTTTAAAACGAAATCGGTTGAACTTCAAAACCAGAAAAACACTTTGTTGTTGCTGACACTCCAGATGTATTGCCTGCCGACTCCTTCTCCGGTCCGAACCGATTCCGAGCTCGCTCCACGTTGAAGGCCTGCAAGGCAGTCTGCGCGGTGGGGCGTCCTTTGAAAGTCCACGCTTCATCGGTGAAAGAGGGCTTTCGAAGCGGATCGTAGTGAGCAACGGGATGGAGCCAGTAGAACCAGCCGAGGTCTATCGTTAGGTCCAGTGGCATGGGAACCTGCGGGACGTGCGAAAAATGTGCTTTGCATCCGGTCGATGCATATAAGGTTTGAATAGCGCGATTCGTTGCCTGGCATGGCTTTGCGCGGTGTTGCCTGCGCGGTGCCGGGTAAGTGCGTGCGGGCGTTGGTGTGGGTGTAGGTGCTTTCACTGATCTGTGCCGTAGAGTGGATAAGGACGCTCTTTTCAGGCATCGAAAATGCCGATCAAGCTCCTGGTGCACAGCAGGATGCATGCCAGAAAAGTTTGGCAAGTGGTTGAAAATAAAAAGAAAAAAAGAGATCCTTCCTTGCGGAATGGATCTCTGTAAGCGCAGCCGGAGCTGCGTTTTGGGGGTTCTGCGGCGCCTTGCGGCGTCAGGGCATCAGCCCTGTTCGTCCTGGGCGTGATACCAGTGGTAGAGGAAGCGTTGGCCCATGCGTCGGAATGGTGCAAAGGCTTCGGAGCGCACCGTGTTGAACACGTTGGGATACTCGAGCTCGGAGTTGTAGATCGGGAGCTCGAAGGCCTTCAGGTGCTTGCCAGCGATGCGTTGCGCCATGCGGCGCCCGGCATGTGCCGAGAACGATACGCCGTTGCCGCCGTAGCCGACCGCGTAGAAGATGGTTTCCTTCGGATCGGGTTGTGTGATGCGCGGCATCATGTCGTGGCTCACATCCACCCAGCCCCACCAGGAATAGTCGATCTTGATGCCCTTGAGTGCCGGGAACTTGAGGTGCAGACCGTCGACCAGCTTGGCCATGTGCACGGGATTGGGCGCATCGGCACCGGTGATGGAGCTGCGGCTGCCGATCTGCACGCGGTTGTCGGGCAGGCGGCGGTAGTAGAAGCGCAGCGTGCGCGTGTCGGTGATCACCTGCGTGGTCTTGAAATTGGTGGCCGCTAGCTCTTCCTGCGTGAGAGGGCGCGTGACCAGCGAGTTCGACAGGATCGGCATGATCTTGTTGCGCAGGCGCGAGTGCAGCTTGTTGCTGGTGTAGCCGCCGGTGGCGAAGCCCACCGACCGGGCCTTGACCGTGCCGCCCGGCGTGCGCAGGTAGTGCACGCCATTGCGGGTCTCCACATCCAGGACGGGGCTGGCGGGATGGATCTTCACACCCAGCTCGCGGGCCTTGCGCATGTAGGCGAAGGCCAGCTTGAGCGGGTGCACGCCGATGCCGTCGGGCTCGTGCATGGCACCAAAGCTGTCGGCGTCGTTCACCCAGTCGCGCTGGACCTCTTCCTTGCTCAGCATCTTCGCGTCGTAGCCGAACACGTCGCGCATGAGCTTGGTCTCGCTGCGCAGGAAATCCATCTTCTTCTCGCGGTGGGCGATATAGAGGTGGCCGCCGGGCTGCGGTTCGCATTCAGGGAACTCGGCCACCAGGTCCTTGAAGGTCTGGAAGCCTTCGCGGATCTCGGCATCGAGCTTGAGCGCGGTTTCCTTGCCGTAGCGCTCGATCCAGCCGGAGCGGTACAGGCGTCCGCTGGCGTTCTGCCCCTGGCCGCCGTTGCGGCTGGTGCAGCCCCAGGCGGTCTGGTTGGCTTCGAGCACGATGGCCTTGATGCCATGCTCACGTGCAAGGTGCAGCGCGGTGGACAGGCCGGTGAAGCCCGAGCCGACGATCACCACGTCGGCTTCGATGTCGCCTGCGATGGGGCCGTCATCCTCCGGAGGGAGGCCTGCGGTGCCGACCCAGTAGGTGGGTGCATAGCCGGTGCCGCGGCCGGGGGTCGCATCGACCAGCGGGTCGTATTGCGGGTCGTAGGGGCGCATGTAGCTGGGGCGAACGTCCTCTGCCTTCATCGTGTTGTCTCCTTCATGTGCACCCGCTGCGGGCGGGCGCTGCATCCAATCCATCTGAATGAAATCCTGGGGTCCTGCCTGGCCCTGTGGGGTGACGGATGTCGCCTCTGCATGCCTTGTGCCGGACTGTGGACTGCAGCATAGCCAGAGGGGGCTTGGGGTGGTTAGCGCCAGCGGGGGGCTTTTCATAAGTCCAGTTGTTTTTCTGTTTGCTGGGCGTGTTGGTGGTTTCCCTAGGGGTTCAGGATGCTTCTTTTGGGGTGGACAACCAATCAACGAGACAAGGACTCGCTGGACTTAACGATAGGTCAGCGCTGGTTCTACGAATCTGATGCCAGCGTGCCTAACATCCATCCCCATCGTTTCGTTTGCCGCGCGTCAAATTTCAAGCGTGGCAATGTGTATGTTTTGAAGGACAAGGAGACACTCATGAGCACCAGCTCCAACCAGCCCGATGCGCAATTTCTGGCACGTTTTGCGGATGCCTGGAACCGCCACGACATCGACGCGCTGATGAGCTTCATGGCTGATGGCTGTGAATTCCACGCGGTGGCAGGCCCGGATGAACTGGGCAAGAGCTTTGTGGGCCTCGAGCAGGTTCGCGAAGGCTTCCAGGCGGCCTGGGGTGCGTTTCCCGATGCGGCCTGGGTGGATGGCGATCACTGGGTGCACGGCGACCGCGGTGTGTCCGAGAGCACATTCAAGGGAACGGCCGCCGACGGCTCGCGCGTTGAGGCGCGCATGGTCGATGTGTTCACCTTCAAGGACGGCAAGATCCTGGTGAAGAACGCCTTCCGCAAGAACCGCCCGGCTCTCGCCAAGGCTGCCTGAGTCTCGCACTCGGGTCCAGGCACCGCACGGACAGTGCGGTGCACACGCTCAACGGATCAACCGGACGCAGATTCCGGGACCGGCCCGCCTTAACCCAGGACGACATGTTGTTCGTCCCTCGGTCGACGGCGCAGGCGGAGCCGTGCCTTTCGCAAAACAAGGAGACAATTCGTGATCGGATCCCAACCTTCCTCTTCGGGCCTCTCGACCGGCCTGAAAGAGCGTCACATGACCATGATTGCGCTGGGTGGCGTGATCGGTGCCGGTCTTTTCATCGGCAGTGGTGTCGTCATCAAGCAGGCGGGCCCTGCCGCCGTCATTTCCTTCCTGATCACCGGCCTGCTGGTCGTGCTGGTGATGCGCATGTTGGGCGAGCTGGCCTGCGCCATGCCCGGCGGAGGCTCGTTCTACGAATACTCCCGCGAGGCGTTTGCCGATCGTCCCGGCCTCTCCAAGCTGGCTGGTTTCCTCACCGGCTGGATGTACTGGTACTTCTGGGTGATCGTGGTGGCGCTCGAGGCCGTGGCCGGCGCCGATCTGCTGCGCTACTGGATGCCCAACGTGGACGGCTGGATCATCTCGCTGGTGCTGCTGGTGATGCTCACGCTGACCAACCTGGTGTCGGTGAAATCGTTCGGCGAGTTCGAGTTCTGGTTTTCGTCCATCAAGGTCGCGGCGATCGTTGTGTTCCTGTTCATCGCTGGCGTGCATGTGCTGGGCTGGACACCGGACGCGCATGGCCTGCAGGTGGCCAATCTCACGCAGCATGGCGGCTTCGCGCCCAACGGCTGGGTTCCCGTGCTGACGGGCGCGGTAGCCGCCACCGGTTTCTACTTTGGCGCAGAGATCGTGACGATTGCCGCGGCTGAAACGGCCGAGCCGCAGAAGGCCGTCGCCAAGGCCACCAATTCGGTGATCACGCGCGTGCTGGTGTTCTATGTGGGCTCGGTGCTGCTGGTCGCCTGCCTGGTGCCATGGAACAGCAAGGAGATCGCTACTCCCTACGTGAGCGCCCTGAATGCCATGGGCGTGCCTGCCGCCGCGCAGATCATGAATGCGATCGTGCTGACGGCCGTGCTGTCCGCACTGAACTCCGGCCTGTATGCCTCATCGCGCATGCTGTTCGCGCTGACCCGGCGCGGCGATGCTCCCAAGGCCCTGGCCAAGGTCAGCAAGAATGGCGTGCCGGTGCGCGCGATCCTGGTAGCCACGCTGTTCGGCTATGGTGCCATCGTGATGTCCTATGTGTCGCCCGATACGGTGTTCGCATTCCTCGTGAACTCGTACGGCACTGTCGCGATCTTCGTGTACATCCTGATCGCCGTGTCGCAGCTGCGCCTGCGCAAGCGCCTGGAGCGCGAGGCGCCGCAGCTGCTGAAGGTGCGCATGTGGTGCTTCCCTTACCTCACCTACCTTGCGATCGGCGGCATGCTCGCCATCGTGATTGCGATGGGATTCATTCCAGAGCAGCGCACCCCGCTGATGCTGGGTGTGGTGAGCCTGGGGATCCTGCTGGTGGCGTACTTTGTTCGCCATCTGGTGAATGGGGGCAAGGGCGTGGAAGCGCACCCGCCTACCTCATTCAAGAAGGTCAAGCTCAAGAAGAGTTGATCGACCGCGTTGGATAAAACGGCCAGTGCTGGACTGCACTGGCCGTTTTTCATGGTGCATGAAGATTCCAGCGTGGTGCGTGCGGATCCGGTCGCTGCTCGAATCCTTTTCTTCCCGGCTCAGTGGGTCGGCTGTGTTGTTGGCAGCAGTTTTCCGGCCTCGCTGAAACGGTCATCCGTGCGCATGCGCACGTTTCGCAGATGCGCGGAACGCGTCATCATGGGATGCAGGGGCGCGGCGAAATAGCCTGTCATCAGTGATCGACGGCGTGCCCCGCTTTTGTTGAGGCTTCCTGCATGCACCAGATCGACGTCGAACACGAGGATGTCGCCCGCATGGCCCGTGAGCTGGATGGTGTGTGATTCGTCGTTCGGATTGAATGGTGCGTCGTCCGGTGACGGCCGGTGCGTTCCGGGAACCAGTCGCGTGGCACCGTTGTCGGGGCCATAGTCGTCGAAATAGATGATGGCGCAGACCGAGTCGCCCGGCCTTTGAGTGGACATGTCGCGATGCAGCCGTTGGTGGCCGTAGCCCGGCTTGGGTTCCCGGCCTTCGACCTGCCCATGAAAGAAGGACTCGCCGATGAGTTCGCCCACGACCTCCAGCAGGGCGGGCAGACGGCATACTGCCTGGATCGTGTCGTTCAGGTCCAGCAGCGAGTAGCGGATGCTTGTCTCACGCGGTACGGGCCATTCGTGCAGGGGAATGACGCCTGCGTCGAAGGTGTCGCGCAGTTCGTTCAGCCACTCATGGGGGATGACCTGGCGCATCAGCACGTAGCCATCGCGGTGCAGTTGATCACGTTGCTCGTCGCTCATCGTTGTCATGGCATTGACGTCACAGCTTGCGCATGGCTTCGGCCAGGGCCTGCACGCCGTGCGCGATCTTGTTCGTGGGAATGGACTGGTAGCCCATGCGGATGAAGTTGCCTGGCGCTTGCGGGGACTGGAAGAAGATGTCGCCGGGCTCGAACAGCACGCCGTGTTCGGCGGCCACCTCGGCCAGCATGCGCGCCGGCACATGGTCGGGGAGCTGGACCCAGCATGATCCGCCGCCGCGCACCGGCGTGATCCTGCACTCCGGAAGGTGCTCCGCCATGGCCGCGACGAGTTCCGCGTGGCGCTCCTTCTGCGCGGCGCCCAGCTTGCGCAGTTGCGACTCGTAGTGGCCGAGCGAGATGAACATCGCCAGGGTGCGCTGGATGAACGTGGACGGATGGCGGATCATCAGCCGGCGCAGGGCGCGCAGCTCATGCAGCAGCTCGGGGGCGGCGACGATGTAGCCCACGCGCAGCCCAGGCGCCATGCTCTTGGAGAGGCTGCCCACGTAGATCACGCGGTTGCTGCGGTCGAGGCTCTTGAGCGCGGGAATGGGCTGGTCATCGAAGCTGCTTTCGCTTTCGTAGTCGTCCTCGATCAGGATGAAGTCCTCCTCCTGTGCCATGTTCAGCAGCGCGTGCCGGCGTTCGAGCGGCATGGTCACGCCGGTCGGGCATTGGTGGCTGGGCGTGACGTACAGGTAGTCGAGATCGCGCAGCGCACCCGACAGTGGCAGTCCATCGCCGTCGACCGCAAGAAACTTCAGGTTGGATGTGCGGCTTGCAAAGATGTTCCGGGCATCGGGGTAGCCCGGGTCTTCCATGCCGACGTGGGAGTCGTCGCGCAGCAGCAGGTCCCCCACCATGTAGAGCGCGTGCTGGGCGCCGACGGTGATGATGATTTCCTCGGGCGACGCCCACACGCCGCGCCGAGGCAGGATCTTGGTCTGGATCTGGTGGATCAGGCTGTCGTCGTCGCGCGTGATCAGGTCGGGGGCCCACTGGTGGATGTCGAGCACGCTGAGCGCCTTGATGCAGCATTCGCGCCACGCCGCGGTCGGGAACAGGTCCTTGTCGAACTGCCCGTAGAGAAACGGAAATGGAAAGCTCTGCCAGTCTTCCTTCTTGACGATGCTGCGCTGCTGACTGGGACGCAGCCACAGTCGCTGGCCCCAGTCGGTGGGGTGGACCGCGCCGTGCTCCAGGTCGGCGTCGGATCCGAGATGGTTGGGCTGCAGCTTGCGGCCCTGCAGCACGTCGGGATGGATGAAGTGGCCCTTGCGCTGCCGGCTGAGCAGGAAGGACTCTTCCGTGAGCTGCTGGTAGGCCAGCACGACGGTGATGCGGCCCACGCCCAGATGGCGGGCCAGTTCGCGGCTGGAGGGGATCGGGTCGCCCGGCGTCAGCACGCCGGTCAGTATGGCGCTGACCATCATCTCGCGGATCTGGCCCTGCAGGCTCAGGCCGGGCTTGGCGCTGCGGTGGAACAACTGCTCCCACATGGCACCGGAAGGCGCTGCCATGGTCTGCTGCGGGGGGGTACGGGCGTCCGTCATCTTCTCTTGTCTTGCACTCACACTGGTTGGCTGCGCGGTCAGGCTCGCAGTCCTTGTCTTCCTTGGGGGCGGTGGCCGCATTGGGGCAACCGCAGCCGGGCCGTGCTTCTGAAGCACTCACTGCATAAGCGGCGATTCTCGATGGTAGGCCCATCGGCATGACAGTCGGCTTTTTTTCGCGATGCCATCATCGTTCTTTTCGAGGAATGTTGGCAAGGGCCGCGGTTATGGGCGGATGCGCCTTGCGGACATCACCCCACACGGCCCGCTGCATGCGCTCTTTTGCAGATTTTCTAAAAAAGATGGCGTTTTTCTTTGGAGGCTCAAAAACCTGTATATAATTCGATGCTTCAGCAAGCGGCTGTAGCTCAGCTGGATAGAGTACTTGGCTACGAACCAAGGGGTCGTGGGTTCGATTCCTGCCAGCCGCACCAAACTTCAAGCCCCAGGACAGAAATGTTCTGGGGCTTTTGGTTTTTCAGGATCGGTTTTTCAGGGCCTGCCTGCGGCCCGCTGCTTCAGTGGCCCTCGGGAATGGCGCGAGGAATATGCAGCCGGAACTCGGTGCCCTGTCCGGGCTCGCTCACCACATCGATATGCCCTGCATGGCGTTCGATCACGGTGCGCACGAGCGCGAGCCCCAGGCCGATGCCCTGGACTCCGGGAAGGGTGTTCTCATGCAGGCGGCGGAAGGGCTGGAACAGCGACGCGCGCTTGTCGGGCGGGATGCCGGGGCCTTCGTCGCGGATGCTGATGATCCAGTCGCTTTCCTCTGCAAGCAGGCTGCAGTGGATCACTGACTGGGCGGGGCTGAACTTCAGTGCATTGCTCATCACGTTGCCGATGGCGCGGCTGAGCATGCTGCGGTCGCCCCAGCATGGCGCGGCATCGGGCTTGGCGTCGATGCGCACCTGGATGCGGTTGTCCTGCGCGGGCGCCCAGGCATCATCCACGCTTTGTTCCAGCAGCGCGGCCAGATCGAAGGTGGCGAGGCTGTAGGTCTGCGACTGTGCGCTGGCGAGCCGCACGAAGCCTTCGGCCATCGACAGCGAGGACTGCGCGTAGCGCTCGATGCGCGGCAGCAGTTCGCTCATCGGCACCTGGTCGGGGTACTCGCGGTGCATCTCCAGCAGCGTGATGATGGACGCGTTCGGCGAGCGGATGTCGTGCGAGATGAAGTTCAGCGCCTCGTCGCGCTGCTTCTGCGCGCGGCGCATGTCGGTCAGGTCCACCATGGTGATGAGCCAGCCCGCATTCGAGTTGGCCGCGAACGGCTTGCACAGCAGCAGGAAATAGCGGCCCTTGTCATCGCGGCACTCCTGCTGGCCGGGCACCTCGGACCACCGGTACGGGTTGAGTGGAAGCAGCGGCGTTGCGGACTCGATGTGCACGAAGTCGCCCAGCAACTCGGCCAGCGCATGCCCTGTGGGGTCGTCGGTGGTGTCCTCCACCATGCGAGCCGCGGCGGCATTGGCGAGTGTGATGACGCCCATGCTGTCGCAGACGAAGGTCGGCGAGGGAAGCTGGCGCAGGCTGTCGCTGACGAAGTGATGGAGCTCGCGCAGCTGCTGCGTGGCCTGCTCGACCGCGTGGATGCGGCGCTCCAGAAAGTCGCTGGGCAGGATGCGGTGGCTGCGTGCAGGCGCGGGCGCGGGCAGCTTCACGCCATCCTGGGTCAGGTCGTGCATCTCCTGGCGCAGGAACATCGCGGCGGCGGAGAGGCGTCGCCAGCTCCAGAGCGGATAGCACAGCAGCACACCCATCATGCCCGAGGCCGGGGAGAGCTGCCAGCCGGTGGCGAGCGTGGTCACGGCACCCGTGAGCAGCATGGCGACGAACATGAGCCCGCAGGCGAGCAGTGCCGTGAAGGGGCCGAGCAGCAGCACGGCCATGAGCGCCGCGGCCACGGGCAGCAGGTTGAACACCAGGTTCCACGACAGCGGGGCGGGGGTGATGCGGATGTCGTCGACAAGCGCGTTGAGCACGTGGGCCACCAGCTCCACGCCGGGAATCCGGTCGGACTCGGGAGCGACCGGCGCTGCGAACATGTCGCCCAGTCCAGTGGCCGTCGCGCCGACGAGCACGAGCTTGCCGCGGAAGGCATCCGGCGGCACGCGTTTCATGAGCACGTCGATGTAGGAATAGGTGGTGAAGGCAGGTGCGCGCGGCGCTCCCGCGGCAAACGGAATTACGCGCAGCGTGTCACGCGTCCATTCGCCGCCGCCCGGTGGCAGTTGCGTGCCGCGGCAGCCGGGCTGCGGATTGCCCGCGGCGCACAGCATGGCGATCGCGAAATGCGGAAGCGGCGAGCCAGCCGGACCTTCGAAGAGATGAAGCCTGCGCACCACGCCGTCGGAGTCCACCTGCACATGCACATGGCCAAGCTGCGATGCCGCCTGGCGCACCAGGTCGAGCGGTGCGTCGATGGCTGCCTGCGGTGCCTCGCTGCGTCGCGTGACGGGAAGCACGACATGGCCGCTGCGCGCCACGGCCTGCGCCAGCACGATGTCGTCGCCGGGATAGTCGGCATCCTCCTCGATGAACAGCACGTCCATGCCCACGGCCTGCGGCGACTGCTCCGAGATCACGTCGATCAGTTGGGCATGCAGCGCGCGTCGCCAGGGCCAGCGTCCGATCGCATTGATGCTGCGGTCGTCGATGGCGACCATCACGATGTCGGGGTTGGCACGGGGCGCGAACAGCCGCCCGCCTGCGTCGTGAATGAGATGGTCCACGCGCTGCAGCGCACCGGTCACGCATGCCCAGGTGACCAGGCACAGCAAGGCGACCGTGAGCAGCGACCACTCGCGCCGCTGCCACTGGGCCCGGCTGTTGGCACGAAAGAGCGTCATGCGCTGGCGCTGCCGGGATCAGGGACGCCTGAGCGGCTTGCCGTCCGACGAGGTGAGAGGCAGGCCATAGCCGCTTTGCACTTCGGCCGCAGCGCGCACCTGCCGCGCGGCGGAGAAGGGGCTCTCCAGTCCCGTTGCCGAGTCATGGGTCTGGATGCGTACGAAATACTCGCCGGGCTCCAGCGCGGTGGAATTCCACTGCGGCTTGTCGAGTCGCTCGTCGATCACGGGCTGGGCGAAGTCCTCGGTCCGCGCTACCTGGATACGGTAGGTCTGGCCGGGTTCGCCCGGCCATTGCAGGTGAATGCCCGGCATGTCGCTGCTGGACTGCAGGGCGGATGCATCCAGCGCCGAGGGGCTGTTGGCCAGCTTGAACGCCTGCGGAATCGAGAAGGGGCCCTGGTCGGGCGAGCCGTCTGCGAGCGTGCGGATGCTGGCCGCGCGCCACTGGTAGCTGCCTGGATCGAGCGCGGTCAACGGCAGGTCGCACTCGCCGGTGCGCACTTCGTCGAGCAGGGGCTTGGCGAAGCCATCGACCGTGGCGGCGACCTGGATGCGGTAGCTTTGCGCACCACTCACGCGAGTGCACAGCAACTGCCCCGAGGTACGCGAGGTGGTTGCCCCGGGGGCGGGCTGCTGGTACAGCGGAGGAGGTGGCTGGGTCTTCACCCTGATCTTGCGGAGCGCGGGCATGCCGGGCAGTTCCTGGGCGTCGATGGCGCGCGCGGCCACGTAGTACTCGCCGTCCTCGATACCTTTCAAGCGTACTTGAGAGGATTTGAATGTACCGCTGCGCAGCACCTGCGACAGGGTCTCGTCTCGGGCCACCTGCACGAAGTAGGCGTCGGCCTGGGGAATGGGCGGCAGCTCGAAGCTCAGGAAATTCGCATCCTCGAGTGTGGCGGGAATCTGGTTCAGGTCGGGGGAGGGCAGCAGCACCCGGGTATCGCCCAGCTCGCCATCGCTGCTCACCGCGATGCCGTGGCCTTCGGTGACGAGGGCTCCAGCAGGGCTGCGGCGCGGCTTTCCTGCTGCAGCGGAAGCGTCGCCGGCGCGCACCGCGACCGTGCCGTGCGTGACCGAGGTGACTGCCTTGCCGCTGCCGGTCACGGCGATCTCAAAGCTGGTGCCGCGCACGCTGGTGGTGGCCTGGGGCGTGCGAACCTCGAAGCCGCGCGTTGGATCGGGCTCGGTGCCGACCGTGGAGTTCACGCTGCCGCGCTGCATCTCCAGCACCGACTGCAGGCTGCCGCTGCGGCCCTTGCGGCGCAGCTGCTTGAGCTGCACGTCGGACTCGGCCTGGATGCGGATGATCGTGCCGTCGGCGAGCTTGACGGTGACGAACGAATCGGGCGCCACCTTGATCGCTGCGCCTTCCTGCAGCTTCTGGCCGGCCTGCAGCGGAGTCGCCTCCTGGCTGCCGCGCGATGGAGTCACCGTGGCCTGGCCCTGCACGAAGCTCACCTCGGCCGCCTGCTCGGGCATGAATTTCACGGGAATCCGCAGCGTGGAACCGGGCTGCAGGCGCCGGGGATCGGGAACCTGGTTGAACTTCTGCAACTGCTGCCACAGATGCACGTCGCCGTAGAACTGCGCGGCGAGACGTTCCAGCGTATCGCCCTGGATCACCCTGTGGTTGATGAATGCGGTGGAATCCGCGTGGGCAGGCAATGGCACCGCCAGGGCCGAAGCCAGAGCGAATGCGAAGAGATGCGGCGACGAACGGCGCAGCGGATGGGCCACAGTACTTCCTCCCAGGCGAACGTGTGATAACCGGCCGCTGCCATTATTTCGCAGTCGGCCCGCCAATCCTACAGAGCGTTGGGTTCCTTTGGGGGAAGCAGCCTCCGGATTACGTAGGAATCAGAGTGTCTTCGCTCTTGGGTTTGACAGCCTCGAAACGATAACCCATTCCGTATACGGCTGTCACGATAAAGCCATTGTCCGGCCGGAGGTCGAGCTGGCTGCGAAGGCGGGAGATATGGGTGTCGAGCGAACGCGAGATCACATCGCTGGTCTGTCCCCAGATGATTTCGCGCAGATGGTCGCGCGAGAGCAGCCGGCCCATGTTCTGGAACAGGAACAGCGCCAGGTCGTACTCGCGGTTCTTGAGCTCGACGGGCTTGCCATCCATCTCGAGCGTGCGCGTCTCGTGCAGGAAACGGTAGCGGCCGAACTCCAGCACTTCATTGACAGCCGCCGGGTAGGCGCGGCGCAGCAGCGCGCCGACGCGCGCAGTCAATTCGCCGACACGCACCGGCTTGACCATGAAGTCATCGGCGCCGCAGTCGAGGCCTTCCACGATGTCGCGCTCTTCCTGGCGACTCGTGACGAACAGAATGGGCAGGTCAAGCCCCACGTGCTTGCGTACCCAGCGGACAACCTCGGGTCCGGAGGTGTCCGGCAGGTGCCAGTCGACCAGGAGCAGATCGAACGTATCGCGGCGCATGTCCTTCATGAGGGCCGCGCCCGTCTGATACGTATGGCACGAGTGCCCCATGTCCGTTATGGCACGCTTGAACAGCTCCAGCTGGAGGGCATCATCATCCAAAGCCACAATGCGCATGGAAATCCTTGCAGGCAATTCATTGGGGAAAAAGGTGGCATGAGTATAGGAAGCCGATTGCGTCAGTGCGCAATCGTGTGATCCGGTTAACACTTGTTAACTGCACTCTACCGCCCCTTCGACCAGTGCTTGATTGAATGGGGTTGTGGGCCTCAAGTTTCAATGAAAAAAGAGCACCTGTCAGTCATCACGGTGCTCTTTCTTGTGCAAGACGAAGTCGGAAAAGCGAATCAGGCAGCAGCGTCCAGCAGGGCCTGGAGTGCGTTCTCCACATCCCCGGGCCCGATGCCCGGGACAGGCACCAGGTGCGGTGCGATGGCCGCCAATGCGGCGGAGCCCTGCTTCTGCAGTTGCGCGATGGCCTGGCCCGCATCCTTGGGGGCTGTGAACCCCGTGCTTTGCAGCAGCAGCCTGCCGTCGGCGGCCACCAGCTTGAAGTAGAACTTGCCGTCGGCTTCCCGATACTGCTTGAAGCTCGGGAGCGCGGCCTTGGTTTCCTTCGCGGCCTTGCGTACGGCCGGGGCACTCAGGCGACGCAGGCCCACGGCATTGCGCAGGTCCTTGAGGAAGGTGGCGGCATGTGCCTTGGCGCGCTCCTCGCCGATCGCCAGCGCGGCCTCGACCTTCTCGGGGTTCGCCATCAGGTCGTCATAGGTGGCGCGCATCGGCGTGACCTCGCGGTCGATGCATTCATACAGCATCTGCTTGGCGTCACCCCATGCAATGCCTTCGGCGTAGGCCTTGCGCATGGCCTCGGTCTCCTCGGGCAGGGCGAATGCCTGGTACATCTGGAACAGCGCGGAGCCTTCGACCTCCTTGGGCTCTCCTGGCATGCGCGAGTCGGTGACGATGCTGCCGACCAGCTTCTTGAGCTGATCGCGCGGGGTGAACAGCGGAATCGTGTTGTCGTAGCTCTTGCTCATCTTGCGGCCGTCCAGGCCGGCGAGCGTGGCAACGCTTTCCTCGATGACCGCTTCCGGCAGCGTGAAGTGTTCCCCATAGAGATGGTTGAAGCTCGATGCGATGTCGCGCGCCATCTCGATGTGCTGAATCTGGTCGCGGCCGACCGGAACCTTCTGGGCATTGAAGATCAGGATGTCGGCGGCCATCAGAACCGGGTACATGAACAGGCCGGCGGTCACGCCGTCATCGGTTTCGCGGCCTGCTTCGACGTTCTTGTCGACCGATGCCTTGTACGCGTGGGCACGATTAAGCAGGCCCTTGCCGGTCACGCAGGTGAGCAGCCAGGTGAGTTCGGGAATCTCGGGCAGGGCGGACTGGCGGTAGAACGTGACATGTTCCGGGTTGAGGCCCGCGGCCAGCCAGGTGGCGGCAATCTCCAGCGTGGAGCGGTGCACACGCTCGGGATCTTGTGCCTTGATGAGCGCATGATAGTCGGAGAGGAAATAGTAGCTTTCCACTCCCGGTGCCTTGCTGGCGCGGATGGCCGGGCGGATCATGCCCGCGTAGTTGCCCAGGTGCGGGGTGCCGGAAGGAGTGATGCCAGAGAGAAAGCGGGTTGCAGACATGGAAAGAATCAGAAGAATGGATGAGGGTTCTTTGGGGGCGCGCTGGTGGCCCAGACGTTTGTTCAGCCGAGCAGCAGGGCGCGCAAGGGGATCATCAGCACGTTGATGATGCTGTAGCCGACCGACATCAGCGGCTGAAGCCACAGCGTGCTGACCACGCCCATGAGGACGAGGCCCATCACGATGAAGAAGCCGTAGGGCTCGAGCCGCGTCAGCCAGTGCGCCTGCTTCCAGGGCAACAGGCCGGTGAGCACGCGGCCACCATCCAGCGGTGGCAGCGGAAACAGGTTGAAGGCCCACATCACGAGGTTCACCGACACGCCGGCCTTGGCCATGGCCAGGAAGAAGCGCTCGTTCACGCCAAAGCCCAGCAGCAGGAGCAGCAGCACGGCCCAGAGAATCGCCATGATGAAGTTGACCATGGGGCCGGCGAGCGCCACCCAGATCATGTCGCGCTTGGGATTGCGCAGGTTCGAGAAGTTCACGGGAACCGGCTTGGCGTAGCCGAAGAGGAAGGCCCCCGAGGTGGAGAAGTACAGCAGCAGCGGCATCAGGATGGTGCCGATGGGGTCGATGTGCTTGATGGGGTTGAGCGTGATCCGGCCCATCATGAGCGCGGTGTTGTCGCCGAAATGGCGGGCTACATAGCCGTGCGCGGCCTCGTGCACCGTGATGGCGAAGAGCACCGGGAGGGCGTAGATGAGAATGGATTGGATGAGATTGGAGGCGTCCACGGGGGTATTGTCTCAGACTGGCGGGGTGGGGGCAGTCCCGGCCTCCGCCCTAAAATTTCAGCACACAAGAGACCAGAAAAGCTCACAACCCCAGCGCTGCAAGAGACCCACGCCCTTCGCGTACCACGATGGCTTCGCCGCCGTTTTCCATGGGAGTGAGGTCCACCACGGTGGTAGGCTGGTGGGGGCAGGGGCCTGCATCGACCACGCCGTCGATCAGCTTCTCGAAGCGGTCGCGGATCTCCTGGGGATCGTTCAGGGGTTCGGTCTCGCCCGGCGGGATGAAGGTCGACGCGATCAGGGGAGCGCCCAGCATTTCCAGCAGCAGCTGCGTGCCCTTGCGGTCGGGGACGCGCAGGCCGATGGTCTTGCGCTGGGGATGGCTCACGCGGCGCGGCACCTCCTTGGTGGCGTCCAGGATGAAGGTGTAGGGCCCCGGCGTCGCCTGCTTGAGCAGGCGGTATTGGCGGTTGTCCACGCGCGCGTAGCTCGAGAGTTCCGACAGGTCGCGGCAGAGCAGGGCCAGGTGGTGCTTTTCGTCGATCTGGCGGATGCGGCGCAGGCGCTCCACGGCCTTGGTGTCGTCGAGCTGGCAGACCAGCGCGTAGCTGGAGTCGGTGGGGATGGCCATCACGCCACCACCCTGCAGGATGGCGACCGCCTGCTTCACGAGGCGCGGCTGTGGGTTGTCGGGGTGGACTTCGAAGTACTGTGCCATGGCGTATCCGTCAATCTTTCTGTGCTCTGCGCACGAGGTCTTCAGGTGAGGGCAGCGCGGCGCTGGATGCGGTGCGCGAGCAGGTCCCAGACGGGTGTGAGGCGTTCGGGCAGCGGCGGAAGCTGGCCCAGGTCGGTGTGGGACTCCTCGGGGCTGTGGAAGTCGCTGCCGCGCGAGGCGGCAAGGCCGAATTCCAGGGCCATGTCGGCATAGGTGCCATATTCGGCGGGGGTGTGGCTGCCCGTCACCACTTCGACGCCCTCGCCGCCGTGCTTCTTGAATTCGGAGAACAGCGCGAACTCCTCGTTGGCCGTGAAGCGGTAGCGGGCCGGGTGGGCGATCACGGCCATGCCGCCTGCCTCGCGGATCCAGCGCACGGCGTTGCCCAGGGTCGCCCACTGGTGCGGCACGAAGCCCGGATGGCCTTCGGTAAGAAAGCGGCGGAAGACTTCCGAGGTGTCACGGCAGGCGCCGATCTCCACCAGGTAACGGGCGAAGTGCGTGCGTGAAATGAGCTCGGGGTTGCCCACGTACTTGAGCGCCCCTTCGTAGGCTCCGGGAATGCCCGCTTCCTCCAGCTGCCTTGATATTTCCTGCGCCCTGGCACCGCGCCCGCCGCGGGTGAGCGACAGGCCGCGAGCGAGCTGCTCATCGTCGGGGTCGAAACCAAGGCCGACGATGTGTACCGTGTTGTCGGCAAAGGTGACGGAGATTTCGGTGCCGGTCAGATAGTCCATGCCGTTGGCATGGGCAGCCGCGCGTGCGCGGTGCTGGCCACCGATTTCGTCATGGTCCGTCAGCGCCCACAGCTGAACCCCGTTGGCGCTGGCCCGCTCGGCGAGCACTTCGGGCGTGAGGGTGCCGTCGGACACGACGGAGTGGCAGTGCAGGTCGGCGTTGAGCTGGGAGGAGGAGGGTGTGGGAGTGGTAGTAGACACGGAACCATTTTATGGGTGCATCGGCTTGCATGCACCATCCTCGTTGTCCCTTGCCCGTGATCGGCCGCTTAAATTGCAAGCAGACGTTTGCCGGCCGGGTCAGCCCTCGAACCCCTCGACCAGGAACTGCACCTTGCGTTCGCCGCGCCATTCGTTCACGTCCAGCCGGAAGGCAAGCACCGCCCGGGCGGGCAGCGGATCGGTGTGGCCGAACCAGATGGCATCGATCGGCTGGCCCTGGTGCAGGAGCTTGATCGACAGGTGGTTCTTCGCCTCGCCGACCAGCCGCTGGCTCACGATCGTGACCTCCTCGCTGAACGTGGGAGGAGCGAAGCCCTGGCCCCAGACCTCGCGATGCAGCACGTCGACCAGTTCGGCGCGGCAGTATTCGGCGGCCAGGGGGCCGTCGGTTTCCAGCTTGCGGGTGAGCGTGGACGCGTCGAGCCACTCCTGCGCGACCTGCGCGAAGGCCTGCTCGAACACATCGAAGAATTCCTCGGCCACCGTGCAGCCGGCGGCCATGGCGTGTCCGCCGAACTTCAGCAGCACTCCCGGATGGCGCTTGGCCACCAGATCGAGCGCATCACGCAGGTGAAAGCCGGGGATCGATCGGCCCGAGCCCTTGAGCTCGTGCTCCTTGCCCGGCGCGCTGCTGGCGGCGAACACGAAGGTCGGCCGATGCAGCTTGTCTTTGAGGCGCGATGCGACGATGCCGACCACGCCTTCGTGGAAGTCGGGGTCGAATACGCTGACCGCTGGCGGCGGTTCCTCGCTTTCGTCGAACAGCGTCTCGGCCATCAGCATGGCCTGCTCGCGCATGCCGCCCTCGAGTTCGCGGCGCTCGCGGTTGATCGCGTCGAGTTGGCCGGCCAGTTCGGCGGCACGGCCCGGATCATCGGTGAGCAGGCATTCGATGCCCAGCGTCATGTCGGCAAGGCGGCCCGCGGCATTGATGCGGGGCCCGAGGCCGAAGCCGAAGTCGAAGGTGGTGGCCTCCTCGGGCTTGCGGCCTGTCACCTTGAACAGGGCCGCCACGCCGGCGGGCATGTGCCCGCCGCGAATGCGCTTGAGTCCCTGGGCCACGAGCCGCCGGTTGTTGCTGTCGAGCCTGACCACGTCGGCCACGGTGCCCAGTGCGACCAGCGGCAGCAGGGGCTCGAGGCGTGGCTGGGTGGCCTTGTCGAAGATGCCGCGCTCGCGCAGCTCGGTGCGCAGCGCCATCAGCACGTAGAACATCACGCCTACGCCGGCGGCGGATTTGCTCTCGAAGCCGCACCCCGGCTGGTTGGGGTTGACGATGGCATCGGCCTCCGGAAGCTGCGGCCCTGGCAGGTGATGATCGGTCACCAGCACCGACAGGCCCAGTGCCTTGGCCGTGGCGACGCCCTCGACGCTGGCGATGCCGTTGTCGACGGTGATGAGCAGGTCGGCCTGGCGCTCGTGCACGCGCCGCGCGATCGGCGGCGTGAGGCCGTAGCCGTCGACCACGCGGTCGGGCACCAGATAGTCCACATGCCTCGCTCCCAGCATGCGCAGGCCCCGCACGCCGACAGCGCAGGCGGTGGCGCCGTCGCAGTCGTAGTCGGCGACGATGACCATGCGCCTGTCTGCCGTGATGGCATCGGCCAGCAGCACTGCGGCCTCCTGCACGCCGCGCAGACCACCCGGGGGCAGCAGCCGCCCGAGCGCATCGTCGAGCTCATCGCACGAACTGACGCCGCGCGCCGCATACAGCCGCGCGAGCAGCGGGTGCACCCCGGCCTGTTCCAGCGCCCATACGGCGCGCGGCGGAATGTCTCGGGCAATGATTTTCATAGTTGCTTCTGGAGGTCCTGCAGGCGTGGCGCCCTGCTGAAGAGGCGCTTGAGACGTTGGCCGAAGCCGGCAGGCACGCTCTGCCATTGCTGGGCGTTGTGCTCGCCACAGAGCGTGAGCGTCGCCTTGCCGCCGGCTGCCACGTGTTTCTCGAGATCGGCGACGGCACCGGCGTCCAGGGCGCGCCAGGCGTCGGCCCAGCCGCGCCAGTCCTCGCGCAGCGCGGCATCGCGCAGCGTGGTGGGGACTTGCGGCTTCACGCCGGGCAGCGGTGGGGGCGAGGGCAGGCGGCCCGCGCCATGCAGCCAGAAGGTGTTGACGGGCGGCAGGTTCGCCTCGGCGCGTGCATCGTTGATGGGGTGCGTGTACAGCAGCATCTGCATCTCGGTCTGCAGGCGGTGGATGCGGCGCGTGTGCTCGGCATTCTCGGCCAGCGGCATCCAGGCGCGCACGTCGCGTTGCACGACGCGATCGAGCGAGGCCGTGGCAACGCCTTCGAAGACGTCGCCGCGCGCGATCCAGCGGGCCGGATCGTTCTCGTCCATGTAGAGCTCGATGCCATCCTCGGCAAACCAGGGTGCCAGGATCGACAGGAACTCATGCGAGGAGTCGGCCGTCAGGCGCAGCAGGGAAGGATCGACCATGGTCACGTGGTCGGTGCTCACATGCCATTGGCAGGGCGTGATGTAGGCCCACGCGGTGGCGTCCGAGCCCCGGGCTCCCACCTCGACGAGCCGCCAGGCGGCCCAGGGGGTGATGCCGCCATGCGAGACCGGCAGGCCCAGCGCCGTGGCAAGCGCGCGTTCGTGGGGCGGGGTGAAGTCGGTCTCCTCGCCGGTGTCGGTACTGGCGAGGGACATGCGGGAGAGCAGGCGATCAAGGTGCGGCAGGGACAGCTCGCGCAGCACCTGCTGGCAGCCCTCGGAGGGGCTGCCGGCGAAGGGAATGAGTAAATGGGGGGCGTCCGACATGGGTCTATTGTCCGGGATGCCACAATCCATACGCAGAAGCGGGCCAGATTGAGGCAATTGCTCACAATTTATCGGCTCGCGTCATGATTTCAACACCATGCAAATTCCATACGAACTGGCCGTGGGCTGGCGTTACACCCGGGCTGGCCGGGCCACGCGCCGCAATGGCTTCATCAATTTCATCTCGGGCGTGTCGATGCTGGGCATTGCACTGGGCGTGGCCGCACTCATCATCGTGCTGAGCGTGATGAACGGCTTCCAGAAGGAAGTGCGCGACCGCATGCTGAGCGTGGTCTCGCACATCGAGATCTTCGCGCCGCAGGGCGCGGCGCTGCCCGACATGCCGCTCACGCTGCGCGAGGCGCGCGCCAATCCCAACGTGATCGGCGCGGCGCCCTTCGTGTCGGCGCAGGCGCTGCTCGGGCGCGGGGACGAGGTCAAGGGTGCGCTCGTGCGCGGCATCGACCCGGCTCTCGAGGGCGAGGTCACCGACCTGGCAGGCGATCAGGTCAAGGGGCTGAGCGCCCTGGTGCCAGGCGAGTTCAATGTGATCCTGGGCAGCGAGCTGGCGCGCACCATGGGGGTGTTTCCCGGTGACCTCGTCACGCTGATCGCGCCGTCGGGCCAGGTCACTCCGGCGGGCATAGTGCCCCGCATCAAGCAGATGAAGGTGGTCGGCATGTTCAATTCGGGCCACTACGAATACGACTCCGCGCTGGTGTTCATGCACCACGCGGACGCCGAGCGGATCTTCCGCCTCGAAGGCCCGACCGGCATCCGCCTGAAGATCAAGGACCTGCACCAGGCGCCGGAGGTGGCGCTGCAGCTCGCGCACTCGCTGTCGGGCAACCTGCTGATCCGCGACTGGACGCAGCAGAACAAGACCTGGTTCGCCGCCGTGCAGATGGAGAAGCGGATGATGTTCATCATTCTCACGCTGATCGTCGCGGTGGCCGCCTTCAACCTGGTGTCCACGCTGGTGATGACGGTGACCGACAAGCGCGCGGACATCGCGATCCTGCGCACGCTGGGCGCCAGCCCGCGCAGCATCATGGGCATCTTCGTGGTGCAGGGGGCGATGGTGGGCGTGATCGGCACGTTCGCCGGGCTGCTGCTGGGCCTGCTGATCGCGTTCAACATCGACGTGATCGTGCCGGCCATCGAGCAGCTGCTGCACACCACCTTCCTGCCCAAGGACATCTACCTGATCAGCAAGATGCCGAGCGACCCGCAAAGCAGCGACATCACGCCGATCGTCGTGATCTCCCTGATCCTGGCCTTCGCGGCCACCCTGTATCCGAGCTGGCGCGCCAGCCGTGTGAACCCGGCCGAGGCGCTGCGCTATGAGTGACGTGAACAGCAACAACAAGCAGGTGGTGCTGCGTGCACGGGGCCTGACCAAGCGATTCGAAGAGGGGCGCCTCGACGTGACCGTGCTGCACGGCGTCGATCTCGACGTCTATGCCGGCGAGACGCTTGCCATCGTCGGCGCATCGGGCTCGGGCAAGAGCACGCTGCTGCACCTGCTGGGGGGGCTGGACGCGCCCACCACGGGCAAGGTGGAGCTCAAGGGCAAGGACCTCGGCAGGCTCTCGGCGCAGCAGCAGGGGCAGTTGCGCAACGAGCACCTGGGCTTCATCTACCAGTTCCACCACCTGCTGCCCGAGTTCAGCGCGCGCGACAACGTCGCCATGCCGCTGCGCATCCGCCGTCTCGACAAGCGTGAATGCCTGCTGCGGGCTGACGCCATGCTCACGTCCGTGGGGCTGGCGCAGCGTCTGCAGCACCGCCCGGCCGAACTCTCGGGCGGCGAGCGCCAGCGCGTGGCGATTGCGCGCGCGCTGGTCACCACTCCGGCGTGCGTGCTGGCCGACGAGCCCACCGGCAACCTGGACAGGCAGACCGCCGACAGCGTGTTCGGCCTGATGCTGCAGCTGGCGCGCGACCGCGGCACCGCGTTCGTGATGGTGACGCACGACGAAACCCTGGCCGCGCGCTGCGACCGCGTGCTGCGCCTGACGGCCGGCCATCTTTAAGAGCCTGCTGGCGACAGGCAACAGCGGCGGCGCTACATCAGCCGGCCGTACCACCACATGGACAGGGCCGCCGCGAGGATGACGAGCGCGGCACCGGCCAGGGCGAAGAGCGCGGAGATCTCGGTCTCGCGCTTCTCCATGCTCAGGCGGGACTGAAGCGTTTCATAGACCTTCAGCAGGTCCTGGGCCGTGGCCGCGTGAAAGTACTGGGCGTTGGTCATCTTGGCCACCGTCTGCAGCGTCTCTTCGTCGAGCTTCACGCGCATCGACCAGCCCTCGAACTCGATGACCGTGCCCTCCGGCGTTCCCACGCCGACCGTGTACACGCGCACGCCACGGTCCGCCGCCCATTGCGCGGCCATCAGCGGATCGACTCCCGCGTTGCGCTGGCCGTCCGAGAGCATGACGATGGCCGCGGTATTGAACGAGCCCGGGGGTACTGCGGATCGCGTCACCTGCTGGCCTGTCGATTCCATGAGCATCACGTCCTCCACGCTGCGCGCATGCAGGCCGTCTCGTCCCGAGAGTGCGACCAGGTCGATGCCGCTGCCCGGAAAGATCGCAGCGAGGGACATCAGAATGCCGTTGCCCGTGGCCGTGCCGCGCTGCAGCTGGAACGAGTCGATGGCCGCATTCAGGTCCTCGTGGTTCACGGTCGGCAACTGGGCGATCTGGGCCGTTCCCGCGAATGCCACGACGGCCACGCGCACGCTGCGCGGCAGTGCGGCAATGAATGCCTTGGCCGCATTCTGCGCGGCTGCGAGGCGCGTGGGCTCGACGTCGTTCGCGCGCATGCTGCCGGAGACATCGATGGCCAGCACGATGGTCTGTTGCTGCGCGGGCAGCCGCACCACGGCCACCGGCCGGGCGGCCGCCAGCAGCAGCGCCGCGATGCCCAGCAGAAGGAGAAGGGGCGGGACATGGCGGCGCAGGCGCAGCCCGGTTCCCATGGCCTGGCGGGCCAGCGCCAGCGCGGGGTACTGAATGGCCGTGCTGCGCCTGCGGCGCATGCCCAGCCAGTACAGCAGCGCAAGCAGCGGTAGCAGCAGCAGGCTCCAGAGCAGCGAGGGCCAGAGGAATGCCATGGTGGATCCAGTGCTTATGGCAACTATTGCAAGCTTGCCTGGCTTGGCAGTCTTGCTGAAGAGAAGGAGGAGGGTTCGGTCACCTGCGGGGCTCCGTGCGGCTGGTGGCGCCAGCGCAGGCCGCGAAGCGCCATGAAGCGCAGCAGGGCTTCGAGCAGGTCGTCGTCGGTCGACAGTTCCAGCGTGTCGACGCCCGCCCGCGCGAGATGGGCGCGCAGTTGCTCCTCGCGCTCTGCGGCAAGGCGGGCATACCTGCGGCGAAAGCCCGCGTTGCGCGTGTCCACGTGCAGGCGCTCGCCGGTCTCGGGGTCGCGCATCCAGACCAGCCCCACGTCGGGCAGCGAGAGCTCCAGCGGATCGAGCAATCGCACGGCCGCCACATCGTGGCGCTGCGCGAGCAGGGCAAGGGGGCGTTCCCAGCCGGGATCGCTCATGAAATCCGAGATCAGGAAGACGGCGCTGCGCCGGCGCAGCACGCCCTGCGTGGCCTGCACCAGATGATGCAGCTGCGTGGTGCCGGTGGGCTGGCGGTCACGCGTGCCGCCAGGGGAGCCCGGGGACCGGAGTGCGTGAAGCAGCTGCAGCACATGCGCGCGGCTGCCGCGTGCCGGAATGATCCGCTGGCGTGGACCACGTTCCGGACCGCTTTCAGGATGGCCTTCGTGGAGGATCGCGCCGACCCGGTTGCCGCGCCGCGTGAGCAGCCGCGACAGCGTGCCGACAAACGCAACGAGCTGGTCGCGCTTGCTGCGACCCGGGGGGCCGAAGTCCACCGACGGGCTCAGGTCGAGCGCGAACCATGCCGTCATCTCGCGGTCTTCGGTGAAGACGCGCACATGGGGCGTAGCCAGCCGAGCAGTGACGTTCCAGTCGATGTGGCGCACGTCATCGTGCGGCTGGTACTCGCGCAGGTCCGTCAGGTCGATTCCCGTGCCGCGCAGCAGCGTGCGATAGTCGCCGTGGAGCAGGCCGTCGAGCCTGCGCAGCACGCGCCATTCGAGCTGGTGCAGAAGCCGCTCCGCCGAGGGTGGATGCGTGCTCGGGTACGTGGTGGCGTCAGGCACGGCGCGCCTCCTTGCCGGCGGGGTCCTGCACGCGCGCAGGGGCCGGCAGCCGCAACAGGATCTGATCGATCAACGCATCCACCTGCTGCTCATCGGCCAGGGCCTCATACGACAGTGTGATGCGGTGGCGCAGGACGTCGTGCGCAAGCTCCTTCAGGTCCTCCAGCAGCACATAGCTGCGCCCGCGCATCAGCGCGAGCGCTTGCGCTCCCTCGGCCAGCGCGATGGTGGCGCGGGGACTGGCGCCGCAGGCCACGGAGCCTGCAAGATCCTTGAGGCCGTAGACCCCGGGGTTGCGCGTGGCCGCAACCACGCGGACGGCATATTGCAGCAGCGAAGGATCGACATAGACCTCGCGCGCCGCGCGCTGCAACTCGGCGAGCTGTGCGGTGTCCGCCACGGCCTGCACCTGCACGGCGGGCGCCAGGGCACGCTCGGCGATCACGAACTCCTCCTCCTCGCTGGGGTAGCCGATCACCACCTTCATCATGAAGCGGTCCACCTGCGCCTCGGGAAGCTGGTAGGTGCCTTCGGTCTCGATCGGATTCTGTGTCGCCATCACCAGGAACGGGTGCGGCACCCGATGGGATTCGCCGGCGATCGTCACCTGGCGCTCCTGCATCACTTCGAGCAGGGCGCTCTGCACCTTGGCGGGTGCGCGGTTGATCTCGTCGGCCAGCAGGAGATGGGTGAAGACCGGGCCGAGCGTGGTGCTGAATTCGCCCGTGCGCTGGTTGTACATGCGCGTGCCCACGAGGTCGGCGGGCACCAGGTCGGGGGTGAACTGGATGCGCCGGAACTGCCCGGCGATGGTGTTCGCCAGGGTCTTCACCGTCAGTGTCTTGGCAAGACCCGGGACGCCCTCCACCAGCAGGTGGCCACCTGCCAGCATGGCCACCATCACGCGTTCGAGGAAATGGTCCTGCCCCACGACCACGCGCTTGATCTCGTAGAGGATCCGTTCCATCAGAACGGCGGTGGGTGGCGTGTTCTCCATGGGGTTCTCCTGGCCTGGCTCCGTGTCAGAAAGGTGGTGATCCCACGGCCTTGGCGGCGTTCTCGATGGGCACGGCAAAGCCGATGCCGAGCGACGTGCGCGCGGCGGTGGGATTGAGGATGGCAGTGACGATGCCCACGACCTCGCCGTCCATCGTGACGAGGGGCCCGCCCGAATTGCCGGGATTGGCGGCGGCATCGAACTGGATCAGGTTGCGGAGCACCTGCCGGCCCTCGGGCGACTGGAATTCGCGCTTGAGCCCAGAGATCACACCCGAAGAAACCGAGGGGCCGATCCCGAAGGGAAAGCCGACCGCAATCACCTGGTCGCCCGCCTGCAGCCCTTCGGTGGTCCGCATGGCCGCCGGCCGGAGATCCTTGGGCACCCTGCCGGCCTGCAGCACCGCGAGATCGTTCTCGGGCTGCATGTTGACCACGCTGGCGTCGGAGATGGTTCCGTCCGCGAACTGCACCTCGATGCGCCGCGAGCCCTGGACCACATGCAGATTGGTCAGGATCACCCCCTTGCCGACCACCACCACGCCGGTGCCTTCGCCCCGTTCGATCTCTGTGCCGCGCCGCGTGCGCACATAGCTGGTGACATGCACCACCGAGGGCGCGATCTTTGCGGCCGCGCGGGCCTGCTGCGAGGGCAGGGTGTGGGTCTGCAGCGTATGCAGGACGGCTTCGTCGATGTCCTTCTGCGTGAGCTGCTGCGGGGGAGGTTGCCGCAGTTCGACAAGCCAGTAGCCGAGCATGCCCGTGTTCATTGCCAGCACCAGTATCAACGCCACCCAGGCGGGGTGCATGCGCCGTGGCGGGTGGGTTGGAGGGGTGTCCTGCTCTGCCGCGTCCGGTGCGGCGGGAACGGGAGATGCCATGTCCTCGGCGAGGGCGGGGACAGGGTCGCGGCGAGAACTGCTGTAACGTGCGATCCGTGGCATGGGACACCTTCGCCGAAGGCAGGGCCCGCGCAGATATTGCGCTGCAACATGCCTCTTCGGAAAATCTGTTGAAGGACCGAGGTCACAGTAGCACGGAATGAGGGCGGACGCACGCACAACGGGCTTTCGTCTTACAGGCGTGCGCATGCAGTTGCATGCGGTCACAACAGCGGGCGACTGCCCGACACATCCACCGAATCTCGTTCGTGGGTTTTTCCCGGGCCGGAACTGGGGCATCATGGCTGCATGCAAGTTGCAAGTACCGCTTCCGGCGCTTCGTGGATAGACACCCACTGCCATCTCGATGAATTCGTGGCCCATGGCGGCCAGGACTATGCCGATCGCATGCGCGCCGCCTCGCGCAGCGCAGGCGTCGGACACTGCGTGATTCCCGCCGTGGAGCGCGGCAACTGGGCTGCCTGCCGCGAGATGGCCCATCGCTGGGGCGACAGCTATGGCCTGGGCATCCATCCGCTCTACACCCCGCGTGTGCAGGAGGGCGATCTCGCAGCGCTGTCCGCGGCGCTCGAGCAGGCCGCATCGGAGCGCGACGAGCGACTGGTGGCGATAGGGGAGATCGGCCTCGACTATTTCGTGAAGGGGCTCGATCCCGCCCGGCAGGAACAGATCTACCGTGACCAGCTGCAACTGGCCAGGCGCTTCGACCTGCCCGTGATCCTGCATGTACGGCGATCCGCCGACCGGCTGCTCAAGCATCTGCACGAGGTGCCTGTGCAGGGCGGTATCGCGCATGCGTTCAACGGCAGCCTGCAGCAGGCTCGGGCCTTCATCGACATGGGTTTCAAGCTGGGGTTCGGCGGTGCGCTTACCTTTGAGCGGGCGCTGCAATTGCGCAGGCTCGCGGAGGAACTGCCGCTGGAGGCCCTGGTGGTGGAGACCGATTCACCCGACATTCCGCCGCATTGGCTGTACGTGACCGCCGAGCAGCGCGAAGCCGGCGTGCCGCAGGCGCGCAACACCCCGGCCGAACTGCCGCGCATCGGCGCCGAGCTGGCACGGCTGCGCGGCATGGCCGCAGACGATCTGGCGCGCGCCAGCAGTGCCAACGCAGCCAGGGCCTTGCCGCGCCTGGCCGCGCTGCTGGAGGGGGAGGGTGCGGCGCATGGCTGAGCGGGGCGAAGACGACAAGGAAAAGGACATGGCAATGGAAGGGCGCGGCACCACGCTGGTCGGCCTGTCGCCGGTGGTGAGCGCACGGACGAAGGTGCTCGTGCTGGGCAGCTTTCCGGGCGTGGCATCGCTGCGCGCGGCCCAGTACTACGGGCATCCGCAGAATCATTTCTGGCGTATCCTGGCTGCGCTCTGGCCCGACGATCCCCTGCCTGCGCGGGAGGACTACGCGGCGCGCTGCCAGTGGGCGATCGATCATCAGCTGGGTATCTGGGACGTCTACCAGGCCTGCGAGCGCGAGGGCAGCCTTGACGCCAACATCCGCAACGCGCAGGTCAACGACTTCGCGGCGCTCGCGCGGCGACTGCCCCTGCTGGCCGCCATCGCCCACAATGGAGGGGAGAGCTTCCGGCATGCGAAGGCGGTACGGGCCAGCCTGGGTTTACCTGGGGATGACAGAATCGCATCCCTGCGATTGCCGTCGACCAGCCCGGCCAACGCGTCGTGGAGTTTCGAGAAAAAACTGGATGCCTGGCGCGCAGCGCTGGCTCCCTATGGATTGGTGTGAAGCCTTGAGCAAGAAAAAACAACTGCAGAACGCGGCGGAACTGCCCGAAGTCAGCGTGTCCGACGATGGCGACGTGCGCTATCTGCACCTGGGAACGCCCTGGATACAGGGCTCGATGAAGGTTGACGAGCCGTTCGATATCGAACTTGAATATGTTCAGCGCATGATGGCATGGCTGCTGTTCGTCGATCCGGCGGGCGTAGGCAAGCGGCATGCGATGCAACTGGGCCTCGGTGCCGGCGCCATCACCAAGTTCTGCCACAAGAAGCTGCGTACGCGGACCACGGCGATCGAGCTCAATCCCCAGGTAATCAGCATCTGCCGCGCGTGGTTCAAGCTGCCACAGGATGGCCCGCGCCTGCGGGTGGTGCTCGGCGATGCGGCCGTCGAGATCCGCAACCCGGAGTGGCTCGGAACGGTGGATGCCCTGGCGGTCGATCTCTACGACCACCAGGCGGCGGCACCCGTGCTGGACAGCGCCGAGTTCTATGCCGACTGCCGCCAGCTGCTGACGGATGACGGCTGTCTCACCGTCAACCTGTTCGGGCGCATGTCGAGCTATGAGAGCAGCCTGCAGAAGCTCGCCGATGTCTTCGGCGAGGACGCACTGTGGGCCTTCAAGCCCACGCGCGAAGGCAATACCATCGTGCTGGCGCAGCGCACGCCCACCGCACCCAAGCGTGCCGAGCTGATGGAGCGGGCAGAACAGGTGCAGGCGCGCTGGGATCTGCCAGCGACGAAGTGGCTGCGCGTGTTCAGCCGCGTGCAGCCCGCCGCGAAGGCGTGAGCTTCCCCGTGCAGGGAATGCCAGGAAACACAGCAGGGACCCCATGAACACCACCGCCCACGTGCCGCCCAGACCCATAACCGCATCGCCGACCCCCAGTGCTCCGCGCCGCAAGGCGCATCATGGCCCGCTCGACTGGCGCACGGTCGTGGAATGGCTGCGCACCGAGGGCGTGATCGATGCCGAGGCCGCGGATCGCACGATCGAGCGCTGCTCCCGCGCGGAGAGCGTGCAGCATCCGCTGGTCCGCCTGGGCAACGTGGGCATGGTGCGAGCAAGCGACGGCAAGCCGCTGGATGTGGACCTGCTCACGGAGTATGTGGCGCAGCACAGCGGCCTGCCGTTTCTGCGCATCGACCCGCTGAAGGTCGACGTGGGGCGCGTGGCGGACGCGATGAGCGCTTCCTACGCCGAGCGCCACAAGGTGCTGCCGGTGCAGGTATCGCCCACGGAGATCGTCGTGGCCACGGCCGAACCCTTCATGAGCGATTGGGTGGCCGAGGTGGAGCGGCAGTCACGCCGCACGGTCCGGCGCGTGATGGCCAATCCGCTTGAGATCAAGCGCTACACGGCCGAGTTCTTCGCACTGGCCAAGTCGGTATGGGCCGCGCAGAAGGCGGGCGGCAATTCGGCGGGAGGCAGTTTCGAGCAGCTGGTGGAGCTCGGCAAGGCCAACAAGCAGCTGGATGCCAACGACCAGGGGGTCGTGCGCGTGGTGGACTGGTTGTGGCAATACGCCTTTGACCAGCGGGCGAGCGACATCCATCTGGAGCCACGCCGCGAGCAGGGCGTGATCCGCTTTCGCATCGACGGCGTGCTGCACGTGGTCTACCAGATGCCGATGAGCGTGCTCAACGCCATGGTCGCACGCGTGAAGCTGCTGGGCCGCATGGACGTGGTCGAGAAGCGCCGTCCGCAGGATGGCCGGATCAAGACCCGCAACCCTGGCGGCGACGAGGTCGAAATGCGCCTGTCGACGCTACCCACGGCATTCGGCGAAAAGATGGTGATGCGCATCTTCGATCCCGACAACACGGTCAAGGACCTGGGCGCGCTCGGCTTTCCTCCCCACGATGCGGCGCGCTGGGAAACGCTGGTGCAGCGCCCTCACGGCATCATCCTGGTGACCGGGCCGACGGGCTCGGGCAAGACGACGACGCTGTACTCGACGCTCAAGCGCATCGCCACCGAGGAGGTGAACGTGAGCACGGTCGAGGATCCGATCGAAATGATCGAGGCTTCGTTCAACCAGACGCAGGTGCAGCCGCAGCTCGATTTCAATTTCGCGGAAGGCCTGCGCGCCCTCATGCGGCAGGACCCGGACGTGATCATGGTCGGGGAAATCCGCGACCTGGAAACCGCCGACATGGCGGTGCAGGCGGCGCTCACGGGCCATCTGGTCTTCTCCACGCTGCATACCAACGACGCACCGAGCGCGGTCTCGCGCCTGATGGAACTGGGCGTGGCGCCCTACCTGATCAACGCCACCATGCTCGGGGTGCTTGCGCAGCGGTTGGTGCGCACCCTGTGCAAGCAGTGCAAGCAACCCGATGAGGCCGCGTCGCCGGAGGTGCTGGCCGACCTGATCAAGCCATGGAAGTTCAACGGCGAATACAGGGCCTACAAGCCGGTGGGCTGCATCGAGTGCCGCATGACGGGGTTCCGCGGACGCATGGGGCTCTATGAGCTGCTGACCTTCAGCGAGGATATGCGCAACCTGGTCACGCAGTCGCCTTCGATGGACAACCTGCGGCGTCAGGGGGTGAAGGATGGGATGCGGCCGTTGCGGCTGGCGGGGGCGATGCGGGCGGCCGAAGGGCTGACCACGCTGGATGAGGTGATTGCGGCTACTCCGCCGTTGGAGTGATTCGTTCTTTGGCTAGGTGTTTGTGTTTGTATGTGTGGTGATTTTTTAGGGCAGTCCCGGCCTCCGCCTTCAAAACAACCCACACCATCAGAAAAAACCATCCCGCCCCGAGGCTTCAGCGTATGCAGGCCGCCGCCTGCACGCCCGCAACCCGCTTGTCTCTTAGGGAAAACTTGTATCCGCTTGTAGGTGGAATCCACATCGATTCGGGCTGACTCGCACCTGACAATCCGCCGGTCGTTATCCTTTTCCAGGAGACTTGTTTGTGAAAATAAAGAGTCAGAAAGATTTCTTTTCGGGCCTGATGTTCCTGCTCGTAGGCGGCGGGTTCGCGTGGGGCGCAACTACGTACAGCGTGGGCTCGGGTGCCCGCATGGGGCCGGGTTACTTCCCGCTGCTGCTGGGCATCATCCTGGCGGTGATCGGTGCCGTCATCATGTTCAAGGCCACCGTGGTCGAGACCGAAGGCGGTGACAAGATCGGCAAGTGGGCGTGGAAGCAGATTGTCTTCATCATCGGCGCCAACCTGCTGTTCGGCGTCTTGCTGGCTGGCCTGCCGTCATTCGGCATTCCTGCCATGGGCCTGATCATCGCCATCTACGGCCTGACCTTCGTGGCCAGCCTGGCGGGCAGCACCTTCAACTTCAAGGAAGTGTTCATCCTCGCCACCGTGCTTGCCGCCGGCAGCTACATTGCCTTCGTGTGGGCACTGGCCCTGCAATTCCCTGTGTGGCCCAGCTTCATTGCAGGTTGATCGGAGACTCTAGACCATGGATCTGATACAGAATTTGTCGACGGGTTTCGGCGTCGCGTTCACCTTCCAAAACCTGATTTACTGCTTCATCGGCTGTCTGCTCGGCACGCTGATCGGCGTGCTGCCAGGCGTGGGCCCCGTGGCCACCATCGCCATGCTGCTGCCTGCAACCTATGCGCTGCCTCCGGTGGCTGCGCTGATCATGCTGGCCGGTATCTACTACGGCGCACAGTACGGTGGTTCGACCACCGCCATCCTGGTGAACCTGCCGGGCGAATCGTCCTCCGTGGTGACCGTGATCGACGGTTACCAGATGGCCCGAAAAGGGCGAGCGGGGCCGGCGCTTGCGGCGGCCGGCATCGGTTCGTTCTTCGCGGGCTGCGTGGGTACGCTGATCCTGGCGGCCTTTGCTCCTCCGCTGACGGAAGTGGCCTTCAAGTTCGGCCCCGCCGAATACTTCTCGCTGATGGTGCTGGGCCTGATCGGTGCCGTGGTGCTGGCCTCGGGTTCGCTGCTCAAGGCCGTGGGCATGATCGTGCTGGGCCTTCTGCTGGGTCTGGTCGGTACCGACGTGAACTCCGGCGTCGCGCGTTATTCGTTCGACATTCCTGAACTGACCGACGGCATCAACTTCGTCGTGATCGCGATGGGTGTGTTCGGCTACGGCGAAATCATTGCCAACCTGTCCAAGTCCGATGACGAACGCGAAGTCTTCACCGCCAAGGTGCAGGGCCTGTTCCCCACCAAGGAAGACTTCAAGCGCATGTTCCCCGCGATGATCCGCGGTACGGCCCTGGGTTCCGCCCTGGGTATCCTGCCCGGTGGCGGCGCGCTGCTGTCCGCATTTGCTGCGTACACCATCGAGAAGAAGACCAAGCTCAAGCCCGGTGAAGTTCCTTTCGGCCAGGGCAACATCCGTGGCGTGGCGGCTCCCGAGTCGGCCAATAACGCTGGTTCGCAGACTTCGTTCATCCCGCTGCTGACGCTCGGTATTCCTCCCAACGCCGTGATGGCGCTGATGGTGGGTGCGATGACCATCCACAACATCCAGCCTGGTCCCCAGGTGATGACGAGCAACCCCGAACTGTTCTGGGGCCTGATCGCCTCGATGTGGATCGGCAATGCGATGCTGGTGATCCTGAACCTGCCGCTGATCGGCATGTGGATCAAGCTGCTGACCGTGCCTTACCGCTGGCTGTTCCCGTCCATCGTGCTGTTCTGTGCGATCGGTGTGTACTCCACCAACAACAACACCTTCGACGTGTGGCTGGTCGGCGTCTTCGGCTTCATCGGCTACCTGTTCTACAAGCTGGGCGTGGAACCTGCTCCCCTGCTGCTGGGCTTCATCCTGGGCCCGATGATGGAGGAAAACCTGCGCCGTGCACTGCTGCTCTCGCGCGGCGACTGGAGCGTGTTCGTGACGCGTCCGATCTCCGCCGGCCTGCTGACTGCGGCCCTGCTGCTGCTCGTGATCGTGCTGCTGCCTGCGGTGAGCAAGAAACGCGAAGAGGCGTTTGTCGAAGACTGATATCGGGTTGATCACGCAAACCCGGCCCGGCGCATCATGAGCGGGCCTCTTGAAACGGCACCTTCGGGTGCCGTTTTTTATCGCCGGGCCGCCCCAAGATAAAAAACGCCCCTCCTGGAGGGGCAGCGGCCACACGCAGTGGGCAAGCGTGGGGAGCCATTTTTATCGCCGGGCCGCCCCAAGATAAAAACGCCCCTCTCGGAGGGGCAGCGGCCACACGCAGTGGGCAAGCGTGGGGAGCCATGTCTTATGTCTTATGTCTTATGGTTCATTGGCGATGGCTGCCGTTCCGGTATGCACGCGCGGGCCCGTCAGGGAGCCTTCATAATCGGTCATTCCCTGCTCAGGCATGGCTGAACGCACTCCCGCAATGGTGCTGACAGTGCTCGCGGTGCCGGCCGGGCCGCGGCGCAGCCCGCAGGAATCTTCATTCAGTGTCTTCTTCTCCGTCTTCCCCCACCTCCTCACCCATCCACGCGCCCGTGCAGCCGAAAGGCGTGGCGCTGGGCCTCACGCTGGGCATCGTCGGCGCGATTGCATTCAGCGGCAAGGCCATCATCGTCAAGCTCGCATACCGGCACGGCGTGGACGCGGTCACGCTGATCATGTACCGCATGCTGTTTGCACTGCCGTTCTTCGTGCTGATGGCCTGGTGGGCGAGCAGGGGCAAGCCACCGCTCACGCGTCGCGACTGGCTCGGCGTGATCGGCCTCGGGGTGAGCGGTTACTACCTTGCGAGCTTTCTGGACTTTGCAGGGCTGGCCTACATCACGGCAGGGCTCGAGCGGCTGATCCTGTACCTCACGCCGACCATCGTGGTGGCGCTGGGCTGGTTCCTCTATCGCCGCCGCATCAACAGGGTGCAGGCGCTGGGCATGGCGGTGAGCTACATCGGCGTGCTGGGCGTCTTCGGGCAGGAAGCCACGCAGCAGGGCAGCGGCGTGGTCTGGGGGGTGTTCCTGGTGTTTCTCTCCGCCATCAGCTATGCGGTCTACCTGGTCTACAGCGGCGAAATGGTGCGCAGGCTGGGCTCGCTTCGGCTGGTGGGGCTGGCGACCTCGGTGGCCTGCATCTGCTGCATGCTGCAATTCGTGGTGCTGCGGCCCGTGTCGAGCGCGCTGGCGGTGGCTCCGCAGGTGATCTGGCTGTCGGTGCTGAACGCCGTGCTGTGCACCGTCGTCCCCGTGCTGCTGGTGATGATGGCGATCGAGCGCATCGGCTCCGCGCTGGTGGCGCAGACGGGCCTGATCGGGCCGCTGTCCACCGTGCTCATGGGCATCTGGCTGCTGGATGAGCCTTTCACCGCGGGCATCGCAATCGGCACGGCGCTCGTGATTGCCGGGATATTTGTCTTCACGCGGGCCGCTTCGCGTGCTTGACGCTACGATGGCCTGCCGCTGGCGTATATGGCCGTGTGCTGACGTTGAATCAACAAGGAGATCTCCATGGATTTGGGAATTGCCGGGCGCTGGGCGCTGGTATCGGGTGCGAGCAAGGGGCTGGGTTTCGGCTGCGCGCAGGCGTTGGTGCAGGAGGGTGTGAACGTCGTGATCGTGGCGCGCACCGCATCGGCCATCGAGGCGGCTGCCGTGCAGTTGCGCGACCGTGCGGCACGGGGTGCCCAGGTGATCGTGGTGGCTGCGGACATCACCACCGAACAGGGCCGCGAGGCGGCGTTCGGCGCCGCTGGCGGGCCGGGGCGCGATGTGGACATCATGGTCACCAACGCGGGCGGCCCGCCACCGGGCGACTTCCGCAACTGGGACCGCGATGC
The DNA here is from genome assembly GCF_014395975.1 of Diaphorobacter ruginosibacter. Classification (NCBI taxonomy): domain Bacteria; kingdom Pseudomonadati; phylum Pseudomonadota; class Betaproteobacteria; order Burkholderiales; family Comamonadaceae; genus Diaphorobacter; species Diaphorobacter ruginosibacter. Next base: position 3,899,690 of record NZ_CP060714.1, on the reverse strand, counting down.
ATGGATCAAGGCCGTCGATGCCAACATGCTCACCCCCATCGAGATGATCAAGGCCACCGTCGACGGCATGGCCTCGCGCGGCTTCGGGCGCATCGTCAACATCACGTCGAGCGCAGTGAAGGCGCCCATTGACATCCTGGGCCTGTCCAACGGCGCGCGCAGCGGCTTGACCGGCTTCGTGGCCGGCCTGGCGCGCAGCCCGATCGCGGCCAAGGGCGTGACCATCAACAACCTGCTGCCGGGCAAGTTTGACACGGATCGACTGGCCGGAACCTTTGCTGCGACGGCCCAGAAGCTCGGCAAATCGAGCGACGAGGTGCGCGCCACGCAGGCCGCGCAGATACCCGCGAGGCGCTTCGGCACGCCCGAGGAGTTCGGTGCGATCTGCGCCTTCCTGTGCAGCGCGCAGGCGGGGTATCTCACGGGCCAGAACATCCTGGCCGACGGTGGTGTCTACCAGGGCACGTTCTGACTCATCAGCCGGTGAGCCGAAAGAGAAAAGCGCCGTGACCCTTCGGGGTACGGCGCTTTCCTTTTGGCGTCTTGAGTGCAAGCAGGTGCTTACTCAAGTACCTCCGGATGGTGCTCCTGCTGGCGCTGCGGAGGTTCGAAGTTGTCTCGGAAGGTGAACACGATCGACGTGAAGAACATGGTGGCAAGCACCAGTGCGGTGGCAATCATGAGTGCCGCGACCACCGAGCTGCCGAGGCCTGCCACGGACAGCAGCGTGACGATGAGGCTCACCACCACGCCCGCGCCCAGGAACACGCCGAACCAGACGATGCTGTAGAGGCTGAACGCGCCGATGTTCCTGATGCATGCCACGATGCTGAAGAACAAGGCCTTGACCGGCGGGACGTTGTGCCAGTGCACGAGCCCCGGAGCATGCCAGAACAGCATGGACAGCGGCACGTACAGCGCCATGACGATCCAGGTCGCACCCATGAAGCCGCCGCTTTGCGCCATGTCTTGTGTGATGGGTTCGGCACCGAAGTACACGCTCGCAAACTGGCCGCCATCCACCAGCGATGCAATGCCGATGATCAGCAGGAACAGCACCGCATAGATTGCGCCGAGTGCGGCCAGGGCCGACAGGCGCTGGCGCCCGGTGCGCAACGCGTTGAGGATGAGGGCGGGCGTGGGAATGCGGCCCAGGCTGGTTTCGGCGGCCGCCTCCATCATGATCAGCGTGGCGGCGGGCAGCAGTGCCAGCGCGATCACGGGGCCGAGCAGCGGGACGACCGACAGCAGCGACATGGCGGCCGTCGTCGTGAAGAACAGCAGGGTGAGTGCCAGTGGCTGGCGCCAGAAAACCTGGATGCCCTGGCGAACCCAATCAACGCCAGTGCGTGCCGGAACAATATGCAGCTTCATGGGGAAAGAGGAGGTAAGCGTGCCGAAGATCGCGCCGGATCGCGGCACGCTGGCGGGACAACCGGCACTGTACCCCAGACGCCAGAAACCGAGGCGATCCAGGGCATTGCCGCGTTGGCGTCATGGATGAAGTGGATGCGCGATGCGCCCCTGAAGCACGCGCTCGAAGTGCGTGGGGTCGTGCGGCTTGAGCATCGACGCCTCGCGTGGAAGGTAGAAGTCCCACAGGCGCGAAATCCAGAAGCGGAGCGCCCCGGCGCGCAGCATGGCGGGCAGCAGCGTGCGCTCCGCGGTGGTCAGCGGCCGCACGGCCTGGTAGGCATCGAGCATGGCGCTCGCACGCACGGCGTCGTGCACGCCGGTGGGCAGGTCGATGCACCAGTCGTTCAGGCAGACCGACAGGTCGAACAGCCAGGTGTCCACCCCGGCAAAGTAGAAGTCGAAGAAGCCGGTGAGCTCCTCGCCGTCGAACATCACGTTGTCGCGGAAGAGGTCGGCATGCACGGGGCCGCGCGGCAGCGCCGTGTATTCGGACGAGGCCGCGACGTGGTTCTGGTAGGCCAGCTCCGATGCGAGCAATGCCCTCTGTTCCTCGCCGATATGGGGCAGCACGACGGGCACGGTCTCGTTCCACCAGTCGAGCCCTCGCAGATTGGGCTGCATGCGGTCGTAGTCGCGGCCCGCGAGGTGCATGCGCGCGAGCATCGTGCCCACGGCGGCGCAGTGCACGGCCTCGGGCGCCAGCTGGCTCTTGCCGCGCAGCTTGTTGACAACGGCGGCAGGCTTGCCCGCCACGGTGTGGAGGATGTCGCCGCTCTTGTCGGCCGCCGGGTCGGGCACGGGGATGCCGCCGTGCGCCAGGTGCTTCATCAGGTGCAGGTAGAACGGCAGCTGCTGCGCGGTCAGGCGCTCGAACAGCGTGAGGACGTACTCGCCTTCGCTGGACGTGAGGAAGTAGTTGGTGTTCTCGATGCCGCCCTCGATGCCGCGCAACTCCGTCAATGTGCCCAGTTGCAAACGGCGCAGCAGGTCGCGCGCCTCTTTGTTGGAGACTTCGGTGAAGACGGCCATGGGTCAGCTAGCTCGATGAAACAGTGAGTGAAAGATGAAAGCGGTTGAGGAACGGCGCAGGTGCGCATGGATCCCCACGAACCTGCGGCAATGCAGGGACGCCTGGCTCCGGCAAGCGTTCAGAAGGTGCCGAGCTTCCAGACGCGCGGTGCGGTCATGGTCTCTGCACCGCTGCGGCTCGGGCCGCCATCGCGTGTGCCATTGTTCGGGATGACCTCGTACTCGGGAATGCCACCGCCTGCCGACTTGGGCTTGACCTTGATGCTCTGGGTCTGGCCGCCCACGCGAAGCTCGTCGACGCGGCTGCCCCCGTCTTCCACGGTCAGGCGTTCGATGCGCTGGTTGTGGCGGTCTTCCCCGGAATGCTCCTGTCTTGGGAGCGTTGCCGAAGAGTCGGGCATGGTCTGGGCGGGAGCCTGCGCAGGATTCTGGGCAAAGGCCGGGCCGCTGGACACCAGGGTCAGCAGCAGGGCGGAGAGGAGGGAAGTTGCGGCGCGCATGCCTTGATTGTAGAGCGGGTGGTCATGGCGTTGTCATTTCCCCGGAAGTTGGCTGCCTTGCCGGGGCGTGCAGGCCCTGCGGCCCACCCGCTGTCACGGCACAATGGCGGGATGAGCAATTCCAAGACCCTGGTGCTGGTGGACGGCTCCAGCTACCTCTACCGCGCCTTCCATGCCATGCCCGATCTGCGTGCCGTTCCGGGCGATCCGGCGAGCGCGGCCACGGGCGCGATCCGCGGCATGATCAACATGATGCAGGCGCTGCGCAAGGACGTGACGGCAGACTACGCGGTCTGCGTGTTCGACGCGAGCGGCCCGACGTTCCGTGACGCGCTGTACACCGACTACAAGGCACAGCGCGCGCCCATGCCCGACGACCTGCGCTCGCAGATCGAGCCGATCCACGAGGTGGTGAAGATGCTCGGCTGGAAGGTGCTCGCGGTGCCGGGTGTCGAGGCCGACGACGTGATCGCCACGCTGGCGCGCTTGGCGTCGGAGCAGGGCATCGACGTGGTGGTCTCCAGTGGCGACAAGGATCTTTCGCAACTGGTGAACGAGCGCATCACCATCATCGACACGATGAACGGCAAGAAGCGCGACGTGGCGGGCGTGACGGCCGAGTTCGGCGTGCCGCCCGCGCTGATGATCGACTACCAGGCCCTGGTGGGCGATGCCGTGGACAACGTACCCGGCGTGGCCAAGGTGGGACCCAAGACCGCATCGAAGTGGCTGCTGGAGCATGGTTCGCTCGACCAGTTGATCGCGAATGCCGGGGACATCAAGGGTGTCGCGGGCCAGAACCTGCGCGATGCGATTGCCTCGGGCCAGCTCGCACTCAGCCGCCAGCTGGTCACCATGAAGACCGATTGCGAGCTTGGCGAATATGTCGTCGGGCTGCCTGCGCTCGAGTCGATCACTCTGGCAGAGCCCGATGGCGCAGCATTGCTGCCGTTCTACGAGAAATTCGGCTTCAAGGGGCTGGCACGCACGCTTGGCAGTGCCGTGGCCCAGCCGGCGGCAGCTGCCCCCACCGCAGCCGGTGGACAGGAGGACCTCTTCGGTGCCGAGGATGCGATCACCACCGAGATCGCGGTGCTGGCCCAGCATCGCGACGTGGTCTATGAAACGTTGCTGACCGAGGCGGAGCTCGATCGCTGGATCGCAAAGATCGACGCGGCGGAGCTCACGGCCATCGATACCGAAACCACCTCGCTGGACGAACAGCTGGCGCGCATCGTCGGCATCAGCTTCAGCGTGGACGTGGGCAGCGCCGCCTACGTTCCCGTGGCGCACGATGGCCCGGATGCGCCCGAGCAGCTTCCGGTCGAGCTCGTGCTCGCCAAGCTCAAGCCCTGGCTCGAGGATGAGTCCAGGAAGAAGCTGGGCCAGCACATCAAGTACGACCGCCACGTGTTCGCGAACCACGGCATCGACGTGCGCGGCTACCAGCACGACACCATGCTGGAGAGCTATGTGCTCGAGGTGCACAAGCCGCATGGGCTGTCGAGCCTGGCCGATCGCCACACCGGCCGCAGCGGCATCACCTATGAGGACCTGTGCGGCAAGGGTGCCAAGCAGATCCCGTTCTCCCAGGTGCCGGTGGAGAAGGCGGCGGCCTATTCATGCGAGGACTCCGACCAGACGCTGGACGTGCACCGCGTGCTGTGGCCGCAGCTCGAGGCAAGCGACAGGCTGCGCGGCATCTACGAACTGGAAATGCAGACCAGCGAAGTGCTGTTCCGCATCGAGCGCAATGGCGTGCTGATCGATGCGGCGGAGCTGGCACGGCAGAGCAACGACCTGGGTCAGCGCATCGTGCAGCTCGAGAACGAGGCCTACGAGATCGCGGGCCAGCCGTTCAACCTGTCGAGCCCCAAGCAGCTCGGCGAGATCTTCTTCGACAAGCTCGGCATGCCGGTGGTGAAGAAGACGGCGACGGGCGCACGCTCCACCGATGAGGAGGTGCTGGAAAAGCTCGCGGAGGACTATCCGCTGCCCGCGAAGCTCCTGGAGCATCGTTCGCTCTCCAAGCTCAAGGGCACCTACACGGACAAGCTGGCGCTGCTGGCCGATCCCGGCAACGGCCGTGTGCACACGCACTACGCGCAGGCAGTGGCGGTGACGGGGCGCCTGTCGAGCAACGATCCCAATCTGCAGAACATCCCCGTGCGTACGGCGGAAGGCCGCCGCGTGCGCGAGGCCTTCATCGCGCCCGAGGGCCGCGTGATCGCGAGTGCCGACTACAGCCAGATCGAGCTGCGCATCATGGCCCACATCAGCGGCGATGAATCGCTGCTCAGGGCCTTCCACGATGGCATCGACGTGCACCGTGCCACGGCGTCCGAGGTGTTCGGCGTGCCGGTGGACCAGGTCTCTAGCGAGCAGCGCCGTTATGCCAAGGTGATCAACTTCGGGCTGATCTACGGCATGAGCAGCTTCGGCCTGGCGAAGAACCTGGGCATCGAGACCAAGGCCGCTGCGGCCTACATCGACCGGTACTTCCAGCGCTATCCGGGCGTGAAGCAGTACATGGACGAGACCAAGCTGCAGGCCAAGTCGCAAGGCTATGTGGAGACCGTGTTCGGCAGGCGGCTGTATCTGCCCGAAATCAACTCGCCGAACGGCCCGCGCCGCAGCGGTGCGGAGCGCGCGGCCATCAACGCCCCCATGCAGGGCACGGCGGCCGACCTCATCAAGATGGCCATGGTGGCGGTGCAGAAGGAGCTGGATGCCAGGAAGCCCGATGTACTGATGATCATGCAGGTGCACGATGAACTGGTGTTCGAGTTGCCGCAGAGCGAGATCGAGTGGGTGCGCACCGAAGTGCCGCGCATGATGGCCGATATCGCCGAGCTGAAGGTGCCCCTGCTGGCGGAGGTGGGCTTCGGACCGAATTGGGAGAAAGCACACTAGGGATGGGACGCTCTGCCCGAGTCCGCGCCGGCATGCATCGAGGGGATGCGTGCAGAGCTTCCCTAGCTGTGTGCAGGCAGCAGCCAATGGGTGTGCGCTTCCATGAGTTCGCTGGCGACCTGGCGAATCTCTCGCATCGCGGCCTCCGCGATCGATGAGGCCGAGCCCTGGCGGCGGCTGACCACGCCCACTGACCGCAGCGGTCCGTCGGCGATGGCCGAGATCTTCATGCCCCCGAGATGCACCATGGGCATCATGCCCAGGTAGGGCAGCACCGCGACGCCGAGCCCCTGCTTCAGGAAGCCGGCGATCGTGCCCACCTGGTCGAGCTGCATCTTCGGGCGGAATTCCACGCCACGCTGCAGCAGCGCGGCGCTGATGTAGCGCATGGCGGTGCTCGCGTCCGTCATGCTGATCACCGGCAGCTTCAGCAGGTCCTCGAGCATGACCTCGTCGGCGACACGCCGGCGCCAGGCGCCGCAGGACAGCAGCACGAACCGGTCGCGCAGTACCTCCTCATACCTGAGTTCGGGATGCGATGGCGCGACGGATGCCAGCGCGAAATCCACCTGGTAGTTCATCACACGCTCGATGCACGCGTTGTTGGTGCAATCGTGGATCGTGATGCGCGGCGCCTTGTGCCTAGCCTCCAGGCGCGCGCAGACCTGCGGCAGCATCACGTTGGCGAGCGACGGCAGCGAGGCGATGCGTAGTTGCTGGGCCTCGCGTTCGGCGGCGTTGCGCATGTGCCTGAGGCCCGCATCGTATTCCCCGACCACGGTCCGCGCGAGGGCCGCCAGCTGCCGGCCGCTTTCCGTAAGCTGTACGCTGCGCGTTGTGCGCTCGAACAGCGTGACGGCCAGCGACTCCTCCAGGTCCCGGATCGCCTTGCTCAGCGAGGGCTGGGTGATGAACAGCTGCTCGGCGGTCTTGCTGAAGTTGAGCGACTCGGCGAGCGCGAGGAACATGCGCAGCTGGCGTGGGGAAATATTCATGCCTTCATTCTATAAATGGATAGATAGAAAGAATTTCAAAAATAAATGAGCCTTGCCTAGGATGCAGCCACCAACCCGATACAAGGAGAGAAGGTGCTGGATCTCAAAGGCAAGGTGGCATTGGTCATGGGCTGTGGCGCGGTGGCCGACGGCTGGGGCAACGGGCGCGCCACGGCGGTTCTGATGGCGCGGCAGGGCGCGCAGGTGTTCGGCACCGATCTGGTGCTCTCGAACGCGGAGCAGACCCGGCAGCTCATCGAGCAGGAAGGCGGCACGGCCCATGTGCTGGCCTGCGACGCCACGCGTGCGGACGATGTGCACAGGACGGTGCAGGCCTGCATCGAGCGCTTCGGCCGCATCGATATCCTGGTCAACAACGTGGGCCTGTCGCAGCCCGGAGGCCCGGTCGACATGGACGAGGCGGTGTGGGACGCGCAGATGCAGGTGAATCTCAAGAGCGCGTTCCTGAGCTGCAAGCATGTGATCCCCCATATGCGGGCGCAGGGAGGCGGCGCGATCGTGAACGTGGCATCGGTGGCGGGGCTGCGCTATATCGGCAAGCCGCAGGTGGCCTACGCGGCGGCGAAGGCAGGCCTGCTGCACTTCACGCACACATCGGCCGTGATCCATGCGCCCGAGGGCATCCGGATGAACTGCGTGGTGCCGGGGCTGATGCATACGCCCCTGCTCGAAGGCCTGGCCGCGAAGTACGCCAAGGGCGATACCGAGGGCTTCATCAACACGCGCAACAACCAGGTGCCGATGAAGCACATGGGTACGGGCTGGGACACCGCGCATGCCGTGCTGTTTCTCGCCGCGGACGAGAGCCGCTATGTCACCGGCACCGAGATCGTGGTCGACGGCGGCCTGGTCGCGGCGACGCGCTGAGGCCGGATGTCCTGCGCGGTGTGAAGGGACGAGCCCTTCCTAGCCATCACAACGAGACTTTCGACAAGGAGACTTCCGACATGAACACCCAACCCGTTCGCCGCCGCGTCTGGCTTGCCTGCGCGGGCGCTGTGCTGGCCTGCCTTGGCGCGCCCGCCGCGTGGTCGCAGACCTATCCCGCCCAGCCGATCCGCCTGATCGTGCCGTTCGCCCCCGGCGGCGCGGTGGACCAGACGGCGCGCATCATCGGCGCCACGCTGGGCGAGAAGCTGGGGCAGTCGATCGTCATCGAGAACAAGCCCGGTGCCAGCGGCTCGCTGGGTGCCGGGGATCTTCACCGCTCCAGGCCGGACGGCTACACGCTGATGCTGGCACTCGACTCGCAGGCTGTGAACCACCACACCGTGAAGAACCTGCCGTTCGACACCTTCAAGGACTTCGACTACCTGAGCCTGCTGGTCACCACGCCGCAGGTGCTGGTTACGCGCAATGAACTGCCCGTGAAGAGTTTCGACGAACTGGTGGCCTACCTGAAAGCCCACCCCAAGAGCTCGTACGGCTCGGCGGGAACGGCATCGGCCGGACATGTGAACAGCGCGCAGCTCTCGCTGGCCAAGGGCCTGAAGACCGAGCATGTGCCGTACAAGGGCGCCGCGCCGCTGCTCACCGACCTGCTGGGCGGCCACATCGACTATGCGTTCGCAGGGTTGTCGGTGATGCTTCCGCAGATCAAGGCGGGCAAGCTGCGCGCCCTGGCGGTGAGCTCGCCCAGGCGCTCGGCCCTGCTGCCGGACGTTCCTGCAATGAACGAGCTGGTTCCCGGATTCGAATTCCCGACCTGGATCGGCCTGGTCGCGCCACCCGGATTGCCGCCGCAGGTGCGGAGCCGGATCCTCAAGGCGACGCAGGAAACGATGCACGACCCACTGGTGGAAAAGAAGTTTGCCGAGAACGCGTTCGACGTGGTGAGCGGCACGCCGGAGGAGTTTTCGGCACGGGTCCGCAAGGATTCGGATGTGATGGCCGACCTGGTCAAGCGCAAGATCGTCACGAGCGACTGAAACCCTATCCCTCTTCTTCGGCGCACGCCGATCACTCATTGCAAGGAATCTCGCAACCATGGCCCGTATCCCCTATGCCGACGCGCAGAGCCCGGCGGTCAAGCCGCTCGCGGACCGCATCATCGCCGAGCGCGGCAGCATCCTGCATCTCTACCAGATGCTGCTCAACAGTCCGCCGGTGGCCGAGGGCTGGCTGAACTACCTGACGGCCATCCGCCAGAAATCGTCGCTGGGCGGCGCGATCCGCGAGATGGTGATCATGCGCGTGGCGCTGCTCAATCATGCGCCCTACGAGGCCGAGCAGCATGCGCCGATCGCGCTGCGGGAGGGCATGACGCAGGCCCAACTGGACGCACTGGGCGAATGGCAGGCGGGCACGCAGTTCGATGCCCGCGAGCGCGCCGTGCTCGCCTACACCGATGCGATGACACGCGACATCCAGGTTCCCGATGCGGTGTTCTCCGCGGTGTCCGCGCATTTCGATGCGCAGCAACTGGTGGAGCTCACGGCCACGGTGGCGGCCTACAACATGGTGTCCCGCTTCCTCGAGGCGCTGCAGATCCATTCGCACGACGCGCGCTGAGCAGCGCCCGGCGGAGCGGACGGCTTTCGGAAACCGCCGCGGATCCCGGGGCGAGGCGTGCCTGCCGCACGCGCATGCCTGTAGACTGTCCGGTCACCCCGTACTCACCCTCAGGAGACAGACCATGAAGCATGACGACATGAAGCGCGATCTCGACTCGCTGCTGCCAGGCCAGACATCGGAAGCGGGCGCCTCGCGCCGCACGGCGCTGAAGGTGGCGCTGGGCGTGGGCTATGCGGCCTCCGTGCTGCCGGTCTGTGCGCAGACGGCCATCAAGACACCGGCGGACGGGCTCACGGTGGGCGATGTGCATTTCGATGTGAATGGCTTTCAGGTCAACGCCTACCGCGCCGCGCCTGAGGGCAAGAAGAACCTGCCCGTGGTCCTGGTGATCTCCGAAATCTTCGGAGTGCACGACTACATCGCGGACACCTGCCGCCGCCTGGCCAAGGAAGGCTACATGGCGATCGCGCCGGACCTGTTCGCGCGGCAGGGCGATCCGATGTCGTATGGCGAGATGTCCAAGCTGATGAGCGAGGTGATCTCCAAGGTGCCCGATGCGCAGGTCATGGCCGATCTCGACGCGACCGTGAAATGGGCGGGTGCGAACGGCGGCGACGTTGCCAGGCTGGGCATCACCGGCTTCTGCTGGGGCGGGCGCATCACCTGGCTGTATTCGGCCCATGGGCCGGTGAAGGCGGGCGTGGCGTGGTATGGCCGGCTGGTGGGGCAGCCAAGCGACCTGACGCCCAAGCACCCGGTCGACATTGCCCCGATTCTCAAGGCGCCGGTGCTGGGGCTGTACGGTGAAAAAGATTCCGGCATCCCTCTTGACACGATTGATAAGATGAAAGATGCCCTTCGACAGGGCTCTGCCGCAGCCAAGAAATCCGAGTTCGTGCTCTATCCGGACGCGCCGCATGCATTTCACGCAGACTATCGCCCGAGCTTCCGCAAGGAGGCCGCCGAGGATGGTTGGAAACGCATGCTGGCCTGGTTCAGGACGCACGGCGTGAATTGATTGCAAGCAAGGATTTGCCAAAAGAGCGACAATCTGTCACGTTCTTTTGGCGTCTTCGTTCAGAGGATCCTTGCTCAGCCAGTTCTTCGCAGCCAGGCAGGAAGACGCAAAGCCCTTCGGGGCTTTTTTTGTTGAACCATCAACCTGCGGGCTTGGTTGCCTGCCTGAATGCGATGTTATTACTGGAAATCATTGGAGCCACGCTGGCGGCTGGCATCGGAAGCGTATGGATTGCGGCATTGCTGATGCGCCTGGGGCTGGGCAACGGCAACCGCGTCGGCACGCAGCATCTGCTGAGCCTGGCGGCGGGAGCGCTGCTGGCGACCGCCTTCATGCACCTGTTGCCCGAAGCGTTCGAGAGCCAGGTGGAGGCGCATGATCTGTTCGCCGTGCTGCTGGTGGGGCTGGTATTTTTCTTTCTGCTCGACAAGGCCGAACTCTGGCATCACGGGCACGAGCATGGCCATGCCCATGGACACGGGGATCATGGTCATCATCATCATGACGCGCATGGCCATGATCACGGTCATGTGCACCAGCATGAACACTCCGCCGGTTCCCAGCGCAAGAGCGGTGGCTGGTCCATCGTCACGGGTGACAGCGTGCATTGCTTTGGCGATGGCGTGCTGATCGCCTCGGCGTTCCTGGCGGACGTGCGCCTGGGCGTGGTGGCCGCGGTGTCGGTGCTGGCCCACGAGGTGCCGCACCATATCGGCGATCTGGTGGTGATGAATTCCAGCAGCTCCAACCGCCGGGCGGCGCTCATGAAGGTGTCGCTGGCCGGGGCCGTCACCGCGCTGGGGGGACTGGCGGGATATTTCCTGCTCAGCCATCTGCACGGTGCGCTCACCTATCTGCTGGTGATTGCGTCGAGCAGCTTCATCTATGTGGCCCTGGCCGATCTGATTCCGCAACTCCAGAAGCAGCTCTCCGCGCGCGAGACGGTGGCGCAGATTGCGTGGCTGGTGGCGGGCATCGTCATCGTGACCGTGGTGAGCGGACTGGCTCACGGGCACAGCCATTGATGGCTGGGTAAGTTCCGTTTTGGTTCTTCCCGGAAGACCGGGTCTCATGGGTTGCGTGACGAATGGACGGGCGGCGCTTGAGGCGAGAGTCTTCGTATGGAGGTGCTGATATGGCCCCTCATACTTTGTTGCAAAGGCTTGCCGTACCAAAGTACTGTCTGCGCCTTTGCGTCGCGTCTGAGGGGCCATCTCAGCATTGTTGTGAACAGTTCAAGGCGGGCGCGCGCTGCTCAGGCGGTCATTCAGAACACCTCATTGGCTTGGCCCACCAAACTGGCGCGTAGCGCCTCAGGGGGTGCTTCTTTTTTCTACTCTCCAGGCCAGTAGGTTGAGTATTGAGCACAGCAACCAGTAGATCGCACCGCTGAAGAGAAACACTTCGGCGGGATGCACCATGAGGCGTGCATTCACCTGCGATGAGAGAAACGAGAGCTCGCCCACGCCGACGATGTAGGCCAGCGAGCTGTCCTTGATCAGTGTGACCCACTGGTTCACGAACGAAGGCAGCATCACGGCCAGCGCCTGGGGCAGGACGAGTTCGCGCAGCACCTGCCAGCGCGTCATGCCGAGCGCGAGGCCGGCGCTCCATTGGCCCTGGGGAATCGCGCGGATACCGGCCGCCACGCCGTGCGCCAGATAGGCGCCGCTCACGAGCGACAGGGCGCACACCACGGAGAACGTGCCCGGAACATCCAGCCCGAACAGCACCGGCAGCAGGAAGTAGATCCAGAAGATCAGCATCAGCACCGGAATGGCGCGCAGAAAGCTCAAGCCGCTGCGCAGCAGCCCGGTGGGCCAGCCACGGCCAGGCAGCATGACGAGCGCGATGCCGAGCGCGAGGCCCAGTACGGCGGACAGCACGCCCGAGATGGCGCTGAGCATCAACGTGAGCAAGGCACCGCCCGGGGGGCCGTCGGGAAAGGTGCCCAGGAGCAGGTAGCTCCAGTCGTCGGCAAGGGCTGCGAAGTTCATGCGCGGGCCACCTCGGCTGCAGACGGCCCCCAGCGGCGGCGCTGGTCGATCACACGGCTCAGGTGGTCGAGCGCAAAAATCAGCACGATGTAGAGCAGCGTGGTGATGCCATAGACCTGAAACGACTGGAAGGTCTCCGCCTCGGCCTGGCGTGCGCGGTAGGACAGTTCGACCAGGCCGATGGTCATGCCGAGCGAGGTGTTCTTGACGATGTTCATGTACTGCCCGAACAGCGGCGAGACTATTTTTGCAAGCCCCTGCGGCAGCACGATGTAGCGCAGTGCCTGCCAGCGCGTCATGCCCAGCGACTGCGCCGCCCGGGTCTGGCTCTCGGACACGCTGTTGAGCGCCGCGCGGATTTCCTCGCCCACGTAGGCGGTGGAGTAGAAGATCAGGCCGACGATGGCCGAGATGAATTCGAAGGAAGGCCAGGCCAGCAGCTCCATGCCTCCCGCCGCCGAGCCGCCGTGCGGGCCGTTGAGCCACTGCATCCAGCCTGGCGGCAGCAGTGCGGGCACGCCGAAGTACCAGAAGAAGAGCTGAATGAGCAGGGGCGTGTTGCGGAAGGCCGAGAGGTAGGTGACGGCGGCGGCGCGCACGGCCGTGATGGGGGTGGTGCGGGCGATGGCGAAGAGGGTGCCAAGGAGGGTGGAGGCAGTGATGACAAGCAGGGATGCGCCGATCGTCACAGCCCACCCGCTCAGCAGCCATCCCCAATACTTGCCAGCCAACAGGTCGTTGAAGGGGGACATGGAGGGCGTCACGAAGCCTTGGCGGCTTCGATGGGTGGGTCGTTTGGAGGCGCCAATACAGCCCCTCAGGCGTTGTTGCGAAGCCTTGCCGTACGAAAGTACTGTCTGCGGCTTCGACGCCTGGCCTGAGGGGCTGTCTTGGCGTTGTGGGGGTTGGGGGAGTGCTCGCTGGGCTTCGGGGGCCCGCTGTGGGGGACCAATACCCCCATGACCCTACCCTCGTGTCACGCTGCCTTGTCGCCGATCTTGAAATTGCGTGTCAGCGGCGTGGCGCTTTGGGGGCCGAACCAGGCGTCGTAGATCTTGCCGGCGTGGCCGTTGGCTTCGAGTTCCTGGAGGGTGGTGTTGACCCAGTCGGTCAGGGCGGTTTCGCCCTTGGGGATGCCTACGCCGATGTAGTCGTTGGAGATGGTGAAGGCGGGAACTTCCCACTTGGCGCGTTCTTCGGGGTTCTTGATGGTGGCGAGCAGACCGACGAGCTTGGGGCCGTCCTGTGAGATGGCCTGGACGTTGCCGTTGCGCAGGGCGGTGAAGGCGAACGGCGTGTCGTCATAGGCCACGAGCTTGGCCTGCGGGTATTTTTCGCGCAGCGTGATTTCGTTGGTCGTGCCCTTGTCCACGCCGATGCGCAGGCTGTTCAGCTGTTCCGCCGAGGTCAGCGTGCCCTTGGGGGCGATGAACTGGGTGCCGGACGAGAAATACGGCACGCTGAAATTCACCTGCTTGGCGCGTTCGTCGGTGATGGTGAAGTTGGCCAGCACCAGATCCACCTTGTTCGAGAGCAGCAGCGGCACGCGGTTGGCCGGGTTGGTCGGGACGAGCTGCAGTTTCACGCCCAGGCGCTTGGCAAACTCCTGGGCGTAGTCCACGTCCAAGCCCACCAGCTTGCGTGTCTTGGGGTCGGCAAAGCCGAATGGCGGGTTGGCGTCAAATGCCGCCACGCGCAGCACACCGGCTTTCTTGATGTCTTGCAGGCGGTCGGCCCAGGCGGTGCTGGTGGCCAGAACGGCGGCGGCGGCAACGGCGAGCGGAGCCCACTTCTTGAAATTCATGTACCTATCTCCCTGGAAAAAATGACGGGGAGATGCAAGGAGAGCCATCGACGAACAACACGGGCCAAAGATCCGGGTTAACGTTGTTGTGATGGGTTTGCATCTTTGATAGGTGCAAATCATAATTTTTGGTTCTAAAAACAATAAATGATATTTTTCGTATTTGATATACGAAAAAGAATTTAATGTTCGAACATGTGTCCGCGCAGGCCTGCCTGCAGGCACTCGGTCCCTGGCTCAGGTGCGCGAGGCCGGATCGGTGAATTGCAGCAGCGATTCGCGCACCGAGGCGACCTGTCGGCGCGAGACGGGCAGCAACTCCGCCAGGCCATGCAGGCGTACGGCCCAGCCTTCGCCTTCCTCCGGGTCGAAATGCTTTTCGAGCGCACGCAGTGCGCGGCGCGCCACCAGCATGCTGCGATGCACGCGGATGACGTGGTCGGCATGGCGGGACTCGAGTTCGAGCAGCGAGCCGTCCAGGATGTAGCTGCGCGAGAAGGTGCGCAAGGTCACATATTTCTGCTCTGCCTTGAGATAAAGCACCTCGGCCATCGGAATGCGCACCGTGCGGCCGCGCTCCTGGATCACGAGGGCTGGCTCATTCCCGGCCGGAACCGGTGGCTGCGCCGCAGCGCGCGGAAGGCGCTGCACCTTGGCGATGGCCTGCTGCAGCCGGGCAAGGCGCACGGGCTTGGTGAGATAGTCGGCGGCATCGAGCTCGAAGGCGCTGACGGCATGATCGACGTGAGCGGTCACAAACACGATGGCCGGCGGATGGGCGAGTTGCTGGATGGTCTGCGCGAGCGCGAGGCCATCCTGGCCGGGCATGTGGATGTCGAGCAGCACGAGGTCGATATCGGCTCCCGCGCGCTCCTGCAGCAGCGCGAGTGCCTCCGCGGCGTTGGCGGCTTCCCGGACGCTGCCGCACTCGGTGCCGGCATCCTTCAGCAGCGCGCGCAGCCGATTGCGGGCCAGGGCCTCATCGTCGACGATCAGAATGTGCATTCCGCAGGAATTCCCTCAAGGATGTTAATTGGATGGCGCGGCGGCGATGGGCAGCGAGATCCTGACCCGGTACAGGCCATTCTGCACACCGGCGCTGAAGTCGCAGTCCACGTCGTGCAGCAGGCGCAGCCGGTCCCGCACGTTGGCCAGCGCAATGCCGTGGCCGCGCGTGGCCCGTGCCTCGCCCGAAGCATTCTCGGCGAGGGTGTTGGTGATCTGCAAGACCACGCGGCGGCTGCGCAACTCGGTGCTGATGCGCAGCTTGCCTCCGTTGGCGCTGGGCTCGATGCCATGCTTGACCGCATTCTCCACCAGGGGCTGTAGCAGCAGTGGCGGCAGTCGGGCATGGCTGGCGCGCGTGTCGAGTTGCCACTGCACGCGCATGCGGTCACCGAAGCGCACCTGCTCGATATCGAGATAGCGCTGGGCGAGCAGGATCTCTTCCTCCAGCGTCGATGAGGCGCCTTGCTCCGTCAGTGCATGGCGGAACAGGTCGCTCAGGTCCTCCAGGAGCGCCTCGGCCTTCGCGGGTTCCTCGCGCACCAGCGCCACGGCGCTGTTCAGCGTATTGAACAGGAAGTGCGGGCGGATGCGGGCCTGCAGTTCGGTCAGGCGCGCCGTGGTGGCCGCGGGCGTGCTGCCGCGCGCTCGCATCTGCAGCGCCGCCACCAGGCCCAGCGCCAGCAGGCCGCCGGTCACGCCGCTGGCAAGAAACGGCCAGGGCCCGTCGCTCGGGAGCACCCAGGCCAGCAGGCCGCTGGCGGCCGTGCCCGCGATGATTCCCAGCAGCGTTCCGCACAGGTACTGCGCAACGGTGGGCAGCTCGTGCAGGCGTTGCTTGAGGCTGCAGGCGCAGAGCAGCCAGCCCAGCGTGGCCGGAAGCGCGCCCGCGGTGACGAGCGAGAGGCGCTGAAGCCAGTCCGAAGGCGAGCTGGCGTGGTACATGACGCCGGCGGCCAGCACGGCTTCCACGAACAGGACGGCACGCAGCACCACGCCGACATGGCAGGCATCGAACACCTGCATCCGTTCCTCGCGGAAGGGGCGTTCTGGCGCTTTTGGGCTGAAGGCGGGCAGGGTCGATAAAATTTCGGTCTCTCGCATTGCGGCATCCGGCTTTCTCGGGTGTCGGAACAACAGGATTATTGCCCTCATGTCCACAACTCCCACATCGCAACCCTCCAAGGATCAGCTCGCCACCAAGGCGGAGGCCTGGTCGGCACTGTTCTCCGAACCCATGAGCGACCTGGTCAAGCGCTATACATCGAGCGTGTTCTTCGACAAGCGCATGTGGCAGGCGGACATCCAGGGTTCTCTGGCACATGCGGAAATGCTGGCGGCGCAGGGCATCATCAGCCAGGACGATTTTGCCTCCATCCAGAAGGGCATGGCGCAGATCACGAAGGAAATCGAATCCGGCGAATTCGAGTGGAAGCTCGACCTGGAGGACGTCCACCTCAACATCGAGGCCCGCCTCACCCAGCTCGTGGGCGATGCAGGCAAGCGCCTGCACACCGGCCGCAGCCGCAACGACCAGGTGGCCACCGACGTGCGCCTGTGGCTGCGCGGCGAGATCGACCTGATCGAAGGCCTGCTCAAGGAACTGCAGCTCTCGCTCGTCGAAGTGGCGGAGACCAACGTGGAAGTGATCCTGCCGGGCTTCACCCACCTGCAGGTCGCGCAGCCCGTAAGCTTTGCGCACCATCTGCTGGCCTATGTGGAAATGTTCGGCCGCGACGCCGACCGCATGCTCGACGTGCGCAAGCGCGTGAACGTGCTGCCGCTGGGATCCGCCGCGCTGGCGGGCACGACCTATCCGCTCGACCGCGAGCGCGTCGCGAAGTCGCTCGGCATGGAAGGCGTGTCGCAGAACAGCCTGGATGGCGTGAGCGACCGCGACTTTGCGATCGAGTTCACCGCTGCTGCCAGCCTGTGCATGGTGCATGTGAGCCGCCTGTCGGAGGAGCTCATCATCTGGATGAGCCAGAACTTCGGCTTCATCCGCATTGCCGATCGCTTCACGACGGGCTCCTCGATCATGCCGCAGAAGAAGAACCCCGACGTTCCCGAACTTGCCCGTGGCAAGACCGGCCGCGTCGTCGGCCACCTGATGGGACTGATCACGCTGATGAAGGGCCAGCCGCTGGCCTACAACAAGGACAACCAGGAAGACAAGGAGCCGCTGTTCGACACCGTGGATACCTTGAAGGACACGCTGCGCATCTTCGCCGAGATGATCGGCGGGCAGCTGAATCCTGCCACCGGCAAGAAGGAAGGCGGCATCACCGTCAACGCCGACAACATGCGTGCCGCGGCTCTCAAGGGCTACGCCACCGCGACCGACCTGGCCGACTACCTGGTGAAGAAGGGCCTGCCGTTCCGCGATGCGCATGAAACCGTGGCCCACGCGGTGAAGCTTGCGCAGAACAAGGGTGTGGACCTGGCCGAACTGCCGCTGGCCGAGCTGCAGGCGTTCAATCCCGGCATCGGTCAGGACGTGTTCGAGGCGCTGAGCCTGGAAGGTTCGCTCAACGCGCGCAACACGCTCGGCGGCACGGCACCCGCGCAGGTGCGCAAGCAGATCGCGCGCCATCGCGCCCGTCTGGCCTGAGAGCGCAAACACGCACCGAACAACCGGGAGGCCCCATGAGCCATGTGCGTCGCCAGATCCTGAAGTCGCTTCTTGCCGCATCCGCGGCCGCCCATGCGCCGTGGGGGCTTGCACAGCCCCATGCCGCGGGCGGCAGGTCCATCCGCCTGCTCGTGGGTTTTCCGCCCGGCGGCGGCACCGATGCGATTGCACGGCTGCTCGCGGAAAAGCTCAAGGACGAACTGGGTGAGGCGGTGATCGTGGACAACCGCCCGGGCGCGGGCGGGCAGATCGCGGCGCAGGTGCTCAAGGGCTCGCCGGCGGACGGCGGAACCCTGTTTCTCACGCACGACCACACCATCTCCATCCTGCCGCAGGTGGTGAGGAAGCCGGGCTTCGACCCGGACCATGATTTCGTTCCGGCGGGTGGTTTCGCGACCTTCGTGAACTGCCTCGCGGTGTCGGCTGCCGCGCCTGTCAGGACGTTCGCGGAGTATGTCGACTGGGTGCGCCACAAGGGCCATGGCAAGAGCGCGGTGGGCATTCCCGCGCCGGCATCGACGCCCGAGTTCCTGGTGCAGCTGATCGGCCGGCGATTCGACCTGGATCTGCTGGCCGCGCCCTATCGCGGCAGCGCGCCCATGATCGCCGACATGCTGGGCCAGCAGATCCCGGCGGGCATCGGTTCGGTGCAGGATTTCCTGGAGAACCACAAGGCAGGCAAGCTGCGGGTACTGGCCGTGCTGGGCGGCAAGCGGCAGGCGCTGCTGCCCGATGTGCCGACGTTCGGCGAACTGGGACTCAAGGGCTTTGAGGACACGCCGTACTACGGCATCTATGCCCCTCGCGGAACTCCCGAAGCCGTCATCTCGCGGTTTTCACATGCGCTTGCCAAGGTGGTGGGAATGCCGGAGGTGAAGACGCAATTGACGGGCCTGGGACTGGAGGTGGAGTTCATGACTCCCGCCCAATTGAGTGCCCGCGAGCGGGCGTACTCCGCCGTCTGGAAAAAGATCATTCGGGAAAGCGGCTTCGTTCCCCAGTGAGATGCTGGCGGCGGCGAGCCTCGGGTTCCGCTGCCCGCGCCGGCCGCGATGATTCCGGCCCCGCTCCTTGGGCTCGGAGCTCCCCGATTTCATTTGATCGCATGCCAATGTTTGTTTTTGAAACAATTGTGTTCAAAAACATGCGGCTGTGTGCCAGGGGCCGGGCCGGCGCAACGGGATAGGGCATGATCATGTCCATTGCACAATGTTGCGCTACGCTTCGTGCCATTCGAGCCTGATGCGTCGGTCCTGGGAGGGTCCCCTGCAGGCTCGGGCATACCGAGAATCATCCATGACACAAAACAGTCTTCGCCCACGCGGCGTTCTTGTGGCCCTGGCGCTGGTGGCAGCGGCGGGGGCCGCGCAGGCGTTGAGTATTTCGAGCTTTTCACCGCAGGGCGAAGTGGCCCGCGTGAAGCAGGTGGTTGCCAAATTCGACGTGGCCGCAGTGCGGTTCGGGGATCCCAAGGCAGCAGCGCCGCTCACCGTCTCGTGCGACAACGTGGACGCGGGCAAGGGCTCCGGGCGCTGGACCGGTGACCGCGAATGGGTGTTCGACTTCGCGGACGACCTGCCGCCCGGCGTGCGCTGCTCCGCCAGCGTGGTCTCGGCTTTCAAGTCGCCCACCGATGCGGAAATCTCGGGGCAGAAGAAGTTCCAGTTCAACACTGGTGGCCCCTATGTGCGCTACATCGAGCCAAGCACCTACACGACCATCGACGAGGAGCAGTTCTTCGTGCTTCCGCTGAACGGTCCGGCGACGCTGGAATCGGTGCGCAAGAACATCTGGTGCGTCGCGGGCGATGTCGGCGAGCGCATTCCGGTCAAGCTCATCGAGGGCAAGCAGCGCGAGGCGCTCCTGAAGGGCCGTGGCCTGGAGAGGCAGGCCGCCCGTGATCCGCTGTCCTTTGTCACGCTGGCATGCAACCGGCGGCTGTCTCCCGGCACGACGATGCAGATCGTCTTCGGCAAGGGGGTTGCCACGCCAAGCGGCGTCGCCAACTCGAACGAGAAGCGCTTTTCCTATACCGTGCGTGCGCCTTTCAAGGCCGAGTTCACCTGCGAGCGCGAGAGCGCGCAGTCGGGCTGTCTGCCCATCCGTGCGATGTCGCTCACATTCAATGCACCGGTCGCGCGCAAGAACGCCGAGGGCATCCGGCTGAAGTCTTCGGCGGGATCGGTCAAGCCCGGCCTGAGCAGCGAGTCGGACGACGCCGATGCGGTGGTCACGAGCGTGCAGTTCCCGCCGCCATTCACCGCTGGCGGCAAGTACACGATCGAACTGCCCAAGGACTTCCAGGACGCCTCGGGGCGAACATTGAGCAATGCCGCCAGTTTCCCGCTGGCGGTGGGTGTGGGGCAGATGCCGCCGCTGGCCAAGTTCGCGGCGTCACCGTTCGGTATCGTCGAGCGCTTTGCCGAAGGGCCGGGCGGGCCGGCGCTGCTGCCCGTCACGCTGCGCAATGTGGAGCAGTCGCTCGCCGTGAGCGGGCTCGACGCCGCTTCCGCCGCACAGATCGCCAAGGACCAGCCCGCAAAGGTCAGCACCGTCAAGGCGGGCAACGACGCGGAAATCATCCGCTGGTATCGCAAGGTGCAGCGCTACAACGAATGGTCCGTGGGACGCAGCATGGCCCGCCAGGACGTGAAGGGGCCACTGCCGCCCAAGCTCAATCCCGATGATGACAGCAGGGATGACCCGATCCAGACGCGCAGCCTCTCGCTGCTCAGGGGTCAGAACGGCGTGAAGACGCTGGACGTGCCCAAGTCGTCGGGCGATCCGCGACCGTTCGAGGTGGTGGGCATTCCGCTTGCTCCCGGCTTCCATGTGGTGGAGATCGCGTCGCCCATGCTGGGCAAGGCGTTGCTCAGCGAGTCGCTCGGCGAGCAGCGCACGATGTACGTGCGCACCTCGGCGCTGGTGACCAACCTGGCGGTGCACTTCAAGCTCGGCCGCGAGAATTCCCAGGCATGGGTGACGACGCTCGACAAGGGGCAGGTGGTTCCGGGCGCCGTCGTGCGCGTCTCCACCTGCGATGGCAGCGAAGTCCAGCGCGCGACGACCAACGAGAAGGGCATCGCCGTTTTCGACCAGGTCTCGTCCGAGCCGATGGAGTGCCATGGCGACGACGAATGGTCGCGGGCGTACTTTGTCAGCGTGCGCGCCAAGGGTGCGGATGGCGTGGAAGACATGGCCTTCACCTGGAGCGACTGGCAGCGCGGCATCGAGCCGTGGCGTTTCAACGTTCCCACCAGCCAGCAGTCCGAGCCCGACGCGGTGGCACACACGGTGTTCGACCGCACGCTGCTGCGTGCCGGCGAGACCGTGTCGATGAAGCATTACCTGCGCACGCAGACCATGACCGGCTTCGACCTGCCTGACGAGCGCCCCAACCAGCTGGTGATCACGCACACGGGCAGCGGACAGCAGTTCACGCAGGACCTCGTCTGGCGCGAGACCGCCTCGGGCGGCCTGAGCGCGGAAAACAGCTTCCACATTCCACCGGCGGCCAAGCTGGGTGTGTACAGCGTTTCGCTCAACAGCAAGAGCAACGAGGGCCGGTCGATGTCGTTCGACTCCGGCAGCTTCCGCGTCGAGGAGTTCCGCCTTCCCGTGTTCGAGGGCCGCGTGACGCCTGCGGAAAAGAAGCCGCTCGTGCGCGTGCGCTCGGTGCCTGTCGATGTGCAGATCAACTACATCTCCGGCGGCCCGGCGGCTCGCCTGCCGGTGCGCGTGTCGGCCATGGTGCGCGGCAAGTCGCTGTCGTTCCC
Source organism: Diaphorobacter ruginosibacter (assembly GCF_014395975.1). Lineage (NCBI taxonomy): Bacteria > Pseudomonadati > Pseudomonadota > Betaproteobacteria > Burkholderiales > Comamonadaceae > Diaphorobacter > Diaphorobacter ruginosibacter. Next base: position 3,878,070 of record NZ_CP060714.1, on the reverse strand, counting down.
GGACTTCGACGCGTTCAGCTTCCAGCCTCCGCGCCAGCGCGGCGCGAACGCCGGCGGCAACAGCGACAACGAGGAGCCCGCGTCGTCCGACGACATCCGCATCATCGAGGACAAGCTGCCGCTCACGCTCAATGCCACCGGCGCGGGCCGCGTCACCATCGGTGACGTACCGCAGTCGCGCTATGCACAGCAGATGGTGCTGGAGGCCACTTATTCCGATCCGAACGGAGAGGTGCAGACGCTGCGCAGCTCCCAGTCGCTGTGGCCCGCCGCGGTGATTGCCGGCATCAAGACCGAGGGTTGGGTGTCGGCCGCCAGCAAGATGCGCTTCCAGGCACTGGCCCTGTCGCTGGATGGCAAGGTGCAGGCCGATGTACCCGTCGATGTGCAGGCGATCGCACGCATCACCACCACCAGCCGCAAGCGCATGGTGGGTGGTTTCTACAGCTACGACAACAAGACCGAGACCAAGGACCTGGGCACTGTCTGCTCGGGCAAGACCGACAGCCGCGGCCTGCTCCTGTGCGAGGCGAAGATGGCCGAGGCCGGCGAGATCGAGCTGATTGCCAAGGCCCGCGACAAGGAAGGCAATGAATCGCTTGCCGCGTCGACCGTTTGGGTCACGCGGCAGGGCGAACTGTGGTTCGGTGGCGAAGACCACGATCGCATCGACGTGCTGCCCGAGAAGAAGAACTACCAGCCCGGCGAGACGGCGCAGTTGCAGGTGCGCATGCCGTTCCGCTTTGCGACCGCACTGGTGACGGTGGAGCGCGAGGGCATCCTGAGCTCCGAGGTGGTGCAACTGAACGGGCAGGACCCGACCGTGCACCTGAAGATCCAGGAGAACTGGGGCCCCAACGTCTACGTGAGCGTGTTCGTGCTGCGCGGACGGCTGCGCGAGGTGCCGTGGTACAGCTTCTTCACCTGGGGCTTCAAGTCGCCTCGTGAATGGTGGACGGCATTCTGGTACGAAGGCAAGGAATATGTCGCGCCGACCGCGATGGTCGATCTCTCCAAGCCCGCCTACCGGTTCGGCATGACCGAGCTGCGCGTGGGCACCAAGGGCCATCAGATCGACGTGAAGGTCACCTCCGACAAGGAAAGCTACGCGGTGCGCGGCAAGGCGCAGATCACCGTCCAGGCCACGCTCCCCGACGGCAAGCCGGCAGCGGGTGCGGAAATCGCGCTGGCGGCCGTCGACCAGGCCCTGCTCGAACTCATGCCCAACAACAGCTGGAACCTGCTCGAGGCCATGCTGCAGCGCCGCTCGTGGGGCGTCGAGACATCGACCGCTCAGATGGAGATCATCGGCCGCAGGCACTACGGCAAGAAGGCCGTTCCGGCCGGCGGTGGCGGCGGCAGCGCGCAGGCGCGCGAACTGCTGGAGACGCTGCTCCTGTGGAAGCCTTCGGTCCGGCTGGATGACAAGGGCCAGGCGAAGATCGAGGTGCCGCTCAACGATGCGCTGACCACGTTCAAGATCGTGGCGATCGCGGACGCCGGCGTCGGCATGTTCGGCACCGGCAGCACCAGCATCCGCGCCACGCAGGACCTGCAGATCATCAGCGGCCTGCCGCCGCTGGTGCGCGAGGACGACCAGTTCCGCGCGCAGATCACGCTGCGCAACACCACGAAGAACGCGATGAAGGTGGAGGTCAGCCCGCGCGCCGCGCTGCTCTCGCTGGACAAGCAGACCGTGGAGATTCCCGCGGGCGACTCACGCGAGGTGTCCTGGAACGTGACCGCTCCCGCACAGCTGGCGCAGACGCGCGCGCAGGCCCTGATGTGGGAGATCGAGGCGCGTGATCTTACCGGCGGCGCGCGTGATGCGCTCAAGGTGACGCAGCGCCTGATTCCGGCGATTCCGCTGACCGTGCAGCAGGGCACGCTGGTGCAGGTGGACGGTGCCGTCAGCATGAGCGTCGCGCCCCCGGCGGATGCGGTCCCGGGCCGTGGCGGCCTCAAGCTCGCGATGCAGCCCAAGCTGGCCGAAGGCCTGCCGGCGGTGCGCGACTGGTGGATCAACTACCCGTTCATCTGCCTGGAGCAGAAGACCAGCAAGGCCGTGGGCCTGCGCGATGGCGCGATGTGGCAGGTGGTGATGTCGCAACTGCCGACCTATCTGGACAACGACGGGTTGGCGATGTACTTCCCGCCGCGCGCGGGCGACCGCAGCCTGGGCAGCGACACGCTGTCGGCGTATCTGCTGTCGGCCGCGAACGAGGTGTCCGGGCTGCATCCCGAGTTCACGCTGCCGCAGGAGGCGCAGGCCTCGATGATCAACGGCCTGATCGCGTTTGTGGAGGGACGCATCCAGCGCAACTTCTGGAGCCCGCGCAAGGATCTGGACATGCGCAAGATCACCGCCGTCGAAGCGCTCTCGCGCTACGGCAAGGCCACGCCGCGCATGCTCACGAGCATCCAGATCGCCCCCAACCAGTGGCCCACGCATGCGGTGATCGACTGGTTCATGGTGCTGAGGCGCATGAAGGACATTCCCGAGCGCGATCAGAAACTGGCGGAGGCCACGCAGATCCTGCGCGCGCGCCTGTCGTTCCAGGGCACCAAGGTGCTCTTCAGCACCGAGCGTGATGACTACTGGTGGTGGCTGATGCAGAACGGCGATGTGAACATGGCCCGCCTGCTGATCGCCGTGATGAACGACCCCGCGTGGAAGGACGACATCGGCCGCATCGCCAACGGCTTCATCGCGCGCCAGCAGAACGGTGCGTGGCACACCACGTCGGCCAATTTCTGGGGCGGCCTGGCGCTCGAGAAGTTCAGCGCGGTGCATGAGTCCGTCCCAGTGGCGGGCTTCACCAAGGCGAGCCTCGGCTCCAGCACGGCGCTCGTCGACTGGAGCAAGGTCGAGCGCGTGAAGACCAGCGACGCCGCAGGCGCACCGCACCAGACCACCTGGTTCGGCGCACCCGCATCACCCGGCAACCTGAAGAACAACACGATGTTCCTGCCGTGGGGCTCCTCGCCGGAAAGCCTGAATGTCACGCAGGTCGGCACGGGCAAGCCCTGGCTCACGGTGCAGTCCGTTGCAGCGGTCCGCCTGAAGGAGCCCTTTGCGGCCGGCTACTCGATCAAGAGGACCGTGACGCCGGTCGAGCAGGCCGACAAGTCGCTGCCCGCCAACACCTACTCGCGCGGCGACGTGCTGCGCGTGAAGCTGGAGGTGAATGCCAGCGCCGACATGACCTGGGTGGCGATCACCGATCCGGTGCCGACCGGCGCGACGATCCTGGGCAGCGGGCTGGGCCGCGACTCCGAGATCGCCACGCAGGGCGAGAAGCGGGAGGGCTGGGCCTGGCCAGCGTTCGAGGAGCGCAGCTTCGAGTCCTTCCGCAGCTACTACCAGTACATCCCCAAGGGGACGATCAGCATGGAGTACACGGTGCGGCTGAACAATGCCGGCCAGTTCTCCCTGCCGCCGAGCCGCGTGGAGGCGCTCTATGCGCCCGAGATGTTTGGGGAGTTTCCGAACGCGAGCCTCAAGGTGGTGAGCAAGTAAGTCCCGCCATGCATAAAAGCCGGCTTCATCGCATTCGATGAAGCCGGTTTCTTTCTTTGCGGAATACCGGGTCCTTTGGGTCGCGTGACGAATGGACGTTTAGCGCTTGCGGTGAGAGTCTTCGTTTGGGGGTGCTGATATGGCCCCTCATACTTTGTTGCAAAGGCTTGCCGTACCAAAGTACTGTCTTCGCCTTTGCGTCGCGTCTGAGGGGCCATCTCAGCATTGGGGTGGGCAGTTCAAGGCGGGCGCGCGCTGCTCAGGTTGTTGTTTGGAAAGCCTTGTGGGCCTGGTACGGGCCTGTCAACCGTCTGCTGCTTCTCGCATTCCCATGAGAATCGATGCCGCGTCGTGTGCGCGATGCACATGCGCGCGCATCTGTCGGTAGGCGCTTGCTGCGTCGTAGGCCAGCAGTGCATCGACGATGCCGCAGTGTTCCTCGTACGAGGCGGCCACGCGCGCGATCTGCATGAACTGGTTGCGCCGGTAGGCGTTGGCGCGTTTCTGCAGGTTCCGGGTCACCTCGATGAGCTCGGGATTGTGGGAGCCCTGGAGGATCACGTCGTGGAGCAGGTTGTTGAGCTGGTGGTAGCGCACCACGTCGCGGGCCTGCATGGCGGCGAAGCCCTCCGCATGCACCTCGCGCAGTTGTGCGCGCTGCGCCTCTGTCATGCGCATCGCGGCATAGCGGGCGCAGGCGGCCTCGAGATCGCCGATGGATTCGAACAGGTGCGTGAGGCGTTCGTCCGTGATGAGGGCCACCGTTGCGCTGCGGTTGGGGCGCAGCTCGATCAGGCCCAGAATGGCAAGCTGGCGCAGCGCCTCGCGGACCGGTGTGCGCGAGACGCCCAGCCTGTCGGCCAGCATCGCCTCCTCGAGGCGCGTGCCGGGCGGGAAGTGCCCAAGCACGATCTCGTCGGCAATGCGCTGGCATACGTCGTTGGACATGCGTCCGCGAGGTGTCGTCATGGTCTTGCGGGACGAGTTCAGTATCCAACCGCCTGTCCGTCCCGGCGGTGGTCGGAGCCCGCCGCATAGACCGCGTCGGCGGTTCCGCTGATCGTCTCGTCAAGCCGCGCGACCAGTTGGGCGCTGCCGAACTCGAGATTGCCGGGCGGCATGATCCGGGGCGCATGGCCCATGCGTTGCAGGCCTTCCACCACCGAGGGCGGTACCGTGGGTTCGAGGATCAGTTGGCCCGCGTCGTCGATGCGCCAGCGCGGCGCGTCCGATGCCGCCTGCGGATTCCAGCCTTCGGCCACGCAGCGCATCACCATCTGCAGATGCCCCTGGGGCTGCATGTTGCCGCCCATCACGCCGAACGCCATCAGCGGCTTGCCGCCGCGCGTGAGGAACGCCGGAATGATGCTGTGCAGCGGTCGCTTGCCGCCTGCCACCTGGTTGACGTGGCCCGGCGTGGTCACGAACCCGACGGCGCGGTTGTGCAAGGCGATGCCCGTGCCTGGAACCACCACGCCGGAACCGAAGCCCTTGTAGTTGGACTGGATGAACGAGATCATCCGTCCCTGTGCGTCAGCGGCGGCCAGGTAGACCGTGCCCCCGGAAGGGGGCTGGCCTGGTCCGTAGCTGCCGGCCCGCTCGGGATCGATGAGGCGTGCGCGTTCCTTCAGGTAGACGGGGTCGAGCAGATGCTCGAGTTTCACGCGCATGTGGTCGGCGTCGCCCAGGTGCATGTGGGCGTCGGCGAAGGCGAGGCGCATGGCCTCGATCTCGAGGTGCATGCGCTGAGCGGAGCCCGGCGCGGTGGCGTCGTACGGCAGGTGATTCATCACGCCGATCGCGATGAGTGCCGCCATGCCGATGCCGTTGGGCGGGATCTCGTGCACCTCGTGGCCGCGAAAGCCGACGGAGACGGGTTGCACCCATTCGGCACGGTGTGCTGCGAGATCGGCCTCGGTGAGCGCGGCACCGCACTCCCTGGCAAAGGCCGCGATCTTCCGCGCGAGCGGCCCGCGGTAAAAGCTCTCGCCGCGCGTGGCGGCAATCTCGGCCAGCGTGTCGGCCTGCGCGCCGAACCGCCATATCTCGCCGGTGCGCGGTGCGCGCCCCTGGGGTATGAACTCGGAGAAGCCCGGCTGCACGTGCAGTTCCTGCGCTGCCTGCTCCCACTGGTGGGAAATCACGGGGCTCACGGGGAAGCCGTCGCGCGCGTGGCGGATCGCATCGCGGAACAGGTCTTCGAAGGGCAACTGGCCGAAGCGCTCGGAAAGCGCATGCCAGGCCGCCACGCCGCCGGGCACGGTCACGCTGTCCCAGCCGCGCAGGGGCATGGTGCGCATGCCCGTGAATCGCTCGGGCGTCCATGCGGCGGGAGCGCGGCCCGATGCGTTCAGGCCGTGCAGGCCGTTGCCGTCCCATACCAGCGCAAAGGCATCGCCGCCGATGCCGTTCATGGTGGGTTCGACCACGGTCAGTGTGATGGCGGCTGCAAGCGCCGCATCCACCGCGTTGCCGCCGCGTGCGAAGGCCTGTGCTCCGGCCTGCGCGGCAAGTGGCTGAGATGTGGAGACCACGTTGCGTGCAAGCACGGGTTGGCGTCCGGAGGGGAAGGGGAGATTCCAGTTCATGTGTTCAGAGTGGTCCGGGTTGTTCCAATGCGCCGAGGCGTTCACAGCGTGATGTTGGCAGATCGGATGACGCCGCCCCATTTGGCGCGGTCGCTCGCGGTGAGCGCGGCCAGCCGCTCGGCATGGTCGAAGCTCACGACGAAGCCCTTCTGCAGCAGATTGTCGGCGAGCGCCTTGTCGTTCAGCGATTTCTGCACCGCATCGGCCAGGCGCGCGCGGATGTCGGGCGGCGTGCCCTTGGGGGCGTACAGGCCGAACCAGTTGTCGGCGTTGTAGCCCTTCACGCCGGCCTCCTCCACGGTGGGAAGGTCGGGATAGGCCGGCACGCGCTGGCCGGTCGTCACGGCCAGCGCGCGCAGCTGTCCGGTCTTGAGGAAAGGCTGCGAGGCGGCCACGCTGTCGAACATGAACGAGACCTGGCCGGCGATCAGGTCGGGCAGGGCCTGCGAGCTGCCGCGGTAGGGCACGTGCACGGCCTGGGTGCCCAGCGTCTGCAGCAACAGTTCGGCCTCGAGATGCGACAGCGTGCCGCTGCCCTGCGAGGCATAGTTGATCTTGCCGCCACCGGCCTTCAGCCACGCGACGAACTCGCCCATGTTGCGCGCCGGTACCGAGGGATGGACGTTGAGCACGTGCGCTCCGTTGGCGACCAGCGCAACGGGCTCGAAGTCGCGCGTGATGTCCGACGTCGCCTTGGGGTAGAGATTTCCGGCGATGGCCTGGTTGGTGAGCGCGCACAGCAGCAGGCTGTATCCGTCGGGCGGTGATTTCGCCCCGGCCTCGAGGCCGATCATGCCGCCGGCCCCGGGCTTGTTCTCCACCACCACCGATTGCTTGAGGTGACCGCCCATGGACTGGCCGAGCATGCGCGCGAGGATGTCGGTGGCGCCACCCGCGGGAAACGCGACGAACATGCGGATGGGCCGGTCGGGATAGGCGCCTCCCTGTGCCCGGGCGCTCAACCCGGCCCCGGCCAGTGTGCCGCCGAGCGCAAGGGCCAGGCATTGCCTCAGGTGATCGCGGCGGGAAGTGGAGCGAAGGGAAGCAGGGGAAGCGGACGCATGGGGTGTCGCTGTGCTGTGCATGCAAGTCTCCTGGTTTTGTGCGTTCCCGGACAGAACGTGCATGCAATGTTGGCAGCGAAAGAATGCCTTGGGTATGTATTTGCGAAAGCCGCATGGAGCGTGCTTCAGCGGCGATTTGTATTTCAGCGTGCGGCCCCGGTTTCGGGTTATCCCGAGCCGTGTTTTCCCGGGTTTTGCAGCGTTTTCCTCGCTGCTGCGCACGAGGCGGATTGCATGCATGTCACGCGGACATGTTCCAATAGGACACCCTGCCCACGCCGGGCGGATCCGCGCCGGGGTTCCCCGGTCCGTACGAATTTTTTCAAAAGAAATCCTGCCATGCTGATGGGTCTCGCCGCCAACCGTTTGCACCATGAATCGACCGAGGGCGCATTGCTCGAATTCCTGCGCCTCGCGGAATCAGGCCTGCGCGAGATGGACATCGGTTTTCATGCGGTGGGAAGAACCTATGACGCCATCACGCAGTTCGGCATGCTGCAGGACTACCCGCAGCTCAAGCGCTATCCCCGCGGCAGCCGTGGCGGCCTGATGAAGCTGGTGGCCGAGGTGGTCGGCATGCCCGAGCCCGGGCGCACGCTCGATGGCGCGATCTATCTGATCGACCCCGTGGACCCTTCATCCATCTTCCCCGAGGCGCTGGCGCTCAAGCGGCAGTGCCTGATCCACTCCAAGCCGTTCCTGTCGACCGTGGCGAGCGCGCGCGACTGGCTGGAGATGGAGCGCATCCACGCGGGCCTGCCACGCAATCCGCAGGCCGATGCATTGCATGCCTTCGAGAAGCAGACGATCGCGTTGATCGCACACGATGCGCTCAAGCCCACGATGCTGGATTTCGCCGCGCGCAATTTCGATCTGCTCTCGCGCTTCGGCCGCCGGGTGGGCACGGGCACGACGGGGCAGCGCCTGAACGAGATGGCGTGGAGCAAGGGCTGGCCGGCTGATACGCCATGGGTCGACCGCTTCAACAGCGGCCCGCTCGGCGGCGATGCCCAGATCGCCGACCTGGTGCTCGACGGGCGCTGCCAGCGCGCGATCTTCTTCGAGGACCCGCACGTGGCGCGGCAGCACGAGGCCGACATCCAGCTGCTGGAGCGGGCGGTCACCACCGTCACCTACGAGACCGTCTGCACCACGGCACCGCAGATCGCGCAGCGCTGGTGCGACGCGGCCGTATTGCGCTCGCACCAGAAGCCTGGCCGGGAGCAGGGCTGAGCGGCATGTCATGCAACCGTCATCCGGCCGCGATACATTGGCCGGGCTGAAGCAAGGCAGCGCAAACACTTCATGGTCGGTGTCTGCCGGAATCTGCCGCGCCAAGGTCCGCGGCCCGTGCATTGAGCCGGGCGGCCGGGCCTCGGTGCCGCAGGGCGATATGCCATCCGGGCAGCACGCACCACCATCGGTGATGCGGCATCGGCGTTTCGATACGGCATGTCCGTCATGGGTATCTGAAGCGCATGTCGATCTGCGCAGCCGGCCGAACCGGCGGGCCGACCGGCTCCGCGGGAATCCGGCGCCTTCAGCAGCCGTGGGGCACTCCAAGCCCCTGACGTGGCCCGTGCGGCGGCCATGTCGGATAATTTGCCCGCAGCCCTCCATGTGGCTTGCGGCATGCACTTCTTTCCTTCATCCCGGCACTCACATCCTTTCCACACCATGCACCTCCGGTTCGTAGCCCGTCTGGCCGCCGTATCCTGGCAACGCCCGACCTGGGGCGCCATGTGCCTTGCCACCGCAGCGCTGTGCAGCGCGCCGGGCGTGCGGGCCATGCCGAGCTATGACGAAGTGCGGCAGGATTTCCGCTCGTCGGAAACACTGGTGCTGTCGCGCGAGGGGCAGACCTTGCAGCGCATGCGCACCGATGCCACCGTGCGGCGCGGCGATTGGATTGCGATCGCGGATGTGTCGCCAGCGCTGCGTACGGCACTGGTGCTGAGCGAGGACAAGCGCTTCTTCGAGCACAGCGGGGTGGACTGGCGCGCGGTATCTTCCGCGGCCTGGGGCAACCTGTGGAACCAGCGCACGCGCGGGGCGAGCACCATCACCATGCAATTGGCCGGGCTGCTCGACGGAGACTGGCGCCAGGGCAGTGGCGGTCGCAGCGTCATGCAGAAACTCGGGCAGACCGTGGCTGCGCAGGTGCTCGACCGGCGCTGGCGCAAGGACCAGATCCTTGAGGCCTACCTCAACCTGGTGCCGTTCCGTGGCGAACTGGTGGGCATCGACGCCTTGTCGCGAACCCTGTTCGGCAAGGCACCCCATGGCCTTGACGAGCGCGAGGCGGCCGTGGCGGCCGCCCTGGTGCGTGCGCCGAACGCCAGGCCGGCGCTGGTGGCGCAGCGTGCCTGCGGTGTGCTCAAGGAGATGCGCAAGCCGCAGGCCACCTCGTGCGATGCCCTTGACCTGTTCACCACGGGTGCGCTGCAGCGCAAGGCATTCGACCCGAGCGAGGGCGTGGCGCCGCATTTCTCGCGCCAGTTGCTTGCGCAGTTGAAGAAGCAGGGCAAGCCGGTGCAGAGCATGCAGGTCCGCTCCAGCATCAGCGCGCCTCTGCAGCGCATTGCGGTGGAGACGCTCGAGCGCCATTTGCGGGAGCTGGGCGGGCGCAACGTCGAGGACGGCGCGATCGTGGTGCTGGACAATGCCACGGGCGAGGTGCTTGCGTGGGTGGGGTCCTCGGGCCTGCTCAGCCAGGCTTCGGAGGTGGATGGCGTGCTCGCATGGCGGCAGCCCGGCTCCACGCTCAAGCCTTTTCTATACGCCGAGGCGATTGCCGAAAAGCGCCTGACGGCGGCATCGCTGATCGAGGATTCGCCGGCCTACATCCCGACAGCGAATGGCCTCTACATTCCGCAGAACTACGACCGGCATTTCAAGGGCTGGGTGTCGGCCCGTACCGCGCTCGCGGCGTCGCTCAATGTACCGGCGGTGCGCACGCTGGTGATGGTGGGCACCGACAGTTTCCATGACCAGTTGCGGGCATTCGGACTGCCGCTGCGCGAATCGGGGGGCTTCTACGGATTCAGCCTCGCGCTGGGCAGCGCCGAAGTGCCCTTGCTCCAGCTCACCAACGCCTATCGCGCGCTCGCCAATGGCGGCCGGTTCAGCGAGGTCGTGATCCAGCCTTCATCGCCAACGTCGTCGCAGGCGTCACGCACCGGTGCCGCCGGGCGCGAAGGCGGCCGGCAGGCGATCGATGCCGGGGCGGCCTTCATCGTGGGCGACATGCTGTCCGATCCCCATGCGCGCGTGCGGACCTTCGGTACCGACAGCGTGCTGAACACGCGTTTCTGGTCGGCCGTGAAGACCGGTACCAGCAAGGACATGCGCGACAACTGGGCGCTGGGCTGGTCGCAGCGCTACACGGTGGGTGTATGGGTGGGCAATGCGAGCGGTGCGCCCATGCATGACGTGAGCGGCACCAGCGGCGCGGCACCGATCTGGGCCGAACTGATGACGTGGCTGCATCGCAACCAGCGCAACCAGCTGCCGGTGCCTCCGGCGAACGTGGTGAAGGCCCGCGTCCAGTTTGGCGCCCAGGACACCGCGGGCAGCTGGCTGGAGAGCCCGCGCGATGAGTGGTTCCTGCGCGGTACCGAGCAGGCGCGCTTCGCGATCGACGAGGTGGAATCGGCAGCGGCTGCGCGTGCATCGCGGCCAGGTGCGTCGGCCAGCGTCGCGGGGCTGCCTCCGCGCATTCTTTCGCCGGTCTCGGGCACGATCGTCGCACTCGACCCGGACATTCCGCCCAACCGCCAGCGCGTGCAGTTTGTCGCGTCCGATGCGCCGGGCACCGTGCGCTGGCTTCTCAATGGCAAGGAGCAGGGGCGTGGCGCGCGCTGGGCATGGCTTCCCTGGCCGGGCCGCTACAAGGTGGAACTGGTGGATGCCAAGGGGCTGCTGCTGGACCGTACCGAGGTGGAGGTGCGGGGCGCCGGCGTGCGCCAGTCCGCGCGCTGACGTCGCCAGCAGGAATCGGGCGGAGCTTGTACCATCCAGGCTCCACGGCGGACATGCGGCGAGTGCGATGCAGCACCGCCATCTGCTGTCCGCGCTCCCGACAGCTCTTCATCACGTCCCCTCCAAGTGCTTCACACGCTGGCTCCGCTGCTGTTCGTTCTGATCTGGTCGTCCGGTTTCCTGGTGGGGCGGGGTGTGGCGGCCCATGCAGATCCCTTCTGGTTCCTGGCACTGCGCTTCGCGTGCGTCTGCGTGGTGTTCACGGCTGCCGCCCTCTGGGCCCGCGCGGCCTGGCCACGGGGCGCAAGGCGCATCTGCATGCACCTGCTGGCCGGCGCACTGATGAGCGGCTTCTACCTGGGCCCCAGTTGGTGGGCAATGTCGCAGAGCATGCCGGCGGGCATCATGGCGCTGATCGGAGCGCTGCAGCCGCTGTTCACCGCGTTGATCGCGGTGTTCGTGCAGCGCAAGCGCCTTTCTGGCGCCACCTGGATGGGGCTGGCGCTCGGCTTCGGCGGTGTGGCGCTGGTGCTCTGGCCGCGCCTGGCCGCCACCGACGCGTCCGCGCTGTCCTTGCCGGTGGTGCTGCTTGCCGCGGGCAGCATCCTGTCGCTGACCATCGGCTCGATGGTGCAGAAGTCGCCCTGGGCCGCCGGGGACCTGCGCAGCGCCAGCGCGATCCAGAACCTGGGCGCGGTCATCGTGCTGATCGTGATGGCCTGCATCTTCGGCAAGGCGCACTGGGACAATTCTCCTGCGGTCTGGGGCTACCTGGCCTATGCCGTGCTGGTGCTGTCCGTGGCCGGCACTTCGCTGCTGATCTGGCTGATGCGGCGCGGCGAGGCCACGCGCACGACGGCGCTGCTGCTGGCCGTGCCGCCGCTGTCGGCGCTGCAGGGATGGTTCATCTTCGGGGAGACCATGGTGATGGTGCAGGTCGTCGGCTTCGCCGTGGCGATCGCCGGCGTGGCCCTGGCTCGGCGCTGAAAAAAATTCAAACGGCCTGCAAAGGCTTCAAACCACCGGGCGGCACATCCGGCTACCATTGCCGCATTCAAGATTTCGCAACCAACTACAACACCTCTGCGGTGTCGCGCTGGCGCCTGGTTCCCGGACTTCGGCTCCCCGCGCGGCAGTGCACCGGGAAATACAGCCATGCCTGAACTTTCCAAAATGACCTGCATTGAAGACCTGCGCGTAGTCGCGGAACAGCGCGTGCCGCGCATGTTCTACGACTATGCGGACTCCGGCTCGTGGACCGAGACCACGTACCGCGAGAACACGTCGGATTTCCAGGCCATCAAGCTGCGCCAGCGCGTGGCGGTGAACATGGAAGGGCGCACGACGGCCACCACCATGGCGGGCCAGCAGGCCAAGATGCCCGTGGCCATCGCGCCGGTGGGACTGACCGGCATGCAGCACGCCGATGGCGAAATCCACGCCGCGCGCGCCGCCGAGAAGTTCGGCATTCCGTTCACGCTGTCCACCATGAGCATCTGCTCGATCGAGGACATTGCGGAGAACACCAGCGCGCCATTCTGGTTTCAGCTCTACATGATGCGCGACCGCGAATCGATGGCACGCATGATCGATCGCGCACGCGCCGCCAAGTGCAGCGCATTGGTGCTCACGCTCGATCTGCAGGTGATCGGGCAGCGCCACAAGGACATCCGGAACGGCCTCACCGCGCCCCCACGGCCCACGCTCACCAACATCCTCAACCTGATGACCAAGCCGCGCTGGTGCCTCGGCATGGCGGGCACACAGCGCCGCACCTTCCGCAACCTCGTGGGGCATGTGAAGGGCGTGAGCGACATGAGCTCGCTGGCGGCATGGACCAACGAGCAGTTCGATCCTCGCCTGTCCTGGGCCGACGTGGCCTGGGTGCGCAAGCAATGGCAGGGCAAGCTGATCCTCAAGGGCATCATGGAGGTGGAGGACGCACTCCTCGCCGTGCAGAGCGGTGCCGACGCGATCGTGGTGAGCAACCACGGCGGCCGCCAGCTCGATGGTGCGCCGTCGTCGATCCATGCACTGCCGGCGATCGCCGAAGCGGTCGGCCACCAGATCGAAGTGTGGATGGACAGCGGCATCCGCGGTGGCCAGGACGTGCTCAAGGCCTGGGCCCTGGGCGCACGCGGCACCATGATCGGCCGTGCCATGGTCTACGGCCTGGGTGCGTTCGGTGAAGCCGGCGTGACCAAGGCGCTGCAGATCCTGCACAAGGAGCTCGACGTGACCATGGCTTTCTGCGGCCACACCAACATCCAGAACGTCGACAAGTCCATTCTCCTGCCGGGAACCTACCCCACGCCATGAGTGGGCGCGCATGAATGAATGAGTAAATGAATGACGCGGCCCCGGCACAACCGGGGCCGCGTTGTCGTTTGTGCGTCAGCAGCTTTGTTGTGCCTTGCTTATGATGGCTCGTCGCAAAGACAGGCATCACGGAGTCATAGTCACATGAGCAATCCGGTTCTGTATCTGGACGATCTGCGGATCGGCCAGAAATTCATCAGCAGCGAACACGTCCTGGACGCGGCGCAGATCATCGAGTACGCGCGGCAATTCGATCCGCAGGTCTTCCACACCGATCCCGAGAAAGCGCGCGACACATTCTTCCAGGGCCTGGCCGCGAGCGGCTGGCATACGGCCTCGATCACGATGAAGCTGGTCGTCGAGAGCCTTCCCATGTCGGCGGGCGTCATCGGCGCGGGCGTGGAGGAGCTGAGCTGGCCGCAGCCGACGCGACCCGACGACGTGCTTCATGTCGAGTCGGAGATCCTCGAGATCATTCCCTCGCGTTCCAAGCCGGGCCGCGCCATCGTGCGCATTCGCTGCGAAACCAAGAACCAGCGCGGAGAAGTGGTACAGAGCTTCGTCCCCAAGCTGCTGGCATTCAAGAGGCCCTGAGACCGCTCCGGCCTCCCGTCCCTGCCATCGCTGGTGGACGCGGCAGGCCTCGCCATAAGGCGGGGCCGGGCAAGGCGGGGTGGCGCGTGCGCGGGCTATGCTTTGCGCACTCTTTTTGGGGTCCTTTCCATGTCCGCCGTTTCCACCGCTGCCTCCCACCTGATCGAACTGTCCTGGCTGTGGGTGCCCGTGGTGATGTTCGCGGCGCTGGCGCAGACCGTGCGCAATTCGGCGCAGCGCTCGCTCACCAAGGAGCTTGGAACCCTATCGGCCACGCTGGTGCGCTTTCTGTACGGCCTGCCGTTTGCGCTGATCTGGCTGTGGCTGCTGTATGCGCTTCCTGCCCAGGCACCCACGACACCGCACATGAGCGCCGCCTATTTCGGCTGGATTGCACTGGGCGCCTTCTTCCAGGTGGCCGCCACCGCGGCGTTGCTGCTGGCCATGAAGGAGCGAAACTTCGCGGTGGCGGTGACCCTGTCCAAGACCGAAGTGCTGCAGGTCGCGCTGTTCGGCGCGGTGTTCCTGCATGAGCTGCCGACCGCCTGGGCACTGTTCGCCATGGTGCTCGCAACGGGGGGCGTGCTGCTGCTGTCGCTGCCGCCGCGCGGGCAGATGCTGTCGGCATCCGCATGGTTCGGCAAGTCGGCGATGCACGGTTTGATCTGCGGAGCGTGCTTTGCCATCGCGACCATCGGTTACCGTGGCGCGGCCGTGGAGCTGAATGCCGAGACACCCTGGCTGTCGGGGGCGTGGGGCGTGCTGGTCGCACAGCTCATGCAGACGCTGGGCCTGGGCGCCTGGGTGCAATTCAAGACCGAACGCGGCCTGGCGCCGATCTTCCGCGCGTGGAAGATCTCCATGCTCGCAGGTTCGATGGGAGCGGCGGCTTCGCTTGCCTGGTTCACCGCGTACGCCATGCAGAGCGCCGCGTCGGTCAGGACGCTCGGCATGGTCGAGGTGGTCTTCAGCTACGTGGTCTCGCGCAAGGTGTTCAGCGAATCCTTCTCGCGTCCCGAGAAGATCGGCATCGGCCTGATGCTCGTGGGGCTGGTGCTGATCTGCTCCCTCGGCACCTGATTTCCCGGCTCGGCGCAGGCCCGCTGCGTTGCGGCAACAATAGCGGCTGTGTCCCTTCCCAGCAGCGCCTCGCCGCCCATCCGCCGCATTGCCCACCTCGACATGGATGCGTTCTACGCCTCCGTGGAATTGCTGCGCTATCCGCAATTGAAGGGCCTGCCGGTGATCATCGGCGGAGGCCGGCGCCGCGAGGATGATGCGCTGGTCGCAAAGTATGGCGGACGGCTTTCGGACATTCCCGTGGAGGCGTTTCCTCTGCTCAGGGACTATGTCGGGCGCGGCGTGATCACCACGGCCACCTATCCGGCGCGGCAGTTCGGCGTGGGATCGGCCATGGGCATGATGAAGGCGGCACGGCTGTGCCCGCAGGCCATCATGCTGCCCGTGGATTTCGCGGAATACAGGCGCTTTTCGCGGCAGTTCAAGGACATCATCCTGTCGATCGCCCCGCGCATGCAGGACCGCGGCGTGGACGAGGTCTACATCGATTTCAGCGACGTGCCCGGCGGCCAGCGAGAGGGCGGAAGGACGCTGGCGCGGCTGCTGCAGAAATCGATCTTCGAGGCGACGGGGCTGACCTGCTCGATCGGCGTGGCGCCCAACAAGCTGATTGCCAAGATGGCCAGCGAATTCAACAAGCCGAATGGTATTTCGGTGGTGCATGAAGGCGATCTGGAGAGCCTGATCTGGCCGCTTGCCTGCCGCAAGATCAACGGAGTGGGGCCCAAGGCCGACGCCAAGCTCCAGTTGCACGGCATTGAGACCATTGGCCAGTTGGCGGCCAGGCCGCGCGACTGGCTGATTGCGAACTTCGGCCGGTCGTACGGCGCGTGGCTGCATGATGCGGCATGGGGGCGCGACGACAGGCCGGTGGAAACGGAGAGCGAGCCGGTATCGATGAGCCGCGAGACAACCTTCGATCGCGACCTCCATGCAGTGCACGACCGTGCCGAGCTCGGCCGCATCTTCACCGAACTGTGCGTGCAGGTGGCGGGCGACCTGCGACGCAAGGGCTACGCGGGCCGTACCATCGGCATCAAGCTGCGCTTCGACGATTTCAAGATCGCTACCCGCGACCAGACCATCGACTTCTATACACAGGATGCAGCGGAGATCCGCCGCCATGCGGGCCTGTGCCTCAAGCGCGTACCGCTGCAGCGGCGGCTGCGGCTTCTGGGTGTGCGCGTGGGCAACCTGCTGCCAGAGGGTGAGGTGGAGCAGGCGATGGCGGAGATGCGGGGCGGGGAGAGCGCCTCGCTGTTCTAGCGGCTAATCGTTCCGGTTTGGGGACCAGTGGGGGTTCCGGTGCGTTGCGGCCGCTGCATCAGGTTGGTATCTCGCCGGGCATTGCGCCCTGCATGCGGATTTCTCCGCCCTCGTTGATGATGCGACCGGTGACGATGGCGTAGATGAACGCCTTGCCGCCCCGGCGCACGACGAGGTTGCCCGCGCAGGGGCCACGCAGATGGAGCTCGGCACCGTTGGTGACCACGATGTTGCCCAGGACCTGTCCTTCGATGGTGGACTGATCGGTGACAGCGATGTCATGAAGCAATCCTTTGAGGATGCGCATGGGGACTCCCTGTTCACGTTGTGCGATGAATGCACCGTAGCATGAATGCAGGGAGGGCGACCCCGGTGTTTTTACTGCCTCGCGTTGCGCAGGTTCCTGGGCAGCGCCTGCGGATGGCTGGTGCGCAGCGGATTGATGTCCAAGCCGCCACGCCGCGTATAGCGTGCATAGACGCTCAGCTTGATGGGTTTGCAGCGTGTCCAGATGTCCATGAAGATGCGCTCGACGCACTGCTCGTGGAATTCATTGTGGTTACGAAAACTCACAATGTATTGGAGCAGGCCCTGCTGGTCGATCTGCGGGCCGCTGTAGCTGATCTGCACGCTGCCCCAGTCGGGCTGGCCGGTGACGAGGCAGTTGCTCTTGAGCAGGTGGCTGACCAGTTCCTCGCTCACGGGCGCTTGTTCGTGGTCGGCGGTCAGCAGCAAGGGATCGGGCGTGTACCGGTCGCATTCGATGTCGAGCCGGTCGAGCAGCAGGCCGCCCAACTCGCCCATCTGCTCGCTCTCGAAGGCTTCCGCCTGCACAAGCTTCAGGCCGATGGTGCGCGGCGCATCGCTGCCGCGCCAGACGGCCTCGCTGACATCGGCGCGGATGGCATCACGCACTTCCTCGACGCTGGAAAAGCGGCTGTTGTTGAAGCTGTTGAGATAGAGCTTGAACGACTTGCTCTCGACAATGTTGGGGCTTTCGCACGGAATGGTGATGTGCGCGAGCGCCACCTGTGGCTTGCCTCTGGCATTGAGCCAGGAGACCTCGTAGGCCGTCCACAGGTCGGCACCGAAGAAGGGGGCATCTCCGGTGATGCCGATTTCCGCGCGCTTGCCGGCGCGCGGAATGGGGAAGAGCAGCGTGGCGTCGTACTGGTCCACGTAGGCGGACGCCTTGCCCAGCGGGGATTGGTCGGGAGAGGACATGAGGGGAAACGAAAAAGAGGGAGGAGGGGCGCTGTCAGTTGAACTCGCCCTGGCGCAGCCACTTGGTGGCGATCCATTTTTCACCTTCGATCACGGGCGAGCCGCCATGCAGTGTCTTGGTGTTGGGGTGCGCGCGCTCGTAGCTGAAGAATACGGCATTGCCCTGGCGCGGGCTGACTTCCAGGTGGATGTCCGGAAATACCGTGCCGCCGCCCTTGTCGGGGTTGTTCAGGTAGATCACGAGGGTGCCGACGCGCTGGCCGCCGCGCTTGAGGATGGTGGGCGTGCCGGGCTCGTTCGGGTCGAAATAGTCGTAGTGCGGCTTGTACTCGGCGCCGGGGCCGTAGTGCAGGATCTGCAGGCCTTCGCCGTTCTCGAGCGGCCAGTTCACCAGCCTGGCGATACGCGCCTCGAGTTGCTTCACCACATCGTTCTCGCCGCGCTGGAAGAACATGCCCTCACTGGTGCGGCTGGCGTTGACCTCCTCGCCTCCCGTGCGCGTCTCCACCGTCTTCGAGCGCGCCAGGCGCGGCTGGGCCGCCTCGATCAGCGCCTCGCATTCCTCGCGGGAGAGCAGGCCCCCGAACAGCACGATGCGCGGGTCGGCCACTTCCATCAACACTTCGACCTTGCGGTCGCCCACATCGACGAACAGGGGCGAATCCTCCAGGCTGGGCTCGGGCACCGCGCTTGCTGCGGGCAGGCCTTGCTCCACGGCCACCGTATTCAGGTGATCGCGCAGCACGGCTTCGAGCGCATCGACCGCGACATCCTCGTTCCAGCCCGAATCCGTCATCGATTTGAGCAGCGTCGGCGCGGTGAAACCGGCCTGTGCCTGCGCAATGATCCATTGGCGCAGCTCGGGTGTGACGGCCTGCTGGCCGGCGGAGGACTGTGTGCGGTTGCTCGATGCGGAAGGCATGGTGTGAAGATCCCTTCGGTGAATGGTGGGCCTCAATTCTCGGCGGTGCGTCGGCGGAACACCAGCCGCTCGGGCGTGGAACTGCCCGCATGCCAAGCATAGCCGTCCAGGTTAAACCCTTCGAGCTGATGCGGGGTACTGAGGCGATGCTCGATGGCATAGCGCGCCATCAGGCCGCGGGCACGCTTGGCGTAGAAACTGATGATCTTGTACTGGCCGCCCTTGTAGTCCTCGAACACGCACTCGATGACGCGCGCCTTGAGTGCCTTGAGATCGACCGACTTGAAGTATTCCTGCGACGCGAGGTTGACCACCACGGGAGTGGTGTCGGCACGCAGTTGCTTGTTCAGGTGCTCTGCGATGCGCTTGCCCCAGAACTGGTAGAGATTGCTGCCCGCGCCGGTGGCAAGGCGCGTGCCCATTTCCAGGCGATAGGGCTGCATCCAGTCGAGCGGACGCAGCACGCCATACAGGCCGCTCAGGATGGCGACATGGTCCTGTGCCCAGGCGAGGTCGTCTGCGGACAGACTGTGCGCCTGCAGGCCCTCGTAGACGTCTCCGTTGAACGCCATCACGGCCTGGCGCGAATTCTTAGCGCTGAAGCGCGGAGACCATGCGGCGTAGCGCGCCACGTTGAGGCCGGCCAGCGTGTCGCTGATGCTCATGAGCGATGCGACATCCTGTGGAGACTTCTGCCTGAGCACTTCGATCAACACCTTCGAGTCGGGCACGAACTGCGGCAGCGTATGGGGCAGGTCGGCGGGAAGCGGCGTGTCGTAGTCGAGCGATTTGGCGGGGGAGAGGAGGAACAGCATGAAAGGGATTCTCGCTCGCAAATGAAGACGGCCCGGGAATGGGCCGTTCGGGGGTAGTGTCTCCTGCCATGCCCGGCCTGCCGCAAGGCGGCTCCGGGCAGGGCAGTGCAGCGGCTTACTGCTGCTGTTGCTGCTGTTGTTCCTGCAGCTCGAACGGCAGGGGCATGCGGGCCAGGTCGCGGCGGGTTTCCACCAGCACCAGAGGGCCTTCGTCGAACACCACGACCGGCGGCCGTTCGCGCGGCACATGGACCGGCTTGGGCTCGGCTGCGATGGCGGCCTGAACGACGGCGATCTTCTCGGCGTCGGAGTTCACCCACTGCAGGCCCGACGCGGATGCCAGCTCGTGCAGCGAACGCAGCGGCAGTTCATAGCTGCCGACGCGTGGCATGCCGCCAGCCGGGACGTCGTCCTGGGTTGCCTGGGTTGTCGGTGCGACCGCCTGGGCCGCGGGAACCACGATGGCTTCGGCGGACGGGCTCACCACCACGACGCTGGGCTCTGCTGCTGCCGGTGCCGCAACGGCCTTCGGCGTGGCTGGCGCGACAGGTGCGGCGGGAACTGCTTCCTGCGGCGTCACGGCGACAGCGGTCGTCGTGCTCTGCGAGAAGTAGCTGCGGCGTGCGGGCTGCGCTTCGCCTTCCGTGCTGCTGTCCGCGGCTTCGGCGGTGGTCGCTGCGAAGGCGGTGCTCGATTCGGCGACCACGACACCTGCTGCGTCGGCCACGGTCTCCGCTGCATTGCCGTTGGCGTCCATGCCTTCGGCGTTGCCTCCGTTGCGGCCACGGCGGTCACGGCCGTAGCGGTCGCGGGAGCGGCGCTCGCGGCGTTCGCCTTCTGCCTGGGGCTGCTGACCGGTTGCATCCGGCACATTGCCTTCGGCACCGCTGTTCAGCGACAGGTCGATGTCGGGCATCGGCAGCAGCGGGGCGCTGTCGCCGGCGGGTGCCGCGGCGTTCGCATCGATGGTGCGCGGTGCGCGTTCACGGCGCTCGCCACGTTCACCGCGCTGGCCGCGTTCGCCACGTTCACGGCGTTCGCGCTGCGGACGATCCGCCGAGGCGTCATCTGCCGGGTTCTGGGCCGGCGCCGACGCATCCACTACCGGGATGTTGTTGCCGTTCTGGCGTGCCTCGTTGTTGCGATCGCGGCCGTTGCGCTGTTCGCGGCGGGCCTCGCCGTCATTGCGTTCGGTGCGCTCGCCACGGTCGTTGCGGCGTTCGCCGCCACGCTGTTCGCCGTCACGCGCCTGGCGACCTTCGCCGCCGCGGTCATTGCGCTCGTTGCGGCGGCCGTTGCGGCCCTCGCCTCGACCCTCGTTGCGGTTTTCGCCCGTGGCACCGGCATCGCGGCCACCTTCGCTGCGGTTGCCATCACGGCCGCCGCGGCGGCGGTCGTTGTTGCCACGGCCTTCACGGCGTGGCTCGCGCGTCTCCGCGGCGGGTGTCGCAGCCGGTGCCGCCACGGGTGCGGGCGCCGCAGGCGCTGCCGACGGGCCGAAACCGAACAGGCTCTTGAGCCAGGCGATGAAGCCCATCTCGGGCGGACGGGCAGGTGCCACGGTCGGCGTGGGTGCGGGAGCCGGGGCTGCGCTGGCGTTGCCGCGTGGTTGCTGCTGGCCGTTGGCGCGCGCGGCTGCTCGGGCTGCCGCATCGGGACGCGGCTCGACCTGCGGTGCGGGCGCGTCCGGCAGGATGCCCTTGATCACCGGAGTCTGCTTGTTGGTGGGCTCCTGCGAGCGGCGCGTCACCTTGGTCTGGTCTTCGGTTTCCTCGACGAGCTGGTAGCTGGCCTGCAGGTCTTCCAGGCGCGGGTCGTCGTGTTTCAGTCGCTCGAGCTTGTAGTGCGGCGTATCGAGCGACTTGTTCGGGATCATCATCACGTTCACGCGCTGCTTGAGCTCGATCTTCGCGATCTCGGTGCGCTTCTCGTTGAGGAGGAACGAGGCCACTTCCACCGGTACCTGGCAGTGCACGGCGGCGGTGTTGTCCTTCATGGACTCTTCCTGGATGATGCGCAGGATCTGCAGCGCCGAGCTTTCGGTGTCGCGGATATGGCCGGAGCCGCCGCAGCGCGGGCAGTTGATGTGCGCGCCTTCGGACAGTGCCGGCTTCAGGCGCTGGCGGCTCATCTCCATGAGGCCGAACTTGCTGATCGAGCCGAACTGCACGCGTGCGCGGTCCTGGCGCAGCGCGTCGCGCAGGCGGTTCTCCACCTCGCGGCGGTTCTTCGACTCTTCCATGTCGATGAAGTCGATGACGATCAGGCCGCCCAGGTCGCGCAGGCGCATCTGGCGGGCCACTTCGTCGGCGGCTTCGAGGTTGGTGCGGGTGGCGGTCTCCTCGATGTCGCCGCCCTTGATGGCGCGGGCCGAGTTCACGTCCACGGACACCAGCGCCTCGGTGTGGTCGATCACGATCGCGCCGCCCGAGGGCAGCGTCACGGTGCGGGAATAGGCCGACTCGATCTGGTGCTCGATCTGGAAGCGGCTGAACAGCGGAGCGTCATCGCGGTAGCGCTTGACGCGGCTCGCATGCTCGGGCATCACGTGCGACATGAACTGATGCGCCTGTTCGTAGATCTCGTCCGTGTCGATCAGGATGTCGCCGATGTCGGTGTTGAAGTAGTCGCGCATCGCGCGGATCACCAGGCTCGATTCCTGGTAGATCAGGAAGGCGCCCTTGCCGGCCTTGGCGGCGTCGTCGACGGCCTTCCAGAGTTTGAGCAGGAAGTTCAGGTCCCATTGCAGCTCGGGCGCCGTGCGGCCGATACCGGCGGTGCGCGCGATGATGGACATGCCCTTGGGGTATTCGAGCTGGTCCATCGCCTCCTTGAGTTCGGCGCGATCTTCGCCCTCGATGCGGCGCGAGACGCCACCGCCGCGCGGGTTGTTGGGCATCAGCACCACGTAGCGGCCCGCCAGCGAGATGAAGGTGGTGAGGGCAGCGCCCTTGTTGCCGCGCTCTTCCTTTTCGACCTGGACGATCAGTTCCTGGCCTTCACGGATCGCGTCCTGGATCTTGGCCTGGCTGGGCGAGACGCCCTCTGCAAAGTATTGCTTGGAGATTTCCTTGAACGGCAGGAAACCGTGGCGGTCCTCGCCGTAGTCGACGAAGCAGGCTTCGAGGGAGGGCTCGACGCGGGTGACCACCGCCTTGTAGATATTGCCCTTGCGTTGTTCGCGTCCCTCGATCTCGATCTCGTAGTCCAGCAGCTTCTGGCCGTCGACGATGGCCAGGCGGCGCTCTTCCGGCTGCGTGGCGTTGATGAGCATCCGTTTCATGATGCGTTTCCTTCTCGTTGTTGTATGCGGGCCGACGCGCTGCGCTTTTCGCAGCGGCTCGTCCCGCCAAAGTTCCATGACAAAGACAGGCTCACCTGGAGCCGCTGATGCCTGGCCAACGCAGAGAAACGAAAGGAATTGCCGAATGCCTACGGCTGATGAGTCAATGTGATGTCAATGACTGGCTCATCAGGCGCAAGGGCGGGGCATGGATGAAGGCGAAGCGGATGACGCACTGCCTGGGCTTGAAGAAAACAGCCTTCGGCACGACCCGCGTGGAAGTTCGCGGCGCGAGCGATGCCAGTGCAGGAGGCTTGCGCCCCTGCAGCAGTGACATGATCCAGGCCGTGAAAAACCACATATTTGTTATCGCTTTGTCCGCTGGTCCCGGCGTCAGACAATTTCTCGGCCCAGGACCAACTCAAGATTCCGTATTCAGTGTTTCAATGTGTTAGCCACTGGAGTCCGACGGCTACAACAGATCAATAACCTGCAAGTTTTGCGCGTAGGACGCCTATGGGCATCAACCATACTGCGCGACTTGCCGGGCTGGGTGGACTAAACTCCAGACAAATCAACCACTTACACATTCGTCGCGCAGGTGAAACACATTATAGAGGGCAAACCGGCAAAACAGGCCGCCCCAATAGCCACTTCAGCAGTGCGCATCGTCGAAGTCGATGCCGAATTCGCGGGCCAGCGCCTGGACAATTTCCTGATCCGCGAGCTCAAGGGCGTGCCCAAGACGCACGTCTATCGCATCATTCGCAGCGGTGAGGTGCGCATCAACAAGGGGCGCGCGAGCGCCGATACCCGGGTTGCGGCGGGGGACTTGGTGCGCGTGCCGCCGGTGCGCGTGTCCGAAAAGGTGGCCGAAAAGCAGGAGCGACCGGCGCCGGCGCGGGAGTTTCCCGCGCTGCTGGAGGATGACCACCTGATCGTCATCGACAAGCCTGCGGGCGTGGCCGTGCATGGCGGCAGCGGCGTGAGCTTCGGCGTGATCGAGCAATTGCGCCAGGCGCGGCCACAAAGCCGCTTCCTGGAGCTGGTGCACCGGCTCGATCGCGAAACGTCGGGCATCCTGCTGGTCGCGAAGAAGCGCTCGGCGCTGACCGCGCTGCAGGATCAGTTCCGCGAGCGCGAGACGGGCAAGACCTATCTGGCCCTGGTCATTGGCACCTGGCCGGCCAGGAACAAGGTGATCGACGTGCCGCTGCACAAGTTCCTGCAGGAAGACGGCGAGCGCCGCGTGCGGACCACCACGGCGGACGACCCCGATGGCATGCGCTCGATCACGCTGGTGAAGGTGCGCGAGACCTATGCTCCGCGCCCGCTGCAGGGCCTGCCTGCGATGAGCCTGCTCGAGGTGACCATCAAGACCGGCCGCACCCACCAGATCCGGGTGCATCTTGCGAGCCAGGGGCATCCCATCGTCGGTGACGACAAGTATGGGGACTTCGACCTGAACAAGCGTGTGCAGAAGCAGGGGCTCAAGCGCATGTTCCTGCATGCCTGGCGCCTGCAGTTCAATCATCCCGCGAGCCAGGAGCGCGTCGAAATGCGTGCCGAACTGCCGCCGGAGCTGGCAGACTTCCTGAAAACCGAAACCATCACGAGCAACGCATCGAATGCCTGAATCCACTCCCCGCCGCTTTGACCTGATCGCCTTCGACTGGGATGGCACGCTCTACGACTCCACGGCGTGCATTGTGCGCAGCATCCAGGAGGCCGTGCGCGACGTGGGCGGCCAGGTGCCGAGCGACGAGGCCGCGGCCTGGGTCATCGGCATGGCGCTCGAACCGGCGCTGGCCAAGGCGGCGCCCGACGTGCCGCCTTCCCAGTATCCAGAGCTCGTCAACCGCTATCGCGTGCACTATGTACAGCACCAGGACGATCTCAGCCTGTTCGAGGGCGTGCTGCCGATGCTGGGTGGCCTGCGCCAGCGCGGCCACCTGCTGGCCGTGGCAACGGGCAAGAGCCGCCGTGGGCTGGACCATGTGCTGGACGCGGTCGAGTTGCGCGGCATGTTCGATGGCTCCCGCACCGCCGACGAGACGGCCGGCAAGCCGCACCCGCTGATGCTGCTCGAGCTGATGGAGCAATGGGGCATCGAGCCCGGGCGCACCCTGATGATCGGCGACACCACGCATGACCTCGAAATGGCGCAGGCCGCGGGTTGCGCCAGTGTGGGTGTGGCCTACGGGGCGCATTCCACCGAGGGTTTTGCACGCCTGAACCCCTTGCATATCGCGGAATCTGTTGCGGATTTGCATCAGTGGCTCCTGAAAAATGCATGATCGCGCCATGAGTTCCGTTTCAGATACCTCCGGCATCGAGCTCTGTGCGAGCAGTGAACTCGTCGAGGGCGGTCTCGCCGTTCCGTTCGACGTGTGCTTTGCGGGCGAAAACTGCCGCGCCTTCGCGATCCGCTTCGAAGGACAGGTGCATGCGTTCTTGAATCGCTGTACCCATGTGGCCATGGAGATGGACTATCAACCCGACCGGTTTTTCGACGACACTGGCCAGTGGCTGCTGTGTGCGACCCATGGCGCCGCCTATCGGCCCGATACCGGTGAATGCGCCGGCGGACCCTGCCGGGGCGGGCTGGTGAAGATTCCTCTGAGCGAAGCCGAGGGCATTGTGCGCTGGCATCCCGCCGATAACCTGAAACCCGTAGAGTTCTGATTCATGACTGATCCCAATCGCCCCGATTTCCCTGGATCGCAAGGCAGCAATGAGCCCGCGATGACGGACCTGTGGGGCGCCGGCGGTACGCCTGCCGCGGCCACCTCCAGCGCGGGTGCCGGTGCCAAGCCCGGCTGGGAGCGCGATGTGCTGGAAAAGCTGGTTTTCTCCACGCTCAAGGAGCAGCGTTCGGCCCGTCGCTGGCGCAATTTTCTGCGCCTTGCATGGCTCCTCGTGGTGATTGGCATTGCCGTGGTCCTGTTCTCGCGCGAGACGACCACGACCAGCAAGAGCACGGCCCATACGGCCGTGGTGGACATCAAGGGCGAGATTGCCGCAGGCAACGAGGCCAGCGCCGAATTCGTCGTGGCGGCCCTGCGCAGCGCTTTCGAGGACTCGGGCTCCAAGGCAGTGGTGCTGCTGATCAACTCGCCCGGCGGCAGCCCGGTGCAGGCCGGCATCATCAACGACGAGATCTACCGGCTGAAGGCCAAGCACAACAAGCCTGTCTACGCCGTGGTCGAGGAAACCTGTGCGTCGGCGGCCTATTACATCGCCTCGGCGGCAGATGACATCTATGTCGACAAGGCCAGCATCGTGGGCAGCATCGGCGTTCTGATGGACGGCTTCGGTTTCACCGGCACCATGGAAAAACTCGGTGTGGAGCGCCGGCTGCTGACGGCAGGCGAGAACAAGGGTTTTCTGGATCCCTTCAGCCCGCAGTCCGAGCAGCAGCGCGCGTTCGCGCTGCAGATGCTCGAGCAGATCCACCAGCAGTTCATCGGCGTGGTCAAGAAGGGCCGTGGCGATCGCCTGAAGGAAACGCCCGAAACCTTCAGCGGCCTGTTCTGGACCGGCCAGCAGGCCGTGGAACTGGGGCTGGCCGACCAGCTCGGCAACGTGAGCTATGTGGCCCGCGAGGTTGTCAAGGCCGAGGAAGTGATCGACTACACGCGCCGCGACAACGTGGCCGAGCGCCTTGTGAAGAAATTCGGCGCGGCGATGGGCGCAGGGGCGGTGCAGACCGTCCAGTCGAACGCGCTGCAAGTGCGCTGACCCGCGGTGCCGGGGGGGGACCCCGGCCCGGCAGACCGTCAGGCGCCGATCAGGAACACCGTCGGCGTGCGGTTGTCGGCGGGGCAGGGCAGGTCGCGCCATGACCTGACCGGCTGGCTCTGGATGTTCGCGCTCTCAAGCGTCAGGCCGCTTGCCAGCGCGAGCCGGGTGCTTGGCTGCAGCGTGTGCAGCAGTGCCTGCCAGATGGCCGCGTTGCGGTACGGCGTCTCGATGAAGAGCTGGGTTTGGCCCTGCTTGAGGGCCAGGGTCTCCAGTTCCTTCAGCCTGCGCGAGCGCTCCGCGCTGTCTTGAGGCAGGTAGCCGACGAAGGCGAAGTTCTGTCCATTGAGGCCGCTGGCGGCAATGGACAGCAGCAGCGAGACCGGGCCGACGAGCGGTACAACTTTGATGCCGAGGTCGTGGGCGGCGCGCACCACCGAGCTGCCGGGATCGGCCACGGCGGGCATGCCGGCCTCGCTGACCAGGCCCATGTCGTGTCCTGCGAGCGCGGGAGCCAGCATCGAGCGCGCATCGAATGGCGCGTGCCCCTTGCCTCCGTGATCACCCTTCTTGTGCACCTCGCGCGGCAGTTCGGCGATCTGCTGCTCCTGCAGCGGGGCAGCCAGTGGGTGCAGGGCGTCGATGCGCTTGAGGTAGGCGCGCGTGCTCTTGGCGTTCTCGCAGATCCAGTGCGTCAGCCGGGATGCCGTCGTCAGCGTGCCCTGCGGCAGCACCGACTCAAGAGGCGCCTGCACGTCGCAGCCAAAATCAAGCGGCGCGGGCACCAGGTAGAGGGTGCCCTTGCGTGAGGTCGGGGTGTTTGCGGAGGCGCTCATGGCAGCATGATTCCCGCTGCGCGCAGCATCTGGCAGGTACGGATCAGCGGCAGGCCGATCAGGGCGGTGGGATCGTCGCTGTCGATGGCATCGAGCAGGGAGATGCCGAGGCCCTCGCTCTTGGCGCTGCCGGCGCAGTCGTAGGGCAGCTCGGCCCGCAGGTAGCGTTCGATCTCCTCGTCGCTCAGGTGGCGAAAGCGCACATGCACCTGCGCCAGGTCGATCTGGCTGAATCCCGATTCGAGGCATACCACCGACACCGCGGTATGGAAGACCATGGCATGGCCGCGCATTTCCCTGAGCTGAGCCACGGCCCGCTCATGATTTCCTGGTTTTCCAAGGGGTTTGCCGTCGAGGTCGGCAACCTGGTCGGATCCGATCACCACGGCGCCGGGATGCATCTGGGCGACGGCGCGGGCCTTGGCAGCCGCAAGGCGCAGGGCCAGCTCGCGCGGGCTTTCGCCAGGGAGCGGGGTTTCGTCGACCTCGGGGGCGGCCACCTCGAAGGGCAGGCGCAGACGCTCCAGCAATTCTCGGCGGTAACGTGATGTCGAGCCCAAAATCAGGGTGCGAGTCATGGATGTGGATTGCTGCATGCCCTGATTCTCTTACACTGCGGGCATGACAAAGGAACTCTCCCCCGATCGACTGGATATCAAGGCATTCGCCCAGGCGGGTGCCCAGCTGTCCGGCCATGATTCGCTGCTCAAGTACAAGCGGGTCGCGGAAGAGGCCAAGGGCCTGCACCCCGATCTGCTCGTGGACTGGAAAGCCACTGGCGAGGTTCGCTCCGGAGTGGCCGGAATCGGTTCGCAGATCTGGATGCACCTGACCATCCACGCCACGGTGCCCATGCAGTGCCAGCGCTGCATGGGGCCGGTGGATGTTCCCATCGACATCGACAGGGAATTCCGCTTCGTGGCCGACGAGGCCACGGCGGAGGCGCTTGATGACGAGTGCGAGGAAGACCTCCTGGTACTCAGCCGCGAGTTCAACCTGCGCGAGCTGATCGAGGACGAACTGCTGCTGGAACTGCCCGTGGTGCCCAAGCACGAGGAGTGCCCCTCGCAGGTGGTCATGAAGTCCACCGACGATGACTTCGAGGAAGCCAATACGCAGAAGACCAATCCGTTCGCGGCCCTGGCCAGCCTGCGGGTTGACGACAAGAAGCATTGAGCAGTGAGCGCCTGGAATGCGGATACGTGCGGGTACTTCCGGGCCTGCGTTGCAGCACGGATTTGAGCAATGCCCGCAATTGAGCTATACTCGATGGTTTCGCGCGAATCCCCTCGTGTCTTTAATGGGCTAATCGCGTTTTTCACCAACCCTTTTCAGACCCTAGGAGCCATCATGGCTGTTCAGCAAAACAAGAAGTCCCCCTCCAAGCGCGGCATGCACCGTTCGCACAACGCCCTGACAGTGCCGGGCATTGCTGTGGAACCCACCACCGGCGAAACGCATCTGCGTCACCACATCAGCCCCAACGGTTTCTACCGTGGTCGCCAAGTGCTGAAGAACAAGTCCGAAGCCTAAATTCAAGGCTTCCGGCTGATGAAGGCCCGTTGCTACAAACCGGTAGCGCGGGCCTTTGTCGTTTAATGGCGTTTCCTATCATTTTTTCAGGCATGCATTCCTTGCCTGACCACTTTGCCTAAATGATCACACTGGCTGTCGACTGCATGGGGGGCGATCATGGCCCTGGCGTCACGCTTCCCGCGTGCCGTCAATTTCTCGAAAAACACCCGGATGCCCAGCTGCTGCTGGTCGGGCAGGAGGCCAGTCTTCGTGACTTCAGGCATGAGCGCGCCAAGGTTGTCATCGCCACCGAAGTGGTGACCATGGATGACGCGGTGGAAGTGGCGTTGCGCCGCAAGAAGGACTCGTCGATGCGCGTGGCCATTCAGCGCGTGAAGGATGGCGAGGCCCAGGTGGCCGTTTCCGCCGGCAATACCGGCGCGCTGATGGCGATCGCGCGCTACCTGCTCAAGACACTGGACGGCATCGACCGTCCTGCGATTGCCACCCAGATCCCCAACGACAAGGGGTCGGCCACCACCGTGCTCGATCTGGGCGCGAACGTGGACTGCACCGCCGATCACCTGCTGCAGTTCGCGGTGATGGGCTCGGCGCTGGTATCGGTGCTCCAGGACAGCGAGCGCCCCGCAGTGGGCCTGCTGAATATTGGCGAAGAGGCGATCAAAGGCAGCGAGGTCATCAAGAAGACCGGCGAATTGCTCCGCGAAGCCGGCGCACGCGGTGATCTGAATTTCTACGGCAACGTCGAGGGCAATGACATTTTCAAGGGCGTCGTGGACATCGTCGTCTGTGACGGCTTTGTCGGCAATGTCGCGCTCAAGGCCTCCGAGGGGGTGGCGTCGATGATCGTGGGCGGGCTCAAGAGCGAGTTCAAACGCAATATCTTCACGAAAATTGCAGCTATCGTTGCTTATCCTGTTCTATCTGCGCTGATGAAGCGCATGGATCATCGCCGCTACAACGGTGCGGCACTGCTGGGCCTGCGCGGCCTGGTCTTCAAGAGCCACGGCTCGGCCGACGCGACCGCATTCGAGCACGCGCTGAACCGGGCGTATGATGCAGCTCGCAATAATCTGCTCGACCGTGTCAGGACCCAGGTCGCCCATGCGGCGCCGCTGCTGACGGGGAGCGTGGCTCCAGCTTTGTCCGACTCGCCGTCGGCCGCACCATAAATGAGACGCTATTCACGTATTACCGGCACGGGCAGCTACCTGCCGCCCCGCCTTGTGACCAATGATGACCTGGTGGCCGAGCTGGCCCAGCGCGGCATCGAGACATCGGACCAATGGATTGTCGAGCGTACCGGCATCAAGGCGCGCCACTTTGCCGGGCGCGACGTGGCCAGCAGCGATCTGGCCGTGGAGGCTTCGCGCAGGGCCATCGAGGCGGCCGGCATCACGGCCGATGACATCGACCTGATCATCGTGGCGACTTCGACGCCCGACATGGTGTTCCCCTCGACCGCCGCCATCCTGCAGAACAAGCTGGGTGTGCACGGTTGCCCGGCGTTCGACGTGCAGGCAGTCTGCAGCGGTTTTGTCTATGCATTGACCGTGGCCGATGCCATGCTCCAGACGGGCGCCGCCAACCGTGCGCTGGTCGTGGGCTCGGAAGTCTTCAGCCGCATTCTTGATTTCAACGACCGCACGACCTGCGTGCTGTTCGGCGACGGCGCGGGTGCCGTGGTGCTGGAGGCCTCCGACAAGCCGGGCATCCTGGCAAGCGACCTGCATGCCGATGGCCGCCACGTCGACATCCTGTGCGTGCCGGGCAACGTCTACGGTGGCCAGATCCTCGGCGATCCGTTGCTCAAGATGGATGGGCAGGCGGTGTTCAAGCTGGCGGTGGGCGTGCTGGAGAAGGCTGCTCGCGCCACGCTGGAGAAGGCCAACCTGACCGATGCCGACATCGACTGGTTGATTCCGCACCAGGCCAACATCCGCATCATGCAGAGTACCGCGCGCAAGCTCAAGCTGCCCATGGAGAAGGTGATCGTCACTGTCGATCAGCACGGCAACACGTCGGCTGCATCGATTCCGCTGGCGCTCGATCACGGCGTGCGTACCGGGCAGATCAAGCCGGGCCAGAACCTGCTGCTCGAGGGCGTGGGTGGCGGCTTCACCTGGGGCGCCGTGCTCCTGACGATGTAATTCCTTACTGAGCGGGTGGTTTCCCTGCCGTGGCTGTGTTGGCCGCGTGGGGGTCGCCCGTTCGTCTGCACTAGAAAACACAAATCCCTATGTCCAAAACATTTGCTTTTGTTTTTCCGGGCCAAGGCTCGCAATCTGTCGGCATGCTTGACGGCTGGGGCGACCATCCCGTGGTGGCGGAGACCCTGCGCGAGGCATCCGATGCGCTGGGTGAAGATGTCGCCAAGCTGATCCATGAGGGCCCCAAGGAGGCGCTGGCACTGACCACCAACACCCAGCCCGTGATGCTGGTTGCCGGCGTGGCGGCATGGCGCGTGTGGCGCTCCGAGGGGGGCGCACTGCCTGCGGCGGTGGCCGGGCACTCGCTTGGTGAGTATTCCGCCCTGGTGGCATCGGGTGTGCTGACGCTGGCCCAGGCGGCTCCGCTGGTGCGCCTGCGTGCGGCTGCGATGCAGGAAGCCGTTCCGGTGGGCGTGGGCGCGATGGCCGCCATCCTGGGGCTGGATTCGGCCAAGGTGGTGGCCGGCTGTGCAGAGGCGGCAGCCAGTTTCGGCGCGGGCTCCGGCGAAGTGGTTGAGGCCGTGAATTTCAATGATCCCGCGCAGACCGTGATCGCCGGCTCGAAGGCGGGCGTAGACAAGGCCTGCGAGGTGCTCAAGGCCGCGGGAGCCAAGCGCGCGCTGCCGCTGCCCGTGTCGGCGCCGTTCCATTCGAGCCTGATGAAGCCTGCCGCGGAAAAGCTGCGTGTCGCGCTTGCCGCGCTGGAGCTGGGTGCCGCGCAGATTCCCGTGCTCAACAACGTGGATGTGGCCGTCGAGACCGATGCTGATCGGATCCGTGATGCGCTCTACCGCCAGGCCTTCGGTCCGGTGCGCTGGGTGGAATGCGTGCAGGCGCTCAAGTCGCGCGGCGTGTCGCATGTCATCGAATGCGGTCCGGGCAAGGTGCTCGCCGGCCTGATCAAGCGCATCGACGCAGAACTGGTCGGTGCATCCATTTATGATCCGGCCACATTGGCAGAAACCAAAGAATTGCTGGCATGAGCGAAACCAACACCTCCTCCACTCCTCAGATCGCGCTGGTCACCGGCGCCACCCGCGGCATTGGTGCGGCCATTGCTGCCGAACTGGCTGCGCGCGGCTATCGCGTGATCGGCACCGCCACGTCGGATGATGGCGCGGCACGCATCCACGAAGCGCTTGCGGCCAGCGGCGGCAAGGGCGTGAAGCTGAATGTCACCGACGGCGCGGCGGTCGATGCGCTGATCGACGCCACCGTCAAGGAATTCGGTGGCCTGCATGTCCTGGTGAACAATGCGGGTATTACGCGCGACACCCTGGCCATGCGCATGAAGGATGACGATTGGGATGCCGTCATCGACACCAATCTGAAGGCCGTATTCCGAGTAAGCCGTGCGGCTATTCGCCCGATGATGAAGCAGCGCTTCGGCCGCATCATCAGCATCACCAGCGTGGTGGGCGCCTCGGGCAATCCGGGCCAGGCCAACTACGCTGCCGCGAAGGCCGGTGTGGCGGGTATGACGCGTGCCCTGGCCCGTGAACTGGGCAGCCGCGGCATCACCGTGAACTGCGTTGCTCCGGGCTTCATCGCAACGGACATGACGGCAAGTCTCCCCGACGAGCAGAAGGCGGCGCTGAAGTCGCAGATCGCCATGGGCGATCTGGGTCAGCCGAGCGACATCGCCCATGCGGTGGCCTATCTGGCCTCCAAGGGGGCAGGCTACGTGACGGGGCAGGAGCTGCACGTCAACGGCGGCATGTACATGTAGTACAAACAAGGTCAGTGCCGGTTGGTCCGTACGGCTGGCTGTTAGGGGCATTTGCCCGAAGCAGTTAAAATCGCGGATTCATTCACAACCCCCTGAGGGAAACCATGAGCGATATCGAAGCACGTGTCAAGAAAATCATTGCCGAACAACTCGGTGTGGAAGAGTCCCAAGTGACCAACGAAAAGGCCTTCGTGGCTGACCTGGGCGCTGACTCCCTGGACACGGTCGAACTGGTGATGGCTCTGGAAGATGAGTTCGGCATCGAGATTCCTGACGAAGACGCAGAGAAGATCACCACGGTGCAGAACGCCATCGACTACGCCAACACCCATCAAAAGGCCTGATCAGGCCTTTTGTAGATCAGCAGAAAGTTTGAACGCATGAGCCGTCGTCGCGTTGTCGTGACCGGTCTGGGCTGCATCACTCCCGTTGGAAACACGGTGAGCGAGGCCTGGGCCAATATCCTGGCCGGCCAATCCGGCATTGATCTCATCACCAAGTTCGACGCGTCGAACTTCTCCTGCAAGATTGCGGGTGAGGTCAAGGGGTTTGATGTGGAGAAGTACATGAGCGCCAAGGATGCGCGCTCCATGGACACGTTCATCCACTTCGGCATTGCGGCTGCGGAGCAAGCCGTCATCGATGCAGGGCTGCCGATTGGCGAAGCCCTGTCGGAAGACCTGGCCACACGCATCGGTTGCGTGATCGGCTCGGGCATCGGTGGACTTCCGCTGATCGAGAATACCCACGCAGAACTGGCGGCCCGCGGCCCGCGCCGCATCACGCCGTTCTTCGTTCCTGCCTCCATCATCAACATGGTGGCGGGCCATGTGTCCATGCGATTCGGCTTCAAGGGCCCGAATCTGTCGGTGGTGACTGCCTGCACAACGGGGCTGCACTGCATCGGCGAAGCAGGGCGCATGATTGAATATGGCGATGCCGATGTGGTGGTCGCTGGTGGTACGGAGTCCACGGTGTCTCCGCTGGGCGTGGGTGGCTTTGCCGCCATGCGCGCACTGTCCACCCGCAATGACGACCCCAAGACGGCGTCGCGCCCCTGGGACAAAGACCGTGATGGCTTTGTCCTGGGTGAAGGTGCCGGCGTGATGGTGCTCGAAGAGTACGAACACGCCAAGGCGCGCGGTGCCAAGATCTACGCCGAGCTGGCGGGATATGGCATGAGCGCCGATGCCGGTCACATGACCGCTCCCAACATGGACGGCCCGCGCCGCGCGATGCTCAACGCGTTGCGCAATGCGGGCGTGAATGCGGATCAGGTGGACTACCTGAACGCGCACGGCACGTCCACGCCGCTGGGCGACCTGAACGAAACCAATGCCATCAAGGCGGCCATGGGCGACCATGCCAGGAAGATGGTGGTGAGCTCCACCAAATCCATGACCGGTCACCTGCTGGGTGGCGCGGGAGGCATCGAGAGCGTGTTCACGGTGCTTGCGTTGCGCGATCAGAAGATTCCTCCGACGATCAACATCTTCGAGCAGGATCCCGAGTGCGATCTGGACTATTGCGCCAATGTCGCGCGAGACGCGAAGCTCGAAGTCGCCGTGAAGAACAACTTCGGCTTCGGCGGCACCAACGGCACCCTGGTCTTCAAGCGCGCCGCCTGATGCGACGCAGGGGGACTGGTCGCATGTCGTTGCCGTTCGTTCCCCCTTCGATTGCCCCCTCCTGTGAAGGAGAGGCTTTCGGGCCGCGTCATGTCCTTGTTCGTGCGCCTGGGAGCACGGCTGCGGCATGACCGCCGCTGACCGCATCTTCCGGCACCACCTGCACGCTCCTGCGGTGCGGTATCCCGCACGGCGCTCGCGCATGGCACTCTGGTGGATTACCGCATTGTCCGCATGTGCGTTGCTGCTGCTGGGTATGTGGCTGGCGACGGGGATGCCGGCACCTCGTCCGGTTGGGCCGGCCAGCCTGGCGTTGGCGCTCTGGGTGGTGGTGACTTGCGGTGCGCTGCACTGGTGGTGGCGCAATCCCGTGGCTGTTCTGTGCTGGGATGGCATCCAGTGGGAACTTCAGACGGTGGCGCAGGAGCATGCTTTGTGCGCCGATGTCGAGATCCTCATGGATTTCCAGTCGGTCCTGCTGGTGCGGGCGCGGGTGCTGGGGTCGCCACGGGTGCTCTGGTGCCTGCTCGAGGAAAAGGCCGATCCGTCATCCTGGGCCGATTTGCGCCGTGCGGTGTATTGCCGCGCCCATGCTGATCCACTGCTCTCCGGTGGTTCAGCCCATTGATACAAGAAGAAGACGCCGGCAACGGCGAGGTGCCGAATTAACATGACCTCTTCCAACACCGAGCCGGCCACGGCGCCCAACAGCGACATGCAGCTGGTGGAGCGTACGCTCGCAGGGGACCAGCGCGCCTTCGAACTGTTGGTGGTCAAGTATCAGCGGCGCATCGAGCGCCTGATCGGCCGCATGGTCCGTGACACCGACCTGATTCCCGACATCGCGCAGGAAACCTTCCTGCGCGCCTATCGTGCACTGCACCAGTTCCGTGGCGATGCGCAGTTCTACACTTGGCTGTACCGCATTGCGGTCAACACGGCCAAGAAGGCGCTCGTCGACCTGAAGCGCAATCCGCTTATCACGGAAACGGCTTTGCGTGCAAATGATGAAGATGATGAAACTTCTGGCAGTCCTTTTGAACTAACAACGGACGAGACCCCCGAAACCGTACTGGCTGCCCAGGAGATTGCAGCGGCGGTGAATTCCGCGATGGAGGCCCTGCCTGAGGATTTGCGCCAGGCGGTCACCCTGCGGGAGATCGAGGGACTGAGTTACGAGGAAATTGCCGAAGCCATGAATTGTCCGATCGGCACGGTGCGCTCGCGGATTTTCCGGGCGCGCGAGGCCATTTCGGCAAAGGTGCGCCCCCTGCTCGAGAAGCAGACGGGCAAGCGTTGGTGAGGCAGGATCAGATTTATGAAGCAGGTTGCAGGTGAC
This sequence comes from Diaphorobacter ruginosibacter, assembly GCF_014395975.1. NCBI lineage: Bacteria > Pseudomonadati > Pseudomonadota > Betaproteobacteria > Burkholderiales > Comamonadaceae > Diaphorobacter > Diaphorobacter ruginosibacter. The sequence continues at coordinate 3,842,395 of NZ_CP060714.1, read as the reverse complement.
ACCATGAATGGCGATGTTGTGATGCGTGAGCAGTTGTCGGCAATGGCCGACGGCGAGCTCGTGAGCGCGCAGTGTGCTCAGGCTGTTGCGTTTGCTGATTCCGGCGAGGGGCGTGCTGCGTGGCATGAATACCACCTCATCGGGGATGTGCTGCGTTCGACGGAACTGGCGCGGCCGTTGAGCTGCGACCTGGTGTCGCGACTTCGAGCCCAGCTGGCCGAAGAGGCCCAGCCGCGAGGCCTGGCGCATGGCGAGATCGAACAGATCATCGTGCCGCAGGCGCAGCCTTCCGACATCCGCGTGGCTGCTGCGGGCGGCGCTGCGGCCCCGATCACGCTGCCGCAGGCTGATGCGGCCAACCATGACGTGTTCCGCTGGAAGATGGTGGCGGGTTTCGCATCGCTCGCGGCAGTCGCCACGATCGGCTGGAATGCCTATACGGGCCTGACCCGGCCGGCACTGGAGTCCGGCATGCAGCTGGCAGCGGTGCCGATCGCCTCTACTCCGGGAGGTGGACAGAATGTGGTGGCGGTCAGCTTCCCCCTGCAGATGTCGCCGGGCGAACCTCAGCGCCAGGGCGTGATGATCCGCGATCCGCGCCTTGATGAACTGCTGGCGGCGCACAAGCAATACGGCACCACTTCTGCGCTGCAGATGCCTGCAGGCTTCCTGCGCAATGCCACGTTCGAAGCCCCGGCACGCTGAATTGACGAATACGGTGCGTTGTCGTTCCCGCGGCGGGATGTACTCGGCCTCCATGATGGGGGCCGGCAGGGCATGGGTCGTCGCCGTCTCGATGGGGTTGGCGCCCTGGGTGGCTGCCGCGAATTGCGGCACCCATCCGATCGCCCGTTCCGAAGCCGCCGCCCTTGATGTGCACGGCTGGCTTGAGCGCATGCGCAAGGCCACCGATTTTTCGACCTACAGCGGCACCTTCGTCGTGACGTCGTCGTCAGGGGTGATGAGCAGTTCGCGTGTCTGGCACGTGTGCGACAAGGAGCAGCAGATCGAACGCGTGGAGGCCCTGAGCGGCACGCCGCGCATTGTCTATCGCCAGAATGCCGACGTCCGCACGTTCATGCCGGACGACCGCGTGGTGCGGATAGACACGCGCGAGATGCCGCGCAGATTCCCCCGTGCCAAGGGCATAGATGCCGCATCGCTCGCGAAGGGCTATGCGGTGGATATGGTCGGCGGCGAACGCGTGGCAGGCAGGGAGGCCGATCTCCTGCAGCTGCGCTCGCGCGATGCTTATCGCTTTGGCTACCGCATCTGGCTGGACCGGCAGAGCGGCCTGGTGTTGAAGTGGCAGACGCTCACTCCTGGCGGCAAGCTGCTCGAACAGGCGGCTTTCATGGATCTGGAGCCGAGCACTCCCATGAGCGGCACGCAGATCCGATCCATGATGAACGACGTCGTCGGATACCGCGTGGTGCACCAGCCCCGTTTCCCCACCACGCTTGAGGCCCATGGCTGGCAGTTGCCGGTGCCTGTGGAGGGCTTCGTGCTGCTCAATTGCTCGCAGAGACAGAAGCTGCACCTGCAGCCGTTGCGATCGGCGCAGGTGCAATGCGTCTATTCCGACGGGCTGGCCACGATCTCGGTGTTCCTTGAGCCGTACAGGGAAGACCGGCATGCCTTCGAAGGGCAGGAGTTGCGCGTCGGCGCGACCCACACCCTGTCCGCACGCGTTGCCGGCGACAGCTGGGTCACCATGGTGGGTGAAGTTCCGCTCGCAACGCTCCAGCGCTTCGCATCGGCTATAAAGCAGACATCGGGCTGATGTGATCCCGCGAGCGCAGCCTGAATCTGCGGCCTCGTCGGGAACCAAATGGCGCATTTGTCCTTCACAGATGAGAGCAATCCATTTGCTAACGTACAGAATTCCTTGAGAGGTATTGATGCTGAGGACTCCTCCGAAAACTTTGCATGGCTGCGCGATGGCCGTCATCACGGCGGTTGCGCTGGGCGCTTCCATGGGCGCCGTTCAGCCGGTTCATGCACAGCCTGCGGCCGTCGCACGCGGCCTGCCTGACTTCACCGACCTGGTCGACCAGGTCGGGCCTGCCGTCGTGAACATCCGCACCACCGAGCGCGTGACGCCCGGTGAATCGCCGACGGGCATGGATGAGGACATGCTGGAGTTCTTCAAGCGCTTCGGCATCCCCGTGCCGAACGTGCCGCGCCAGCAATCGCCACGCCGCTCGCAGCCCCAGCAGCAGGAAGAGCAGCCGCGTGGCGTGGGCTCGGGCTTCATCCTGAGTTCCGATGGCTATGTGATGACCAACGCCCACGTGGTGGAGGGTGCCGACGAGGTGATCGTCACGCTGACCGACAAGCGCGAGTTCAAGGCGAAGATCGTGGGGTCGGACAAGCGATCGGACGTGGCCGTGGTGAAGATCGATGCGACGGGCTTGCCGGCCGTGAAGGTTGGCGACGTGAATCGCCTCAAGGTGGGTGAGTGGGTGATCGCGATCGGCTCGCCATTCGGACTCGATAACACGGTGACCGCGGGCATCGTGAGCGCCAAGCAGCGGGACACGGGTGACTTTCTGCCACTGATCCAGACCGACGTGGCGGTGAATCCCGGTAACTCGGGCGGCCCGCTGATCAACATGCGTGGCGAGGTGGTCGGTATCAACAGCCAGATCTATTCGCGCTCCGGCGGCTTCATGGGCATCTCGTTCGCCATCCCGATCGACGAGGCGATCCGTGTGAGCGATCAGCTGCGTGCCTCGGGTCGCGTGAGCCGTGGCCGCATCGGCGTGCAGATCGAGCAGGTCTCCAAGGACGTGGCCGAATCGCTGGGCATGGCCAAGCCGCAGGGTGCGCTGGTGCGCGGCGTCGAGGTGGGCTCGCCCGCCGAGAAGGCCGGCGTCGAGGCGGGTGACGTGATCACCAAGTTCGACGGCAAGGCCGTCGAGAAGACGGTGGATCTGCCGCGGCTCGTGGGCAACACCAAGCCAGGCACCAAGTCCACCGTGACCGTGTTCCGCCGTGGTGCTTCGCGCGACCTGCCGATCACGATCGCCGAGGTCGAGCCCGACGAGAAGGCTGCGGCTGCGAAGGGTGGCTCGGGCAATGCCAAGCCGAAATCGTCTTCGGTGGCTGCGGAGCAACTGGGGTTGGTGGTGGCCGACCTGACGGACGCCCAACGCAAGGAGCTGAAGGTCAAGAGCGGTGTGCGCGTGACCGAGGTGGCCGAGGCGGCGGCCCGTGCGGGCCTGCGCGAGGGCGACGTCATCATGAGCGTCGCCAATGTCGAGATCCACAACGTGAAGGAGTTCGAGGCGGCTCTCTCGAAGGTCGACAAGAGCAAGCCCATCAACGTGCTCTACCGCCGTGGGGATTGGGCGCAATATGCGCTGATTCGCCCGGCTCGCTGAAGGTGGCTCTGGGTCTGCCCGGTACTCCGGGCGGCGGCGGAAATGGCCTCACCACCGACGCGGAAGTGGGGCTTTTTGCTGTCTCCGGAGCTGCTCAGTCAACCCGGAAGCAGAAATTTTGCGGTTTCTGCTACGACCCCAAAATTCTTTCTATCTGCTAATTTCTATAGAATAGCGGGCGTCCAACAACCAATATGAGTATAAATAGACTCGAATCCCCCATCATGTGGGATGAGTCGAATCGATACACAAGCAGTCCACAGATCACGCACAAGTTGTTCATCGTGGATGTGTTAAAATTGTTGATAACCTGTGAATAAATATCCCGTTGCAATGCGGCAACGCCCCTCGACTGCAGTCGGATGGGCTTCCCGAGAAGGCCTTTTTGCCTACAATGAAGCTCCAACTATCGCAGTTGCCAAAGATTGTTGGTTTAGGGCGCGTCGCTATTTGACGCGCCCTTTTTTCTTGTCTGCGTCATTGCAATTCAAACACTTGTCGTTTTCCGTTGATGAATCACATCAGAAATTTTTCGATCATTGCCCACATCGACCACGGCAAGTCCACGCTCGCTGACCGACTCATTCAGCGTTGCGGCGGCCTTGCAGAGCGCGAAATGGAAGCCCAGGTGCTGGACTCGATGGACATCGAGAAAGAGCGTGGGATAACCATCAAGGCCCAGACTGCAGCACTGCAGTACAAGGCCCTCGACGGCAAGGTCTACAACCTCAATCTGATCGACACGCCCGGTCACGTGGACTTCTCGTACGAGGTCTCGCGCTCGCTCTCCGCATGCGAAGGTGCGCTGCTCGTGGTCGATGCATCGCAGGGTGTCGAGGCGCAGACCGTGGCGAACTGCTACACGGCGCTCGACCTCGGTGTCGAGGTGCTGCCCGTGCTCAACAAGATGGATCTGCCGAACGCCGATCCCGACAACGCCAAGGCGGAAGTCGAGGATGTGATCGGCATCGATGCGACGGATGCGATTCCCTGCTCGGCCAAGACCGGCATGGGCATCGACGAGATTCTGGAGGCCGTGGTCGCCAAGGTGCCCGCGCCCAAGGGCAACCCCGATGCGCCGCTGCGCGCGATGATCATCGACAGCTGGTTCGACTCCTACGTCGGCGTGGTGATGCTGGTGCGCGTGGTCGACGGCGAGCTCAAGAAGGGCGAGCGCTTCAAGATGATGGCGACCAATGCCGCCTACGAAGCCAACAATCTCGGCGTGTTCACGCCGGCCAACCTGCCGCGCGATGCGCTCAGGGCGGGCGAGGTGGGCTACATCATCGCGGGCATCAAGGAGCTCAAGGCCGCGAAGGTGGGTGACACCATCACGCTCGAGAAGAAGCTGCCCAACAACCTGGGGCCTGCCTCCGAGGCGCTGCCGGGCTTCAAGGAAATCCAGCCACAGGTGTTCGCGGGCCTGTACCCGACCGAAGCCAATCAGTACGATGCGTTGCGCGATGCGCTGGAAAAGCTCCAGCTCAACGATGCATCGCTGCAGTTCGAACCGGAAGTGTCCCAGGCGCTGGGTTTCGGTTTCCGCTGCGGCTTCCTCGGCCTGCTGCACATGGAGATCGTGCAGGAGCGCCTGGAGCGCGAGTTCGACCAGGATCTCATCACGACCGCGCCGAGCGTGGTCTATGAAGTGGTCAAGGGGGATGGCGAAGTCATCATGGTGGAGAACCCGTCCAAGATGCCGGACCAGGGCCGGATCCAGGAAATCAGGGAGCCGATCGTCACCGTGCATCTCTATATGCCGCAGGAATACGTGGGCCCGGTGATGACACTGGCGAACCAGAAGCGCGGCGTGCAGATGAACATGGCCTACCACGGCCGCCAGGTGATGCTGACCTACGAGCTGCCGCTCGGCGAAATCGTGCTGGACTTCTTCGACAAGCTCAAGTCGGTATCGCGCGGCTATGCCTCCATGGACTACGAGTTCAAGGAGTACCGCGCCTCCGATGTGGTGAAGGTGGACATCCTGCTCAACGGCGAGAAGGTCGACGCGCTCTCCATCATCGTGCACCGCACGCAGGCCCAGTACCGCGGCCGCGCGGTGGCCGCGAAGATGCGCGAGATCATCAGCCGGCAGATGTTCGACGTGGCCATCCAGGCCGCCATCGGCGCGAACATCATCGCGCGCGAAACCATCAAGGCGCTGCGCAAGAACGTGCTGGCAAAATGCTACGGCGGCGACATCACCCGCAAGCGCAAGCTGCTCGAGAAGCAGAAGGCAGGCAAGAAGCGCATGAAGCAGATCGGCTCGGTGGAAGTGCCCCAGGAAGCATTCCTCGCGATCCTGCAGGTGGAAGATTGAGAACAAAGATTCAGGAAGAAGAAGGCATCAGCCCATGCAAGTTTTGACATCTCTGATCCTCGCAGCCTTTGTGGGCTACATCGGCGCCTGGTATGTGGGAGCCATCGAGGGCAATTTCGCGCTGCTGCTGTTTCTCGCCACCGTCGTGACGGGCGTCTACTGGGTTGCGGAGCGCTTTTACTTCCTGCCCCGCCGCAGCAAGGCCGCGGAGGCATTCGCATCGTCGACCACGCAGCGCCGTGAGGAGCTCGAACGCATGGGCATCCGTCCCGACGGCGCGGACGACCTGCAGGAAACCCGCCAGAAACTGCTGATGCAGCCATGGTGGCTCGACTGGACTGCCGGACTGTTCCCGGTGATCCTGGTCGTGTTCCTGCTGCGTTCCTTCCTGTTCGAACCCTTCAAGATTCCGTCGGGCTCGATGTACCCGACGCTGTGGGTTGGCGACCTGATCCTCGTGAACAAGTTCACCTACGGCCTGCGCCTGCCGGTGCTCAACACCCGTGTCACGCAGGGCAAGGCGCCTCAGCGTGGCGATGTGGTCGTGTTCCGCTATCCGCCCCAGCCCAATGTGGACTACATCAAGCGCATCGTCGGCGTGCCTGGCGACAAGGTGGCGTATCTGAACAAGCGCCTCACGGTCAACGGCCAGCCCGTGCCGACCACCGCCATGACCGATTTCTTCGAAGAAGACGCGATGCGCTACTTCAAGCAGTTCAAGGAAAAGTTCGGCGACAACACCCATAACGTGCTGAACAACAATGACGCTCCCGCCTTCATCCAGGGGGCCAGCAACTTCCAGTACCGCGACAAGTGCACCTACAGCGTCGAGGGCGTGACCTGCACGGTCCCCGAAGGCAATTTCTTCGTGATGGGCGACAATCGCGACAATTCGCTGGATTCGCGCTACTGGGGCTTTGTCCCAGAGGGCAACATTGTCGGCCGCGCGTTCTTCATCTGGATGAACTTCGGCAATTTCAAGCGCATCGGAGCATTCAACTGAAGCTGGCGACAAGAGAGTGAAGTGAGCGCGTCGACGGGATTGACGTGCAGAAATCAGTAAATCATCATTTCATGAGATTGAGGGAAAACATGGCAACACATCGCACATCCGCTCCACGCTCGCGCCAGCGCGGCATCTCCTTCATCGGCCTGGTGTTCATCCTGCTGGTGGCCGTGAGCATCGGCTACGTCGCCACCAAGTCGCTGCCCATTCTTCTGGAATGGCAGGCCATCGACAAGGCGGTGAAGAAGGCGGCCAACGAGGGCACGACGGTCCCGGATGTGCGCGCTTCGTTCGACCGTGCCGGAACCATCGACGACATCACCTCCATTTCGGGCAAGGACCTGGAAGTCACCAAGCAGAACGAGAAGATCGTGGTTTCCTACGAGTACACCCGCGAGATCCCGCTGTACGGACCGGCGTTCCTGCTCTACCGGCTTGCCGGTTCCTCCTCATCCAAGTAGTGTTATCACCTGAACTTCAATCGCTGCAGACCCGTCTGCAGCACGCCTTCAAGGACTCCGCGCTGCTCCAGCGCGCCGTCACGCATCGCAGTTTTTCCTCCGACCACAACGAGCGCCTGGAATTCCTGGGTGACTCGGTGCTGAGCCTCGCGGTCTCCGACATGCTGTTTCGCCGCCTGCGGGACCTTCCCGAGGGCGACCTCTCGCGCATGCGCGCGAATCTGGTCAAGCAGGATTCCCTTCACCGGATCGCCATGCGCCTGAAGCTGTCCGACGTGCTGCGCCTGGGCGAGGGCGAGTCCAAGTCGGGCGGCAAGCTGCGCCCCTCCATCCTGGCCGATGCGGTGGAGGCGCTGATCGGTGCCGTCTACCTGGACGGGGGATTCGAGCCCGCGCAGGCGCTGGTCCAGCGCTTCTTCGAGGGGGTGGACCTGAGCCCCGAGAAGCAGGCTGCCGCCAAGGACGCCAAGACCGCCTTGCAGGAGTTGCTGCAGGGGCGCAAGATGAGGCTCCCTCAATACAACGTGGTGAGCACGGCTGGCGCAGCGCACAAGCAGACCTTCGACGTGGTCTGCGAAATTCCTGAACTGGGATTGACCGAACATGGCAGCGGCGGCTCGCGTCGCGCAGCCGAACAAGCGGCTGCGGCCAAGCTGCTTGTCCATTTGAAAGCACACAACGCATGACGACGAACAACAACAATCCTCAGCCGCCTGCGGAAGACGGCACCCCGCAGCCCCCGGTGAATGCCGAGCTGGAAGCCATGCTGGCCGCTGCCCAGCCGGCCGGCGCACCGGCAGATGCGAGCGGGCAGCGCTGCGGCCTGATCGCCATCGTGGGCAAGCCCAATGTGGGCAAGTCCACGCTGATGAACGCCCTGGTGGGCCAGAAGATCTCGATTACCTCGCGCAAGGCGCAGACCACGCGCCACCGCATCACCGGCATCCGGACCAAGGACAACACGCAGTTCGTGTTCGTCGATACACCGGGCTTCCAGACCCGCCACAGCACGGCGCTGAACAAATCGCTCAACAAGACCGTGATGGGCGCGATCGGCGACGTGGACCTGATCCTGTTCGTGGTCGAGGCCGGCAGCTTCACGCTGGCCGACGCCAAGGTGCTGAGCCTGTTCAAGCCCGGCATTCCCACGCTGCTGGTCGCCAACAAGCTGGACACCGTGCACCGCCGCGCCGAGATCGCCCCCTGGCTGCGCGACATGCAGGAGCGCCATCCGTTCGCCGAGTTCGTGCCGATGTCCGCCAAGAACAAGAGCGACATCGAGCGCCTGTTCGGCATCGTCGAGAAATATCTTCCCGAGCAGCCATGGTGGTACTCGGAGGACGAGCTCACCGACCGCAGCGAGAAGTTCCTTGCCTCGGAAACCGTGCGCGAAAAGCTGTTCCGCTTCACCGGCGACGAACTGCCCTACACGTCCACCGTGGTCATCGACAAGTTCGAGGAAGAGGCGAGCAAGCAGCACAAGCGCTTCATCAAGATCGCAGCAACCATCGTCGTCGAGCGCGATGGCCACAAGGCCATGGTGATTGGCGAGAAGGGCGAACGCCTCAAGCGCATCAGCACCGAGGCGCGGCAGGAGCTCGAAAAGCTCATGGATGCGAAGGTGTTCCTCGAGGTCTGGGTCAAGGTTCGTTCGGGCTGGGCGGACGACGAGGCCCGGGTGCGCTCCTTCGGCTACGAGTGACGGACACGAAGCCTTCCGGTGCCCCGATGCCGGAAGGTGTTGAAAACGCATGGCCACCAAGCGCATCAGCGACGAGCCCGCCTTCATCCTCCACCAGTACGACTGGAGCGAGTCGAGCCTGATCCTCGAGACGTTCACGCGCCACTACGGCCGCGTGGCGCTGGTCGCCAAGGGCGCGAAGAAACCCACCTCCAACTTCCGTCCCGTGCTGTTGCCCCTGCAGCCGCTGCGCGTGACCTACACGATCGCGGGCGAAGGCCATGGCGAGATCCATGCCCTCAAGGGGGCTGAATGGGTGGGCGGGCACATCATGCCGATGGGCGATGCGCTGCTCTCGGGCCTGTATCTCAACGAGCTGCTGATGCGGTTGCTGGCGCGCGAGGACACGCATGCGCCGCTCTTCGATATTTATGGGGGCGTGGTGCGCGTGCTGGCAAGCGAGCATGGCGAGGCGCTCGAACCCGTGCTGCGCAGCTTCGAGCTGGTGCTGCTGCGCGAAATCGGACTGCTGCCCGATCTGCATGCCGAGACCACGACGCTCGCGCCCCTGGCGCCCGATGCGCGCTACACGCTGGTGGCGGAGGGCGGCCTGCGTGCCGCTGCGGCGGGGGAGCGGTCCACGCTTGCCGGATCGCACTGGATCGCACTGCACGAGGCGCTCGCAGACGACCCCAACCGCTTCACCGCCACGCTGCGTGCGCTCATGGGCGCGGGCATCGCGGGTGAACTCAAGGCCCAACTGCGCGCACTTCTGCAATACCATTGCGGCAGCCAGCTGCTGCGCACGCGCCAGCTCATGATGGATCTGCAATCCCTATGACTACCAAATCCTCCCGAACCGCCCTGTCCGTGAATGTCAACAAGGTCGCGCTGGTGCGCAACACGCGCCACCTTGGCATCCCGAGCGTGACGCGCGCCGCGCTGCTGTGCCTCGAGGCGGGAGCGCAGGGCATCACCATCCACCCGCGCCCCGACGAGCGCCACGTCCGCGGCAGCGACGTGTACGAGCTTGCAGCGTTGCTCAAGGACTGGCCTGCCGCCGAGTTCAACATCGAAGGCAACCCAACGCAGAACCTGATGCAGTTCATCCGTGATGTGCGGCCGCACCAGGCGACGTTCGTGCCGGACAGCGAAGACCAGTTCACCAGCGATCATGGCTGGACCTTTCCGCAGGACGCCGGGCGCCTCCAGCCGCTGATCGCGGAATGCCGTGCGCTCGGCGTGCGCGTGAGCCTGTTCATGGACCCGATCCCCGGGCAGATGGCGGCCGCGAAGGCCGCTGGCGCGGACCGGGTCGAGCTCTACACCGAGCCCTATGCCGCGGCGGCCACCGCTGAAGAAAGGGAGCAGCAGCTCCAGGTTTATGCCGCGGCGGCCCAGGCCGCACTCGATGCCGGCCTGGGCGTGAATGCGGGCCATGACCTGAACCGCGACAACCTGCCCGACTTCGTGGCGCGTGTGCCGGGGCTGCAGGAGGTCTCCATCGGCCACGCGTTGATCGCCGACGCACTGGAGCTCGGCTATGCCGAAACCGTGCGTGCATATCAGCGCAGCATCGACGCCGGAATGGCTGCCAGGAAATGATCTACGGCATCGGCACCGACATCTGCGACATCCGCCGCATCCGCGAGAGCCTCGCGCGGCACGGGGACCGCTTTGCCGAGAAAATCCTCTCCGAGGCCGAGCTCGCCACCTGGCGTGCGCGCAGCCGGCGCTGGCCCGCGCGCGGCGTGAGCTATCTCGCCACGCGCTTCTCCGCCAAGGAGGCGTTCAGCAAGGCCGTCGGCCTGGGCATGCGCATGCCGATGACCTGGCGAAACTGCGAGATCGGCAAGCTGCCCAGCGGCAAGCCGCACATCGTGCTGCACGGCGAGCTCAAGACCTGGTTCGAAGCCAAGGGTCTGCGCGCGCACATCACCGTGACCGACGAGACCGACTATGCGGCGAGCTTCTGCGTGGTCGAGATCGACGAACCCGAGAGCAAGACCCTGCTGCGCGACAAGCGCGAGCCACAGGATTGAAAGACGACGACATGAGCCCCTCGATTCACGCACCGCTGATCATCGACATCGCCGGCAAGCAGCTCACCGACGCAGACCGCCGGCGCCTTGCGCACCCGCTGGTCGGCGGCATGATTCTGTTCACGCGCAACTGGGACAACCGCGAGCAGTTGCTTGAACTGTGCGCCGACATCAAGGCCGTGCGAGCCGACCTGCTGATCTGCGTGGACCACGAGGGTGGGCGCGTGCAGCGGTTCAGGACGGATGGCTTCACGCACATTCCCGCGATGCGCGCATTCGGCGAGCTGTGGATGGACGATGGCAAGGGCAGCAGGCACCGCGAAGGCTCGGGTGCCATGCGTGCCATGGATGCGGCCACCGCCGCGGGCTATGTGCTCGGCAGCGAGCTGCGCTCGTGCGGCGTGGATTTCAGCTTCACGCCCGTGCTGGATCTCGACTGGGGTGAGAGCGGCGTGATCGGCGACCGCTCGTTCGGCCGGGACCCGCGCGTGGTTGCCACGTTGGCTCGCAGCCTCATGCAAGGCCTGCTGCAAGCGGGCATGGCCAATTGCGGCAAGCATTTCCCCGGCCATGGCTTCGTGAAGGCCGATTCGCATACCGACATTCCCGTTGACAAGCGTGGGCTCAAGGCCATTCTGGCGGACGATGCGGCTCCCTACCCGTGGCTCTCCACCGTGCTCACCTCCGTCATGCCCGCGCATGTGATCTATCCGAAGGTCGATCAGCGTCCCGCGGGCTTCTCGCAGAAATGGCTGCAGGACATCCTGCGCGGCCAGTTGCGCTTCGACGGCGCAATCTTCAGCGACGACCTCAGCATGGAGGGCGCGCGCCGCCTCAACGGCAGCGTCATCGGTTACGCGGAGGCCGCGTGTGCCGCGCTCAACGCCGGCTGCGACCTGGTGCTGCTGTGCAACCAGAGCCTAGAGGGCGGAGAGATCGTCGATTCATTCCTCGCGGACATGGACAGGGCGCTGGCCGCCGGCAAGTGGCAGGCGGACGAGAACGGCGAGGCCCGCCGCATCGCGCTGCTGCCCGAAACGCTGCCGCAGCCGTGGGACGAACTGATGGTGCAGCCTGCCTACATGCACGCGCTCGATCTGCTGCCCTGAGTTGCTTTTCCCGGCTTACCCGCGCTCGCATAGCCGGGCTTCCTCCAGGATCCATTGCGTGAATTGCGCGATCGCGGCCTCGCGGGGATCGTCGTTGCGCGCGGCAACCTCGCCGAATCGCAGCAGCCAGTAGCTGTAGGGGCAGAGGCGGGTGTCCGCCTCGCTCACGGTCACCAGCCGGCCGTCGGCCAGCATGGGGGCGATGAGTTCCAGGCGGCCGATGGCAATGCCCTGGCCCGCCATGGCCGCCTGCACCACCTGGTCGTACTGGTTGTAGCGCAGCATGCGCCTGGCGGTGGATTCGCCGAAGCCGCGTGCTGCGAACCAGCCGTGCCAATGCAGCCAGGGGCGATGGGGGAGATCCAGTTCGAGCAGCACTTCCCCTGCAAGCTTCTCAGGCGTGTCCAGCCGCTCTCCCTGGCGCGATGGATGGGCCACGAGCACCAGGGTCTCGCCGAACAGGCGCACGGCGCCGGGAGGCGCATCGCGTTCGGCGCAGTAGCGGATCGCCAGGTCGATGCCGGGTGCATTCGGCGCGTGCAGGCGGTTGTCCGCGGCCACGCGCACGTCCACCTCGGGGCAGCGCTGCTGGAAGCCCAGCAGGCGTGGAAGAATCCACAGCGCGGTGATGCCGATGCTCGCCGTGATCGTGAGGGTGGAGCGCTGGCGCTGCCCGGCGATGAAGTCGAGGGTGTCCTGCATCTGCCGCAGGGCGCTGTCGGCGCTCTGGAACAGGTGCTCGCCGGCAGCGGTGAACTGGATGCTGCGGTGTCCCCGCACCAGCAGCACCGTGTCCAGCGCATCCTCCAGGCTGCGTATCTGCTTGCTCACCGCCGATTGCGTGAGGAACAGGTCCTGTGCTGCCTGGGTGATGCTCATGCGCCGGCCCACCGCCACGAAGCCGCGCAGCAATTCCAGCGAGGGCAGTTGTTTCAGGAGTTTTTCTGACATTCCTGTGCTTCATGTGAGCGAGGCGAAATCATCGTTTGAATGCTATTCCTGCAAGGCATGTAATGGCAAGCATGAATACGCGTGCTGAACTCTCTGTGGCAGGGGACACTCCCGAGCCCGTTCACATTCCTCCAAGTGATGGCTATGTGCTCTCGCGGCTGCTGTGGCAGCCATTGCCCGGCTCGTGCCCGCCTCCCTTGGTGGTGAGCAATCCCGCCACATCCGTCGTCTGGCCGCAGACCGGGGAGCTGAACGCAGGCATGGCCCGTGCGGCTCCGTTCCGCATTGCCCCACAGAGGAACCCACAGACACAGGAGAGCTTCCATGCTTCGGAACAATCGTTCAGCCGCTGACAACGATGCCTGGGTGCTGCGCCACCGCTGGTGGCTGGTCACGGCCGGAGGGCTGGTGATGGGCTGTGCCCTGGGCATCCGCCATATCCAGGGGCTGCTGATGCAGCCGGTGATCCTCGACCAGGGATGGAGCCGCGAGGCCTTCGCCTGGGCCGTGGCGCTGCAGAACCTGATCTGGGGGCTGGCGCAGCCCTTCACCGGAATGATTGCCGATCGCTACGGCGCGGCGCGGGTGCTGTTCGCCAGCGCGCTGGTCTACGCTTCGGGCCTGGCGGTGATGGCCGCCTCCCGGAGTGTCGCGATGCTGACGCTGGGCGATGGCGTGCTCATCGGCGTGGCGCTGTCGGGCACCGCGTTCGCCGTGGTGTATGGCTCGCTCAGTCGCCTGTTTCCGCCATCGCACCGCGCATGGGCCCTGGGCGTGGCGGGTGCGCTGGGCGGTTTGGGGCAATTCCTCATGGTGCCGCTCACCCAGTCGCTTCTTGGCCAGTGGCACTGGCAACCTGTGGTGTGGGTCTTGGCCGGCGTGATGCTGGCGGTGGCTCCGCTCGGCCTGCTGCTGCGTGACAAACCCCGGCTCCAGGTGCAGGGCGATGCACCGGCCCCCGAGCAGTCGCTCGCGGCGGCGTTGCGTGAAGCGTTCTCGCACCAGGGCTTCTGGCTGCTCAATGCTGGTTTCCTGGCCTGTGGCTTCCAACTGGCATTCATTGCGGCCCACATGCCGGCCTACCTGCTGGACCTGGGCCTCGGCGCACGCGAGGCCGGCATGTGCCTGGCCATCGTCGCGCTGGCCAATGTGGCTGGCACGTATGTCTGCAGCTGGCTGGGCGGCAGGATGCGCCGCAAGCATGCACTGGCGTGGCTCTACCTGGTGCGCTCGGCTGCGATGGCGGCGTTCGTCCTCACGCCGGTGTCCGTGGCAAGCGCCTACCTTTTCTCGCTGGTGATGGGACTGCTGTGGCTGGGCACAGTGCCTCTCACCAACGGGCTGATCACCCAGGTGTTCGGCGTGCGCTACGTGAGCACGCTGTTCGGTTTCGTGTTCTTCGGCCACCAGGTGGGCGGATTCCTCGGGGCATGGCTGGGCGGAGTGGTGTATGACGCCACGCATTCATATCTCTGGCTTTGGTATGCCTCCATTGCGCTGGGGGTGCTGGCGGCGTTGCTGCATTGGCCGATCAATGACAGGGCGGTGGAGCGCACACAGGATCCTGGCGAAGGGCTTGCGGGAGCACGCGCATGAAAGGGCTGCGTCGGGGGCTGGCCCTGTGCGCGGGGATGGCCGTGCTCCAGTGGGCTCTTGCGCAATGGCTGGCACCGGAATCGCTGATGCGGCTGTTCTCGGGCTTTTCATTCTGCGGTTGAACACGCTCTTAAGCCAGCCTTCAGACTCCTCGGCTAAATTGGGCGCTTCGCGGGTCTCCCTGTTCCGAGGGGGCTCGCGGTGTCATACCGATGAGAGGCCGTATGAGTCTGAACCAGAAGCTGCGCCATGCCGCGCAAGTCATGCACCAGGCGGTGGCGCTGGCGCGCCCGTATTTCGTGTCGGAGGAAAGGGGCAGGGCCTGGGGGCTGCTCGCGGCCATCGTGGCGCTCAATCTGGGCGTGGTGTTCATGCTGGTGCAGCTCAACGAGTGGAACCGCGTGTTCTACGATGCACTGCAGAACAAGCAGGCCGACGTATTCTGGGCGCAGCTCGCCAAGTTCAGCGGACTGGCGGCGGCCTACATTGCCATCGCGGTCTACAAGTTCTACCTCACGCAGTTGCTGCAACTGAACTGGCGGCGCTGGCTCACGCGGCAGATGCTCTCGCGCTGGCTTGCGGCCAAGGCGTTCTACCAGCTGGAGCTGGGACGCTCGGGTGGCCGGGAGGTGCCGGACAACCCTGATCAGCGGATCCAGGAGGACCTGAATCTCTTCACCACCTACACGGTCTCGCTGGCCATGGGGCTGCTCAATGCGATGGTCACCTTCGTGAGCTTCGTGGGCATCCTGTGGGGGCTCAGCGGCGTCATGGAGCTGCATGCTCCGCAGGCCCTCGGCGGCGGCACGTGGGAGGTCGCCGGCTTCATGGTGTGGATGGCGGTGCTCTACTGTCTCGTGGGAACGGCCATCACCTTCTGGGTGGGCGCACCGCAGGTGCTGCTCAACAATCGCCAGCAACAATTCGAGGCCAATTTCCGCCACTACATGATCCGCGTGCGGGAGCACTCCGAGGCGATTGCGCTCGACAGCGGCGAGCGCGTCGAGGGCGAGCGCCTGTCGATGCGGTTCTCTGACGTGCTGGGCAACTATCTGGCGTTGATCCGCAAGCAGAAGAACCTGATCTGGTTCACCACTTTCTTCGGGCAGGCCGCGGTGGTGTTTCCCTTCATCATCGCCGCGCCGCGCTTCTTCAGCGGCGCGATCCAGCTGGGCCAGCTCATGCAGATCAGCTCGGCGTTCGGCCAGGTCTCGGACTCGCTGAGCTGGGTCGTCACCAACTACCAGGATATCGCCGCATGGCGCGCCACCACGCAGCGTCTCGCGGGCTTTGATGCCAGCCTGCGCGAGCACGAGGCCCATGGGCATGAGGGCGCACAGTGGGTGGCGGGCCAGCGCCTGCAGGCGGTGGATCTGGATGTCAGCCTGCCGCGCGGGCAGGCCATCCTCGAGCACGCCTCGCTTCTCGTCGAGCCCGGTCAGCGCGTGCTGGTCAGCGGCGCATCGGGCAGCGGCAAATCCACCCTGATGCGCGTATTTGCGGGGATCTGGCCCTACGCACGGGGCCGCGTCGAACGGCCCCAGGACGCCATGTTCATTCCCCAGCGACCCTATTTCCCCGATGGCCGCCTGCGCGATGCGCTCGCCTACCCCGAGCCGGCCTCGCGCTACGACGATGCAGCGCTTGAGCGCGCGCTGGCCGATGCCCAATTGCCCGGGATGATCGCGCGGCTCGATGAGCAGGCGGTATGGAACGCCGTGCTATCGGGGGGCGAGCAGCAGCGCCTGGCCGTGGCGCGGGTACTGCTCAGGCAGCCGGCATGGGTATTTGCCGACGAGGCGACGAGTGCCATGGACAACGAGACCGAAACCGCCATCTACCGCCGCCTGGTGGACCTGGTGATGCGGCGCGGCGGTGCGCTGGTGTCGATCGCCCATCGTGACAGCGTGCTGGCCTTCCACAATCGCCGCTGGCGCGTGGATGTCGCGCGGCATCGCGTGGAGCCGGACGATCTTCCTGCGGCATGAGGGGCATTCGCGCGTGGGATGATGGCGCCATGCATGGCATCCGGCTGTGCATGGACAGGAGATTGAGCAAATGCGTGTGGGAGTCTTGACGGGCGGCGGCGACTGCCCTGGCCTGAATGCGGTGATCCGCGCGGTGACCAAGTCGCTGATCCAGCACGGGCGCTGCGAAGTGCTCGGCATCGAGGACGGATTCGAGGGGCTGATGGGCGGCACGCCGCGCGTGCGTACGCTCGGCTGGCGCGATGTGTCGGGCATTCTGCATAGAGGCGGCACGATCCTGGGAACCAGCAACAGCGGCAATCCGCTGCGGGACGAGGACACGGTGCAGCAGGTGGCAGGCCATGTGCGTGCGCTGGGCCTGGACACACTGGTGGTGATCGGCGGCGACGGCACGATGTCGCTCGCGCATGGCCTGCAGCAGCGCATCGGTTTGCCCTGCATCGGCGTGCCCAAGACCATCGACAACGACATCGCCCACTGCGAGCGCAGTTTTGGCTTCGACACGGCCGTGGCCACGGCTACCGACGGCCTGCGACGCATTGAAAGCACGGCTTACAGCCATCATCGCGTGATGATCGTCGAGACGATGGGAAGGCATGCGGGTTGGCTGGCGCTCGAATCGGGCATCGCGGCAGGTGCGGATGTCATCCTGCTGCCCGAGATCGATTTCGACCTGAGCGTTGTGGTGCAGCGCTGCAAGGAGCGCGAGCAACGCCAGCGCTACACCATCATCTGCATCGGCGAGGGGGCGAAGGAGCGGGGCGCGGACCTGACGGTGCGAGAACGCATTGCGCACAGCCCCGAACCCATGCGCCTGGGCGGCGTGGCGAATGTGCTGCGCGAGCGCCTGCAGCCGCACCTGGACAGCGAGGTACGGGCCACGGTGCTGGGCCATCTGCAGCGCGGGGGCGATCCCACGCCATTCGACCGCGTGCTGGCCACCCGTTTCGGGCATCGCGCGGCGCAGCTGGTGATCGAGGGCGCGTCGGGCCGCATGGTGACACTGCAGCATGGCGAGATCGGCAGCGTGGCGATGTCCGATGTGGCCCATGTCCAGCGCACGGTGCCCCTGGACCACGATCTGATCGTCACGGCGCGGGACATCGGGATCTGCTTCGGCGACCGGTGAGGCCAACGGCCGCGGGCGCGTCGGATTCAGGGGAACGTGGCAGGCTTGGGGGCGGCAGGGGTTTCGGCCGTCACTGCCGGCGGGCTGTGCGTCTTGCTGGCGGGCAGGGGTTTGCCCTCGGGCCAGCGGCGCACCACGCGCTGGAAGATCAGCGCGTTGGGAATCTGCAGCAGCGTACCCGGCGTGGGGGCCGTCGAATCTTCGAGCGTCGTGTAGAGCAGGTTGATGTCCACAACCTTGCCGACGGCACCCAGCTTTTCGGCCGTGTCGAGCACCTCGATGTGGTCACCCACACGGAACGGACCGACGGTGAAGATCAGGAAGGCGCAGAACAGGTTGGAGAGCACGCTCCAGGCAGCGAAGAAGGCCACGGCACCCACGGTGGCGAAGCCCGTGAAGGCGGTCCACAGCACGGAGGCGGATACGCCGAGCCGCTCCAGTACCATGAGCATGGCCCCCAGGACGATGAGCCAGCGCACCACCACGGTCACCGGCATGGTCAGCTCATGCGGGAACTGGTAGTGATCGCCCGCGCGGCGCAGCAGCCGCTTGAACATCCGGTTCAGCAGCATGGCGACGATGATGATCAGCACGATCTGGAACCCGGGAATGAGCAGGTCCAGCCAATCTTGAATCCAGACGGGGAGGTGGGATTTCCAGCGAAGCATGGTGTCGAGCGAGCGTTGGCAGGTGGGGCAGGAGGAAATGGTCAAGGATCAGGGCTTGCGTGCGGGGCATGGAATGTCCATGCGCCACGCCCGCGGAACAAAAATAGAAGTGACGAACAGGAACCGAAAAAGGGCGAACGGGCGAGACTGCGTGTAGGCCATTGCCATGCAGGGCGCGCCACACCGCTGGAGCGGCCGGCGCGCGAGACGCGGTGGAGGCATTGGAAGACAGCGCAGGAGGGTTGCGAAGGAGTGCAGCGGCGGCAACCGCGCGGATGCCGCTGCGGCAACCCCGGTCAGGTCCAACTATAAGCGCTGGAGCGTGTTGCGTCAGCGTTTGCGCTGCTCGATGGTATCCATCTGCATCTCGAAGCTGAAGAAGCGGTTGCGGCCCTGGGCCTTGGCCGCATACAGCGCCTCGTCCGCGCGCATCACCATGGTGACGGCACTGGTGGTGTCGTCGGGCACGCAGGTGGTGATGCCGCCCGAGAGCGTGAGCACGGGGCCGATCGGTGAATCAGGGTGCTCGATTCCGCGGGCACGCAGCAGGCCGCCAAGGGCACGCGCAAACGTCATCGCTCCCGCACGCGGGGTGTTGGGAAGGATGAGGGCGAACTCCTCGCCGCCGTAGCGCGAGGCCACGTCGCGCGGGCGCACGCAGACTTCGCGCAGCACGCGGCCCACCTCGCGCAGGCAGGCATCGCCCTCGACGTGGCCGGCGGCATCGTTGAGGCGCTTGAAGTGATCGAGGTCGCACAGCATCAGCGTGAGCGGCGCATGCTCGCGCCGCGCGGCCAGGATCTCGGTGTGCAGGATGCGGTCGAAGCCGCGCCGGTTGACCAGCCCCGTGAGCGGGTCCATCTCCACCATTTCATTGAGGCGCTGGTTGGCGACATGCAGTTCGTCGGACAACATCACCAGCCGGCGCCGCATGGCATGCAGGCGGCGCATGGCGCGCAGCTTGGCCGCGAGGACGATGGGTTTGACGGGCTTGACGAGATAGTCGTCGCCGCCGGCCTCGATGCCGCGCCAGACATCGAGATCGCCGTCGAGACCCGAGAGGAAGATGATGGGGGTCCAGCCGCCGGGTTCGAGCTCGCGCATGCGCTGGGCAACCCAGTAGCCGTCGTGCGCACCGGGAAGGCGGATGTCCAGCAGCACCATGTCCGGTCGCCGCAGCTTGAAGAGGCGCAGGGCCGGATCGGCGTCGGAGGCTTCCAGCACCTCGGCCACGCCGGCGCGGCGCAGCTCATTGGCCAGCGCCGCGCGAACGGACGCAAGATCCTCGACCAACAGCACCGTGAAGGGGTGTTCGTCAGAGGAGTCCTGTCCTGTCTCCAGCGGGAGGTCGTTGAGTGGTCGGCTCATGGGTGCTCATGAAAATCACGATGTCACCCTGATAGCTTATCTAAAAAAACTATCAAGATTGTGAACAATCAGGAGTTTCTGAGCCCAGTGTACCGCCGTCCGTTGCCGTTTGTTACTGCTCGCGACGCAGTGCCGGGAACAGGATGATGTCGCGAATGCTCGGGCTGTCGGTGAGCAGCATCATCAGGCGGTCGATACCGATGCCGCAGCCACCGGTGGGTGGCATGCCATATTCGAGGGCACGCACGAAGTCGTGGTCGAAATACATGGCCTCGTCGTCGCCGCTGTCCTTGGCGTCCACCTGCGCATTGAAGCGCGCGGCCTGGTCTTCGGCGTCGTTGAGCTCCGAGAAGCCGTTGCCGAATTCGCGGCCGGTGATGTAGAGCTCGAAGCGCTCGGTCACTTCGGGACGGTCATCGTTGGCGCGCGCCAGCGGCGAGATCTCGGTCGGGTGCTCCATGATGAAGGTCGGCTGCCAGAGCTTTTCCTCCACCACTTCCTCGAAGTACAGCACCTGCAGGCCTGCAAGCGTGCGGGAAGACAGCTTGTCCTTCTCCTCGTTCATGCCGAGCTTCTTGAGCGCGTTGATCAGCCACTCGCGGTTCGTGACGTTCTCGCCTGCCTCGGTGAACTTGACGATGGCTTCGGGGATCGTCAGGCGCTCGAAGGGCTTGGAGAGATCCACTTCCTTGCCGCCATATTCGAACACCAGCGAGCCGCGCGCGTTCTGTGCTGCGTCGCGCACGATGGCTTCGGTGTAGTCCATGATGTCGCGGTAGTTCCAGTACGCCGCGTAGAACTCCATCATCGTGAATTCGGGGTTGTGGCGAACGGAGATGCCTTCGTTGCGGAAGTTGCGGTTGATCTCGAACACGCGCTCGAAGCCGCCGACGATCAGGCGCTTCAGGTAGAGCTCGGGCGCGATGCGCAGGTACATCTCCTGGTCGAGCGCATTGTGGTGCGTGACGAAGGGCTTGGCGTTTGCGCCGCCGGGAATCGGGTGCAGCATGGGCGTCTCGACCTCGAGGAAGCCGTTGCTCACCATGAAGCTGCGGATGCCGGCCACGGCCTTGCTGCGCGCGATGAAGCGCTTGCGGGCATCCTCGTCGGTCATCAGGTCGACGTAACGCTGGCGGTACTTCACCTCCTGGTCGGCCACGCCGTGGAACTTGTCGGGCATGGGGCGCAGGCTCTTGGTGAGCATGCGGATCTTCGTGACCTTGACCGACAGTTCGCCCGCCTTGGTCTTCATGAGCGTGCCCTCGGCGCCGATGATGTCGCCCAGGTCCCACTTCTTGAAGTCGGCATAGGCCTCTTCGCCGACCGCGTCACGCGTCACGTAGAGCTGGATACGGCCGGTCGCGTCCTGCACCGTGGCAAAGCTGGCCTTGCCCATCACGCGCTTGAGCATCATGCGGCCGCCGATGCTGACGGGCACGTTCTGCGCCTCGAGCGCCTCGGCATCGGCCTCGCCGTGCGCGACGGCCAGGTCGGCTGCGTGGTTGGCCGGCTTGAAATCATTGGGGAACGCCACGCCTTTGCCCGCAGCCTGCGCTTCGCGCAGCGCCTTGAGTTTTTCGCGGCGCTCTGCGACGAGCTTGTTCTCGTCAACGGGGACTGCTGGAGGGGTCGTTGGCTGTTCGGATGACATATGGAGTGTGTTGTTGCCCAAAGGGGTGACAATAGCGGCGGTTACAGGCGGCGATATGCGGCGATATGCGTCGGCCGGGGCTCCGTTGCCTGGGGCCGTTCGCTGGAAAACCCTCAATTTTAATCCTTGTACGCAAAACAGGCTGGCAAGGGCTTTCGCCCCTCCATTGTTGCGGTCAGTAGTCTATGAAAATCACCATTGTTGGCGCGGGCTATGTGGGGCTGGTGTCCGCGGCCTGTTTTGCCGAATTGGGCAACCACGTCGTCTGCGTGGATCGCGATGCCGGACGCGTGGAGCGCCTCAGGAAGGCGGAGGTGCCGATCTTCGAGCCGGGGCTTGGGGAACTGATCACCAAGAACCTCGCGGCGGGGCGCATCACCTTCACCACCGACATGAAGGCCGGCGTGCGCCACGCCGACATCCTGTTCATCGCGGTCGGCACGCCGCCTGCCGGTGATTCGAGCGCCGACATCAGCCAGGTGCTCGCGGTGGCCGGTGAAATCGGCGAGCACCTGTCGCGCTTTCTGGTGATCGTCGATAAATCGACGGTGCCCGTGGGGACGGCCGACAGGGTGCGGGAAACCGTGCTGAACGCCCTCAGGCAACGTGGGAGCAAGTCCGGCGCCGCACGCAGGCTGCCCGATTTCGCCGTGGTCTCCAACCCCGAGTTCCTGAAGGAGGGCGCGGCCGTGGAGGACTTCATGCGTCCGGACCGCGTGGTCATCGGCGTCTCCGATGACCCGTCCGGTCGCAAGGCCGAGGCCCTGATGCGCCAGGCCTATGCGCCTTTCAACCGCAACCGCGAGCGCCTGATCGTCATGGACGTGAAGAGCGCCGAACTCACCAAGTACGCGGCCAATGCGCTGCTGGCCACCAAGATCAGCTTCATGAACGACATGGCCAATCTGGCCGATGCGCTGGGCGCGGACATCGAGAAGGTGCGCCAGGGCATCGGCTCGGATCGCCGCATCGGCTATGACTTCATCTATGCGGGGCTCGGCTACGGCGGCTCGTGCTTCCCCAAGGACGTCGCGGCCATCTGCCACACGGCGCGCGAGAGCGGCGAACGCCTGCGCGTGGTCGAGGCGGTGCGCTCTGTGAACGCATCGCAGAAGCAGCGTTTCGTGGAGCGCATTGCGGAGCATTTCGGCGGATCGCTCGAAGGCCGCGAGATCGCGCTCTGGGGACTCACGTTCAAGCCCGCGACCGATGACGTGCGCGAAGCACCCAGCCGCTACATCGTGCGTCGGCTGATCGCACTGGGAGCCAGCATCCGGGCCCACGACCCGCAGGTGCAGTCGATCGAGCAACTGATGCCGGGCGAGAGCGTTGCCCGGCTGGGCCAGCGGATCCGTTTCGTGTCCGATCCCATGCAGGCCGTGCGCGGCGCGGACGCCCTGGTGATCGCCACCGAGTGGAAGGTCTATCGCAGCCCGGACTTCGCGGCGCTGCGCAAGTCACTGAAGAAGCCGGTGATCTTCGACGGACGCAATCTGTTCGATCCCGCGGACATGAAGCGGCTCGGTTTCCACTATCAGGGCGTGGGCCGCCGCGCGGCCTGAGCGGCAGGCGACGGACGACACGGCATGCCCGGGCGCAGGACTCATTCGTTGAACGCAGCCGCGCCGGCGCGTGGCTGGCTGCCGGGGCTCGGCAGTGCCGCACTGTGGACCCTGGCTCAGCATGGCGCGTTCTTCGCCTGCGCATGGGGGGTGTCCCGGTGGGGTGGGGCCGAGCGCTTTGGTGCCTTTGGGCAGGGCCTCGCGTTCGTCACCATGCTGGCCGCCGCCATCACCTTCCGCCTCGAGTATGCGGGGCAGCTCGAGCGCCGACCGCGCCGGGCGCACGCGCTGTTCGGTTTGGCGGAGCGCGGTGCGCTGGCGTGCTCCGCCGTGCTGCTTGTGCTGCTGGCGCTGGTGCAGCCACTGCACGCGGTGCCCGCATGGCTGTGGGCGAGCGGCTGTGCCGTGCTGCCCCAGGCAGGCATGCTGATCCTCGCATCGCGCGAGGCCCGCGCGGGCGCAACCATACGGGCCGCCGCACTGCGCGGTGCGCCGGCCATCGTGATGGTGGCGATTCTCCTGGCCGCATGGGGCCTGGGGCGGGATGAACTCATCGAGTGGTCCATTCCGTTGGCCGCATGGCTGTGCTGGATTCCCGCGCGCGCGCGGTTCTGGTGGTTCTGTTCCCGCCATGCCGGTGCGTCCCCGCGCTGCCCGCCCGCCCGGCTGGTTGCGGCGCGGCATTGGCCGTTCGTGCGCGCCGAGCTTCCGGGTTTCATGCTCAACGCAAGCGCCAATCACGGTCAGGTGCTGCTGATCGGCCTGCTCGGTGGCGACGTTGCGGCGGGTACGGCCGCGCTTGCGCTGCGCGTGGCCATGCTGCCCACGAGCGTGTTCGGGCTGGCGATGGCCGACCGCCTGCGCGCGCGTGCCGTGGCCATCGGGCGAACGCCTGCGCTGCTGCCGGCGATGAGGCTGGCGCTGCGGCGCATGACGGGCCTGTCGATCGTCACGCATGCGATCACGGCCCTGGGCGTGGTTCTGTTCCTGCAGCACATTTTTCCGGCGCAGGGCCGGGAGCTCGTGACCGTGGTGCTGCTCCTGCTGCCGCTCGGCGCCATCCGTTTCGTCGCCAGTCCGCTGGCCTTTGTTCTGCCATGGCGGGGGTGGCTGGGCTGGAGCATCGCGGGCCAATGCCTGCTGTTTGCCTGCGCGCTGCTGTCCGTGCTGGCCGGATTTCCAGCCGCGGGGCTGGGCGGAGTTGCAACCGCCTATGCCGTCAGCGCATCGTTTGTTTATTTGGGTTACGTTTGCGTGACGCTGCGGGCCGTTCGGCACGATACTTGAGGCTTTGCGCCGCCCACTTCATTCCAGCATGGCGCGGCGACTCGATCAACATCATCCGATTTATGACCAGACAAGGCAAAGTAGGCTCGCAGCGCGAAGCAGGGCTTGCGCGCTCCTACTACACCGATGAAAGCAACTTCTCGCCGGAGCATCTGTTCTCGATGTCGTACCAGATCAGGCAACTGCACGGCTTCCGGCCGCAGAGGGTGCTGGAGATCGGCATCGGCAACGGCTTTGTCTCCACCTTCCTGCGGCAGGCTGGTGTGGAGGTGGTGACGGCCGACATCAACCCCGCACTGCGCCCCGACGTCTGTGCGCCGCTGCACGAGTTGCCGAAGCACCTGGCGGGCGAGCGCTTCGATGTGGTGTCGTGCTGCGAGGTGCTGGAGCACATGCCCTTCGACGAATTCGGCCGCAACCTCGACGTCATCCGCAGCCTTGCACCCGAGGCGTTCATCTCGCTGCCAGGACACTTCCCGTGGGCCGGCTTCATGGGGCGCCTGGGCATCCACAACCGCTTCGTGAACGTATCACTGGGCATCCGCATTCCCTGTCGCCGCAGGCTGACCGACGGGCACTACTGGGAGATCGCCTCCGAGTGGCAGACCCGCCGCAGCGCCCTGGTGGCGCACATGCGCCAGCGCTTCGCCCGCGTGGACAGCGGCGTGTTCCCCATGAACCGCTATCACTTCTATTTCCGCTGTTCCGACAAGGAGGCGCGGTGAGCCATCCTGGAGGTCCCTTTGCTGATGCGCCCTGGCCGAGCCTGGGCGCGGAGCAGGCCACGCCGCGGTTGCTGTCGGTGATTGCGCCGTGCCGCAACGAGGCGGGCTACATCGTCGATTTCTGCCGCAACGTGGCGGAGATGCTGCTGCCCGAGGGGTGGTCGCTCGAGGTGCTGATCGCCGACGGCCAGAGCGATGACGGCACGCGCGAACTGCTGCGCCAGTGGTGCATTTCGGACGTGCGCTTCCGCTGGGTGGAGAACCCGCGGCGCATCGTCTCCACCGGGCTCAACCGCTGCATCGAGGCATCGCGCGGCGAGGTCATCGTGCGACTCGACATCCACAGCCAGTATGCCGACGACTACCTGCTGCAGTGCGTGCAGGTGTTGCAGGCCACGGGGGCCGACAACGTGGGCGGAGCCTGGCGTGCGGAGGGCGCAAGCCGCATGCAGAAGGCCGTTGCCAGCGCGTTCCAGTCGCCCTGGGTGGCCGGAGGCGCGCGTTCGCGCGACATCGGTTTTGACGGCGAGGTGGACACGGTCTACCTCGGCTGCTGGCCGCGCGCCACGTTCGCGAAGGTGGGAGGGTTCGACGAGGACCTCGTGCGCAACCAGGATGATGAGCACAACCTGCGCATCCGCCGTGCGGGCGGCCGCATCTGGCAGAGCCCCGCCATCCGCTCCACGTACTATCCGCGCGGCAAGCTCTCGCAGGTGTTCCGGCAGTATTCGCAGTATGGCTACTGGAAGCCCTTCGTGATCCGCAAGCATGGCCAGCCGGCGGCGCTGCGGCATCTGGTTCCCGCGGGGTTCGTGATCGCGCTTCTTGCCTCGGCGCTGGCCGCCGTGCTTGGCGCCGGCTGGCCGCTGGTGCTGCTGCTCGATGCGTACATCGTGCTGCTGGCGGTGGCGCTGATCGGCATGCGCGAGCAGGCCAACTCGGTGGGCAAGGCGCTGCGCATCGTGGCGGTGATCGGGGCCTACCACATCGGCTATGGCTGGGGCTCGATCTGCGGGTGGCGCGACATCCTGCTGGGCCGCGGTCCGCAGGCGAAGTGGGGAGCGCTGACACGATGAGTGGCGAACCCGGTCCCGGCGGCAAGGCGGCGCGCGAGGCGCTCGAGATGCGCGGCCGCTACGCGCGGCGCGACGCCCAGGGCGATGCGCGGCGCTACAGCCTGGACGACCCCTATGCATTCGCCGCCTGGCGTGAGCGCCTGCAGGAGGTCCGGCGCATGCTGCAGTCCTCGGGCTTCATCGAGAGCATCGGCATGCGCGACGTGCTGGAGATCGGCTGCGGCAGCGGCCGCAACCTGCAGGACCTGCTGGACCTCGGCGCCGATGCCCGGCGCGTGCAGGGCATCGAGCTGTTGCCCGAGCGCGCAGCCGCCGCGCGTGGTGCGCTGCCAGAGGCCTGCCGCATCTGGAGCGAGGACGCGCTGTCGCCGCAGATGTCGCAGCGCATTGCCTTCGGCTCGCAGGATCTGGTGGTGCTGTTCACCGTGTTCTCGTCGATTCTGTCGGACGACGTGCAGCAGCAGCTCGCGCAACGGGCATGGCAGTGGCTCAAGCCAGGCGGAGCCGTGCTCTGGCACGACTTCGTCTATGACAATCCGCGCAATGCCGACGTACGCGGCGTGCGCATCAAGCGCGTGCGTGCGCTGTTTCCCGACGCCTCCATGCAGGTGCGCCGCATCACGCTCGCACCGCCGCTTGGACGCGCGGCATGCCGGATCAGCCCGGCGCTCTATCCCGTGCTGGGCAGCATTCCCCTGCTGCGCACGCATGTCCTGTGCCTGCTGCGCAAGAATTCCTGAAGCCATGACCGAACCCTCATCCTCCTCCTCATCATCCCGGCTTCCGCCCACGCCACCAGCCCTGCCTACCTTGCCTTTCGCGCTGCCCGACATTGGCGAAGCGGAGATTGCGGAGGTGGTCGACACGCTGCGCTCGGGCTGGCTCACCACCGGCCCCAAGGCGAGGCGTTTCGAGCAAGAGTTCGCCGAATTCCTGGGCGATGCGGGCCTGCAGTGCATCGCGGTGAATTCGGCGACGGCAGGGCTGCACCTGGCGCTGGAGGCGGCAGGCATCGGCCCGGGCGATGAAGTCATCACCGCCACGCACACCTTCACGGCGAGTGCCGAGGTGATCCGCTATCTCGGGGCCGATCCGGTGATCGTCGATATCGAGCAGCACAGCTGGTGCATCGACCCGCGCGAGGTGGAGAAGCACATCACCTCGCGCACGCGGGCCATCATCCCGGTGCATTTCGGCGGCCGCAGTGCGGACATGTCGGCCATCCTCGCCATCGCGAAACGCCACGGCATCAAGGTGATCGAAGACGCGGCGCATGCGCTGCCGTGCACGCATCGCGGTGCGATGATCGGCACGCTCGCGAGCGATGCCGCCGTGTTCAGCTTCTATGCCAACAAGACCATGACCACGGGCGAGGGCGGCATGCTGGTGACGCGCGACGAGGCGCTGGCCCGCCGCGCGAAGGTGATGCGCCTGCACGGCATCGACCGCGACGCCTTTGCCCGCTTCAACTCGGCGACTCCGGCGTGGCGCTATGACATCGTCGCACCGGGCTTCAAGTACAACATGACCGATATCGCCGCCGCGATCGGACTGGTGCAACTGACACGTGCGCACGAGATGCGCGAGCGACGTGCAGCCATCGCGGCGCAGTATGACGACTTGCTGGCCGACACGGGCATCGCGCTGCCGCCGCACGCCGAGGCGGGCGATGTGCATGCCTGGCATCTCTATCCCGTCGCACTGCCCGCAGGCCTTCATCGGGACCGCTTCATCGATGCGATGTTCGCCCAGGGCATCGGCATGAGCGTGCACTACATACCGCTGCACCAGCAGAGCTACTGGAAGGAGTCGTGCCGCCTGCATGCCGACGACTTTCCCGTGAGCGAAACGCTTTACCGCAGCACCGCATCGCTGCCGATCTACACGCGCATGACGGACGGCGACGTGCGGCGCGTGGCGGAGGCGGTTCGCAGGGCGATGGAGCCGCAGTGAGTCTCAAGCGCGTCGTCGACGTGGCCGGCGCGGCCGCGGGGCTGCTGTTTCTCTCGCCCGTCCTGCTGGCCTGTGCGATCGCCGTGAAGCGCAGCTCGCCGGGCCCCGTGTTCTATCGCCAGGTGCGCGTGGGGCTGCACGGGCGCGAATTCCGCATCCACAAGTTCCGTTCCATGCGCCTGCATGACGGCAAGGGTCCACAGGTCACGGCGGCTGGCGACGACCGCCTCACGGCTGCTGGCCGCGTGCTGCGCCGCTACAAGCTGGACGAATTGCCGCAGCTCATCGACGTGCTTGCGGGTAACATGAGCCTCGTCGGCCCCCGTCCCGAGGTGCCGCGCTACATGGCGCAGTATCCTGACGACGTGCGTGCGCTGATTCTTTCCGTGCGTCCCGGCATCACCGACAACGCGGCCATTGCCTTCCGGGACGAGGAGCGCATGCTGGCCGAGGCGGTGGATGTGGAGCGCACCTACGTGCAGGACATCATGCCGATCAAGGCCCGCTACTACCTCGACTACGTGAGGCGGAACAGCGTGGCGGGCGACCTGGTGATTCTGGCGCGTACCTTCAGGGCCATCGTGGCCCATCGAGATCGATAGAAATGACAGTGAACGGATTGCATTGGAGCCGCGGCATCCTGGTTTTCGCACTCGCGGACGTGCTGATGATTGCGCTCGCGTGGATGGTCGCGTTCTGGTTGCGCTTCAATTTCGAGATGCCCGACGAGTACCGCGCCATGGCGCTCGACACGCTGCCGTGGGCCGTAGGCTGCATGATGATCGGCCTGTCGCTCGCTCGCGTGCAGCGCCAGGCGTGGCGCTACGTGAGCCTGGCCGATGTGCGCCAGCTGGCCTGGGGCGTGCTGCTGGGCGTACTGGCCACGGTGGCCTGCGTGATGGTGCTGCGCTATCCCGGCTTCGCGCGTTCGGTGTTTCCCATCTTCGGGCTGCTGGTGCTGGCGATGCTGGCCGGCGCGCGCGCGACGTGGCGGTCGCTGGCGGAGAAGCGGCATGCGCGCAGCGATTCCGGACAGACGGCGCTGCTCATCGTCGGCACCCTCGAGGAGGCCGACCAGGCCATGCGCACCATCAAGGGGACGCAGGGATGGCATGTGGTGGGCATCGTCTCGCCACAGGGGCAGGACGTGAGCCAGAGCTTGCAGAACGTGAAGGTGGTCGGCACGACGCTGGAGCTCGGGCGCATCGCGCGGGATCTCAACGTGCGGTCGGTATTGCTCGCCAGCCCCCCGGGCTCGCAGCTGCGCCGCGAGGTGCTGCTCCGCTGGTCGGGATCGGAACTCAACCTGCTGTCCATGCCCACCGCGGAGCATTGGCTCAACGTGCCGGCCACCGACCTCAGGCGCGTGGAGCTGGAGGACCTGCTCGGGCGCTCGCCCGTGGTGCTTGATGCGGGCGACCTCGCGGAATGGCTGTCCGGCCAGACGGTGATGATCACCGGTGCCGGAGGCTCGATCGGGGCGGAGCTGTGCCGCCAGGTGGCGCGTTTCGGCGTGTCGCACCTGGTCTGCGCGGATGTGTCCGAGGCGGCCATCTACACGCTGGAGCAGGAACTGCACATGGCGCACCCCGAGATGCAGGGGCACTATTTCACGGCCAATGTGCGCGAGCACGAGCGCATTCTCGCCATCGCCAACCAGTTCAAGCCGGTGGTGATTTTTCACGCCGCGGCCTACAAGCATGTGCCGCTGATGGAGGAGAGCAACGAGATCGAGGCGCTGCGCACCAACGTGCTGGGAACACTCAATGTCGCACGCGTGGCGGGCGAGTGCGGTGCACGGCGCTTCGTGCTGGTGTCCACCGACAAGGCGGTGAATCCCACGAGCATCATGGGCGCCAGCAAGCGGCTGGCCGAGCGCGTGGTGCAGACCATGGCCGCGCAGTATCCCTCCACGGAATACGTCGCCGTGCGCTTCGGCAACGTGCTGGGGTCGAGCGGCTCGGTCGTGCCGTTGTTCACCTCCCAGATTGCGCGCGGCGGCCCGGTCACGGTCACGCATCCGGAGATCGTGCGTTACTTCATGACCATCCCCGAAGCCGCGCAACTGGTGGTGCAGGCCGGGCGCCTCGGGCAGTCGGGCCAGATCTATGTGCTCGACATGGGCGAGCCCGTGAAGATCGTGGAGCTGGCGCGCCTGCTGATCCGCCTGTCGGGCCGCACCGAGACGGAGGTGCCGATCGTCTTCACAGGCCTGCGCCCCGGCGAGAAGCTGTTTGAGGAATGGCTGGCGAATGATGAGACCACCTCGGCCACCAGCCATCCCCAATTGCGTGTGGTGCGCCAGGAGGCCCACACCGTTGCGACGCTCGATGCGAGGTCGTTGCAGGAATGGATCGTGCGGCTTGGCGCAGCGCCCGTGCCCGCCGTGCTGCGCGACGGCCTGCACGGCTACGTGCCCGAGTATCGCCCGCGCGGCGTGTGATCAGGAGCGCGGCGGCATATCGCTTGTCGCGTATCTTTTTTTGCGTGTTGGGCGGCCGGGCCGGGAAGGGCGTCTACCGCGAGATGCCGGTCTTCTCGAGCACGTCGCTGACCAGTTCAAGCCGGGCCAGCGGATTGTCCAGCGACATCAGACGCTGCTTGAGCTCGAGCGGCAACGGCAGCAGTTCGCACCAGCGGTTGGAGACCCAGGCGCAGTCGTTCAGTTGTTCCGCATCGGGCGTGATGCCCACGGTCTCCGGGGCGCGCTCACGAAGCGAGTGCAGGGCCGTGGCCAGCAGGTCGGCGCAGTACTGCAGTTCCTGTGGAATGGCCACGGACTGGTCGGCCGGGATGATGCGCACGTCGGCGACCCACAGGCCGTGACCGAGCAGGCGCTGCTCCACGATCTGGAAACGGTCGCCTCCCTTGCAGCGCACGGCCAGCAACCCCGCCTGCGGCGATTGCAGCTCTTCGATGGTGGCCAGCGTTCCGGTGGCGTAGAGCTGCTCCTCGGGCGCCCCTGCCTTGCGGACTTCGGAACCGCTGGACAACGCGACCACGCCGAAGGGCGCGCCGGCGTGGTGGCACTTGCGCACCATGTCGAGATAGCGCACCTCAAACACGCGCAGCGCAAGCTCGCCGCCGGGAAAGAGCACGGTATTCAGCGGAAACAAAGGCAGGGAAGACAGGGTGAGTTGTTGGGACATGGGAGGTGGATCGCGGTATGCCTCGCTATCATCCCACGTAGTGCAGGCGATGTCGGCCTGTGGACATACTTTTAGTTGCAAAGTCATGCTTTTTCAAATCATCTCCCTGTTGCTGGACATCGGCTGCGGCCTGGTCACGGGCGCGTGCCTGCTGCGCCTGTACATGCAGATGCAGCGTATTCCGTTTTCCAACCCCGTGGGGCAACTGGTGTTCGTGCTGAGCAACTGGCTGGTGATGCCGCTGCGCAAGGTGCTTCCCTCCTCGGGGCGCGTCGACCTGTCGTGCCTGATGGGGGCGTTCCTCGCGCAACTGGTGCAGTTCGTGGTCCTCGCGCTGCTGGTATCGCAGGGCTTCTCCAATGTCGTCGTGATCCTGCTGCTGGCCGTCTTCGGCGTGCTGCGCGTGGCGGTGACGGGCATGATGGGGCTGGTGATCGCCCATGCGGTGCTCTCGTGGGTGCAGACACGCTCTCCCATCAGCGGCGTGATCGACAGGCTGTGCGAGCCGCTGCTGCGGCCGATCCGCCGCTATGTGCCGCTGATGGGGGGCATCGATTTCTCGTCGCTCGTGGCGCTGATTCTCCTGCAGGTCGTGATGATCGTCCTCGGGCACCTGCAGATGAGCCTGATGGGCATTGCCGCTGCGTAAGTATGTCCGACGGATCATCAGGCAGCCGGTCGAAGCGCCACAAGGTGCAAGACAATCCGTGAAACAGCAATCGACGTTCATCCCCATGGCCACCAAGAAACTGTTCTATTACCCTGGCAACGCCAGCATGGCTCCCCACATGGTCCTGGAGGAAATCGGGCAGCCTTTCGAACTGGTGCTCGTCGATCGCAAGCTGAATGCGCACAAGTCGGCAGACTATCTGCGACTGAACCCGAACGGATTGATTCCGGTATTGCTTGACGGTGACATGGTGCTGTACGAGACGGCAGCCATTTGCCTCCATCTGGCCGACACGCATCCCGAAAGCAGCATGGCGCCCTCTTTGGCGACGCCCGAACGGGCCGAACTGTACAAGTGGCTCATGTGGCTCACGAACACGCTGCAAGCGGCATTGATTGTGTATTTCTATCCCGAGCGTTCGGTGGATGCCGGCAACGTGGTCGGCGCCAGCCAGGTGAAGGCGCATGCGGAGTCGAATGTGGGCCTCATGCTGGATCAGCTGGAGTCGCGGCTTCAAGCGAGCGGCGGCCCCTGGCTGCTCGGGGCGCAGTACACGATCCTGGATCCCTATGTGTTCATGCTCTGCCGATGGACCAGGGGCTTCGCGAGGCCGGCGCGCACCAGGCCGTTGCTGGGTTCGTATTTGCAGCGGATGCTGGAGCGACCGGCGATCCGGCGTGCGATCCAGACGGAGGGGCTTGCCGAGCCGTGGGTGTAGGGGGAGGCACTCCGTACCACCCAGCCCAGCCATCATCTCCAGCTCCCCTGCGAGAATGAAAAAACGCCGTCTCCCGTGATCGGGGGACGGCGTCTTGCAGGAGAAACTGCTGCGGAATGCGCGGCAGGTCAGGCCACGGCATCCACCGGCAGGCGCTGCAGCATCGCCAGCGACTGGGCGATGGTCTGGCGCAGCTCGCGGCGGTCGCAGATGAAGTCGACGGCACCCTTGGTCTGCAGGAACTCGGCACGCTGGAAGCCTTCGGGCAGCTTCACACGCACTGTGGATTCGATCACGCGCGGGCCGGCGAAGCCGATCAGGGCCTTGGGCTCGGCAATCACGATGTCGCCGACGAATGCGAAGCCGGCGGAGACACCGCCCATGGTCGGGTCGGTCAGCACACTGATATAGGGCAGGCCCTTCTTCGCCAGGCGCGTGAGCGCCGCATTGGTCTTGGCCATCTGCATAAGCGAGAGCAGGCCTTCCTGCATGCGCGCACCACCGGTGGCGGTGAAGCAGATGAACGGCACCTTCTGCTCGATGGCGGTTTCCACGCCGCGCACGAAGCGCTCGCCGACCACGGAGCCCATGGAGCCGCCCATGAACTCGAACTCAAAGCAGGCAGCGACCACGTTCACGCTCTTGACCGCACCGCCCATGACGACCAGCGCGTCGGTTTCGCCAGTGTGCTCCAGCGCTTCCTTCAGGCGCTCGGGGTACTTGCGGCTGTCCTTGAACTTGAGCGGGTCGACCGGCAGGACTTCCTGGCCGATCTCGTAGCGGCCTTCCTGGTCCAGGAAGGCATCCAGGCGCGCGCGCGCGCCGATGCGGTGGTGGTGGCCGCAGGTGGGGCAGACCATCTGGTTGTGTTCCAGGTCGGCCTTGTACAGCACGGATTCGCAGCTGGGGCACTTGATCCACAGGCCCTCGGGCATCTGGCGACGCTCCGCGGGGTCTGTCTGTTGAATCTTCGATGGCAGCAGTTTTTCGAGCCAGGACATAGGTTTCCTTTGCAATTCTTCGGCGTTTTCACTTTGTGAAAAAATGAAAACGCAAGGGATGGATTATGCGTCCATTGCCTTGCGCACGCCGCGCAGGAAATCAACGGTCAGGGGAATGACTTTCTCGTGCGGCTGGTCTTCGAGCAGCTGGATGATCTTGCTGCCGATGATGACCGCGTCGGAGAACCTGGACAGGGTCTGCGCGGTTTGCGCGTCGCGGATGCCGAAGCCCACGCCGACCGGGATCTTCACATGCTCGCGGATCCGGGGCAGCATGGCTTCCACGGCGGAGGTGTCGAGGGCGCCCGAGCCGGTCACGCCCTTGAGCGAGACGTAGTAGACGTAGCCGCTGGCGATGC
The DNA here is from genome assembly GCF_014395975.1 of Diaphorobacter ruginosibacter. Classification (NCBI taxonomy): domain Bacteria; kingdom Pseudomonadati; phylum Pseudomonadota; class Betaproteobacteria; order Burkholderiales; family Comamonadaceae; genus Diaphorobacter; species Diaphorobacter ruginosibacter. The sequence goes on along the minus strand of NZ_CP060714.1, from coordinate 3,808,539 downwards.
GCGCGACCTGCTGCATGCGCTCGGGCGTGCTGGTGGGGGCGAGCAGGAAGATCAGGTCCATGCCCCTGGCGCGCAGCTTGGCGGCGAACTCCTCGCACTCCTCGGGCGGGTAGTCGACGATCAGCACGCCGTCGACTCCGGCCTCTGCGGCGTCGTTGACGAACGCATCAGCGCCATGGTTCTGGTCGTAGCGTTCCACCGGATTGGCATAGCCCATGAGCACGACGGGCGTGGTCTGGTTCTTCTGGCGGAACTCGCGCACGTAGGCGAGCACCTGCCTGAGGTTCACGCCATTGGCGATCGCACGGTCGCCGGCCTTCTGGATGACCGGGCCGTCGGCCATCGGGTCGGAGAACGGCACGCCCAGCTCGATCACGTCGGCACCGGCCTCCACCATGCCGTGCATGAGCGACGGCGTGATGGCGGCGAACGGATAGCCCGCCGTGATGTAGGGAATGAGTGCCTTGCGGCCTTCGGATTGCAATTTTTCGAATGTGGTGGCGATGCGATTCATGCCGCAGGCCCTCCCTTGACTGTGAGACCGCGCATGCTCGGGCGGTCGTAGTAATCGCCGCCGGTGAGGTCGGCCACGGTGCCGATGTCCTTGTCGCCGCGGCCCGACAGGCACACGAGGATGGACTGGTCCTTGCGCATCTCCCTGGCCAGCTTCATGGCATAGGCGAACGCATGGCTCGACTCCAGTGCCGGGATGATGCCCTCCGCGCGGCACAGGTGGTGGAATGCATCCAGCGCTTCCTGGTCGGTGATGCCGACATACTGAGCGCGCTTGATCTCCTGCAGCCACGCGTGCTCGGGACCGACGCCGGGGTAGTCCAGGCCCGCGCTGATGCTGTGGGTTTCGGTGATCTGGCCGTCCTCGTTCTGCAGGATGAAGGTGCGGTTGCCGTGCAGCACGCCCGAGGAGCCGCGCTGCAGCGAAGCCGAGTGCTTGCCGCTGTCGAGGCCTTCGCCCGCCGCCTCCACGCCGATCAGGCGCGTGTTCTCGAACGGAATGTAGGGGTGGAAGATGCCCATGGCATTGCTGCCGCCGCCGACGCAGGCGACCACGGCATCGGGCTGCTCGGCAGCGATCTGCTGGTCCTTGAGCATCTCTGGCATCTGCGTGAGGCATTCCTTGCCGATGACGCTCTGGAAGTCGCGCACCATCATGGGATAGGGGTGCGGGCCGGCCACGGTACCGATGATGTAGAACGTGTTGTCCACGTTGGCCACCCAGTCCCGCATGGCTTCGTTGAGCGCATCCTTGAGCGTCTTGCTGCCGGATTCCACGGGCACGACGGTCGCGCCCAGCAGCTTCATGCGGTAGACATTGGGGCTTTGGCGCTTCACGTCCTCGGCGCCCATGTAGACGATGCACTCGAGGCCGTAACGCGCGCAGATCGTTGCCGTGGCGACGCCGTGCTGGCCCGCGCCGGTCTCGGCAATGATGCGCGGCTTGCCCATGCGCTTGGCGAGCATGGCCTGGCCGATCACGTTGTTGATCTTGTGCGCGCCGGTGTGGTTCAGATCCTCGCGCTTGAGGTAGATCTGCGCACCACCGATTTCTTCGCTCGTGCGTGCGGCGTGGTAGACGGGGGAGGGCCGGCCCACGAAATGCGCCAGTTCGTAGCGGAATTCGCGCAGGAAATCCGGATCGTTCTGGTACTTTGCGTAGGCCTCGCGCAGTTCGTTGATCGCGTGGGTCAGGGTTTCGCTGGCGAACGAGCCGCCATAGGGGCCGAAATGGCCCTGTGCGTCAGGGAAATTGTATTGGGACATGGGTCAGAGAATTCAAGCAGTTGCCCCATCGGCGGCCCGTACGGCCGCGACGAAGCGGTGGATCTTGTCGGCGTCCTTGATGCCCTTGAGCGTTCCTCCGCCCGGGGCATCGGCTTCCACGCCGGAGCTCACATCAACGGCCAGCGTCAGACAGCGCGGCCTCAACTGCAAGATGCCATCGGTCACGTTTGCAGGCGTGAGTCCACCAGACAAAACGAGATGAGAGGCTACGCTTGGTGGAAGGAGTGACCAATTGAATGTTTTGCCACCGCCACCGTATCCGTCGACATGTGCGTCGAGCAGGATGGCCCGGGCTTGAGAGTGATCCTGGGCGTATTTTACGAGGTTGAACGAAGCTGCGCCATCGCCGAGTGGAATTCGGGCCGCCCGCATCCAGGAATGCCGGCCCCGGCCGCTGGCAATCCAGCATTCCTCGGGGCTTTCGTCACCATGGAACTGGAGCATGGCGCCGGGGATCTGGCCGGCCGCGGCCTGGACAGCCTCGGGTGCCTCGTTCACGAACAGCAGCACTGGCGTGACAAAGGGGGGCAGCCGCCTGGCGAGTTCGGCTGCGCGCGCGGCGCTCACCGCGCGCGGGCTCCTTGCATAGAGCACGAAGCCGATGGCATCCGCCCCGGCGTTGACCGCAGCGTCCACGTCCTGCTCCCGCGTGAGTCCGCAGATCTTGATGCGGGTACGGGTCTGGAGGAGCGAGGAAGGAGTGGCGGAGATTGGGGCGTTGGACGAGCTCATGGGAGCCAATCATACGCAGGCGCACGCGTCGGCAGTCCCCATTTTTCGTCGTAGACCGGGCCAAGGAAGTACAGGCCGTCGGGCGAGAAGGTGGGCGCTGCGGCATCGCGGGAGCGGGCGGCGAGCACCTCGAGTATCCATTCGGGCTCCTTCAGCCCCTGGCCGACCAGGATCAAGCAGCCCATGATGTTGCGGATCATGTGGTGCAGGAAGGCACTGGCCTGGAACTCGAAGCGCCAGTAGCAGGGTGTGAAGTGGTGCGGGCTGTTGCGCTCGATCTCGAGCGGTTGCTGCGGCTTGCCGCCGCGCCGGATCACGTCGATGCCCTGCATGGTCTTGATCGGCGACTTGGCCTGGCAGGCCGATGCGCGGAACGAGGTGAAATCATGCTCGCCCAGCAGGTACGAGGCCGCGCGCTGCATGGCCTCGCCGTTGAGCGGATGGAACACCCAGCCGACACGGCCCGTCTCCACGCTCGGACGAACAGGGGATTGCAGCAGCACGTAGGCATAGCGGCGCGCAACGGCGCTGGCGCGCGAGTGAAACTCGTCCGGAACGGGGTGGGCCCACTGGACCGCGATGTCGGGCGGCAGGAAGGCGTTGGGGCCGCGCACCCAGGAGAAGGGCGCACGCTGCAGTTCGGTGTCGAAATGGACCACCTGCATGAGGCCGTGCACGCCCGCGTCGGTGCGGCCGGCGCAGAGAGTGGACACCTCATGAGTAGCAAAGCGGCCCAAGGCCGCTTCGAGATGATCCTGTACGGTGTTGCCGTCCGGCTGACTTTGCCAGCCTTTGTAGGCCTGACCGTTGTAGCTCACACCCAGTGCAATCCTCATCGAAAACTCCTTTTCAGGAGTGAGAGGATCGCACAGGACGGACGGTTCGGGTCGGCAGGCAGCAAAATCAACCCAGCTTGGCAAGCATTTGCTGCGCACGCTGCTTCAGTTCACCGGAGGCTTCCGCGATCACTTCTTCGACGAGGGTGCGCGCGCCTTCGCTGTCGCCGATGGCATTGAATTCTTCAGCAAGCGCGAGCTTGGTGGACAGCGGGTTGTCGGGAAGCGATCCGCCTGCGCCCATGGGAACCGGCGCGGTGGTCTGGCTCAGTGAGCCGGCCGTGGTGGGCTGATTCAGGTCGAGCGACAGGCCGTCCAGGTCGAATTCGAGCGGCTGGCGTGCCGTTGTCTCGACGTAGTGGGCCGTCTCCGATGCAGGGCTGGGTGCGGCCGCGGCGGGAGTCGCCGGTGCGTCGAACGAAATGTCATCGAGCTGGAAATCCAGCGCGTTGGCCGTGTTGTCCGCGGCTGGCGCCATGGCGGGAGCCGGTGTCGTGGGAGTGTCGAGAGACAGGGAGGGCAGTTCGAAGTCCGGCAGCTTGGGGGAGGCTGCAGCCACGGTGGGGGCGGCAGGAGCCGGTGCCGGTGCGATTGGCGGCGCCCACTGATGCGGCTGGGCGGCGGCACCCAGGTCGAGGTCGAGATCAAGATCCGCCGGCGTGCCGGAGACCGGAGCCGGGGCGGTGCTTGTGGGGTACTGCACCGGCAGGGTGCTTGGCGCATCCAGGTCCAGGTGGGGTGTCTGTGCCAATGCCGCACCTGCGGCTGCAACACCTGCCACGGCGGCAGCGCCTGCAGCGCCCGCGCGGACGGCGGCGGACTGGTACAGCGCGTTTTCCGGATCCTGCGTGCGGCCGAGTTCGGAGACGCGGGCCCAGTCGGGACCCTGGCCCTGTGTCAGCGTGAATAGTTCGCGGGCCTGGGCTTCGAGCGCCTTGCGGTCCTGGCGCTTGGCGTAGATTTCCGCCAGCTTCACGTGGATGGAGGTGCGCTCCGGCGTCACACGCGCGGCTTCGCGCAGGATTTCCTCGGCCTGCAGGTCGCGGCCGTAGGCCAGGTACACGTCGGCTTCGGCCACGGGATCGACCTCACCGGCGTCGAGCTGGCTAGGCGAGTAGGCGAGCGACGAGGAGCCGGTGGACAGGCCGCTGTTGGCCGTGTCCACGCGCTGGCCACCGCTCGCGCCGAAGAACGAGTCGGGCGCCAGGTGGCTGTCCATGATCGAGCTGTCGGAGCCGGCCGCTGCAGCCTGTGCCTTGCGGCGCTGGGCTACCTTGTAGCCGCCGTAACCGAGCAGCAGGGCCAGCAGGGCACCGATGCCGCCGAGCTTGATGGGGTCGTCGAGCAGCGACTCGAGGAACGTGGGCTCCGGCGGAGGAGGCGGTGGCACCACGATCTTGCGCGGCTTCTTGGGCGCCGAGGCGGCGGACGCTGCATCGGAAGCGGCTGCCACAGCAGCGCTGGCTGCATCCACGGCAGCGCTGGCCGCCGATGCGGCATCGGTCGCCGCGGAGGCGACTGCCGCCACCGGGGTAGCGGCAGGCACATCGCTTGCAGCTGTGGCGGCTGCAGGAGCGGGAGCCGGGGTGGTCGCGCCGGGCACCTGGGCCGGAACGGTAGCCACGGCCGGCACCTCGGAGGGCTTGCTGGCCGCGCCCGCGCCGCTGGCACCTGCGGCGGGTCCACCTGCGGCGGTGGAGAGCTTGTTCAGGTCGGAGATGTTCTTCGACAGCTCGGCCATGCGCTCGTTGTTCTGATCGGTCTGGCGGTCGCGCGCCAGCTTCTCGTCCTTCTTCTGGGCCTGGATGCCGCCCTTGGAGAGGGTGAGCTTGTCGGAAGAGGCTGCAGCGGGCTTCTGGTCGTCGACCTGGGTCTGCACGGAGCCGGTGGCGGCGCGTTGGGGTGCCGCCACTTCGGCGGAAGGGGCAGCAGCCGCGAGGCGGCGGCGGAATTCGTTGAAGTTGCGGCTTTGGGTCGCAATGATCTTGCGGGCTTCCTTGTCGGGCGTGGCCTGCGCCTGAGCCTCGGTCGGAATCTGCAGCACGGTGCCCGCACGCAGGCGGTTCACGTTGCCGTTGATGAACGCGTTCGGATTGGCGCGCATCATCGCGACCAGCATCTGGTCGAGCGATACACCGGCGGGGCGGTGCGCGCCCGCGATGCGGCCCGCGGTGTCGCCGGTCTGCACACGGACCTCGCCGGCCGAACCATCGGCAGGTGCGGCCACGGGCGCAGGGGCTGCCTGCTGGTTGGCGGCGGCAGCCGCCTTGGCTGCACGATGCTCCTGCGCAGCGGCGGCTGCGGAGCGACGCTCCTGCACTTGCGGCAGTTGGCGTGGAGCCGGGGCGGCCTCGACGGAGCGTTCAGAACGTTCGATGGAGCGCTCGGGTGCGGTGATCTGGGGCGCGGTGGTGACGGGCGGCGCGGCGCGGCGCATTTCCGGCGGATCCAGCAGCATGGTGTAGCTGCGGACGATGTGGCCGGAGGCCCAGGTGGCGTCGATCACCAGGTCGATGAACGGATCGTTGATGGCCCTGGAGCTGCTCAGCTTGAGCACGCCCGTGCCGTCGGGACGGCGCTGGAACTGTACGCGGATGTCGTTGAGTGCCGAGGTGTACTCCAGCCCCTGCGCGCGATAGACATCAGGAGCGGCGGTGGAGGCCTTCAGTGATTCGGCTTCGGCTGCAGAAACCTGCGGTAGATCGATATCCGCTCGCAATGGCTCCCCCAAAGCGGATCTCACATGGATCTGGCCCAGTGCCAAGGCATGAACATCGGCCGAAAACAGGCCGGTGGATACGATGGCAGCCGCCGCCAAAACAGAGATTTTCCAGCGATGCATGTGTGCAATTATTTGATGATGATTGGGCTTTGCGATGACGCAATTGATCTTCTTTTGGCGCCATCCAACACGGGACGTGAAAATATGTAAAAGCACCATAGCAGCAATGTTTTGCACTGACAAGCTGATGCGGCACGCCAACTTCACTCTCCTATCTTTTGGTAGGAAAGCGCTATTTCAAATGTTGGTAATGGACAACGGGATGTTTCTAACTGTATCCACCCCATCCAGCGGTCGGCCCAGAGCGACCGCTGGATGGTGATTCCCGTCAAATGTTACGCGTCGAGCAGGATGCGCAGCATGCGGCGCAGAGGCTCTGCTGCACCCCACAGCAGCTGGTCGCCGATAGTGAATGCGCCCACATACTCGGGACCCATGGCCAGCTTGCGGATGCGGCCGACCGGGATGGTCATGGTGCCTGTCACGGCGACGGGCGTCAGGTCCTTGAGTGTCGCTTCCTTGTTGTTCGGCACAACCTTCACCCATTCGTTGTCGGCGGCGATCATGGCTTCGATGTCGGCCACAGGCACGTCCTTCCGGAGCTTGAAGGTCAGCGCCTGGCTGTGGCAGCGCATCGCGCCCACGCGCACGCAGAAGCCGTCGACCGGAACGGCCGGCGTGCCGAAGCCTTCGCCCTGGCCCATGATCTTGTTGGTCTCGGCCATGCCCTTCCATTCTTCCTTGGACATGCCGTTGCCCAGGTCCTTGTCGATCCAGGGAATCAGGCTGCCGCCCAGCGGAACCAGGAAGTTGGCGGTTTCTTCAGCCGACAGCGCGCGCTGCTTGGCAACGACCATGCGGTCGATCTCCAGGATTGCGCTCTTGGGGTCGTCCAGCAATGCCTTCACCTCGGCATTCAGCGTGCCGTACTGGGTCAGCAGTTCGCGCATGTGCTGGGCGCCGCCGCCGGAAGCGGCCTGGTAGGTCTGGGTGCTCATCCACTCGACCAGGCCGGCCTTGTAGAGCGCGCCCACGCCCATCAGCATACAGGAGACGGTGCAGTTGCCGCCAATCCAGTTGTTGCCGCCCTTGGCGAGTGCGTTCTTGATGACGGGCATGTTCACCGGATCGAGCACGATCACGGCGTCATCCTTCATGCGCAGCGTGGAAGCTGCATCGATCCAGTGGCCGTTCCAGCCCGCCGCGCGCAGCTTGGGGAAGACTTCGGTCGTGTAGTCGCCGCCCTGGGCGGTGATGATGATCTCGCAGCGCTTCAGGGCGTCGATGTTGTACGCATCCTGCAGCGTGGTTTCGTTCTTGGCCATCGCCGGGGCCTTGCCGCCCGCGTTGGATGTGGAGAAGAACAGGGGCTCGATCAGATCGAAGTCCTTTTCCTGTTGCATGCGGTCCATGAGAACCGAGCCGACCATGCCGCGCCAGCCGACCAAACCTACCAACTTGCTCATTTTCAACGCCCTTTCGATGTAAGAAACAGTGCCTGTACGGACTGCTCGCCTGGCTCGTCAGGCCAGAAAGGGCGCACGACGAACCAGGCTGGGTCAGCCCTTAATCGTCGTAATTTTGGTGATGGATGCGTGCGCGGCCGCACCGGCCGAGGTGGCGGGTGCATTGTTCGAGGCGAACGGGCGGGCGGCACACATAATCGGGCCATTGTATAGCGAGAGCACATTTTCGTGCAGTTTTTTTGGAGCCTGCAGACCCTCCCTAGGCGTTTCTACTGTTTTGCAACAGACAGGCCTTGGTCGATAGTGCGACAGGGTAATCGGGTGCCGCGTGGGCGGTGCCTGTCCTATTGTTCGGCAAGAACCTTCAACTCTCATTCAAGGAGCCTCACCCATGGCAGGTTGGTATGAACTCAGCAAGGCCAGCAACGGTCAGTTTCGCTTCGTACTCAAGGCAGGAAACGGGGAAACCATTCTGACGAGCGAGATGTACACCGCCAGGGCGTCGGCCGAAGGCGGGATCGCCTCGGTGCAGACCAACTCGCCCGAGGAGGGACGCTACGAACGCAAGAACTCGTCTAGTGGCAAGCCGATGTTCAACCTCAAGGCCGCCAACCACCAGGTCATCGGCACGAGCCAGATGTACTCGAGCGAGAAGGCGCGCGACGACGGCATCGAGTCGGTCAAGAAGAACGGCCCGACCAAGGAGGTCAAGGATCTGACCTGACGCCCGCGTCTTCCTGCGTCACAAGCGAACCAAAGGAAAAGGCCGCATTGGCAACAATGCGGCCTTTTTGCTTGGGGTGCCACGCCAGGGCGCAGCCGGCGGTGGATCAGCCCAGCGCCTTCACCACGGCATCGCCCATTTCACGTGTGCTTACCTTGGTCGTGCCTTCGCTGTAGATGTCCGGCGTGCGCAGGCCCTGCGCCAGGACCTTCTTCACGGCGTCTTCGATGCGGTCGGCGGCGGCCTCCTGGCCCAGCGAGAAACGCAGCATCATCGCGGCCGAGAGGATGGTGGCCAGCGGGTTGGCGATGCCCTTGCCGGCGATGTCGGGCGCGCTGCCGTGGCTCGGCTCGTACAGGCCCTGCTTCCTGTCGTTCAGGCTGGCCGAGGGCAGCATGCCGATGGAGCCGGTCAGCATCGAGGCTTCGTCCGAGAGGATGTCGCCGAACATGTTGCCGGTGACGATCACGTCGAACGACTTGGGTGCCTTCACGAGCTGCATGGCCGCGTTGTCCACGTACATGTGCTGCAGTTCGACGTCCGGATAGTCCTTGTGCACTTCGGTGACCACATCCTTCCAGAACTGGAAGGTCTCGAGCACGTTGGCCTTGTCCACGCTGGTGACCTTCTTGTTGCGCTTGCGGGCGGCGTCGAAGGCGACGCGTGCGATGCGCTCGATCTCGGGCTTGGAGTAGCGCATGGTGTCGAAGGCTTCCTCGGCGCCGGGGAAGTGGCCGTCCACGGCCGTGCGCTTGCCGCGTGGCTGGCCGAAGTAGATGTCTCCGGTCAGCTCGCGGATGATCAGGATGTCGAGGCCTGCCACCAGTTCGGGCTTGAGGCTCGATGCGCCCACCAACTGCTCATAGCAGATCGCCGGGCGGAAGTTGGCGAACAGGCCCAGGCTCTTGCGCAGCCCCAGGATGGCCTGCTCGGGACGCAGCGGGCGATCGAGCTTGTCGTACTTCCAGTCGCCGACCGCGCCGAACAGGATGGCGTCCGCTTCCTTGGCGAGCTTGAGCGTGGACTCGGGCAACGGGTGGCCGTGCGCATCGAAGGCCGCGCCGCCGACCAGCGCCGACTCCATCTCCAGATTCAGATCGAGTGCATCGAGCACCTTGACTGCTTCCGCGACGATTTCGGTGCCGATGCCGTCTCCGGGCAAAACTGCGATTTTCATGGTTGATTTCCGATTGATGTGAACGGGTTGTTTTCCACCCACTCCCGGGAACAGGAGAGGGTGGAAGAAGGCGGTGGGCGTTTCTGCCTTGCGATAGCTTTAGGCCGAAGCCGGCATCGTGTGCGCCAGCCAGGGCTTGGTTGCGAGGCGCGCGGCTTCGTAGGCCTTGATCTTGTCAGCGTGGCGCAGCGTGAGGCCGATGTCGTCGAAGCCGTTGAGCAGGCAGTACTTGCGGAACGGGATCACGTCGAAGGGGATCTCCTCGCCCTGCGGGCGCACGATGACCTGGCGCTCCAGGTCAATGGTGAGCTCATAGCCGGGGAATGCGTTCACTTCGTTGAACAGCTGGTCGATCACGGCTTCCGGCAGCACGATGGGCAGCAGGCCGTTCTTGAAGCAGTTGTTGAAGAAGATGTCGGCGAAGCTCGGCGCCAGGATGGCGCGGAAGCCATACTGGTCGAGTGCCCAGGGGGCATGTTCGCGGCTCGAGCCGCAGCCGAAGTTCTTGCGCGCGATGAGGATCGACGCACCATCGAAGCGCGGCTGGTTCAGCACGAAGTCGGGGTTGGGTTGGCGGCTGGCCGGGTCCTGGCCGGGCTCGCCGTGGTCGAGATAGCGCCACTCGTCAAACAGGTTCACGCCGAAGCCGGTCTTCTTGATCGACTTGAGGAACTGCTTGGGAATGATGGCGTCGGTGTCGACGTTCTCGCGGTCCATCGGTGCCACGAGGCCCTTGTGCACGGTGAATTTTTGCATGTGAGTATTCCTTGAGTTCTTTCGATGGAGCGGCGCTTACCTGGCTGCGCGCTCGACGGCGCGGCCCGCTGCCTGAACGTCCTGACCGACGCCCTTGACGGTGTTGCAGCCCGCCAGCAGAAAGCTGCCGACGAGCGTGAAGGCGATTGCAAGCCTGCTCATGTCCGTATCTCCTTGGCCGATCAGGCGAACTTGCGCACGTCCACGAAGTGGCCGTGGATGGCGGCTGCAGCGGCCATCGCGGGGCTCACGAGATGGGTGCGGCCGCCGGCGCCCTGGCGGCCTTCGAAGTTGCGGTTGCTGGTGGAGGCGCAGCGCTCGCCGGGCTCGAGCCGGTCGGCGTTCATCGCCAGGCACATCGAGCAGCCGGGCTCGCGCCATTCGAAGCCGGCGGCTTTGAAGATCTTGTCCAGTCCTTCGCGCTCGGCCTGCTCCTTCACGAGGCCGGAGCCCGGGACGACCATCGCCAGCTTGATGTTCTTGGCGACTTTCTGCCCCAGGTTCTTCACCACGGCCGCGGCTTCGCGCATGTCCTCGATGCGGCTGTTCGTGCAGGAGCCGATGAACACCTTGTCGACGAACACGTCGCCGAGCGGCTTGCCGGGCTCGAGGTTCATGTAGGTCAGCGCACGCTCGATCGCACCGCGCTTGTTCGGATCCTTTTCCTTGTCCGGATCCGGCACGGACGCGTCCACGCCCAGCACCATCTCGGGCGAGGTGCCCCAGGTGACCTGCGGGACGATGTCCGCGCCATTGAGCTCGACGACGAGGTCGAACTTCGCGTCCGCATCGGAGTACAGCGTGCGCCAGTAGGCTTCCGCCTGGTCCCACTCCACGCCGGTGGGCGAGAGCGGGCGGCCCTTCACATAGGCAATCGTCTTGTCGTCCACGGCCACCATGCCCGCGCGCGCGCCGGCCTCGATCGCCATGTTGCAGACCGTCATGCGGCCTTCCATGGACAGGTCGCGGATCGCCTCGCCTGCGAATTCGATGGTGTAGCCTGTGCCGCCGGCGGTGCCGATCCGCCCGATGATGGCCAGCACGATGTCCTTGGCCGTCACGCCCCTGGAAACCTTGCCGTTGACCTTGACCAGCATGTTCTTGGCCTTCTTGGCCAGCAGCGTCTGCGTGGCCATCACGTGCTCGACTTCCGAGGTGCCGATGCCGTGCGCCAGCGCGCCGAAGGCCCCGTGCGTGGAGGTGTGGCTGTCGCCGCAGACCACGGTCATGCCGGGCAGGGTGGCACCGTTTTCGGGACCGACCACGTGCACGATGCCCTGGCGCTTGGAGAGGAACGGGAAGAACGCGGCGGCCCCCACCTCGGCGATGTTCTTGTCGAGTGTGGTGATCTGCTCCTTGCTGATCGGATCGGCAATGCCGTCGTAGCCCTGCTCCCAGTTGGTGGTGGGCGTGTTGTGGTCCGCCGTCGCCACGATGGAGCTCACGCGCCAGACCTTGCGGCCGGCCTCGCGGATGCCTTCGAACGCCTGCGGGCTGGTCACTTCGTGCACCAGGTGGCGGTCGATGTAGAGGACGGCCGTGCCGTCTTCCTCCGTATGGATCACGTGTTCATCGAAGACTTTGTCGTAGAGGGTGCGTCCCATGATGTGCTCGTTTCTTTCGTAGGGTCTGAAGGTATTGTTCGGCGATCCACGCGCGTCGGAGCGTTGTCGGATCAGGCGGCCAGCGGTTGGTTCTCGGTTGCCGGCGCGCTGTGCTGCGTCAGGTGCTCGACGAGTAGTCGGGCCGTGACGGGCAATGCGTTGAAGTCCCGCGCGACGACGCGGAGCTCGCGTTCCGCCCATGGCTCGTCCAGGCGCACGGCGGCCAGATGGCCCATGCCGTGCATCAATGCGAACGCGCGGTCGGGAATCAGCCCGATGCCCAGGCCGTTGTCGATCATGCGGCACATGGCGTCCAGGCTGGTGACCTGCATGCGCTGGCGCAGCGGCTTGGCGGTCTGGCCCGCGGCCTGGCGCATCGCGAGGCTGATGCTGCTGCCCGCCTGCAGGCCGACGATGTCCCACTCCATCACTTCGGCGAAGGTGATGGATTCGCACCGAGCCAGTGCATGGTTCTGCGGCATCACGACCACGAGCCGGTCATGGCGGTAGGGGCGGCTCTGCAGGCCCTCGGGATCGTCGGAGGAGCCGGTATGGCAAACGCCCAGATCGGTGGCGCCGTCGCGCACGGCGTTGAGCACTTCCTGGCTCAGATGTTCCTGCAGATCGATCTTGACCTGGCTGTGTTCGCTCGCGAATGCGCCCAGGTCTTCGGGCAGGAACTGCACGATGGCGGAGATATTGGCATGCATGCGCACATGGCCGCGCACGCCGTCGGCATATTCGGAGAGTTCTCCCTGCATGCGTTCGAGGCCGAACAGTACGGTGCGCGCATGATGCAGCAGGCTTTCGCCGGCCGGTGTGAGCGTGACGCCGCGGCTGTGGCGGTACAGCAGTGCCGTGTCGACGGCGGTTTCGAGGTCGGACAGGCGCTTGCTGACCGCCGACGCCGCAATGAATTCACGCTCCGCGGCCCGCCCGATGCTGCCCAGCTCGCAGACTGCGACGAACAGTTGCAGCGAGGTGAGATCGATGCGGCGCGCAAAACTGCGCTCGGAGCTTTTCATTGCGGGGTTGTAATCGTGAAATCAGAATGCGAATGTCATTTTATGGCGAAAATTTGAATATGACATCGCGATTCACGATGGGTTGATACCCGAACGGTGATGGGCGACCGCTGATTCGGCGATGGCTGGAGGCTTCGCTGAAGGCTTCACATGTCGCCCCGTTGCCTCCATGGGCAACGGGGCGCACCGGCATCACTGCTTCAGGACGCGGCGGTAGAGGACGGCGGCCAGCATGATGAAGTAGGCCAGCCCCAGCCATGGTGCCGCGGCGAAGCCGTCGTCCACCAGTGCGAGCGGCGCGTTCTGGCCGCTGAAACCGATGATGGCGGCGATCAGCAGGCCCATCAGGCTCTCGCCGACGATCAGGCCCGACGCGAGCAGCAGGCCACGCTCTTCGGCGGCGGCTGTCCAGTCCTTGCCCTTGCGTTCTCCCCAGCGCTTGAGGGCGCGCTGGATCAGGAGGCCGAGCACGGCGCCGAGGGTCAGGGTCACGCCGATCGTGGGGGGCAGGTAGATGCCCAGGCCGACGGCGAGCGGCGGCAGGGCCCCGCGCGCGGTCTTCTTGCGCAATGTCCAGTCGATGGCGATCACGACGAGTCCGATCGCAACGCCCAGGCCCAGCATCGACCAGTCGAGCGAGCCGCTGAAGATGCCGTTCGCGATCTGGGTCATCAGGTTGGCCTGTGGTGCCTCGAGCGCGAGCTTGGGGTCCATGTCGGCACGCGGCAGCGCTCCCGCGAAGCCGTAGGCGTTGTAGAGCAGGTCGAGCACCGGGGGAATCACGGCGGCACCCACCACGCAGCCGATGATCAGCACGATCTGCTGGCGCCAGGGCGTGGCACCCACCAGGTAGCCCGTCTTCAGGTCCTGCAGGTTGTCATTGGAGATGGCGGCCATCGCGAGGATCACGGACACCATGAACAGCACGAGGACGACGCCGAGATGGCCTGCGAGCGTGGTGTGGAACGACGGTGTCAGCCAGCTCAGGCCGAGGATGGAGACGCCCATCAGCACCGTGGCGATGATGCCGATGCCCGAGATCGGGCTGGCCGAGGAACCGACCAGGCCGGCCATGTAGCCGCAGGCCGCGGCCACGAGGAAGCCGAAGATGGCCGCGAAAACGACGCACAGCGCCGACAGGCCGTAGCGCTCGCCGGCGGCCAGCGCAGGCATGTAGGTGCCGATGAAGTGGTTCACCACGAAGAACAGGACGGCCAATGCCGCCATGCCGATGGTCAGCATCCAGCTGCGCGGCATGTCGAGATCGGTTTCGTCACGTGCTGTCGTACCGGTGGATGGGGAGGTCCTGTTGCGTGACGGCTGGGCGCGCATCGCGGCGACGATGGGGCCTGCCAGTGTCACCAGTGCCCAGAGTGCGGAGATGGCAATCACGCCGGCACCGACGAACTTGGCCTTCTGCGACCACATCTGGGTGGCCAGTGCGACCAGCGTCTGTCCATCCGCCGGAGTGGTGGATGCGGTGAGCCATGGCACGATCACGAACCAGCACAGCACCACGCCCACCAGCACGGCCACGCCAGCCGCAAGACCCATCAGGTAGCCGGCAGCGAGCAGGGCCGGGGAGAAGCCGGTGGACAGGCGCAGAACGGCCGGGCCTGCGGGAATCCAGTACGTCACGGCATCGCCCAGCACGCGAAAGCCGCCGCTCAGCAGCCCGAACAGCGCCGCCATGCCGGTGCCCCAGCCCAGCTCGCGCATGCCTCCAGGCCGCTGGGCGGATGCGTCCTCCCTGTGGCGCTGGGCTTCACCGACCCGCAGCACCTCGGCTGCGGCAACGCCCTCGGGGTAGGGCAGTTCGGACTGCACCACCATCACGCGGCGCAGCGGAATCGTGTAGAGCACGCCGAGCGTGCCGCCGGCCGCGCAGATCAGGGCGGTCTGCCAGAACGGGAAGCCGCTCCACAGCCCTGTCATCACGAGGCCCGGGATCACGAAGATCACGCTCGACAAGGTGCCGGCGGCCGATGCCTGCGTCTGGACCAGGTTGTTCTCGAGGATGTTGGAGTCCTGGAACTTGTAGAGCAATGCCATGGAGATGACCGCTGCGGGAATCGCCGATGCGAATGTCAGGCCGACCTTCAGGCCCAGGTAGACGTTGGCAGCCGTGAAGGCCAGGGTGATCAGGGCACCCAGAATCACGCCACGCAGTGTGAATTCGCGCAGAGGGGTGTGTTGTTGCATGTTCTTCGGTTCTGGTGATGGGCCGGGCATCCGGCGACGGGGCTGGGCGCACCTTACGGCATGTGCGCCGCCTCGGCTGTCGGACAGGGCCGGCAAGAAAAAAAGGCTGAGACCCGTGTCAACAGGTCTCAGCCATTCTCGGCTCCCGAGGAGGCCGGATCCAATGGATTTAACTGAACAGATTCTTGATCTTGTCAGTCCATGTTTCCGTGGAAGGGGAATGCTTGCTGCCCCCCTTCTTGAGGGACTCGTCGAAGTCCTTGAGCAGCTTGCGCTGGTACTCGGTCAGCTTCACCGGCGTTTCCACGACGATGTGGCAATACAGGTCGCCCGGGTAGCTGCCACGCACGCCCTTGATGCCCTTGCCGCGCAGGCGGAACTGCTTGCCGGCCTGGGTGCCCTCGGGGAGGTCGATCGCGGCCTTGCCGGACAGCGTGGGCACCTCGATCTCGCCACCCAGTGCGGCGGTCACGAAGCTGATCGGCACTTCGCAGTGCAGGTCGTCTCCGTCGCGCTCGAAGATCTCATGCTTCTTCACGCGGATCTCGATGTAGAGGTCGCCTGGAGGGCCGCCATTGGTGCCTGGCTCGCCGTTTCCGGTGGAGCGGATGCGCATGCCGTCGTCGATGCCGGCGGGAATCTTCACCTCCAGCGTCTTCTGCGACTTGATCTTGCCCTGGCCGTGGCAGGCCGTGCAGGGCTCGGGAATGATCTTGCCCGTGCCGCGGCAATGCGGGCAGCTCTGCTGCACGGCAAAGAAGCCCTGGCGCATCTGCACCACGCCGGAGCCCTGGCAGGTGCCGCAGGTCTTGGGGCTGGTGCCGGGCTTGGCGCCCGAGCCGTGGCAGGTGTCGCATTCATCCCATGAGGGGATGCGGATCTGCGCGTCCTTGCCGTTGGCCGCCTCCTCGAGCGTGACTTCCATTGCGTACGACAGGTCGTTGCCTCGATAGACCTGGCGGCCTCCACGGCCGCGGCCTCCCGCAGCACCGCCGAACATGTCGCCGAAGATGTCGCCGAATGCCTCGGCAAAGCCGCCGAAGCCTTCGGCTCCGCCCATGCCGCCGCGCATGCTGGGGTCGACCCCCGCATGGCCGTACTGGTCGTAGGCGGCACGTTTCTGGGCGTCGCAGAGAATCTCGTAGGCCTCCTTGACCTCCTTGAATTTCTCCTCTGCGCCCTTGGCGGCGTCACCCTGGTTGCGGTCAGGGTGGTACTTCATCGCCAGCTTGCGATACGCCTTCTTGATTTCGTCCTCTGAAGCGTTCTTGGGAACGCCCAGGACTTCGTAAAAATCTCGTTTGGACATTTCAGGACATTAGGTCAATACAGCCGGTTGGAACACAAACGCCGCGCTGGCTCCACGACGGGAG
The DNA here is from genome assembly GCF_014395975.1 of Diaphorobacter ruginosibacter. Taxonomy (NCBI): domain Bacteria; kingdom Pseudomonadati; phylum Pseudomonadota; class Betaproteobacteria; order Burkholderiales; family Comamonadaceae; genus Diaphorobacter; species Diaphorobacter ruginosibacter. Next base: position 3,792,062 of record NZ_CP060714.1, on the reverse strand, counting down.
CCGAGCGCGGCGACTGGACTGGCAGGGAGTCTCCGACTCGACCCCCGGCGCACCCGCGCTGTCAGTCCTTCTTGACTTCCTTGACTTCTGCATCGACGACGTTGTCGTCGGCATCGGCCTTGCCGGAAGCGGCGCCCTGTGCTGCCGCTTCGGCACCGCCGGCAGCGGCTGCCTGGTCGGCATACATCTTCTCGCCGAGCTTCTGGCTGGCTTCCATCAGTGCCGTGGTCTTGGCATCGATGGCTGCCTTGTCTTCGCCCTTGAGGGCTTCTTCCAGTTCCTTGACAGCGGCTTCGATCTTGGACTTCTCGCCCGCATCCAGCTTGTCGCCGTGCTCGGACAGGCTCTTGGTCACGGTGTGCACGGCGGCCTCACCCTGATTGCGTGCCTGCACCAGTTCCAGCTTCTTCTTGTCGTCCGCGGCATTCAGTTCGGCGTCCTTCACCATCTTCTGGATCTCGTCCTCGGACAGGCCGGAGTTCGCCTTGATGGTGATCTTGTTTTCCTTGCCGGTGCCCTTGTCCTTGGCGCCCACGTGCAGGATGCCGTTGGCGTCGATGTCGAAGCTCACCTCGATCTGCGGCGTGCCGCGCGTAGCCGGCGGAATGCCTTCCAGGTTGAACTCACCCAGCAGCTTGTTGGCGCTGGCGATCTCGCGCTCGCCCTGGAACACCTTGATGGTCACGGCCGGCTGGTTGTCCTCGGCGGTCGAGAAGGTCTGCGCGAACTTCGTCGGGATCGTGGTGTTCTTGGCGATCATCTTGGTCATCACGCCGCCCAGGGTTTCAATGCCCAGGGACAGGGGGGTCACGTCCAGCAGCAGCACGTCCTTGCGGTCGCCCGACAGAACCTGGCCCTGGATCGCGGCGCCAACGGCCACGGCTTCATCAGGGTTCACATCCTTGCGCGGATCCTTGCCGAAGAATTCCTTGACCTTTTCCTGGACCTTGGGCATGCGGGACATGCCGCCCACCAGGATCACGTCGTTGATGTCGGACACGCTGATGCCGGCATCCTTGATCGCGGTGCGGCAGGGAGCGATGGTGCGCTCGATCAGGTCGTCCACCAGGGCTTCCAGCTTGGCGCGGGTCAGCTTGATGTTCAGGTGCTTCGGGCCCGACGCGTCAGCGGTGATGTACGGCAGATTGATGTCGGTCTGGGCGGAGTTCGACAGCTCGATCTTGGCCTTTTCGGCGGCTTCCTTCAGGCGTTGCAGGGCCAGCACATCCTTGGACAGATCGACGCCTTGTTCCTTCTTGAACTCGTCGATGATGTAGTTGATGATGCGCTGGTCGAAGTCTTCACCGCCGAGGAACGTATCGCCGTTGGTGGACAGCACTTCGAACTGCTTCTCGCCATCGACGTCGGCGATCTCGATGATCGACACGTCGAACGTGCCGCCGCCGAGGTCATACACGGCGATCTTGCGGTCGTGCTTGTCCTGCTTGTCGAGACCGAAGGCCAGTGCGGCTGCGGTAGGCTCGTTGATGATGCGCTTGACTTCGAGGCCCGCAATGCGGCCTGCGTCCTTGGTCGCCTGGCGCTGTGCGTCGTTGAAGTACGCAGGCACGGTGATCACGGCCTCGGTGACGGGCTCGCCGAGGAAGTCTTCCGCGGTCTTCTTCATCTTGCGCAGCACTTCGGCGCTGATCTGCGGAGGAGCCAGCTTCTGGTCGCGCACCTGCACCCAGGCGTCGCCGTTGTCGGCCTTGATGATCTTGAAGGGCATCAGGTCGATGTCCTTCTGCACTTCCTTCTCGTCGAACTTGCGGCCAATCAGGCGCTTGGCGGCGAAGATGGTGTTCTTGGGGTTGGTCACGGCCTGACGCTTGGCCGATGCGCCCACCAGAATCTCGCCGTCTTCCTGATAGGCGACGATGGAAGGCGTCGTGCGGGCGCCTTCGCTGTTCTCGATCACGCGCGTGGTGTTGCCTTCCATGATGGCAACGCAGCTGTTCGTTGTGCCGAGGTCAATGCCGATGATTCTTCCCATGTTGTTTCTCCGTGTTCTGAAAAGTTGGTGTGTTAGGTTTGGATGACCAGTTACTTGTGGATAACTTGGCGGCCTTCAAGTCTCTGGTGCAAAAAAATTGTCTGGTTGTCGTGTTGTTTGCGGGCGCTTACTTGGGCGCCGCCACTGTGACCAGCGCCGGGCGGAGCACGCGATCTGCAATCAGGTAGCCCTTCTGGAGGACGCTCACAACGGTGTTCGCTTCCTGTTCGGCGGGCACCATGCTGATGGCCTGGTGCTGGTGGGGATCGAATTTTGCGCCAGCGGCGGGGGCAATGGTCACCACCTTGTTGCGCTCCAGTGCCGATGCCAGCTGGCGGCGCGTGGCGTCGGAGCCCTCGCGCAGTTGCTCGTTGGTCGCATTTTCGATGGAGAGTGCCGCATCGAGGCTGTCGGCCACGGGAAGCAGGCTCTCGGCAAAGCTCTCGATCCCGAACTTGCGGGCCTTGGAGACTTCCTCATCCGCACGGCGGCGCATGTTCTCGGCATCGGCCTTGGCGCGCAGGTACTGGTCGGCCAGCTCGGCATTCTTGGCCTTGAGCTCCTCGAGCTCTGCCTTCAGGCTGTTCATTTCATCGGCAGTCTGCGCATTCTGGGCCGCATCGATCTCCTCGGGAGACATGGGCGCGTCGGCAGGTGCTGTGAATGGATTGTATTTTTGATCGGACATGTCGTTTTATCGTGAAATGAATGACAATGCGCCTCAATTGGGGGCGCAATTCGTGATTTCAATAGGGGCGATTGATGCCGTCTTCAGGGCGGGCCGCCGGCCGATCCTATGGATGGGGCTGGACGATATCGCAATTCGGTAATATAATGCCGGGTTTCCCTTGCCACACCGCAACAATCGACGCCGCGGGTGGTTGCAATCCAGCAATCCAAAAGGAGTTTGCATGCGTCACTACGAAATCATCCTGTTGATCCACCCGGATCAAAGCGAGCAGGTTCCAGCCATGCTCGAGCGCTACAAGAGCATGATCACCCAAGGCGGTGGCCAGGTTCATCGCGTGGAAGATTGGGGCCGCCGTCAACTGGCATACCTGATCAACAAGCTGGCCAAGGCTCACTACCTGTGCCTGAACATCGAAGCCGACCAGGCTGTGATGGCTGAACTGGAACACGCGTTCAAGTTCAACGACGCCGTTCTGCGTCACCTGACCGTCCAGAAGAAGAAGGCCGAAACCGGTGCTTCCTCGATGATGAAGACCGTGGAACGCGAAGAAGCACGCAAGGCCAGCCAGGCTGAAGCCGCTGCTGCCAACGAGCGTTAATCAGACACCACGTTCATCCGACAGCCAGGAGGAGTGACAAACCAGATCGCCCTGACGGCCTGCATCGCAGAGGTTCAGTCCTTGCGTTACACGCCCGCCGGATTGCCCGCCCTGGATCTGCGGCTCGAGCATGAGTCGCAGCAACAGGAGGCCGGAATCCAGCGACAGGTCAAGGTGGCCATCAAGGCGGTGGCGTTCGGGACGCTTGCAGAGCGGCTCGCGCGCCAGGCGCTGGGAAGCAGCTGGATGTTCCAGGGCTTTCTCGCCTCGCCGCGCAATGGCAAAGGTGTGGTTTTTCACATCCAGGATATTCAACAGGATTAATTTTCAAGAGGCTCACAAATGGCCACGTTCAAGAAATTCAACAAGGACAAGCGTCCAAAGCGCAACACCCAGTCGCTGCTGTTCAAGCGCAAGCGCTTCTGCCGCTTCACCGTCGCCGGCGTCGAAGAAATCGACTACAAGGATGTCGACACCCTGCGTGACTTCATCGCTGAAAACGGCAAGATCATCCCTGCACGTCTGACCGGCACCCGTGCCATCTATCAGCGTCAGCTCAACACAGCCATCAAGCGCGCACGCTTCCTGGCCATGTTGCCCTACACCGACCAGCACAAGATCTAAGGAGCACGAACATGCAAATCATTCTGCTCGAAAAGGTTGTGAACCTGGGTAACCTCGGCGATATCGTCAAGGTCAAGGACGGCTACGCACGCAACTTCCTGATCCCTTCGGGCCAGGCTCGTCGCGCCACGGAAGCGAACAAGGCTGAATTCGAAGCCAAGCGCGCTGAACTGGAAAAGGTTGCTGCTGAAAAGCTGGCTACCGCTCAAGCCGCTGGCGAAAAGCTGGCTGGTCAGAACGTGAAGCTGACACAGAAGTCCGGCGTTGACGGCCGTCTGTTTGGCTCCGTGACCAACCACGACATCGCTGAAGAGCTGGGCCGTATGGGCTTCGAAGTGGTGAAGTCGCAAGTGCGTATGCCCAACGGTCCCATCAAGATGGTTGGCGACAACACCGTGAACGTTGCACTGCACACCGACGTGGTCGTCGACGTGCTCGTGTCCGTGTACGGCGAACACGCTTAATTCATTTCTTTTGAAATGATTGGAAAGGCCGCCCCTTGGGGCGGCTTTTTTCTTTTTCTTCTTCTGCTGGGGTGCTCGTTTTCACCCTTGCCCCGAGGCATCGCTGCGCTCATTCGGGCCTTCGGCGCACCTGGCTGGTCGCTTTACAGCCTTGGGGTGACCGACTAGCATCGCCCGTTCGATTTCGAAAAGTGTATTCATCCCATGTCCGCCGTGCTGCCTGATTTCCCTGCCAACGATTCTTCGTCCTCCGTGGATCGCGAGGTGGCGAAGCTGCGCATTCCGCCGCATTCGGTGGAGGCTGAGTCGAGCGTGCTGGGCGGCCTGTTGCTGGACAACATGGCCTGGGACCGGGTGGGGGATCTGCTGGTCGAAGGAGACTTCTACCGCAACGAGCATCGGCTGATCTACTCGGCGATCGCTTCGCTGATCAATGGCAGCAAGCCGGCCGACGTGATCACGGTGTTCGAGCACCTGCAGGGGCTTGGCAAGTCGGATGAGATCGGCGGGCTGCTGTACCTCAACACGCTGGCGCAGTATGTCCCCAGCGCGAGCAATATCCGCCGGTACGCGGAGATCGTTCGCGAGCGTTCGATCCTGCGCAAGCTGGTGACGGCCAGCGACGAAATCTCGACCAACGCCTTCAACCCCATGGGCAAGGCGGTCAAGAGCATCCTGGAGGAGGCCGAGCAGAAGATCTTCGCCATCGGCGAAGAGGGCTCGAAGATGAAGCAGGGCTTCCAGTCGCTGGATGCCCTGGTGATCAACCTGCTCGACCAAGTGCAGGAGATGGCCGACAACCCGATGGACGTGACCGGCGTTCCCACCGGTTTTGCCGATCTCGACCGCATGACCAGCGGCCTGCAGGCGGGTGACCTGGTGGTGCTGGCAGCGCGCCCCTCCATGGGCAAGACCTCGTTTGCCGTGAACATCGCAGAGCACGTGGCGCTCAACGAGGGCCTGCCGGTTGCCATCTTCTCGATGGAAATGGGGGCCGCCCAGCTCGCGGTGCGTATCGTGGGCTCGATCGGCCGCGTGAACCAGGGCAATCTGCGCACCGGCAAGCTCAATGACGAGGAGTGGCCGCGCCTCACCGAGGCGATCGAGCGGCTGCGCACCGTGTCGCTGCACATCGACGAGACGCCCGGCCTCACGCCGATCGAGCTGCGGGCGAATGCGCGGCGCCTGGCGCGCCAATGCGGCAAGCTCGGCCTGATCGTGGTCGACTACCTGCAGCTGATGAGCGGCTCGGGCAGCGCGGCGGCGGACAATCGCGCGACCGAACTGGGCGAGATTTCCCGGGGGCTCAAGATGCTGGCCAAGGAGCTGCAGTGTCCCGTGATCGCACTCTCGCAGCTCAACCGTTCGGTGGAGCAGCGTACCGACAAGCGGCCGATGATGTCCGACCTGCGGGAGTCGGGTGCCATCGAGCAGGATGCGGACATCATCATGTTCATCTACCGCGACGACTACTACAACAAGGACTCGAAGGAGCCGAACATCGCCGAGGTCATCATCGGCAAGCAGCGTAACGGTCCCACCGGGACGGTGAAGCTGTTCTTCCAGAAGAACCAGACCCGCTTCGAGAATCTGGCGATGGGGTACGGGGGAGGGGATGAGTATTGAGGCTCATCCCATGATGGCAGGTTGAATTCCACTCTCCTGCTGGAGGGAGAGGGTGGACCGGCGAGGGACGTCGATCCCTGCACCGGCCGCGGGCTTACCGGGCTCCGATCTGCTTGAACTCGCGCTCCACGGCCTCGTGCGCATCCTGCATGTCCCGGGATGGCGGGGGGCTCATCCTGCTCACGACCACCACGGCGATCCATGCCAGGATGAAACCCGGGATGATCTCGTAGAGGCCAAGCCAGCCCATCTGCTTCCATACCAGCACGGTCACCGCACCGACGATGATGCCGGCCAGAGCGCCGCTGCGGGTCATCCGCCCCCAGACGAGCGACAGAATGATCACGGGGCCGAAGGCTGCACCGAACCCGGCCCAGGCGTAGCTCACCATGCCAAGCACCTTGGATTCGGGGTTGCTGGCGATGGCAATGGCGATCAGCGCCACGGCGAGCACCATGGCGCGGCCGATCCAGACCAGCTCGCGTTGGCTGGCGTTCTTGCGCAGGAAGGTGCGGTAGATGTCTTCGGTCAGCGCGCTGGAGCACACGAGGAGCTGGCAGGACAGCGTGCTCATCACGGCAGCGAGGATGGCTGCGAGCAGGGCCCCAGCGATCCAGGGATTGAACAGCTGCTTGGCGATTTCCATGAACACCGTCTCGGAGTTGGCATTCACGCTGGCGGCACCCGCGGGATGGGCCGCGAAGTAGGGGATGCCGATGAAGCCCACGGCCACGGCGCCCGCGAGGCACAGGATCATCCAGGTCATGCTGATGCGGCGTGCCGTGGGGATGGTTTCGACGGACGAGGCGGCCATGAAACGCACCAGAATGTGTGGCTGGCCGAAGTAGCCGAGTCCCCATCCCAGCAGCGAGATCACGCCGACGAAGCTCGCGTTGCGCAGCATGTCGAACTTCTCGGGCGCCACCAGCGTGCTCCAGCTCTGGCCGGGGGCAAGCTGCCCTTGAACCGCAAGCCAGGCGATCACGGGCGCGAGGATGAGCGCGGTGATCATGAGCGAGGCCTGGATCGTGTCGGTCCAGCTCACGGCCAGGAAGCCTCCAATGAACACATAGGCGATCGTGCACAGTGCACCCACCCACAGTGCGGTGGCGTAGGGCATGCCGAACATGTTCTCGAACAGACGTGCGCCTGCGACAACGCCCGAGGCGCAGTACAGCGTGAAGAACACCAGGATCACCAGCGCGGTGACGATGCGCAGCACATTGCTCTTGTCATCGAAGCGGTTGGCGAGGTAGTCGGGCAAGGTCAGGGCATTGCCGGCCCGCTCGGTATAGAGGCGCAGGCGGGCGGCGACCCAGCGCCAGTTGAGATAGGCGCCGATAACCAGGCCGATGGCGATCCAGGACTCGGAGAGTCCCGAGAGATAGATTGCGCCGGGCAGGCCCATGAGAAGCCAGCCGCTCATGTCCGATGCACCGGCCGAAAGCGCGGTCACGAAGCTGCCGAGGCTGCGGCCGCCGAGGATGTAGTCGGAGAGATTCTTGGTGCCCAGATAGCCCAGCCACCCGATGCCCAGCATCGCCACCAGGTAGATGGCGAACATGATCGATGTAGGGTCGTTCCACTGAAATTGCATGCACTTTCCTTCACTTGCATGGTGATTTATTGCGTATTCAAAACGATGCACGCTCGATGGGCGTGTGGAATCATTTTTCGGAGCCTGAAATGTGGTCCGTATGATTCCGCTTGAGTAAAGGGTTTTCCCTTGGTTTGGCGATTGTATTTTGCAATGCTGGCCGCCCTTTCCCGGGTGGCACCGCCTCCCATGTCCAGAGTTGCCGGACCGGTGCGAGTGAGGGGAACGTGCCCCTCAAGTTGGCGGCGGCCCTGTTATATAGATGTTCCCACGTTTCCCTGTTCCGAATGGTCCGCGGCCTTCAAGGAGCAATGCCAGCCAGATAAGCTCAAGCGAAGTTGTGAAGGCAGGTAAAAAGGGATTCTGACTGTGTGGTCTGCGATGGTGGGAACTGGTTCGCCTTCTGTCCTCAAAAAGACCTTGGCAAAAAAATCGCCCCAAGGGAGTGCTTTTCATCTCAGGCCGACCCGGCAATGAAAAAACAGCGCGGACCTTGCGATCGGCGCTGCCTTGCCTGTTAGGCGAACGAAACGAGGATCAACCGTGCGATGCAGTGGCCACCAGATAGATCACCAGGCCCAGCGATACCGCGCCGAGTGCGATGCATGCCCAGACCAGGCGCTGTGCGCCCACCCGGAGGGCGCCGACCGTGGCGACGAGTTGGGCGTTCTGTTCGGCCAGTTTCTCGATGAGCTCGAGCGACTGGCGCTGTGACTGCTCCTGCCGTTCAAGGCGCTCCTGCAGTTGCCGAACCTGCTGCAGCGCCAGTTCGCCGGTGGAGAGGGCCGGACCTGCGCCATCCGCGAGCGCACCTCGCGCTGCCTCGGTGGCTTGATGCTGGTCATGCTGCTGCTGGGCCTCTTTCTTGCGAAGCATGCCCTTGGCCGTCTTGATGATCTGAGGCGTTGCATCGATCACCTTGTCCCAGGGCACCAGCTTGAGGGCCGTGATCCAGTGAGTGGCCATCGGTCAGAGCACCTCGCTGGCAAAGTCCGCGAGGCGCGAGCGTTCGCCGCGTGCCAGCGTGATATGGCCGCTGTGCGGCCAGCCCTTGAACTTGTCCACCGCGTAGGTGAGGCCCGAGGAGCCTTCCGTGAGGTAGGGTGTATCGATCTGCGCGAGGTTGCCCATGCAGATGATCTTGGTGCCGGGGCCTGCGCGGGTGATCAGCGTCTTCATCTGCTTGGGCGTGAGGTTCTGCGCCTCGTCGATGATCACGTACTTGTTGAGGAAGGTGCGGCCGCGCATGAAGTTCATGCTCTTGATCTTGATACGGCTGCGGATCAGCTCGTTGGTCGCGGCGCGGCCCCACTCGCCGGGATTGCCGCCGTCGCCCTTGGCAAGGAACTCGAGGTTGTCGTCGAGCGCACCCATCCAGGGGCCCATCTTTTCCTCTTCCGTTCCGGGCAGGAAGCCGATGTCCTCGCCCACGCTCACCGTGGCGCGGGTCATGATGATCTCGGTGTAGCGGCGCTCGTCGAGCACCTGCGTGAGCCCGGCGGCCAGCGCCATCAGCGTCTTGCCGGTGCCCGCCGTGCCCGTGAGGGTGACGAAGTCGACCTCCGGGTCCATCAGCAGGTTCATCGCGAAGTTCTGTTCGCGGTTGCGTGTATTGACACCCCAGACGGCGTTCTTCTGGGAGCCGTAGTCCTTGAGCGTCTCCAGCACGGCCGTCTTGTCGCGGATTTCGGTCACGCGTGCGTACAGGCTTGGCTCGCCCGGGGCCTCGAAGAACACGAACTGGTTGATCATCATCTGCGCCACGAGCGGGCTCGTCACGCGGTAGTAGGTGTGGGCGCCGCTCTGCCAGCTCTCGACATTCTTGCCGGCCTTGGCCCAGAAATCCGTCGGCAGCGCAAACACGCCCGAGTACAGCAGGTCACCGTCTTCGAGCGTCTTGTCGTTCTGGTAGTCCTCGGCGTCGAGGCCCAGTGCACGCGCCTTCACGCGCATGTTGATGTCCTTGGACACCAACACGACCTCGCGCGGCGCGAACTGCTGGCGCAGCGCCTCGACCACGCCCAGGATCTGGTTGTCGGCCTTGCCCTGGGGCAGGCTGGCGGGCAGCGTGTAGTTCAGCGGCGACGTCTGGAAGTACAGCTTGCCGCTGGCGGCCTTCTGGCCCGTTGCGTCGAGCTGCAGCCCCAGCGCGATGTCCTCGCCGTCGGCGGCTGCCAGCGCGTCAAGCGTGCGGCTGACCTGGCGGCCATTGCGCGCCACTTCCGTCATGCCCTTCTTGTGGCCGTCGAGCTCCTCGAGCACGATCATCGGCAGGAAGATGTCGTGCTCCTCGAAGCGGAACAGGCTGGTTGGATCGTGCAGCAGCACGTTGGTGTCCAGCACGAACATCTTCTTGGGGCCCGTGCCGCGCGCCGCGCGCGGCTTGGCCTTGGGCGCAGGCGTGGTCTGCCCTGTGGCAGTTGTGGGGGCTGCGCGCGATGGAGTGGGGGCTGTAGCAACAGCAGGTGTCGGGGTGACGATGGGCGTTGCGGCCGGAGGCGCAGCCTTGGCCGTCCTGGACGACCTGACGGGTTTCGCCGTGCTGGCTTCAGGAGCCTTGGCGGTAGCGGTGGCTGTGCGCTTGGTGGCGGCGCTCTTGCGGGTGCCTGTGGATGAGGCGCGGGCAGGGGACGCGGGCGTCGAGCTCACCAGCGTGTCCTGTTCAATATCGGAAGGTACGCGATCGGCGGAGGCGTTCTGGCGAAAGGCTTCTGGAGAGAGCAGCGCGGCGCGCTTGGTCGGGGCTGGTGGCAGGGGCATGGTGCAAAAGGCCTCGCTAGCTAGGAACTCAGGGGAACTTCAGAAAAGCAAAAAGCCGCCTAGGAAACCCAAGCGGCTTTCGAATCTGGAGTGCGCGTTGCAAAAATCAATGGCATTGACCCATTATGCACACTCCATGTGATGCTTTGAAACAAGCGCCGGTTTCAAGCGGCTTTCTTGTCCTGCACCTTGATGGCCTTGACGGCCTTGAGCACTTCGTCCACGTGGCCGGGGACCTTCAGGCCGCGCCACTCCTGGAGCAGCAGGCCGTCGGGGCCGATCAGGAAGGTCGAGCGCTCGATGCCCTTGACCTTCTTGCCGTACATGATCTTGTTCTTGACCACGCCGAACATGTGGCACATCTTCTCTTCGGTATCTGCGATCAGCTCAAAAGGCAGTTCCAGCTTTTCCTTGAAGTCGTCGTGGGACTTCATGTTGTCGCGGGAGACCCCGAACACTGCGGCACCCGCCTTGACAAAATCTTTGTACTTATCGCGGAATTGCATTGCTTCCGTGGTACAACCGGGCGTATTGTCCTTGGGGTAAAAATACAGGATCAGAATCTGGCCCAGATGCGAAGCGTTGGATACCTTGATTCCGCCAGTCGCGTTGGCTTCAAATTCAGGAAGGGGTTTGTTGACAACGATCGCCATGGCACTCAATCTCTCTGGATGTAGTCGTTGAAAAGTCGGGAGCATTGGGGTTTATTGCTCTTATTGAAAGTCTCCCGACGGCAACCTGCAATTTTACCCCGAATCCCCTATTTTTACCAGCTATTGAGTTTTATTCTCAATAGGTGTTATGTATTGGACTCTTCCAGCAGAAGGGCTGCGACCACATTCCGGCCTTCTCCAGCGAGGATGTTGTACGTTCTGCAGGCCGCCTGGGTGCTCATGGATTCGAGGCCGATCTGCCGTTTCATCAGTGGCGCAAGCCAGGCTGGCGGCGGGAAGCGGTTCTTTTCGCCGCTCCCGAAAATCACCACTTCGGCATTGAGGTCTGCCAATTGGGCGAAGTGCTCGGGCGTCAGGTCTTCGTAGCGCCTGCAGTGCCATTCGATGCGCTCGCCGCGCGAACCCACGATGAGACTGTGGGTGAATTTTTCGGTGTCGATGGAAATCCAGCCCGGGCCGTAGCCGCTGATGGTCTGGACGTCAAAGCGGTCGGCATGCAGCTTCATGGGGGCGCTCACTGTCTGAAGGGGTCCCGCGCCGCTGCCAAATAAAGGCTTCGGGAGGCGCAGCACAAGGGGAACTGTGCTTAAATTATAGGTTTCACCGGGATCATTCCGCATCCCGTCCGCATTCACAGCCATCGAGTCGCCATGAAACCCGTCCAAAAATCTGCCAAGTTAGCCAACGTCTGCTATGACATCCGCGGGCCGATCATGGACGCGGCGAAGAAGATGGAGGAAGACGGCCAGAAGATCATCAAGCTCAACATCGGCAACCTGGCCGTGTTCGGCTTCGACGCGCCGGAAGAAATCCAGCAGGACATGATCCGCAACCTGCCGACCTCCGCAGGCTACTCCGACAGCAAGGGCATCTTCGCGGCCCGCAAGGCTGTCATGCACGAGACCCAGAAGCAGGGCATCGCAGGCGTGACGCTGGACGACATCTACCTGGGCAACGGCGCTTCCGAACTGATCAGCCTTGCCACCAACGCGCTGCTGGACAATGGCGACGAGTTGCTGCTGCCGGCGCCCGACTATCCCCTGTGGACCGCGGTGACCAGCCTCTCCGGCGGCACCCCCGTGCACTATTTCTGCGACGAGCAGAACGGCTGGATGCCCAATCTGGATGACATCCGCAAGAAGATCACGCCCAACACCAAGGGTATCGTGGTCATCAACCCGAACAATCCCACGGGCGCGCTCTACAGCAAGGAACTGCTGATGGAGATCGTCGAGATCGCGCGTGAGCACGGCCTCGTGATCTTTGCCGACGAGGTGTACGACAAGGTGCTCTACGACGACGCCAAGCACACGCCGTTGGCCAGCCTGTCGACCGACGTGCTCACGCTGACCTTCAATTCGCTCTCCAAGGCCTACCGCAGCTGCGGCTACCGTGCCGGCTGGATGGTGGTGTCGGGCGACAAGAAGGCTGCCAAGGACTACATCGAGGGCCTGAACATGCTCTCCAACATGCGCCTGTGCGCCAACGTGCCGGGCCAATGGGCGGTGCAGACGGCGCTGGGCGGCTACCAGAGCATCAATGACCTGATCTGCGAGGGCGGACGTCTGCGCAAGCAGCGTGACCTGGCCTGGGAACTGATCAACGCCATTCCCGGCGTGTCGTGCGTGAAGCCGCAGGGTGCTCTCTATATGTTCCCGCGCCTCGACCCGGAGGTCTACCCGATCACCGACGACCAGGAGTTCTTCCTTGAGGTGCTTCAGGAAACGAAGGTCATGCTGGTGCAGGGCACGGGCTTCAACTGGCCCAACCCGGATCACTTCCGCATCGTGTTCCTGCCGCACGAGGCCGACCTGCGCGCGGCCGTCGGCCGTCTCGCCGCCTTCCTGCAGAAGTACCGCCAGCGCCATGGCACCGACAAGCCGCGCAGCGTGAGCACTGCCGCAGCCGTTCCGGCCAAGGCCGCAAAGGCCGGCAGGGAGCAGGCCGCCTGATTCGGCCGCCTGACTCCGCCTATTTCCATCCGCCGCACGCGCCCGCAACCCCTGGCGAGCGCGCGCGGTTCCTTCGACTGACTGAAACTTCGTATATGAAACCGATCCAGGTAGGCCTTTTGGGCATTGGCACTGTGGGTGGCGGCACGTTCAGCGTGCTGCAGCGCAATCAAGACGAGATCCGCCGCCGTGCGGGTCGCGGCATCGAGATTTCCATGGTGGCTGACCTGGACACGGAACGCGCCAGGTCCGTCGTCGGTGACAAGGCCAAGGTGGTGGCCGATGCGCGCGAAGTCATCGGCAATCCGGACATTGACGTGGTGGTCGAGCTGATCGGCGGCTATGGCATCGCCAAGGCACTGGTGCTTGAGGCCATCGCGGCCGGCAAGCACGTGGTCACGGCCAACAAGGCGCTGCTTGCCGTGCACGGTACGGAAATCTTCAAGGCCGCGGCCGAGAAGGGCGTGATGGTGTCGTACGAGGCGGCGGTGGCAGGCGGCATCCCGATCATCAAGGCGCTGCGCGAGGGCCTGACGGCCAACCGGATCCAGTGGGTGGCCGGCATCATCAACGGCACGACCAACTTCATTCTCTCCGAGATGCGCGACAAGGGGCTCGACTTCGACGTGGTCCTCAAGGAGGCGCAGCGCCTGGGCTACGCCGAGGCCGATCCCACGTTCGACATCGAAGGCGTGGACGCTGCCCACAAGGTCACGCTGATGAGTTCCATTGCGTTCGGCATTCCGGTGCAGTTCGACAAGGCCTATGTGGAAGGCATCACCAAGCTGGCGGCGGCCGACATCAAGTATGCGGAGCAACTGGGCTACCGCATCAAGCTGCTGGGCATCACCAAGCGCACGGCCAAGGGCATCGAGTTGCGTGTGCATCCGTCGCTGGTGCCCGCCAAGCGCCTGATCGCCAACGTGGAAGGCGCCATGAATGCCGTCGTGGTGAACGGCGATGCCGTAGGTGCCACGCTGTATTACGGCAAGGGCGCAGGCTCGGAGCCGACGGCTTCTGCCGTGATCGCGGATCTGGTCGACATCGCGCGCCTGCACGAAGCCGATCCCGAACACCGCGTGCCTCCCCTGGCATTCCAGTCGAGCTCGCTGGTTGCTGCCGGAGGCGACCTGCCGGTGCTGCCGATGGCCGACGTGGTCACCAGCTACTACCTGCGCATCCGCGTGTCCGACGAAGCGGGCGTGCTGGCCAAGATCACCGGCCTGCTGGCCAACGCAGGCATCAGCATCGATGCCGTCCTGCAGCGCGAAGCCGACGAAGTGGGCGGCGAAGGTTCCACGCAGACCGACCTGATCATCCTCACCCATGACACGCGCGAAGGCGACATGGATCGCGCGCTGGCGGAAATCCAGGGCCTGCCGACGGTGTTGGCGCCGATCAACCGCATCCGCAAGGAAGAGCTGAGCAACTGAGCGCTCTCCGGTCCCCCCGAAGCCGGAACCGAAACCCAAACCGCTGGCGGCCCGCAGGTCGCCAGCGGTTTTTCTTTGCTTTCTTTTTGTTTCAATTTTTCGGAATGAGCGGGTGGCTTGAATCGCCATTGCCTTCGATAGCCCATATTCTTCGTGCTCCAAAGAACACTGCCGCAGCGGAAAGGGCCTAGGGCCGGATGCTGCGCTGGTGTGGCGTAGAAACACGACAACGACCGAAAGGCGCGCATGGGACAGGAACCAAGGAAATGGGGTGGGAGGGTTTCGCGGTGGCTGATTCTGTTTGGCATACCGCTCGTCATTCTTCTGGTGGGCATGTGGCAATGGAGCCGCGCCGATGCGCCGGTCGATGCCCAGGAGCAGATCAAGGAATACCAGTCGGTGATCGCCGAACTGGACGCACTGATCGCCCGGAAGGGCTTCGGCGTGACCGTGACGGTCAATGACAACGGGAAGAAGGTCCTGGCTGCAAGGGTGCGCTCGGAGTACCAGAAGGAGCTGGCCGACCTGCAGGCGGGCGGACTCCACTCGACGAGCCGTCATCTCCAGCCCTGGCTGGCCCTTTGCACCATGGTCTTCAGCGTGCTTGCGCTGGCATGGTCGGCGCTCGGCGTGGTCTACCAGAAGCGACTGGGCCGAAAAGCGATGGAGTCGCGAGCCATCCTGCTGGCGACGTTCCAGAAGGGGCGCAAGCTGTTGCCGCCCTACATGGTGATCATGGTGGTGCTGCTGTTCGGCGGAGCGATCCCGATGCTGGTCTACGAGATCATGCCCATTCTGCGGCACAGCAACTACAGCAAGGGCGACATGAAGATCATGCTGCTGCTCTCCGGTGTCGCGCTGTTCCTGCTGTATTCGGGCGTGAAGGTGCTGTGGGATGTGTGGAAGGCGTCGCGCACGCCGCTGGTCAACGAGCCGATCGAGGTGATGGGGCAGTCCGTCACGCGCGCGCAGGTGCCTGAACTCTGGGCCTTCGTGGACCGCGTGGTGAGCCACACGGGCGCGGGCACGCCGGATGCCATCGTCGTCGGCCTGAACGAAGGCTTCTTCGTGACCGAGCATCCCGTCAAGCTCCGCAATGGCGATCTGTTGCCCAAGGGTCGCGTGCTGTATCTGCCGCTGCCCTACATGGCCTTCATGAGCGCGGCGGAGGTGGCAGCGGTGATCGGCCACGAACTCGGCCACTTCATCGGCGAGGACACCTTGTACAGCCAGCATTTCTCGCCGATCTACAGTGCCACGGTGAACCATATCGTGGCGGTGGCGGGAGGTGCGGACCATGAGGAGTCCTGGCTCGACGTGCTGCGCAGGCCCGCCACGCTGTTCGGCGAGATGTTCCTCGACAGCTTTCACGAGGCCGTGAGCTATTGGAGCCGCCAGCGCGAGCTTGCGGCCGATGCGGTGGGCGCCAAGGTCACGCATCCGATCGCGGTGGCTTCCTCGCTGCTGCGCATCACGGCGCTGGAGCCACATGTATCGCTTGCGCTGCATGAGAACTGGGACCAGGGGCGCGCGGTGGAGGGCGGCGTGCTCGCGCATGTGCGCCGGCTGGTGCAGGCCCACGGCATGGTCGACCCGAGCGAGCATCTGCAGAACCGGCAATCCCATCCCACCGATTCGCACCCCGAGTTGGCCGTGCGCCTCGAGGCCCTCGGCCAGTCGGCCACGCCGGCCTTGATCGCCCGTGCGATGGACCCGCGGCCCGGCACCTTGCTGCAGGAGCTGGGACTGGAGGCAGCGTCTGAAGAGGCGGGCCCGGTATCGCCCCACGCTGCGGCACCCGATGTGACTTCGGCGCTGCAGCAGGAGCTGAGCGGAGCTGCCGCCAGCGCACGGGCGGAGAAGATCGAGGAACTGTCCGGCATGGTTCAGGATGCCAGGGAGCCGAAGGCGATCTTCGACCGCACCACCAAGATGTTCGTGATGGTGCTGTTCTTCACGCTGGTGCTGTTCGCGATCGGTATCGCGGTTCAGTTCACAGGCAACCCGAAGGCCGATACCCGCTGGATCGGTCTGGGGCTGTGCGCGCTGGGCCTGGGCGGCATTGTCTGGCTGGTGTACTTGAGAAAACGCAAGATGCATCCTGCGCTGGTGATTGAGCAGAAAGGCCTGCGCCTGTTCGACAGTCCCGAGTTGCTGGCGTGGGAAGCTATCGATGATTTCGACTTCACCGAGACCAGCCACATGTTCATCATCAAGCTGTCGCTCGATCGGCAGGTGACCCCGCCGGATCTGAAGGTGAGCAAGCTGCGCGCAAGTTTCAACAAGCGCAGCCATGAGCTCACCGTCAACCTGATAGGCTTCGATGGCAAGCGCGCACAGCAGGTTGCGCAGGACATGATGGGGGCCTGGCGCGCGCACTACGCCGTGCAGGAGCTTGTCCGCATGGGGGTGCATGCGCCGTAGTACAGCCCTCGATACGAGGCGTTTTTCGAGCGGTCGGCGTGCCGCGGCGGCGAGTGACCGATAATCGGGGGTTCCATGGCAGGCTGCGCCGAATGGCGTGCCTGTTCTGGATATCGGATTCCGGAACCCGGGTTCCGCCACGCCCGCTGTCCTTCGCTGTTTGCTGCTAGCTTCAAGCCCTTCCATGCTGTACATCTCCACTCGCGGTCACGCCGATCAAAAACGTTTTTGCGACATCCTGCTGGAGGGCCTGGCGCCCGATGGCGGCCTGTATCTGCCGGTTCAGTATCCGCAGATCGATGATGCAAAGCTGACCACCTTGCGCGAGGTGTACCGCACGCAGGGCTATGCCGCGCTGGCATTCGAGATCCTGTCGCTGTACATCGACGACATCCCCGCGGCCGATCTCAAGGCGCTGTGCGCGAAGACCTATACCCGTGAGGTGTTCGGCACCGATGCGATCGTGCCTGTGCGCCAACTCGAGGACGGCCTGCTGGTCGAGGCGCTTTCCAATGGCCCGACGCTTGCGTTCAAGGACATGGCGATGCAGCTGCTCGGCAACCTGTTCGAGTACGAGCTCGCGCGTCGTGGCGAAGAGCTCAACATCCTGGGTGCCACCAGCGGCGACACCGGCAGCGCGGCCGAATACGCCATGCGCGGCAAGAAGGGCGTGCGCGTCTTCATGACCAGCCCCGATGGCCGCATGAGCCCGTTCCAGCAGGCGCAGATGTTCAGCCTGCAGGACGAGAACATCCACAACATCGCCATCGAGGGTGTGTTCGATGACTGTCAGGACATCGTCAAGGCGGTGTCGAACGACCATGCGTTCAAGGCACGCTACAAGATCGGTACGGTCAACTCGATCAACTGGGCGCGCCTGCTGGCGCAGGTCGTCTACTATTTCGCGGGTTATATCCAGGCCACTTCGTCGAACGGGCAGAAGGTGAGCTTTGCGGTGCCGAGCGGCAATTTCGGCAACATCTGCGCAGGCCACGTCGCGCGCCAGATGGGCCTGCCGATCGCCTCGCTGGTGGTGGCCACCAACGAGAACGACGTGCTCGACGAGTTCTTCCGCACCGGTGTGTACAAGGTGCGGGGCGCCGCCAATACCTATGAGACCTCGAGCCCGTCCATGGACATTTCCAAGGCCAGTAACTTCGAGCGCTTCGTGTTCGATCTGGTGGGCCGCGACGGTGCGCGCACGAAACAGCTGTTTGCCGAGGGCGTGGGCCAGCAGGGCCTCTTCGACCTGAGCGCCGATCCCGTATTCAAGCAGGCGGCAGCGAAGTACGGCTTTGTGAGCGGCAAGAGCACCCACGCCGATCGCCTCGCCACGATCAAGGACACCTACGAGCGCTTTGGCGACATGATCGACACCCACACCGCCGACGGCGTGAAGGTGGCGCGCGAGCATCTGCAGGCGGGCACGCCGATGATCGTCCTCGAGACCGCTTTGCCGATCAAGTTCGCCGCCACCATCGAGGAGGCGCTGGGACGCGAGCCCGATCGCCCGGCCAAGTTCGATGGCATCGAGGCGCTGCCCAAGCGCGTGGTGGTGATGGCTGCCGATGTGCAGAAGGTCAAGGACTTCATCGAGCAGAACTGCCGCTGACGCTGCGCGCTGAAGCAGGATCACAATGCCAACCGGCGCCTGCCCATCGGCACGCGCCGGTTGGCGTTTCAGGGACGTCACAGGAAGAAGCGGAAGAAGCGGGAACGGAGGGAACTATGAAAGCGATCGGTTTCGCGGGATATTCCGGCGCGGGCAAGACCACGGTGCTGGAACAGGTGATCCGCATGCTGTGCGAGCGCGGCCAGCGTGTGTCGGTGGTCAAGCATGCGCATCACGATTTCGACATCGATGTGCCCGGCAAGGACAGCTGGCGGCATCGCAAGGCGGGTGCTTTCGAGATGCTCGTCGTGTCGGGCCGTCGCCTCGCGCTGATGCGCGAGTTCGAGCAGCCGCGCGAAGACCTGTCGGTGCATGAGATGCTGGCAGAGCTCGATGCATCGGTGGACTGGGCCATCGTCGAGGGCTTCAAGCGCAGCGACCTGCCCAAGATCGAGATCTGGCGCGAGCCGTCCGCGGGCGAGAAACCGCGTTCGCTTCGCTATCCCGAAGATCCCGCTATTCTTGCCATTGCCACCGACGATGCGTCCCGCCTGCCTCGGGATTGCACGCTCGAAGTGCTGGACCTGAATCGCCCGGGCGGCATCGTCGACTGGATGATGGCGAACGCCGGACGCCTCGGTTACACGCCGCCTGCAGAACCACATCACAAGGAGAACACACGTTGAAGCCGCAATCCCCGCAGAACCTCATGTCACTGGATGACGCATTGGCTGCCGTGCTGGCGCAGGCTGCGCGGGTCGATGCGCCGCAGAGGGTGGACACCTTCGATGCCGACGGCCGTGTGCTCTGGGCGGATGCGGTGTCCGAGCTGCAGGTGCCGCCGCTCGACAATTCGGCGATGGATGGTTACGCCGTGCGCTGCGCCGATGTGCCGCAGGCGGGTGCCGTGCTGCCTGTGAGCCAGCGCATTCCGGCTGGGCATGTCGGCACGCCGCTGGCCGCGGGAACAGCGGCGCGCATCTTCACCGGCGCCCCGGTTCCACAGGGCGCGGATGCCATCGTGATGCAGGAGGATGCGGAGCTGGTGGATGGCCAGGTGCGCATCCTTGCCGTGCCGAAGCCGGGGCAGTGGATCCGCCGCGCGGGCGAGGACATCGCCCTCGGCAGCACGATTCTCAAGGCGGGGACCCGCCTCACGCCGGCCGCCCTGGGGCTGGCCGCGAGCATCGGCCTCGGGCAGGTGCAGGTGGCGCGCAAGCCGCGCGTGGCGCTGTTTTCCACGGGCGACGAACTGGTGATGCCGGGAACCGTTGCACCGGGGGACATGCCGCCGGGCTCCATCTACAACAGCAACCGCTACTTCCTGCGCGCGCTGCTCGCGCGCCTGGGCTGCGAGGTGCATGACTGCGGCATCGTCCCGGACAACCGCGAGGCCACGATCCGGGTGATGCAGGAGGCTGCGCAGATGAGCGATCTGATCCTGTCCACGGCGGGGGTGTCCGTGGGGGAGGAGGACCATGTGAAGCCTGCGGTGGAGCATCTGGGCGAGCTGAACCTGTGGAAGATCTCGATGAAGCCGGGCAAGCCCTTCGCTTTCGGCAAGGTGCGCCGCAGCGGTCCTGAGGGCGGAAGCGCGCATTTCATGGGGTTGCCGGGCAACCCTGTGTCGAGCTTCGTGACCTTCCTGATGCTGGTGCGTCCGTTCATCCTGAGGCTTCAGGGCGTGGAGCATGTCGCGCCGCGTGTGCTGCATGCGCGCGCGGATTTCGACACCGGAAAGGCCGATGCGCGCCGTGAGTTCCTGCGCGTGCGCCAGAACGAAGAGGGCGCGCTCGAGCTGTTCACCAACCAGAGCTCCGGCGTGCTGACCTCTGCCGTCTGGGGCGACGGGCTCGTCGACAACCCCGCCATGACCACGATTGCCAGGGGCGATGTCGTGCGCTACCTTCCCCTGGCCGAACTGCTGCAATGAGCGAGTCTTCGATGAACACCGTCAACGTTCTTTACTTCGCCTCCATCCGCGAGGCACTGGGAATGGGCAGCGAATCGCTGCAGACCTCGGCGGCGACCGTGGCCGAGTTGCGCGAGGAGATCATCCGCGCCAGGGGCGAGGCTGCAGCCGCGGCGCTGGCACCGAACAAGGCCGTGCGCATGGCGCTCAACCAGGTGATGTGCAAGGGCGGCACGGCCATAAAGGACGGCGACGAGGTCGCGTTCTTCCCTCCCGTGACGGGCGGCTGAGCGCCATGGCGACCGATGTGAAACCTGAGGATGCGGTGCATGCTGCGGGCGCAGCGGATGCCGCAGGCGCACCCCGGGTGGATGCCGCCATCAGCGCGCGCACGCGCAAGGCATTGTCCGAGGCGCGCAGCCGGGGGGTGAGGCTGGGCGCCGCGGGCGCGGACAACATCCGCGCCACGGTGGAAAAGCGCAAGGCCGACGCCGACGTGTTCGCCGAGCAGCACCGTGCGGTCTTTGCCGAGTTTCGGGCCCAGGGGCTCACGCACCGCAGGATGGCGGAGGTGCTCAACGAGCGCGGCATTCCCGCGGCGCGCGGCGGCGCCTGGACACATGGGCAGGTGCAGCGCATGCTCCTGCGGCTGGGCGACGAGCCCGCCGGCGAATGAGGGAGGCGGCCGTCAGGCCGCACGCAGCGCCTGCATTGTCGGCAGCTCGGGCAATTGAATGGCGCAGAGCTGGTCGATCACCGCTTCCGAAGCCGGCATCATGGGCGCGCGAAGCTCGGCACTCATCCAGCCCTGGCGTGCAAGCCAGCCCTTGATGGGAGCGGGGTTGGGCTCCGCGAAACTGCCCCGGATATGCTGCTGGAGCGGTGCCCAGATCGCGCGAGCGGATGCCAGATCTCCGCTGGCAAGCAGACGCAGCAGTGCGACGAAATGCTCCGTGTGGGCATGTGCGCTGGCAGCGATCGCACCGTGTCCTCCGAGCGCGAGGTTCGAGAATATCTGGACATCCTCGCCCGCCAGCACCTGCAGCGCGCCGTCGTCGATGAGGGCCTGCGTCTTGGCGGCATCGCCGCCGCAATCCTTGATGGCCACGATGTTCGGATGGCGAGCGAGCGTGCGCAGCGTGGCGAGCTCGATCGTCGCCCCCGTGCGGTAGGGGATATCGTAGATGACGATCGGATGTGTACTGGCGTCTGCGATGCGGGTGAACCAGTCGAGCAGGCCTTGCTGCGAGGGCCGGATATAGGTGGGGGCGGGGACCAGCAGCGCGGCGAGCGGCTGGCGGCCGAGCTCCCGCACGCGATCAAGCATGCGGCCCAGGTGGCAATCGGCAGCACCCATCATCACGGGCAATCCGCCGCTGGCATGGAGAACGGTGGCGAGCACGGCGTTCTCCTCTTCATGGGACAGCGCCGCCGCTTCGCCCGTCGAGCCACAGGCACAGAAACCCGATACGCCCGCCTGCCGCATGCGCGTCGTGAGCGTGTGCAGTGCGTTGTGATCGACGGCGTTCTCATGGAACGGGGTGACGAGTGGAATCCACAGGCCCGAGAAGTCGGGATGGTCGGTTGAATGCATGGCCAGTCTCTTTCTTTCCAATGGCCCGCGATGTCGATGACGATGACAACGACGTCGTGGGCGCGGGTGAAAGACCGCAAATCACCACCGTCCGGCGCGCGAACGGAAGGCTGGCAACAGGTGAGACGGAGTCTCGGCGGGGGAGAAAAAAGAGGGAGATGGGCTGCCAGGCCGGTTCCGTCGCTCATCCGGACGGAACCTCAGCTCCGGTCAGATGAGCTTTGGTTTTTTGGCTTTGCTCGCGCAGGCGGCCACGGAACGCGTCACGCCAGAGGCGTGGGCATCGATGGTGCTGGCGGAGGCGAAGCAAAAAGGCATGGCGGCAAGTGTAGCCTAGTCCTGCGGATTTGTGCAGGACCGCTGTGCGGAATGCGCTCAGGCGTCGTCGTCAGGGGTCCCGATTTCAGGCGTGCGCCAGTTCAGCAGTTCTGCGAGGCGCAGGACGACCCAGCGCGCCTCGCCCGGCTGCACCGCGGAGCCTTCCCCACTCAAGGCGGCATGCATGCCCAGCAGCACGCCTTCCTCCGACGAATTGCCTCCGTGGTAGAGCATCTGCGCCTGGTCGGTCAGGTGCGTGGCCAGGTCTTCACACAGCTCGTAGCGCGCGACGAGCTCGGGCTTTTCGATCAGCAGCTTGCCGCCGCGGCCGGCGAAGAGCTCGACAAAGCTCGGGGGCGGCTGGATCTGCGAGGTTTCGTCCATGGTGCTCAATCCGGCTTGAACAGGCGTTCGAAACGTGCCAGGTCCTCGGCCAGCTCGCAGCTCACGAGTTGCCCCATCTTGTTGTCCGCACGCCGGTGCGCCGCGAACAGGCTGACGCGGCCCGCGAATTCGAAGTCCGGCAGGTGGATCAGCGCATAGGGGTGCGCGACGAACTTCTGGTGCTCGAACAGCACGCGGTGCTGGTTCTGTGGCGACGGATACAGCGTGTACTCGTCGGTGTTGATGGTTTGTGTGGCCATGGCTTGCAACTCGATGGTTTTCCGATTCGTTTCCGACTCGATGTCCGATGCTAACGCGAGCTGCCTCGCCATTGCGCTTCGCACGCCGATTCTGTGGACAAGCATCCGGTTTTCGGGCCTGGCCTGCGACAATGGCGGCATGCCATCCGCCACATCACCCGCTTCTGCAGTCGCCACGCCCATGCCGCGTGTCTCGGTACAGACCGAGGATTTCGATCTCTCGAAGGAGGTCGCCGTGCTGCGCGCGGGCGATGCGCGCGTGGGGGCCGTGTGCACCTTTGTCGGCACGGTGCGCGACCGCAACGAGGGCGATGCGGTGGCGAGCATGGAGCTGGAGCACTATCCCGGCATGACCGAGAAGTCCATCGAGGCGATCATCGACCAGGCGGTTGCGCGCTTTGGGCTCTACGGCGTGCGCGTGATCCATCGCGTGGGGCTGCTTGCACCCATGGACCAGATCGTGCTGGTGGCGGTGACCAGCGCACATCGCGGCATGGCCTACCAGGGCTGCGAATACATCATGGACTACCTGAAGTCGCTCGCCCCGTTCTGGAAGAAGGAACAGACTCCGGACGGTGCGCGCTGGGTGGATGCGCGCGTGAGCGATGAGCAGGCGCTGGCGCGCTGGACGGCGGACAAGCAGGACTGATGGGAAAAAAGACCGTGTTGATCGACGAAAGCCAGGCTCAGCATTTCATTGACCATTACCAGACGCTGCTCGGGCATGTCGCGATCGTGGGCGGCCTGCTGAAAAAGCCGGTGGACAGCGGCGGTGCGCTTGCGTTGATGCAGAAGGCTCGCAACACGCTGGCGCAAAAGAAATCGCTGCTCGACAAGGCGGCGAGGGCGATGGAGCAGGCGGGAGAGCCCCTGCCGCAGGACATGTACGAAGCAGCTTCCAGCCTGCGCGTGAGCCACTGGGTCTATCTGCGCGACACCAGCAGCTACAGCGTGCTGCTCGAATCCGGCGGACTCGAGGCTGCCTATGGCGTGAAGTGCCTCACCACGACGCTCAAGGATGCGGTCGGCGACAGCGGCGCGATCATCGAGACGGGGCTGCTCGAATACCGTGGCCAGATCGTCTGCGACGACCTGATCGCACTGGCGGCGTGGCTCGGCCCCCAGCATCGTGCGGGCTTCAACGCGCAACTGCGCGAGCTGCGGGCGGAAGGGCGATTCCACCGGGGCCGCCTGCTGCCGCTGCCCGGCGCGAAGCCGGCTCGCCGCGCTGCCTAGCGTCCCGTCCAGGTTCTCCTTTCTTGTCCCCGCGTGCACGCAGGGCGCTGCAGCAGGAGGGACCGAGACAATCAGGTTGTCGATGGGCTGATCCGAGCACGAGCCCATTTGCGTGTTACTCCTACGCACTCTGAGCATGCAGAGCGCAATACTTGAGTCCTCTCATTGTCACGCGTGCGATGTGAGGGTGTGCACTGCTGCTATGGTTTTTGATTTCGGTTTCATTGAAATCCGTCATCGCGTCCAGTTTTCAATTTTCATCACTTGAAATTCGGCGGCCCGCTATCAGATAAATCTCATCGACATCAATCTCGCATTGAAACAAGAACCATGAGACTCGACAAACTGACCACCAAATTTCAGGAAGCCCTGGCCGACGCGCAATCGCTCGCGCTGGGCAATGACAACGCCTACATCGACCCCCTGCATGTGCTGGTTGCCATGCTGCGGCAGCAGGACGGCCCGAAGTCGCTTCTGCAGCGCGCGGGCGTGAACGTGGCGGCCCTCACCACGGACGCCGAAAACGCCATCAAGCAGTTGCCCCAGGTGCAGGGGCAGGACCAGCAGGTGCAGATCGGACCCGATCTGACGCGCCTGTTGCAGGCCACCGAGAAGGAAGCCATCAAGCGCGGCGACCAGTTCATCGCGAGCGAACTGTTCCTGCTGGCATTGGCCGACAGCAGTTCCAAGGCTTCGGCGCTGGCCAAGCAGCATGGATTGACCCGCAAGAGTGTGGAAGCGGCGATCGACGCCGTTCGTGGAGGACAGACGATGGACAGTGCGGAAGGCGAAAGCCAGCGAGAAGCATTGAAGAAGTACACGCTCGACCTGACCGAGCGCGCCCGCAGCGGCAAGCTCGATCCGGTGATCGGCCGCGACGACGAGATCCGCCGCGCGATCCAGGTGCTGCAGCGCCGCAGCAAGAACAATCCCGTGCTCATCGGCGAGCCCGGCGTGGGCAAGACCGCCATCGTGGAAGGCCTGGCACAGCGCATCGTGGCCGGCGAAGTGCCGGAATCCCTCAAGGACAAGAGCGTGCTGGTGCTCGACATGGCCGGGCTTCTGGCTGGCGCGAAGTACCGGGGCGAGTTCGAGGAGCGCCTGAAGGCCGTGCTCAACGACGTGGCCAAGCAGGAAGGCAAGATCATCCTGTTCATCGACGAGATCCACACCATGGTCGGCGCAGGCAAGGCCGAGGGCGCGATGGATGCGGGCAACATGCTCAAGCCGGCGCTGGCGCGTGGCGAGCTGCACTGCATCGGCGCGACCACGCTCGATGAATACCGCAAGTACATCGAGAAGGATGCCGCGCTCGAGCGCCGCTTCCAGAAGGTGCTGGTCGAGGAGCCGTCGGTGGAGGACACCATCGCGATCCTGCGCGGCCTGCAAGTGCGCTACGAGGCCCACCACGGCGTGGACATCACCGACCCGGCCATCGTCGCGGCGGCGGAGCTGAGCCATCGCTACATCACCGACCGGTTCCTGCCTGACAAGGCGATCGACCTGATCGACGAGGCAGCCGCGAAGGTGAAGATCGAGATCGACTCCAAGCCCGAGGAGATGGACAAGCTCGAGCGCCGCATGATCCAGTTGAAGATCGAGCGCGAGGCCATGAAGAAGGAAAAGGACGAGGCCTCGCAGAAACGCCTGGCGTTGATCGAGGAAGACCTCGGGGGGCTGGAGCGCGAATACGCCGACCTGGAGGAGGTCTGGAAGTCGGAGAAGGCTGCGGCGCAGGGCTCCGAGCAGATCCGCAAGGAGCTGGACACGATCCGTATCCAGATCGACGAGTTCAAGCGCAAGGGCGACTTCAACAAGGTGGCCGAACTGCAGTACGGCAAGCTGCCGGAGCTCGAGCGCGAACTGAAGGCTGCGGAGAACAACGAGGCGAAGGCCGAAGGTGTTGCCGGCAAGAAGAACCGCCTGCTGCGCACCCAGGTGGGCGCGGAGGAAATCGCCGAAGTGGTGAGCCGCGCGACCGGCATCCCGGTCTCCAAGATGATGCAGGGCGAGAAGGACAAGCTGCTGCACATGGAGGCCAAGCTGCACGAGCGCGTGGTGGGCCAGGACGAGGCGATTTCCGCCGTGTCGAACGCCATCCGCCGTTCGCGCTCGGGCCTGTCGGATCCGAACCGGCCGCTGGGCAGCTTCCTGTTCCTCGGCCCGACGGGCGTGGGCAAGACCGAGCTGTGCAAGGCGCTGGCGGGCTTCCTGTTCGACAGCCAGGATCACCTGATCCGCATCGACATGAGCGAGTTCATGGAGAAGCACTCCGTGGCGCGACTGATCGGTGCGCCTCCGGGGTATGTGGGCTACGAGGAGGGCGGCTATCTCACCGAGGCGGTGCGCCGCAAGCCCTACAGCGTGGTGCTGCTCGACGAGGTGGAGAAGGCCCATCCGGACGTGTTCAACGTGCTGCTGCAGGTGCTCGACGACGGACGCCTGACCGATGGCCAGGGACGTACCGTGGACTTCAAGAACACGGTGATCGTCATGACCAGCAACATCGGCTCGCAGCTCATCCAGGCCATGGTCGGCGAGAGCTCGGAAGACATCAAGGAAGCGGTCTGGGGGGAACTCAAGAACAATTTCCGACCCGAATTCCTGAACCGCATCGACGAGACCGTGGTGTTCCACGCGCTCGACGCCAGGAACATCGAGGCGATCGCGCGCATCCAGCTCAAGCTGCTGGAGTCGCGCCTCGAGAAGATGGATCTGCATCTCGACGTGTCGCCCGCCGCGATGGAGGAGCTGGCCAAGGTCGGCTTCGATCCGGTGTTCGGCGCCCGCCCGCTCAAGCGTGCGATCCAGCAGCGTATCGAAAACCCGCTGTCCAAACTGCTGCTGGAGGGCAAATATCCGCCCAAGAGCGTGATCCCGGTGAGCGTGGATCCTGTGAAGGACCCAGGGGTATTCGAGTTCGGTGTGGCCCGCGAAGGGGCTTGATGCTGAAATAGCGACTCGGATCTGTAATATGGACAGATCCGTGCCGCAAGGTTTGAAAGGAAAGACTGTTTTGAACGATCTGTTGTCTGGAGTTGCCCGATTCGTGTTGCGCCTCATCGTCATTGCCGGCGGGGTGGTGGTGTTCCTGAGCGTGCTCGCAGCGGCCATGCTGCTGGCGCTGATCTGGGGCGTGCGTGCCCTGTGGGCGCGCCTGACGGGCCAGCCCGTGATGCCCTGGGCGATGAAGATGGACCCGCGCAACGGGTGGAGCACGGTATACCGCAGCACGGCACGCTGGTCGGCGCCGCGCGAGCGCGCGGGCGACGAAGGCGAGTCGCGGATGCGGGGCACCGGCATGTTGCGACCTTCGCCCGATGTGACCGATGTGCAGGCCCGCGAGGTTCGTTGAGGCTTCTTTTCTGACGGTTCAGCGTTAATTCACTGTTAACTATGGCAAACGCCGCTGAGGGATTTCCTCAGCGGCGTTTTTCTTGTCAGTTGGGAAGAGTTGGAGGCGGCACGTTGCCTCGCTCTTTTTCCTATGTGCTCATGTGCTGCGCCAGCGCCTTCCACCCGGCGGCAAATACATGTGTCGAGACGATTTCCTCGTACTTTCCAGCATCACCCGGCGCTTCGTCGAAGTTCGCCCCCCATTCGGCAAACGTCTCGCCCGTTGATGTGATCGGCGAGAGCTTGATCCATGCGAGATAGTTGGTCACGGGAAAAGCCGGCTTCACGAAGTTGTAGCTGAGCCGGTGGTGCGTGTCGTCCAGGGACACCAGCTGCTCGCGTACATGCGCGCCATCCTTCAGGTGGAAGGAGCGCACGCAGCCCACGGAATCCGCGCTGCGGCCGTCCTCGATCTCGCTGCTTGCAATGCCCGGGTGCCAGACGGGCAGGCCGTTGAAGTCGCGCACGAGTTGCCAGACCTTGTCGATCGGTGCGGGAATGATTGCGCTTGCATAGGCTGTCGCCATGATGTGTGTCTCCTTGTGATGTAGGGGTGATGAGCCGATGGATCCGCCTGGCTTAGTTACCTGCCTGCAGGGCGAGGTTTTTGAACGCCCGCGTCTGCTCGACCAAGGCCGTTTCCACCGGTAGGCGTTCCATGCTGGATGCGCCGTAGAAACCGTTGCAGCCCGGGCAGTGGGCGAGGATGTAGCGGGCATCCTCGGGCATGGCGATCGGGCCGCCGTGGCAGAGCACGAGCACGTCCGGGTTCACTTCGCGCGCCGCTGTCGCGATGGCGTTGATTTCGCCCACGCAGTCGGCAAGCGTCAGCGCGGTGTCCGCGCCGATGCTGCCCCCGGTGGTGAGTCCCATGTGCGCGACGATGATGTCGGCGCCCGCAGCCGCCATGGCGCGGGCGTCTTCAGGGTTGAAGACGTAGGGCGTGGTGAGCAGGTCCTTCTCGCGTGCCATGCGCACGAGGTCGACCTCCAGCTGGTAACCCATGCCGGTTTCTTCCAGATTGGCGCGGAACTTGCCATCGATGAGCCCGACCGTGGGAAAGTTCTGGATGCCCGCGAAGCCCATGGCCTTCAACTGGTCGAGGAACGGGCCGAAGCTGCAGAACGGATCGGTGCCGTTCACGCCGGCGAGCACG
Source organism: Diaphorobacter ruginosibacter (assembly GCF_014395975.1). Taxonomy (NCBI): domain Bacteria; kingdom Pseudomonadati; phylum Pseudomonadota; class Betaproteobacteria; order Burkholderiales; family Comamonadaceae; genus Diaphorobacter; species Diaphorobacter ruginosibacter. Next base: position 3,763,358 of record NZ_CP060714.1, on the reverse strand, counting down.
GGGGTGTGCTTCACCACGGGCAGCACCTCGCGTGCCATGTCCACGACGATGTCGTTGGCATTGCCATAGGCCAGCAGGCCCGCGAGCGAGCCGCGTCCGGCCATGCGGTAGCGGCCCGAGTTGTAGATGACGATGAGATCGATGCCGCCTGCTTCCTCGCACTTGGCAGACAGGCCCGTGCCCGCGCCACCGCCGATGATGGGGCGGCCCTGGCGGATCTGTTCGCGGAATCGGGCAAGGATGGCGCTGCGTTCTTGTTTCATGGATGCTCTCAGATGATGTCGTTGAAATGCCGTACCGCGATGGCGGCGAACTCCGGCGAATTGATGGCGTGCGGCACGCGGATCACGCGGCGCAGTTCGGTGGCATGGACGGTCTCCTCGATCGCGCGGAAGAGGGCTTCGTCGGCCTCGGGGTCATGAAAGGGCATGCCGGGGACGTCGAGCACCGAGACCCCGCCCTCGGGCAGCAGAAAGCGCACGGCGCCCTGGCTCCGGTTCAGGCGCTCACCGATCCAGCGGCCCACGGCGATGTTCTCTTCCCGGGTTGTGCGCATCAGCGTGACCTGCGGGTTGTGCACATAGAGGTTGCGGTGCCGGTACTGCTCCGGGACGGTCTCCTTCGCGCCGAAGTTCACCATGTCGAGCGCGCCGCACGATCCCACGTACGGCACGGGCCGGTCGGCCAGAAAGCCGAAGCGCTGCTCGGTGGCCGGCAGCACGCCGCCGAACAGCAGGTCGCAGACCTCCGTCGTCGTGATGTCGAGCACTCCCTTGAAGAAGCCCCCAGCCGCGAGCTTTTCCATCGATTGGCCGCCGATGCCCGTCGCGTGGAACACCATGCATTCGTAGTGCTCCCCCAGCAGCTCGCTGATCTGCGTGATGCAGGGCGTGGTCACGCCGAACATGGTGAGTCCGATCGCGGACTTGTCGTCCTGCGTCTCGTCGCGCGCGCCTGCGGCCATGCCGGCGATGGCATTGGCGGCATTGCAGAGCACCCTGCGCGAGATGCTGTTCAGGCCCGCGATGTCGGTGATGGAGTTCACCATGTAGATATCGTTGGGACCCACGTAGGCGCTGACGTTGCCCGCGGCCATCGTGGAGACCACCACGCGCGGCGTTCCCACCGGGAGGGCGCGCATGCCTTGCGTGACGATGGCCGTGCCGCCGGAGCCGCCCAGGCCGATCACGCCCGCGACGTCGTTGCGCGACACCATGAAACGCTCGAACGCATCGCCCATGGCGCCGACGGCCGTGCCACGGTCGCCCGTGAACACCGCGTCTGCGCCCTGCGGGTGGCTGGCGGCGACGATCCGCGCGCTGAAATCCGCCTGGGCCGAGGGATGGTGGGTGGACACGTCCACCAGCAGCACCTTGTGGCCCTGCATGCGGATACGGTTGGCGACGTAGGCCAGCTCGGCCTGCTTGGTATCGCAGCAGCCGACGACGTAGATCGTTTTTTCTGTGCTCATGACGGGTTCATCTCCGGGCGGGTGTGTTGGGAATGAGGTGATGGCCTGAAGTTGCCGGAACTTGGGTGCTCTGGCAAAGTCCAGTTGAAGGAAACTGGACCATGAAACGTATTTCCGCTGCCCGTGTGACGCGGCTCATCGCGGGCTGGCAGGTGGGTGACAAGAGCCTTGCCCAGCGTCTGTGCCTGGCGCTGGGCAAGCTGATTGCCGCGCGCGAGTTGCCCGTGGGGGCGCTGATGCCGTCCGAACGCGCGCTTGCCCAGGCGCTCGTGGTGAGTCGCGGCACCGTGGTGGCGGCCTATGGCCTGCTGCGCGACGCGCAACTGGTGAGCAGCCAGCAGGGCAGCGGCTATCGCATCGTTGCGTCGTCGAACCACGCACCAGGGGAGGTGCACAACCGGCTCGTCGGCGAGGTGTTGGCGATGCCCAAGGACATCGACATGACCAGCGGCGCGCTGCAGTCCTCTCCCACGCTGATCGCGCTGCTTTCGGGGCTTGCCGGCAGCGACCTGGCCCGCCTGGTGTCGGGACTGGGCTACGACGCCTACGGCCTGCCCGAACTCCGCGCGGCCGTGGCGCGCTACTACGGCGACCTGGGGCTGCCCACGCGCAGCGAGCAGATCCTGATCACCAGTGGCGCGCAGCAGGCGGTGTGGCTGCTGGCCAATGCGCTGGTCGATACCGCGGACACCGTGCTGGTGGAGGATCCGACCTACCGGGGCTCCATGGAGGCCTTCAGGCGGCGCAATGCGCGCCTGGTGGGCACGCCGGTGACTGCTGCAGGCTTCGACTGGCACGCGCTGGAGCAGAACTTGAGCCTGCGCCCCCACCTGTTCTATTGCTTTGCCGATTGCCAGAACCCCACGGGTCGCTCGCTTGATGGTGCAGCGCGTGAACGGCTGGCAGCCTTGCTGCAGCGCCATCCTGTCTTCGTGGTGGAGGATGGATCGCAATCCGAGTTGGGGGTGGAGCGCACCGCGCCGCCGCTACCGCTCGCCGCCCTGTGTGATCCCGAGCGGGTGGCAACGATCGGCACGTTGTCCAAGCTGTTCTGGGGTGGCCTGCGGGTGGGCTGGATCCGCTCGAGTCCCTCCATGATCGCGCGGCTGGCAAGCATGAAGGCTGTGAACGACCTGGGCTCGTCGCGCTTCGACCAGCGCATTGCGGTGGAGCTGTTCGAGCGGCTGTCCGAGGCACGGGCACACCGGCACGATGAGATCCACCGTACGCTGCACGAGGCGATGCAGATCGTGAGGGCCGAAGGAGGGGACGGCTGGCAGTGGCATGTGCCCGATGGCGGCACGGCGATGTGGATGCGCATTCCGGGCGCCCATGCGGTGGCGCTGTGCCAGGCTGCGGCCAGGCGGGGGCTGTTGCTGTCGGCCGGGCCGGCCTACTCGGTCAACGAAGGATTCGGCGAATACATCCGGCTGCCATTCGTGCGGCCGGCGGGCGTGATCGCCCATACGGTGGGAGTGATCCGCCGGCTGCTGGCCGAGGCTGCGGCACGCGACCCGGCCTGAACCCTGGCCTCCAGACGATTGATACAAATTCCTGGCGCTGCGACGGGGGAGTTGGCCGTGGCTGCATTTCGCACCGATATGATGATTGGCATATGACGAGCTATACCCATCCAGCCGATGTCCGCCAGTGGTTCGAACTGCAACACCAGGCCAGCAGGGCACAGGTCGACGTGCCCCTGGTGGTGCGCCGCGAGCGGCTGTTGCGGCTCGGCAAGCTGCTCGACGAGCATGGGCCGGTGCTGGCGGCTGCGGTGCAGGCCGACTTCGGCATGCGATCGCCGCGCCTGACCGAGGTGGCCGACCTGTTCGTGCTGCGCGCGCAGCTCTCGCACACGCTCAAGAACCTCTCGAAGTGGATGAAGCGCAAGCGCGTGTCCACCCCCCTGTTCCTGATGCCGGGACGTGGCTGGATCGAGCGCCAGCCGCTGGGCGTGGTGGGCATCATCTCGCCGTGGAACTATCCAATCCAGCTGGCGCTCGGGCCCGCCATCGACGCGCTCGCCGCAGGCAACCGCGTGATGATCAAGTGCAGCGAGCTCACGCCCCACACGGCCGCGCAGCTGGCGGCTGTGGTGGCGCAGTTCTTCTCGACCGAGGAAATGTGCGTCGTGCAGGGGGACGCCGCCATCGCGGCGCTGGTGTCGTCGCTACCCTTCGATCACCTGGTGTTCACGGGATCCACCGCGGTGGGGCGCAAGGTGGCCCAGGCGGCCGCCGCCAATCTCACGCCGACGACCCTGGAGCTGGGCGGCAAGTCGCCGTGCATCGTCGATGCGGATTGCGATCTGCAGGATGCGGCGCTCAAGATCGTCCATGGCAAGCTGCTGAATGCCGGGCAGACCTGCATCGCACCCGACTATGTGTTGCTTCCGCGCGGCAAGGAGGCTGCGTTTGCCGATGCCTACCGTGCGGCGGTCGCGCAGCTGTTCCCCTATTTCGAGGGCAATGCCGACTATGCCTCCATCATCAGCTCGCGGCATCTCGCACGGCTGCGCACCATGCTGCAGCAGGCCCAGACGTTGGGCGCGCAGATCGAGGTGATGGAACCCCAGCCCGACACGCCGCCTCCGCCGCCCACGAGCATCGGCGACGGAGTGGCGCGGCAGATGGCACCGACGCTGGTGTTCGGTGTCACACAAGACATGCAACTGTTGCAGGAAGAGATCTTTGGCCCGATCCTGCCGGTGATCAGCTACGAGCGGCTGGATGACGCCATCGCACACATCAATGCCGGTGCGCGCCCGCTCGCGCTGTACTGGTTCGGCAGGGATGACGGCATCCGCGATGCGGTGTTGCGCCAGACCGTCAGTGGCGGCGTCTCGGTGAACGACACACTCATGCACATCACGCACGACAACCTGCCGTTCGGCGGGGTGGGTGACAGCGGAACCGGGGCCTATCACGGCGAGCACGGGTTCCTGCGCTTCAGCCACCAGAAGTCGGTGTTCGTGCAGTCGCGGCTCTCCCTGGGAGCGATGCTCTATCCCCCATACGGTGCCCGGTTTGACCGCATCATGGGCCTGCTCAAGCGCCTGTTCTGACCCAGGCGCCAGACCGCCCGGCGAATCTGCCGCACTGGGGAGTCATGCCGGAAGAAGTCTCTATGAACCATGTCGGCCAATTAGGCAAGCTTGTCGTGAAATAGCAGGGTAGTTGAGGTGGAAACGACGAAAAGCGTGGTTTTCGAACCATAGAAAGGGACCGGTTTTTCCGGTCCTTTTTTTATTCCAAGCTGCTGTGACCCGGTTTCGTTACCCGGTAGATAGCACGTTTGACGCTCGAAGTATGGACACCGAAATGATGGGCTAGGGCGTCCATCGTGTAATAACCAGTTCCATACAAACGCACAAGGTGAGCCTCCTTGACAGGCGTCAAAGATCGCTTGCGACCAAACTTCACACCACGGGCCTTCGCTGCTGCGATACCCGCTGCACTTCGCTCTAGGATCATTTCCCGTTCAAACTCGGCAAATGCGCTCAGCATATGCACAAACATTCGACCGTGCGGCGTATCGGTTTCGATAGATTGCGTCAATGATCGAAACCCAATTCCCCGTCGTTGCAGATCTTCAAAAACCCGCACGAAATGCGAAACACTGCGCGCTAGACGGTCCAATTTATAGACCACCAATACGTCACCTTTTTTTAGGCGCTTCAGCAGCTTGGCAAGTTCCGGTCGTTCCTTTATTGCAGACCGACGTTCTTCAACAATATGCTCTATTCCCGCTCTCCTGAATGCTTCTACCTGAGCATCTGTGTTTTGTTCAGAGGTAGACACGCGTGCATAACCAATCTCCATTTATCCTCCCATATATGGAGAGCTGACTATCGCTTGAAATCGCGCTGAACACGCAATGCCAATTGGTTCAATTGACGCAGCCCGGGCGGCTTGTTGTCCATGCTGTAGCTGATCCTCTCATCACGCTTGGGCACTGGCGATACATGATCCTTCAGCTTGCCACCGGCGAGCGTGAATGCCGGGCTTCCATCGGTTATTGCCTCGCAGTGGTCCACCTCGACCGCCACCGGCCGGCCGCGTCCGGTGTAGCACCGGCATTCATCTGCCATGCGCAAGCATCCATTCGGCACCTGGGCCGCCACTGGAAGCGATACCAGGATGATGAGCAGCAGCGCAACGGCGCTAGCGCGCAAACAGCCGACGTTTATCAAGCACGAATGAGCGCCACGCATTGCCAGATACCGTGCCTCGCGGATGTACGCATCGAATTGCAAGAGCCGCGACGTCTCCGCTTCGCTGACATGGGGCGATGCCCCATACCCCACAGCGCCCCTCATGCAGACAGCCTCATGCGCTGATAGCGTGCCACCAGTTGAAGCGATTGATCTGGTGGCAGCGCTCGAGCCAGCTTAACGACTCGCGCCAACTGAAGGTCAGGCACCAGCGGTGCTAACGGCTTGACATGTTGCGGCTTGGCCTTGAACAAGATAGCGAGCAGCTTTCTCCACCATGGGACCTCATCGCCCGCCAGGAAGCGCCCTTCAACATGCCATGGCGAAAGCACTGAATGTGTGCCGTATGGGTAGTCCAAGCGGAACACCTGCCGCGTGTCGTAGCAAGGCTCAATGTCCTGGCCCTTGAACCAAAGTCGATCGCTCACCAAGTCTTGCGGATTCGTGCCAATCCGGAAAACCGCTTGATGAAAACGCGGCAGATAGCCGAATCGATCGCCAAGCAGCATCCCGATCAACGTGCCGACGAAAGGAATGCGCACCTTGTCATAGCGCACATGTCGCACGGTCTGTTCAATAAACGAGTCCCGTAGCTGCTTATCGACCTGGGAGACGTCCTGCATGATGTAGTAGCAGTCCCAGCCATGCTTACGAGCATGCGCCAGGAAATCAAGGGTTCCGGCCCGCCCCTTATCGTTGAACGTGCGCGCGTTGAACCACGTACCCAACTCATCAAGCACCATGGCCCCGTTTTTATCTTCATCGTAGGAATCCGGGTTGCCATGCCCCGCCGCCAGTAAATCGAACTCAGTCGGCTTATCTGGCACGCGCACATAGGTAACCTTCGATCGCGGACCAAACATGGCTTTCAGATCGATATCCAAGTTTGTGGCCACAGCCCTTTTTCGCTTGAAATAGGTCTCGCGCATGCGCAAGACAGCGTGCTTGCTTTTGCCAGTCCCTTTCTTTCCGACGAACGCGTAATCGGTCATATCAGCGGCTGTAGTTGTGAATGCCAGTCTTCCTGATCTTGTAGACCTGACACCCAATCCACACGGAGGCCATGCACGTCAAGATCGCACCGGCATTGCCAGGAATGAACATACCCACGCCCATCAGGAAATAGGACCAAAGCGCCCCATTACCACCGCCACCACCACCGCCCTGAACCATGCCAAGCAACGTATTCAAACAGACAGAAACTGTCGTGACGAAGGTCGTTAGGATGGTGATCCACACAAGGAAGGACGCCAAGCTCAGCGCAGCTTTGAATCCCAGCCAGCGTGAAAAGAAGCCCGTGAGAAAGGTCGCAATCGACCCTATGAAAGTCGCAAGAATCGGCATTTAAACGGCCTCCCTGATCCAGCCCAAACAAAGCCATATAGCCGTCAGCGCCCACACATAAGCCATGATCGCGCGACCAGTATCGACAACCTCACATTGCTTTTCATAGGCCACACCACCAGGGAGAGGTATGGGCGTGCAAGACGCCAACGGAGGCGCTGAAAAGAGCACATTCATGGAATCGAAAATTCCACCACCAGATTCCTTCATCTGATCGCGATTAGCCTCAATATCGGCCTTCCACTTATCCAGACCTTTGCCACCATCACCCTTGTACTCCTTGGGCGTACCTGTCTCATCGATCTTGCAAGGCGGTTGCCCCGGCGCACCGCACGCAGCTTGCTCTTTACCCTCACCCGGCTTGTTCGTCGTGCCGTCTGGCTTGGTTCCCCCACCAGCCGCGCCCCCAGGGCCACCAGCACTACCGCCTGTGCCAGTACTAGGCGTGCGCCCTGCACCGTCAGTACCAGACCCCTCCCCCTCACTCGGCTTATTGCCCGCGGGAGGGTTGCCCTTATCTGAGCCGTTGTTGTTCGGCTTGTTTGGATCGGTAGATGGCACCGGCTTTTGCGCGTTACCAAAGCACCCCTTGACACCATTGACCTCACCGACATAACCCGGGCACGGTGGGTCTTTCGAGTCATCAGGCGTGAGCAAATCAGGCGCTACCTCACTGTCAGAAGTGCTGCAGCTTTCCCCGCTGTAATGACCTCTGAAATCAGTACTGACCCGGTACATGCCATTGTTACCGGGCGTTTGCGATACCCACCCTTTGCAGTCCGCACACGGCTCATTGGCGTCAATGTCTTGCTTACAACCACTGGTGCCACCCGGCGTGCTAGGACTGCAAACACTGAACTGACCGCCCGAAGGAAGCTGGTTAGTTACAACCCAGGACTCGGAAGGGTCACCAACGCTGGGCGTACGCTTCCATCCCGATGTGATATTCACAATGTCGAACGTACCGGCCTTGCCGCCACACTCCGCAGACTGGTTGGATTTACACTGCCCGCCCTGCTCTGAATAGCCAGACTTGCACACACACTCGCCGCCAACGCTTTCCGAATTTTCAGGGCAGACTTGGGCGGTGCTGCATGGGACATTCATCAAATTGATATCCCGGCCATCCTTGTTCTGAGCCATGATTTGACAGAAGCCTGAAGCCGAAATGCCGTAGAAGCGGTAAGCAACACTCTCCCCGGACGGTGGCTCATTTGCTGCGGCGTCTGCGCATGCAGACTCTTTCGACATACCAGTACCGTAACGGCACACATAGCCTTGGCCTGGAGGCACCGAGGCTATGGCTGAATGACCAAGGACCACCAGCATGACGGCCAGCAGCCAACGCCAATAAACAATTCGCATAACGACTCCTCAAACTGCCTTACACATGCCCCCGAAAGGAGGCATGGCGTAAAGCCGCTTAGGCAGCGGACTTGCCGCGCTTGATCCACTTGATGCCAATCATGATGCCGGTCGCAACGACAGCCAGAGCAAAAAGCGGAGTGGCGTAGCTGCTGGCCTCGCCCTTGAGCGCCTCGAGAGAAGCGGCAGCACTCGGAATCGTTTCCTGCGCCATGACGCCAGCAGACAGAGCCAGAGCACCAACGGCGGCAGCAGCCTTAGAACCGTACTTGACCATCACATTACGAGTTGTGTTCATAGAACCTCCGAAAAGTTGAAAAAAAGGTGCAACTGCACCGGCAAGCGTTGCGCCCCTGCGGGGCACGCTACGCATACCCCGCAGGGGCGCAACGCTTGACGCTAAAGTCGCTTCACTACGCGGCGCGAAAGGCCATCCGCACCATTCGCACCTTGAAGCCAATGACGTAACCAACGGCCCATGCCGCCATGAAATAGACAAGACTCGCGGCCATCAGCATCCCGCCTTCAAACAGCCTTCAGGCTGGGCAGGCAGTACCGACAGCACCGCAGGTGCCGGGATCGGCACGGACCAGGGGTTTTTCCAACCCACATAGATCCTGAACACCCCATAACACACAGCTAGAAAAATCACCCACACGGCCATTCGTTGAGCCATAAGACACCCCCACTGAGACACCGACCGCAAGGCCAGCTAGAAAAGAACAAAAAACGATGGTTGCCAGCAGGGCCAAAGCACCCGCATAGCGTCGAAAAAAGGTCATCCAGCAGCGCCCCCACCGGCCAGATAGCCCAGGCCAAACATGACGGCGACAAGGCCGCTCGTCAGGATTTCAGAGAAGTACTGCAACTGGTCGGGCGTCATTGCGCATCCTTGATTTCAGGGAGCCAGGAAAACGGACCGCATGGTTCGATCCTTCGCGGGCCTCGCCGCACGCGGATAAAGCTATGAAAACCGCCGCCCGTTGGTGCGAAGTCAGAGAGCAAAAGCTCTCCTGTCTCAGCATTGACGTAACCGCCTCCCGGCGCAGGTCTAAAGCGGTCTTGCACCGAAGCATTAGCCTGCACATACGAAGGCCAAAGTACCCAACGGCGGCAAGCACGGCCAGTTTCAGACAGGCCTCCACAGCCATGAATTCGAGCGCCATGCGGAAATCCTCCAATCGTTTTTTGGCCCACCTTGCTGACGTACTTCATCAGGTACGCGACCGGGCAATAGGCCTTGTCCCTTCGGGTCATGCCATGCGGCCACATAGGAGGCTCCCAGAGCTTCAAACCGGCCCGGTCTTTACGTGACCATGGGCGATCCCCTTTCGGCGGCGTAAGGCCCCCTTCCAGCCACACAACGATGTGGTAATGAATGACGCCTCGGTCCTGCAATTCAGCAACCCATGCATAGCGCACTGTCTTGCTGCCGGTCTTGGCGTAGTGCCACTTGCGCAGTGCGTCGAGGTATCGGCTGATGTGCTCAGGCTTCCACGCGCGGTTATCGCCGCGGTAGGTCAGCGTCTGCATCCACATCTGCTGCTTTAAGCTGCCCGCGTTGTGCAGGGCCTTGGAAGCCACGCCCAGCGATTTGCGCAGGCGCGTGATGCGGCTTTGGATTGGATCGATGGTGATGACGTTATCGGTCCATGCCAAAGCCACCTGATCTTTGCCGGTGTAGGTCTCACCGCCAACGATCAGAGACGATCCACTTGCAGTCCTGCAAGTTGTTGATACTGAGACAAGCCCGGCAGCGCTGCGCGCTGCCTGCTCAGCTGCACGCGCCTGCTGACGTGCGAACAGCAATGCACCCATGCTCTGCATGCGTGCCTCGTTCTTGGCCTGAAGCGCGCTCATGCCAACTCCAACGGACGGCACTGATGTGCCAGGTCAACCAGCCATTGCGCAAAGGCCGCAGGAGTGCGTTCACGCTCCGCACGACCCATACGTTCGACCGTGCAGGTCGCAGCGACCTCACCAGGTTCGATAGCTGGCACCGGGCCGACGATGTAGAGACACGTCTTTTTCTGGGCACGATGACCGAACCAGCTCTGCATTACCGGCACCAAAACGCCGCCATGCTGATCGCGAACACCGAACGTGCCGCAGCCTGATACGCCCCACAACTTGGAACTGAATGGATGTTCCAGAACACCGCCAAAGCGGCGCACCATAGCCATAGACCACAGCGCCAGCTCGCGCTCACCGTCCCGCGGCTTTGCAAAGTGCGAGAGCTGGCCCCACGCTCTACACGGTGGATGGAAGATGCCAGGTACACCACCCGGCCAGGTCAAGGCATCGCGATCAATGTCGTAGCAGTCACAGCCGAGCGCCGCATAGTGGTTGTCCGCACGGACGAAAAGAGCAGCGACCATCAGAGGCCCTCCCCGCTCACAGGCATGCCGCCTCGCGTGTACGTGAAATCGACGGTGGTCTCTTCGCCTTCCATGCGGAAATGCGCAGACACACCGTCGATCAATGAGAGCTCTTGTTGACGCTGCTCCATGAACAGCGCCAGGAGCGCGTCATGGGCAGCAGCGAGCCGCGCATCGTGCATGGCTTGAGCCATGGTCAGCCCTTGACGTCAGCAGCTGCGGGGGCGGACTTGATCGCGCGCAAACGCGGCGACATGGCAATGTCACCGTTGCGGCTCACATAGACCGATTCAGGCGCGAGGGTGTACTCGCCGATTGGGTAGTAGAGCGCCGCACCTTCGGAGTTGGTGGGCAGGATGATTTCGACCTTCGTGGGGTACGGCTCAGGGTTGCCGTTCTTGTCCACGAGGTGGAAATAGACGTTCTGGAAATTGAGGCTGTAGGGCTTGCCAGATTGCTTGGAGGTGCCGCTTTGGTTGCGGACGTCGGTCGACTTTACCGATACCTTAATCATGATTTCTCCTAGACTGTGCGACGTTGCACACGTTGACCCTGCACGCAAGGCCAACGTTTGAAACGTCAGGCCAATGCAGAGGGAGAAGAAATGGATTTAAGCCAGTACTCCAAAGTGATGGAGCAGATAGAGCAAATGTGGATGCGCGCGCTGATCGTCGATCTGTGCATTAGCGTGATCGCGTTCATCGTGGTTTGTTGGGTTGCGTACTCGATCACGCGCGCCGCCGTTCGTGATGGCATACGCGATGCGCTTCCGCGCTTTCCAGTCGCAAACAACAAAGGAGCGCCACCAGATGGATTCAGGTGGGAGCTTGTAAAAGACGACGCACCCAAAGCACAGATGCCAGATATGCGCGCTGAAAAGTAACTGATTTTCATAAGAAATTCTTAGCTTAAGAATCTCTTTGTTTATTCGCCAGCGAAAAATGCTAAAACCCACTTATCCCAAGAGGTACTCAGATGCAAAAAACCATGGAACTTTGGGCAAAAGCGCAAGAAATTAAGAGCCCTGCGCAATGGGCGCGCGAGTTCAACGTAACCCCGGAGGCGTTTTACGTAGCAAAACGACAAGGACGGCTAAGCCCAATCCTGGCGGGAAACGTTGCTATTGAATTAGGAGAGAACCCAGAGCATTGGATGGCGATTGCCGCTCTGGAAGCAGAAAAAGAAAGCCCGCTCGTAGCAAGACTACAGCGGGCTGTCAACTCATGGCGGAGGCTGTGAGATTCGAACTCACGGAAGGGTCACCCCTTCGGCAGTTTTCAAGACTGCTGGTTTAAACCACTCACCCAAACCTCCCGAAGCCGCATATTCTACACAATCGGGCCACCGCGAAATGAAGAGCAGCGCGACGAGCGGGAGCTACTTGTGAACAGGGGTTGGGCTCTTGCACCGGCTGGTTGGCTGGGAAGCCCGAGCTGCATAAGCTTATTTCCAACGATTCACATTATTTGAATTGAAACGACAATTCGGTTGAAACTTTACACAGCCCCTCGACTCTAGACTTTCAATCTTTGCAGTCTGGATGACGTGAACGCGGCATGTGATCCATCAAGGCTGCGGAACGTAGTCCGCGATAGATCCACCTTTCATCCATCTTGTCGAACATGCAATCCGCTTCTCGTCAGACGCCCACGCGCTACTCCGGCGTGGCCATGACATTTCACTGGGCCCTGGCCCTTGCGCTCGTCACGCTGTTCGGCGTGGGGCTGTACATGACGGGGCTGCCGTTCTCGCCCCAGCGTCTGAAACTCTACAACTGGCATAAGTGGGCCGGTGTGACGATCCTGGCGCTGTCGGTGCTGCGCCTGCTGTGGCGCTTCACGCACCGTGCGCCGCCGCTGTCTTCGAAGGTCGTGGCAACCATGCCGGGCTGGCAGCAGTTGGCACACCATGCCGTGCACTTCCTGATGTATGCGCTGTTCCTGGCCGTGCCGTTGATTGGCTGGGCCTACAGCTCGGCATCGGGTTTTCAGATCGTGCTGTTCGGCGCGCTGCCGTTGCCTGATTTCGTAGCAGCCGATCCCGAGCTGGCCAAGGCGATCAAGCCCTGGCATGCCTATTCGGCCTATGCACTGGCGGCGCTGGTGGTGTTGCATGTGGCGGCGGTGGTGAAGCACCAGGTCATCGACCGCGATGGATTGCTCTCCCGCATGCTGCCGGGACGAGCCTGAGCAGGGGGGGCAGCCCTTCTGCAGTCCAAGCCTGAATTTTGTTTTTCGCGCCGGGCGCAGTGGTGACCCGGCATGCCGTGATGGTGATCTCCAAGGAGAAATGAAGTGATGAATACAGCAATGATGACAGTGAAGAAGACCGTTTCCGTGTGGGGCCTGGGTGCGGCGCTGGCCGGCGCAGCGCTGGCAATGGCATCCGCCCCCGCGCTGGCCGAGCAGAAGCTGGTGCCCGCGCAGAGCGAGATCGGCTTTGTGAGCAAGCAGATGGGCGTCCCGGTGAACGGTCATTTCACCAAGTTCGATGCCCAGGTGTCGTTCGATCCGGCCAAGCTGGCAACCAGCAAGGTGACGCTGTCGATCGATACCGGCAGCGCAACGTTGGGCGTGAAGGAAACCGATGCGGAATTGCCCAAGCCCCTGTGGTTCAACGTGACAAAGTTTCCTCAGGCTACATTCCAGTCCACGGCCATCAAGGCCCTGGGTGGCGGCAAGTTCGAGGTGGCAGGCAAGCTGAACATCAAGGGCGCGAGCCAGGATGTGACCGTCCCGGTCACGCTGGCGCAGAGCGGCGCCAATACCACTGCCACGGGCAGCTTCGCGATCAAGCGACTGGCGTTCAAGATCGGCGAGCAGGAGTGGGCCGACACTTCCATGGTGGCGGACGAAGTCCAGGTGAAGTTCAAGCTGGCACTGACCGGCGTTCCCAAGATCTGATGCAGTTGCATCCCGTTTTTTTGTTTTATTGAATCGTTTGTTTTTCTTTTGAATGGAGTAGATGACATGCGCACAGCATTTTTCGCCCTTGCCACCGCAGCAGCCCTGATGGCTGGCGCTGCCCACGCCGAAACCGCAACCTACGCGGTCGATCCGACGCACACCTTCGCCACCTTTGAGATCAGCCACTTCGGCGCCAGCGTGAACCGCGCGCGCTTCGACAAGAAGGAAGGCTCCGTGCAACTGGACAAGGCGGCCAAGACCGGCAAGGTGGAGTTGACCCTGCAGATGGACTCCATCAATTCCGGCACGGCGCCATTCAACAAGCACCTGCAAAGCGCAGAGATCTTCGACGCCGAGAAATTCCCGACAGCCAAGTTTGTGGGCGACAAGTTCACTTTCGACGGCGACAAGGTGGTGTCCGTCTCGGGCGACCTGACAATCAAGGGCAAGACCCAGCCCGTCACTTTCAAGGCCAACCAGTTCGCTTGCTACGACAGCCCGATGGTCAAGCGTGAAGTGTGCGGTGGCGACTTCGAAACCACCATCGATCGCACGGCCTTCGGCGTGGACTACGGCATTGCCTACGGCTTCCCGAAGAACGTGCGCATCGTCGCGCAGATCGAAGCCATCAAGCAGTGAGTGTTTGATTGACTTGGTGAGTAAGCGCGCAAGCGCTGGCAAATGCATGGGCCGAAAACGTGAGTTTTCGGCCTTTTCTTTATGCTTTTTTAGTCAAAGATTCGGTATTTGAAACAGAGCGGAGTTCTTCAGAGTTTTCCCTGTATGGAGCGTCATCGGCCTGCAATGACATTTGCGAAATTCGCATAGGGCGGATGAATTGCAAGATAAAAGCAAAACGGAGACTCCATGGCTCATTTCACTCGAATCAATAGTTCGCTGCGCGTATGTGCGATAGCGGCCTTCTCGGCGTGGCTCGCAAGCGGCTGCGGCGGCTCTTCGGGCGGCCTCGCACAGGGCAATGCCAGGCATGCATGCGAGGTGTTGGCGGGAAAGACCATTGCCAACGCGGCACTCACGACGACTGTCGTGGGCGCAAGTGCTGAGGTGCCTGAATACTGCAAGGTATCCGGCAAGATAGGTGCATCGCTGAATTTTGAAATGCGCTTGCCGAATCAATGGAATGGCCGGCTGCACTATTGGGGTGGCGGTGGATACAACGGATCGATTCCACCGCTGACGGGATCGGATGCCAGCTCGCGTCTGCCACTGGTTGCGTTGGAGCGTGGATTCATTACCGTTTCCAGTGATTCGGGACACCAGGGTAGCAGCTTGGATGCGAGCTTTGCGCGGCGCGACCCGGCGGCCGCCCGGATGTACGGCAGCCTTTCGGTTCCCACGGTGATGGCCAGCGCCGTGAAGGTCGTGGAAGCGGCTTACGGAAGCCCTCCCGCGAAGGCCTACTTTGAAGGCTGCTCCAACGGAGGGCGCGAAGCCTTGATGGCGGTGCAGCGCAACCCCAAGCTGTTTGACGGGGTGATTGCCCGGGCTCCGGGATACAACGCGGTGGGATTCATTGGCCACTTCCATCTGACGGCCAAGGACCTCGCGGCCCCCGGAGGAATGTTGTCGGAAGGGAAGATCAAACTCATCGCCTCGCGCGTGCGCGGGGCCTGCGATGCGCTCGATGGGATCAGCGACGGTATCGTGTCCAACGCAGCTGCCTGTACGCCCGAGCTTGTTGGCATGGAGACATTGCGCTGCGACGGCGGTGCCGATATGGGCGATTCCTGCCTCTCGGACGCGCAGATGAAAGTCGTCACGGATTGGACCTCCGATGTGAACTGGAATGGCAGTCCCACCTTTCACAACAAGGGCTGGAGCTTGAGCGGCAACGAGGACTATCCGGGTGTCTGGGATGCGTGGCTGACAGGCATGGGGAACGTGCGTTATTCGGCGCGCTATCTGCTGCAGGACACGACGATCAGGAACTATATGGAAAGCGATCCCGGCGTGGATTCCTTGGCGTATTCTCCGTACGACCAGAATCCAGGCCGTCTGGTGGCCGCGGGAGCCATGAATGACGCGACGGATGCAGACATCAGCCCCTTTCTTGACAACGGCGGCAAGCTGATTTTCTGGCACGGTGGCGCAGACCCTGCGCTCAGCACCCGCTCGACGGCCGTGTACTACCAGCATGTGCGAGCGGCCGTCGGTGTCGACAAGGCCGATGCGGCCACCCGGCTGTATTTCGCCCCGGGTGTGGGGCATTGCGCGGGCGGTCCGGGTGCGGATACGAGCGATCTGCTGGCGGCGCTCGATGCCTGGTCGAGTCAGAAAGTGGCTCCGTCCACATTGGTCGCCGTCAAACGGGACGGTGAGGGCTGGCAGGTCTTCGACAGGCCTTTGTGTGCCTATCCGCAGTACCCGCGCTACGTCGGTCCCAAGGGCGATGCGCTGGCCGCCAGCCATGCGGCCAACTACCGGTGCGTGGTAGATCAGTAAGTCTGCTTGGTACTCATCCGAACACGTTGGCGCGCTTGACGATGTGCTCGGCCTGCGCGCTGGTGACGCCGCCCCCCATGGTGCCGAAATGCGATCCCCAGTCTCCGCCTTGTGCGGGTGCACGCGTGCTGAAGAACGCGTCCACGACCTCGCTGGTGCTGTATCGCAGGAGCTCTGCGGCCTGCAGCGTACGGGCAACGGCCTCGGTCATCGGGCGTGCGTAGAACTCGTCCTCGCGCGCGGCAGCGATGAGTTGCCGGGTGCGGGCAGCCAGCGCGTCGAAGCGCGGGTCCTGGCGGGCCTGGGCGCTCCACTCCGATTCGAGGGCATCGACGACTTCCGGTGTGCGGCTCATGGCGCGGCGCACGTCCATGCACATCATGTTGGCCGTGCCTTCCCACACGCTATTCAGCGGTGCTTCACGGTACAGCCGAGCCATCGGGTTTTCCTCGATGAAGCCATTGCCGCCGTGGCACTGCAAGGCCTCGTTGGCAATGGCCGGTGCGCGCGAGCAGTTGAAGAACTTGGCGGCAGGTGTTGCGACGCGGGCCAGCAGCCTCTCATGCTCGCTGGTCTCCATGCCATCGGTTGCCTTGGCGACGCGCAGTGCGAACAGTGTCGCGGCCTCCACCTCCACAGCCATGTCGGCGAGCACATTGCGCATCATGGGGCGGTCGGCGATAGGGGTGCTGAATGCCGTGCGCGTGGTGGTGTGCTGAAGCGCGAGCGTCAACGCCTGGCGCATCAGGCCGGCCGAGCCGACCGCGAAGTCCAGGCGCGTGAGATGCGCGTGGGACAGGATCTCGCGGATGCCACGGCCTTCCTCGCCCACGCGGATGGCAAGCGTGCCCGCGTACTCCACCTCGCTCGACGCATTCGAGCGATTGCCGGCCTTGTCCTTGAGGCGCTGCACGAAGAAGCGGTTGAACGAGCCGTCGGGCAGGGTTCGCGGCAGGAAGAAGCATGTGACGTCGCCGTCCACCTTGGCAAGCGTGAAGAAGCCGTCCGATTGGGGAACAGAGCAGAACCACTTGTGTCCGGTGAGTTCATACCAGTGTGCGGTTGCACCGTGGTAACTGTCGGAGTGCGAGAAGCGTGCGGTGGTCTGTGTCTCGCGCAGGTCCGAGCCGCCTTGCTTTTCCGTCATCGCATAGCCGATCACCACCGAGGGCTTGTCGCCCACTTCGCGGCGGCTGAATTCATATTGCGTTCCGCGGGACTTCTCGGCCCAGATCGCGAGAGCCGGCTCGGCCGAGAAGCCAGCGTAGGACGCGTAGGCCATGCCGGTGGGGCAGGCCGTTCCCTGCTCGACCTGGTTCCAGAGGTAGGAGAGCACGGCGCGTGCATAGTGGCCGTTGCTCTCGCCGTTGCGCGCGTTGGCGCGCCAGGAGAGGTTGGGCACCTCGTGTTGCCAGGCAAGCGACATCAGCTCGTGCCAGCTGGGATGGAACTCGACCCAGTCGATGCGATGGCCGAAGCGGTCGTGTGTCTTGAGCTCGGGGTTGTGCCTGTTGGCCAGGCGCGCAAGCTCCTGCACGTTCGCGTCGCCCGCCACGGCGCCGAGTGCGTCGCAGCGTGCGGCGGCCCAGGGGGCCTCGCGGCGGATGGCGGATGTCAGGACCGCATCGCCGGAGAAGGCATTGAAGCCGCTGGCGGGTTGCGCCTGGTTGCGTACTTCGTGTGTCTGGTAGCGGTTGGCCGGGGCCGCGAGGGTATTGCTGGACAGAGATTGGTTCATGGTGCTTGTCTCCTGGGTGTTGTGGGTGAGATGGCTGGGGTCAACGGCGAGGGGGCTGGACGCTGGCGCAGGCGAGGGCAGCAATCTGGTCCGCAAGTGCGGCAATTTCCAGTTTCTGCTCGGGCTCTGCCATCTGCGATGTGCTTGCCAGCGGCGAGAGAGGACCGATCAGGCCTTCCATGAAGCCGCCCACGATGACGGTGGCGGCGATGTCCGCGCGTACGTCGCTGCGCATGCTCGCGTCGGCCTGGCCTTGTGCGATGACGCCATGGATCACTTCGCTGATGGCGGCGCGATAGGTCAATCGTTCCTCGTCGATGGCCTTGTCGCAGGGTTCGGCGATCAATGCATAGGCAAGGCGCGGGTTGCGCATGGCGCGCAGCACGAAGGTGGTCACCATCGAGTGCAGGCGCTCATGGGCAGACCCATCCGATGCCGCAATGTCGGAGAGCACATCCACCTCCCGCTGCGAAACACGCGAGAGCACTTCGGCAAAGAGCTCGGCCTTGGAGGGAAAGTAGCGGTACACCGTGCCGGTGGCAATGCCTGCCGTGGCTGCAACGTTGGCCACCTGTGCCTCCTGCCACCCACCTTCGCTCACAAGCGCGCGCGCCGCCTGCAGGATACGTGTGCGGTTGTCGAGCAGACGGGCTTCGACGGCAGGGGTCTGTCTATAGGCCATGGAAAGAAATGAATCTTGATTCACGAAATGAGTGAATCATAGTTCATTTTTTAGAGAAGGCAATTTCCGTCCGCATGTTCCAGGCCCGTGACAGGCCTGTCAGGGAAAGTCCCGTAACTCAAAAATGCTCAACCCCTCTCGGTGGTTGGAGGGTCGATGGCGTTGCTTCATTCGAGGATAGATTCGGTTAATCATCGGGTTTCTTGTTTAGTGAGTGCTTCTCCTAATCTGAAATGCCGCCGTGTCGACAAACTATTCAAGTGCCTGTCACTAGAGTCGATTTCTCCAACCAACCAAGAAGGAGGAGAGAGATGGGCACACGGAACTTCAATCTGGATAGTCGGACTGCGGGATATACGCTGGCTGCGTACGGCGCCCTGTTGATGTCAGGGTGTGGTGGTAGAGGAGGCCCGGCGGATCCGCAGGCTCACACTCTGACGGCGGCTCGGGCCTGCGAGGAGGCTGACGGAAAAGTCATGGGAGATGCGAGGCTCAAGGCCTCGGTGGTGGCTGCGGGCGGCGATGTGCCGGTCTATTGCAAGGTGCAGGGAGTGATCGGCACCTCGCTTCACTTTGAAATGCGATTGCCGGAACGCTGGAACGGCAAGCTGCATTTCTGGGGTGGTGGTGGCTATGACGGCTTCATTCAGTCGATCAGCGGGCCTGACGCCAATTCAAGAATCCCGTTGGTCGCGCTCAAGGCGGGCTATGCGACCGTTTCCAGCGACGGAGGGCATCAGTCCGAGCTGTGGAACGCAAGCTTCGCGCTGGCGAATCCCGAGGCGGCCCGGATGTTCGGAAGCCTGTCGGTGCCCACGGTGACGGCCAGTGCGCAGAAGATCCTGGCCTCCATCTACGGGGCGACGCCCGGAAAGTCCTATTTCGAGGGATGCTCCAACGGAGGGCGCGAAGGCATGGTGAGCATGCAGCGTTATCCCAAGATGTTTGACGGGATCATCGTGCGTGCACCCGCATACAACTGGGCCGGACTCATGGGGCATTTCTCCCGCAACGCGAAAGCAGCCATGGCCCCGGGGGCACGGTTATCGGCAGACAAACTGGCTCTTGTGGCAAGGACCGTACGCCACGCCTGCGACGCATTGGATGGGATCACGGATGGGGTGGTGGCGAACCCGGCGGCATGCACCCCTCTGCGGATCAATCTGCCCGCACTGCGCTGCGATGGAGGTGCCGACCTTGGACGCGACTGCCTTTCCGATGCGCAGATGGCGGTCTTTCAATCATGGACCACGGAGGCCGTGTTCCAAGGCGGATCAACCTTCAGAAACACCGCATGGAACCTGAATGGCAACGAAGACGACCCGCTCAACATGGCGCCGTGGCTGACCGGGAATGGCAATCCGGTCACCACCGAGCAATACCGCTACGAGGACACCACGATCAAGAACTACCTGGCGCGCGATCCCCATGCGGACTCGCTGGGGTATTCCTACGATTCGAACATCGGTGCGCTGGTGGACATGGCTGCGCTCAATGATGCGACCGAACCGGATATCAGCCCCTTCATCAAGAACGGCGGAAAGCTGATCATGTGGCATGGGGGTGCGGACCCGGGCATCAACATGAATTCGACCATCGACTACTACGACAGGATGCGAAAGGCCGTCGGCGATGCCGGTGCGAACGCCGCAACGCGGCTGTACATCGCCCCCGGCGTGAATCACTGCGCGACGGGTGTGGGTGCGGATACGGTGGACTTGTTGGCGGCGTTGGACCAATGGTCGAGCGGGAACAGCGCACCCGCGACCTTGAACGCGAGAAAACTGGATGCCGGGGGAGCAGAAGTCCTGGGTCGGCCGCTGTGCGAGTACCCGCAGTATCCGCGCTATGTTGGTGCTGCCGGTGATGCGGCCGCGGCGCGGCTGGCGAGCAGCTACGTTTGCACGGCACCGTAAGCCTCCCATCCGTGTCCTAGCCATGACCATGAGTGCCGGCTCGGAAAGCAAAACGCCGCGATGCGCTTGCACATCGCGGCGTTCCAGGATGACGAGGGCTCAGGCGCTTACTTGCGCTTGCCCGCCGCGTTGGCCGCAGCCAGCGCCGTCATGTTCACCACGCGGCGCACGGTGGCCGATGGGGTCAGCACGTCGGCCGCGCCGCCACCGCCCAGCAGGATCGGGCCGATGGTCGTGCCATGGCCGCCGGTCTGCTTGAGCACGTTGAACAGGATGTTCGCGGCGTCGAGGTTCGGGCAGATCAGCACGTTGGCGGAGCCGGTGAGGGTGGTTTCCAGCAGCGTGTTGTGGCGCACGGTCTCGGACAGGGCGGCATCGCCGTGCATTTCACCGTCGCACTCGATATGCGGGGCCAGCTTCTGGAACAGGTCGCGGGCCTTGCGCATCTTGAGCGCCGAGGGACGGGTGGACGAACCGTAGTTGGAGTGCGAGAGGAAGGCCACCTTGGGCGGCAGGCCGAAGCGCTGCACTTCCTCCGCGGCCATCAGTGCGATCGACGCCAGTTCTTCCGCCGTCGGGTCTTCGTTGATGTAGGTGTCGGCGATGAAGAGCGTGCCGGTGTCCAGCATCACTGCGTTCACGGTGGCGAGCTGGGTGGCGTGTTCCTTGAGGCCGAGCACATCGCGCACATGGCCGAGGTGGGCGTCGAACTTGCCGACCAGGCCGCAGAGCATGGCGTCTGCGTCACCCAGGTGCACCATCAGCGCTGCGATGATGGTGTTGGAGCGGCGTACGGCGGCCTTGGCGGCCTCGGGTGTCACGCCGTCGCGGCCCATGAGCTTGTGGTATGCCTCCCAGTACTGGCGGAAACGCGGGTCGTCCTCGGGATTGCAGATCTCGACGTCCTTGCCGAGTTGCATGCGCAGGCCGGCCTTGGCGATGCGCGCCTCGATGACAGCGGGGCGGCCGATCAGGATGGGCTTGGCAAGGCCATCGTCGAGCGCCACCTGAACGGCGCGCAGCACGCGCTCGTCTTCACCCTCGGCGTACGCCACGCGCTGCACGTTGGCCTTGGCCGCGGCGAACACGGGACGCATGAACATGCTGGTCTGGTAGACGAAACGCAGCAGGCTTTCGCGGTATGCGTCGATGTCGGTGATCGGGCGGGTGGCCACGCCGGATTCTTCCGCGGCCTTGGCAACGGCCGGTGCGATGCGCAGGATCAGGCGCGAATCGAACGGTGTGGGAATCAGGTAGTCGGGGCCGAAGGTCAGCTCCTTGCCCTGGTAGGCCGCGGCGACCTCATCGCTCACGTCCTGCTTGGCCAGCGCGGCGATCTCGCGCACGCAGGCGAGCTTCATGGCCTCGGTGATCTTCGTTGCGCCGCAGTCGAGCGCGCCGCGGAAGATGTAGGGGAAGCACAGCACGTTGTTCACCTGGTTCGGATAGTCCGAACGGCCGGTGGCGATGATGCAGTCCGGGCGGATCGCCTTGGCGAGTTCCGGGCGGATTTCCGGCTCGGGGTTGGCGAGCGCCAGGATGATGGGCTTGTCGCCCATGGTCTTGACCATGTCGGCGGTCAGCACGCCCGGTGCCGAGCAGCCGAGGAACACGTCCGCACCGTTGACCACGTCGGCCAGCGTGCGTGCCTCGGTCTTCTGCGCGTAGCGTTGCTTGGACTCGTCGAGACCGCCCGGGCGGCCGTCATAGATCACGCCCTTGGAGTCGACCATGTAGACGTTCTCGCGCTTCACGCCGAGACCGACCATCACGTCCACGCAGGCAATCGCCGCAGCGCCGGCGCCGGAAACGGCGATCTTGACCTTGTCGATCTGCTTGCCCACGAGCTCCAGGCCGTTGAGCAGCGCGGCGCTGGAGATGATGGCGGTTCCGTGCTGGTCGTCGTGGAACACCGGGATCTGCATGCGCTTGGAGAGTTCGCGCTCGATGTAGAAGCACTCGGGGGCCTTGATGTCCTCGAGGTTGATGCCGCCGAGCGTGGGCTCGAGGGCGGCAACGATCTCGATGATCTTGTCGGGATCGCGGGCATCGAGTTCGATGTCGAACACGTCCACGCCGGCGAACTTCTTGAACAGGCAGCCCTTGCCTTCCATGACGGGCTTGCCTGCGAGCGGGCCGATGTCGCCCAGGCCCAGAACGGCGGTACCGTTGGTGATCACGCCCACGAGATTGCCGCGCGATGTGTACTCGGCAGCCTTGGAGGGGTCGGCCTGGATGTCCAGGCAGGGATAGGCAACGCCTGGCGAGTAGGCGAGCGACAGGTCGCGCTGGTTGGACAGCGGCTTGGTCGGTGTGACCGAAATCTTGCCCTTGGAGGGATTGCGATGGTATTCGAGGGCGGCTTCGCGCAGTGCCGATTCAGCGGCGGACAAAGATTGGGTCATACGATTTCACTACTTAACAATGTGAAGGGGCAACAGAGCTTACTTCAGCTGGGCAGGCATTTCATGTGGCCGAACCCTAGGTAATGCCTACGGAATGCCTACAACAGTTGTGACAAAAGCATACGCATATGCGTGCGCATGCAAAAAGCCCCGGCACCTTGCGGCACGAGGGCTCTGTTTTCAGGTTCCCCGGGTAGGGGATTCGGGCATGCGGGCAGACATCAGGTCAATGTGCGTCGGCCTGGGCCGCAGCTCGCACAGCGGCGGATGTGTCGCTGGTGGTGCCGTTGAAGAAGATGTTCAATAGTACCGCAGAGAGCGAGGCCAGCAGAATTCCCGATTCGATGAGCGGGTGGATGGCATGCGGCATCCACTGGCGGAAGTTGGGGGCCACCAGCGGGATCATGCCCACGCCGATCGACACCGCGACGATCATGGCGTTGTTGCGATTCTTCTGGAAGTCCACATTGCTCAGGATGCGGATGCCGGTGGCGGCCACCATGCCGAACATCACCAGGCCCGCGCCACCCAGCACCACGGTGGGCAGGGATTCGATCAGTGCGGCCATCTTGGGCAGGATGCCCAGAACGATGAGGATGACACCGCCAGCCACGCAGACCCAGCGGCTCTTCACGCCGGTCACGGCCACCAGGCCCACGTTCTGCGAGAAGCTGGTGTAGGGAAAGGTGTTGAAGATACCGCCAAGCAGCGTGCCCAGGCCGTCCGTGCGCAGGCCGCGGGTCAGGTCGTCCTGCGAGACTTCCTTGCCGGTCATGTCGGAGAGTGCGAGGAACATGCCCACCGATTCGATCATCACCACCACCATCACCAGCGACATGGTCAGGATCAGGACGGGGTCGAACACCGGGGTGGCGATTTCGAATGGCAGCACCAGATCGAACCAGGCTGCGTTGGTGACCTTGTGGAAATCCATCAGGCCCATGGCTGCGGTGATGATGCCGCCCACGACGATGCCGGCCAGCACCGAGACATTGGCCAGGAAGCCCTTGGCGAAGCGTGCGATCAGCAGGATGGTTGCCAGCACCGCACCCGAGATGGCGACGCCGGTCAGGTCCGCATACTTGGGGTTGGGGATGGTCGGCACCACGGCAAAGCCCTTGGGGATGGGGGGCAAGGACGAGCCCGGGGCACCCGCTGCAGATTGCGCATCAGCCAGCCACTTCAGGTGCTCAGGGTTCGGCATGGACGGTGCGGTCGGGCCCACGGGGTTGCCGAAGATCCAGTTGATGCCCACACGCATCAGGCTGATGCCGATCACCGCGATGATGGTGCCCGTCACCACCGGCGGGAAGAAGCGCAGCATGCGGCTGATGAGCGGTGCTATTAATAGAGAGACGATACCTGCGCCGATCACCGAACCGAAGATCAGTCCCGCGCCGGCCTGGCCGCCCGTGGCTTGCGCCATGGAGATCATGGGTGCGACCGAAGCGAAGGTCACGCCCATCATCACGGGCAGCTTGATGCCGAACCACTGCGTCGCACCCATGGCCTGGATCAGGGTGACCAGGCCGCAGACGAACAGGTCGGCCGAAATGAGATGCGCAACCTGCTCGGGCGCGAGGTTCAGGGCGCGGCCCACGATCAGGGGAACGGCGACCGCTCCCGCATACATGACCAGAACATGCTGCAGGCCGAGCGTGGTGACCTTGCCAAGCGGGAGCTTTTCATCGACAGGATGGACGGAAGATGACATGGGTGACTACCTCTAGCGTTGCGAAATACCTTGGCGACTCTGCTTGCAAGGTTTGAGCCAAGGTTCGATGCACTTCTTTTGTGCGCAAAAATTCATACAAAAAGTGTATACAAAACATGTTGGCGAACATCCTCGCGCAAACCCTGAGCCCCGGTTGGGGCCTTCCCTAGTCAATAAAAGGCCGTGCTGAAGTAGGAAAAAGGCGGCCCGGCAGAAGGGCGCCGGGGGCAGCACGGCCGGTTCCCGGAGGAAGGCCGCGCGAAAAGGTGGCTGCCGGCAAGCAGTGCGGCCGGCGCATGGCGCATTGCGCGCCATGAAGTGAATTCGTATTATGGAAATTGATTGCACTATACGGTTGGTGCAATGCTGGAGCAGCCCCGCAGGCTTGTTCATCTGTGGGGCTGCGGGACGGCGGGACTACGAGGGGAGGGTCACTCCGTCTTCATGCAGAGCGCACCCGTGTCCAGCGAAGGCGCGGCGGGACGTGTGCCCGCCTGGTCCAGCCGGTGGCTGGCGGCGGTGAGCAGCAGGCCGATCACGGTCAGTGCTCCTGCGGCCCAGCTCAGCGACAGCAGTCCGAGCCCGCCCGCGATCACCGCGCCGCCGATCCAGGCACCAATGGCATTGCCCAGGTTGAATGCGGAGATGTTGAGGCTGGACGCCAGATTGGTGCCCGAGGCTCCGGCCGACTGCAGCACCCGCATCTGCATCGGAGCCACCGTCATGAATGCGGCGATACCCAGCAGCAGTACATAGGTCATGGCGATCCACGGGTTGCCGAAGGTCCAGCGTCCGGCGATCAGCGCGATCAACAGGCCGCTCAGCGTGATGAACAGTGCGCGCATCGCCCCGCCGCGATCGGAGAGCTTGCCGCCCAGGTGGTTGCCGATGGCCAGGCCTGCGCCGAAGACCAGCAGCGTGATCGCCACGGCCTGGTTGCCCATGTGCGTGACCTGGGTGAGCAAGGGCTCGATATAGGTATAGAGCGCAAACACACCAGCAAAGCCGAACACCGTGATGCCGAGGCCCAGCCACACCTGTGCATTGCCGAGTACGGCGAGCTCCTGCCGGATCGGTGCGGGTGCGGGCATGGCCAGTTGGCGCGGCACGAACACCCAGAGGATGAGGAAGGCCGCAATGCCCACCAGCGCCACGGCTGCAAAGGACATGCGCCAGCCGAAATGCTGTCCGATCCAGGCACCCGCGGGCACGCCGAGCAGCGTGGCCAGCGTGAGGCCCGAGAACATCAGTGCGATCGCCGAGGCCTTTTTCTCGGGGGCCACCAGTCCGGTTGCCACGACCGCGCCCACGCCAAAGAACGTACCGTGAGTGAGCGAGGTCAGCACGCGGGCCGCCATCAGCCAGCCATAGCTGGGCGCGAACACGGCCGCGACATTGCCGGCAATGAAGATCAGCATCAGCGCGAGCAGCAGGCGCTTGCGCGGCCAGGCGCGTGTGCCGAGCGTGAGCAGCGGTGCGCCGACAGCCACGCCGATGGCGTAGCCGGAGATCAGCGTGCCCGCTGCGGGAATGCTGATGTGAAGGTCCTGCGCGACCTGGGTGAGCAGGCCCATGATGATGAATTCCGTGGTGCCGATGCCGAATGCACCGGCGGCCAGAGCCAAGAGAGAGGCGGGCATGGTGGATACCGTTCCTGAGTTTGTCCGTTGGGGTAGGGAACTATGCGGGTTTCCCCGTGTTTTGTTTAGACGGAACAAGGGAAATGGACTTGTGCCATCATGGAATAAATGAATCGACGTCCATCCCCAAGGCAGCCAAGCGCCGCAGCCGTGCGCGCCACGTCGCGCGCGCCCAGGCAACCCGCCACCGAGGTGAACCGCTCGGGCGAGCTCGAGGTGTTCGTGCGGGTGGCCGAGCTGGGCAGCTTCTCCGAGGCCGCCCGCCAGCGTGACGTCTCGCCGTCGGCGGTGAGCAAGATCGTCGCGCGGCTGGAGGTGCGGCTCGGCGTGCAGTTGCTGCAGCGCTCCACACGGCACCTGCAGCTCACGGCGGAGGGGCGCAAGCTGCTCGAGAGCGGCAAGCGCGTGCTGGCCGACCTCGACGAACTCGAGACCTCGGTCACCGCGCGCAGCGTTCCCAGCGGCGTGGTGCGCATCAATGCGAGCACGGCCACCGGCCAGTTGCTGCTGGTGCCCCTGCTTCCGCAGCTCATGCAGGCGTATCCGGAGCTCGTGCTCGACCTGAGCTTCACCGACCATGTGGTGGACCTCATCGAGGCGCGCGCCGACATTGCCATCCGCTGGGGCAGCCTGCCCTCGTCGGACAACGTCGCGCGCCTGCTGGGCCGCACGCGCCAGCTGATCGTTGGTGCCCCCGCCTATCTGGAGCGCATGGGAAGACCGCGCCACCCCGACGACCTTAAACGCTTCGTGCGCATCGGCTGGAACTATCCCCGTGCCGTGCCTCACTGGCCGCTGTGCGATCACGCGAGGAAGGAGCGCTTCATGATCGGCATGGGCGAGGTGCTGCGCGTGAACGACGGGGAGGCGATGCGCAACCTGGCGATCGCAGGCGCGGGCCTCGCGCGCCTGTCGCTCTATCACGCCTGGGCCGACCTGCAGGCCGGGCGGCTCGAGGCGGTGCTGGAGGATTTCAATCCCGGCGATCTGGAGCCGATCCATGCGCTCTATGTGGGCAAGCCCGGCCATCTGCCGCTGCGCACGCGCGTGGTGCTGGATTTCCTGAAGAAGCATGTCGACCTGCGCCATGCGGAAAGCGTGCCGAAGGAGTTCTTGAGGAGGCGGTAGCGGATGCGACAGGCGTCAGGGATGCCAGTGGCTGCGCTGAACGATCGTCTCCTGGTCTGCATACCGTGCAGCGGCAAGCGTCCGGGACAATCGATCCGCGGCATCCATGATCGACTTGGCATGCCGTAGCAGTTCGGCGCTCGCGCCATCGCTGGCGGCCACCGCGAGGCTGAGTGCGCCGATCACGGCGCCGCGCGCGGCGAACACCGGTGCGGCGATGCTGGCGGCCAGGGCATTCGCCTCACCCACGGTCGCGTGATAGCCGCGCTGGCGGATGTCCTCCATCAGCGCTCCTTCGTTCCCCGTGAACGCCAGGATCACCTGGCCCGCAGCTCCCCGATCCAGCGGAAGGGGCTCGCCGACGCGCGTCGGGCTCACGAATCCATCGGCGCCGCGCACGCGCAACAGGCGCACGCGGCGGCCATGTTCGAGCGCGAAGAACGAGGCACTGTGGCCGCTTTCGTGCGCGAGCGCGTGCAGGGCGGGCTCGATCACATTGCGCAGGTCGAACGCGCGCTGATAGCGCGCGCCGAGCAGTGCGACCGCGGGGCCCAGGCGCCAGGCGCCTTCGGGCAGGGCCACCAGATAGCCGGCGCTCGACAGGGTGCGCGCAAGGCGCAGGGCCGTGGGCTTGGCCAGTTGCGTGCGTTGCGCCAGCTGAGCGAGCGAGAGCTGCGCATCGTGCTCTCCGAAGGCATCGAGCAACGCCAGTGCGCGAACCACGGCCGTCACGATGGGGCCCTTGGAGGAGGGCGGGGCTGGCGGTGAATCGTCCGCAGTGGGCATGGCTTGGCGTGGTGGAATGAGGCGGATGGACACGAGGTGACCGCGGAAGCTTGGAGAGCCACGGCTTTCATGAGGGTGTCACTTGCAATCGATAGCGTAGCGGGTTTTGCGCACGCCGTCTGGCCTGCGCAGTGACCATGGAGTGTGATCGAGAGTGGCCGTTATGTTCGAGTTGTCAGAAAAGAAGCGAAACCATGCGAGGAAACGCCGCGAGGTGGGCGACGGGCAAGGGTGGATCGGAAGGGCTTGCCTGCTGCTGGCTCTGATGCTGTGCTCCTGGCTGTGGGCCCAGCGCGCGCATGCGGCGGGTGAGGTGCAGTGGCAACTGGACAGGCAGGTCTACGCCGCGAGTGCGCCCATCAAGGTCCGTTTCCAGAACCTGGCGGCGCCGAGCGCCAAGCACTGGGTCGGCATCTGGGCCTATCCCGACAGCGGGGCGCGTGCGGGCGCATGGGACCGCGCAAGCAACGGCGGCAAGGGATCGCTGAAATGGGCCTATCTGCCCGCAGCGGCATCGGGCGAGGTCACGTTGCAGGGGCTTGCGCCAGGTCGCTACAGCGCCTTCCTGCTGGCCAACGATGGCTACGACTGGCTCTCCACGCCCATCATCTTCCAGGTGACGGCAGATGGCGTTGCGGTCAAGGAGAAAGGCTTGCTGGCCAGCAACCAGCGCGTGTTCGATGAAGGCTCCACGGTATCCCTGGCGTACGACGGCATCACGGCATCGGCCAGGAACTGGATCGGCGTGTGGAAGTACGAGGACGGCCCCGGTGCCAAGGCCGATGGCCCGTGGAGCTTCGCCCAGAGCAACGCATCGGATCCCTGGAAGTACGTAACGGCGGCAAGCGGCACATGGGACGTCGCCAACCTGCCGGCAGGCACCTATGCGGCCTTCCTGCTGGCCAACGATGGCTACGAGTGGCTTGCGCCGCCAGCGGTCTTCGAAGTGAAGGCCAAGCCCATCGATCCATCGACCCTCATCGGGCCGCCGGCGTTCGATGGCCGCTCCACCGAGCTCAAGGTGCTGCAGTTCAACGTATGGCTGCGCGCCACCGGCGTGGGCGCGGGCGGTGCCGACATGGTGGCCGATGTGATTCGCGACACGGGCGCCGACGTCATCACGCTGAGCGAAACCGGCGCGGCATACGGACTGCGCCTGGTCAATGACCTGGCCCAACGCGGCTACCGCTTCCATTCCTATGGGCCGGACAAGGACGTGGGGGTGGTGTCGCGCTACCCCATCCTGGAGACGGGTGAATTCAACCGCTTCTCCAAGGCCGTGATCGATGTGAACGGGACGCCAGTGGCCGTGTACTCGGGACATCTCGAGTACCAGTGGTATGTCTGCTATCTGCCGCGCGGCTATGGCGGCGGTACGCCGGGCGGCAATCCGACCAGCGAATATGGCTGGAACAAGATTGCCTCCGGACCGATCACGGATGTGCCGCTGATCCTGGATCTCAACGAAAAGTCCGGCCGCCCGGAATCGATCCGGCAGTTCGTCGCGGATGCGAAGAAGGAACGGGACAAGGGCCGTCTCGTGCTGATGGCGGGCGACTTCAACGAACCCTCGCATCTTGACTGGAGCGCGGCAACCAGGGATCTCTACGATCACCATGGAGCCATTGTCCCCTGGCAGAGCACCACGTTGCTCGAGCAGGCCGGCTATCTTGACGCCTACCGCGTGCGCTTCCCCGATCCGGTCACGCACCCGGGCTTCACCTGGCCGTCCGACAACCCTGCGGTTCCCACCAGCCGGCTCACCTGGGCACCCGAAGCCGACGAGCGCGATCGCATCGACTATGTGTTCTTCCAGCCCGACGCGCGCCTGCAATTGCAGGGCGCGACGGTGGTGGGCCCGCGCAAGTCCATCGTGAAGAATCAGCGCGTCGAGGAAGCGGGCGGCGATCCGTTCATCGAACCCCTGACCGGCTGGCCGACCGACCACAAGTCGGTGATGGCGACCTTTGTGATCAAGCCGCTGGCCCTTACGCTGCCGGAGCTCTCCCGCGGCAAGCAGAACGAGGCCTATCGCGGCGCGCTGACCGTGCTGGGCGGTGCGGCGCCATTCACCTACCGCATCAGCAAGGGCGATCTGCCGCCGGGGATGACACTGGCCGGCGATGGAACGCTGGGCGGCACACCGACCGCGAGCGGCCTGTTTGCCTTCACGGTGCAGGTCGAGGACGCGAGGGGCAGCGTGGCCGAGCGCGACTACAGCGTGGAGATCGCGGCTGCGGAGCAGCCCGTGAAGATTCGCAGCAAGGTGCAACTGACCTCGTCGTCCAACCCCGCGAAGCCGGGCGACCAGCTGCGTTTCACTGTCTCCGTGGTCATGGAGCCGGTCGCTGAAGGATCTGCCAAGGCCGCCGCGTTGCCCACGGGCCACGTCGAGTTCACGGACAATGGCGTGCTCGCCGCCACTGTGCCGCTACAGGATGGGCAGGCCGGCTGGGCGCCTGGCGCGCTGCAGCCCGGCAAGCACGCCATTGTTGCGAGCTACTCGGGCGACGTGCAGTTTGCGGCGGCCAGCATGTCGATGACACAGGAGGTCAGCGCGGTGGTCGCGAGCAACCCGGCGCCCGTGCCGGGCCTGAACGACTTTGGGCTGTGGCTTGTCGGCCTGGCGCTGGCGGTCCTGGGAGGGCGACGCCTGCGCCGTCACTGAGCCTGTTGGCTTGTCTTGGGGCGATGGCCCGCGTGGAATGAGGTTCCGCGCGGGCCTTTGTGTTTGCGTTTCATGGTGTGGAACGCGATTGTGGGGCGGGTCCGCTGTGTCTACGCTTGCGATCCTGTGCTGATGCCATGCCGCCAGCGCTTGTTTTCCAATACTTCTTCAGGAGACAGCAAGTCATGACCCGCTTTCACTCTATTTCTCCCCTGAGCCGCCGCTGCGCCATCGCCTTCGTGATGCTGTGCGCCAGCGTTTCCTCGTGGTCCGCAGAGACCAGCTACCCGACCAAGCCTGTGCGTATGGTCGTGCCGTTCGCGGCCGGCGGCGCGGTGGACACCGTCGGCCGCAGCGTGGCCGAGCGCCTGTCGCAGCAGATGGGGCAGCCCGTCATCGTGGACAACAAGCCCGGAGCAAACGCCAACATCGGCGCGGAAAATGTCGCCAGGTCACCTGCCGACGGCTACTCCCTGCTGGTCGGCGCGAATGGTGTGGTCACCAACAACACGCTGTATCCCCAATTGTCGTTCAACGGCCTGCGCGACTTCACGCCGGTTGCCCGCATCGGCTACGCACCCCTCGTGCTGGTCACGCCGGCGAATGCACCCTACAGCAGCGTGAAGGATCTGCTCGAAGCCGCGCGCGCCAAGCCCGGCGCGATGAACTACGGCTCCGCTGGCAATGGCAGCTCCGGCCATCTGGCGGGTGCGCTGTTCGAGTCGGTAGGCAAGTTCGATGCGCTGCACGTGGCCTACAAGGGCGGCTCGCCGGCATTGGTCGATCTGATTGCGGGGCGCCTGAACTTCATGCTGCTCAACCCGCTCGAAGTGCTGCCGCACGTGCAGTCGGGCAAGCTCAAGGCGCTGGCCGTGACGGGAGACAAGCGCGCGCCCATGCTGCCCAACGTGCCCACGATGGCCGAGGCGGGTGTTCCGGGCTTCGACGCCAGCGTCTGGTGGGTGCTGCTCGCGCCCGCCAGGACGCCTTCGGACATCGTGAACAAGCTCAACGCCGAAACGCTGAAGGCACTGGACGACGTCGGCGTGCGCGAGCGCCTGAATGCACTGGGCGCCGTCATCACGCCATCGTCATCGGCCGATGCCGCGGCCTTCCTCAAGGGCGAATCCGCCAAGTGGGAGAAGGTGATTCGCGATGCCCACATCAAGGCGGACTGAACACATGATCATCGACTGCCACGGCCACTACACCACGGCCCCGAAGGCGCTTGAGGACTGGCGCAAGGAACAGATCGCCGGCATCGGGGAGCCATCGCGCAAGCCGCGCGCGAGCGACCTCCGGATCAGTGATGACGAGCTGCGCGAATCGATCGAGAGCAATCAACTGCGCCTCATGAAGGAACGCGGCGCAGACCTCACGATCTTCAGCCCGCGCGCGAGCTTCATGGCGCATCACATCGGCGACTTCGAGGTTTCCAGCACCTGGGCGGCAATCTGCAACGAGCTCTGCCATCGCGTCTCGCAGCTCTTTCCCGAATACTTTGCAGGCGCTGCCATGCTGCCGCAGTCGCCGGGCGTCGATCCGGGGACCTGCGTGGCCGAGATCGACAAATGCGTGAAGGACTATGGTTTCGTCGGCATCAATCTCAACCCTGATCCGAGCGGTGGCCACTGGACCAGCCCACCGCTCACCGATCGCCACTGGTATCCGATCTACGAGCGGATGGTGGAGTACGACATTCCGGCCATGATCCACGTGAGCACCAGTTGCAATGCGTGTTTCCACACCACGGGTGCGCACTACCTGAACGCCGACACCACGGCGGTGATGCAGCTCATCGAGGGTGATCTGTTCCGGGATTTCCCGTCCCTCAAGTTCGTGATCCCGCACGGCGGAGGGGCTGCGCCCTATCACTGGGGGCGGTTCCGGGGTCTTGCGCAGGAAATGAAGAAGCCGCTGCTGGAGGAGCACCTGCTGAACAACGTCTACTTCGACACCTGCGTGTACCACCAGCCGGGCATCGACCTGCTGGCGCGCGTCATTCCCGCGCGGAACATCCTGTTCGCGAGCGAGATGATCGGCGCGGTGCGGGGCATCGATCCACAGACCGGGCACCACTACGACGACACCAGGCGCTACGTGAACGCCGCAGCGAACCTGAGCGACGACGATCGCCACCTGATCTTCGAGGGCAATGCGCGCCGCGTGTTCAGCCGCCTCGATGCGCAACTGAAGGCCAGGGGCCTGTGAAGGAGAACACCATGTACGAACTGGGAGTCGTTCATCGCAACATCGAGCGCGCCGACCGCGAGGTCGCCGATGCGCTGGCAGCGCCGGGCTGCGCAACGGTGCACGAGGCCATGGGGCGCGTGGGCCTGCTCAAGCCCTACATGCGTCCGATCTATGCGGGGGCGCAGGTATCGGGCACGGCGGTCACGGTGCTGCTGCAGCCTGGCGACAACTGGATGATGCACGTGGTGGCGGAACAGATCCGGCCGGGCGACATCGTCGTGGCCGGCCTCACGGCGGAGTGCACCGATGGCTATTTCGGGGATCTGCTCGCGACGAGCTTCCAGGCGCGCGGCGCGCGGGCGCTGGTGATCGACGGGGGCGTGCGCGATGTGAGGACGCTCTCGGAAATGCGGTTTCCCGTCTGGAGCCGTGCGATCAGCAGCAAGGGGTGCATCAAGGCGACGCTGGGGTCGGTGAACGTGCCGGTGGTGTGCGCCGGGGCCTGGGTCACGCCGGGGGATGTGATCGTTGCGGATGACGACGGCGTGGTCTGTGTGCCGCGGGCACTGGCCGCGAGAACCCTGGCAGAGGCACGCAGGCGCGAGGAGAACGAGGCCGCGAAGCGCGAGAAACTGGCCAGCGGCGTGCTGGGGCTGGACATGTACGGCATGCGCGAGCCGCTTGCGAAGGCCGGGCTGCGGTACGTGGATTGAGGCCTTGGCCCGAGATGGGCCCGGGCGTTGGCACACGGTAGCCTCCTTGCCGCCGCGCAGCGGGGCAAGGAGGACTTGTCGCGTCAGGCCAGCAAGTCCACCAGGGAACGCGCCACGACCTTGGTGGCACGGCGCAGGTCTTCCAGCACCACGCGCTCGTCGGCACGCTTGGCGTGCGACTCAAGCACCGAGCGCGGGCCGGCGCCGTAGATCACGCCAGGAATGCCGCGCTCGACGTACAGGCGCACGTCGGTGTAGAGCGGGGTTCCCACGGCAGCGGGCTTCTCGCCGAAGACCGCTTCACCGTGCGTCTGGATGGCATCGACCAGAGGCTTGTTGCCCGGCAGCGGTGTCATGGCATTCGCCAGCAGCAGGCGCTTGATGTCGATGCGAACGGCGTCTTCGCCCGTGTAGCCATGGGTCTTGTTGAACGCCGCGATGGCATCGGTCATCACCTGGCGGATGGTGGCTTCGACTTCCGCCGGATTCTCTTCGGGAATCATGCGGCGGTCGACCTTGAGCACCACCTTGCCGGGAATGACGTTGGTGTTGGTGCCGCCCTGGATCTGGCCGACGTTCACATAGGGATGCTTGATGCCGGCCACCTTGGAGGTCACCTGCTTGTACTTCACGTTCTCGCCATACAGGGCGTTCAGCACGGCGGTCGCTGCCTGCAGCGCGTCGACGCCGGTGTGCGGCACGGCCGCGTGGGCCATCTTGCCGTGGATGGTCACTTCCATCTGCAGGCAGCCGTTGTGCGCGGTCACGACTTCGTAGCTGAAGCCCGCGGCCACCATGAGGTCAGGCTTGGTCAGGCCCTTCTCGAGCAGCCAGCCCGGGCCGAGAATGCCGCCGAACTCTTCGTCGTAGGTGAAGTGCAGCTCGACGCTGCCCTTGGCCGGCCTGGCAACGGCCTCGAGTGCGCGCACGGCGAAGGTGAAGGTGGAGAAGTCGCTCTTGCTCACGGCGGTGGCACGGCCGAACATGGCGCCATCGGCGATTTCCGCGCCGTAGGGGTCGCGCGTCCAGCCTTCGCCCGGTGGCACCACGTCACCATGCGCGTTCAGCGCGACCGTCTTGCCGCCGTCGCCGTAGGGGCGGCGCACGATGAGGTTGGTGATGGACTGCATGCCGTAGTCCTTCACTTCCTGCTCGGGAACCACATGCTTTTCCGCATCGAAGCCGAAGGACTTGATCAGCTCGGCAGTGCGCTCCGCATGAGGTGCGTTGTTGCCTGGGGGGGTGTCGGTCGGAACCTGCACAAGTGCCTGGAGGAATCGCACTTGCTCATCGAAATGCTGGTCGATCCATGCGTCGAGCGCTGCATAGGTGGCCTGGCGGTCTTGTGTCATTGCGGTTCCTTGGGGTTCTGTTGTTGGTGGTTTGAAAAGAGGGAATGAATCGATCGAGGAGGGAGGGCGATGCCGCGCTCACGCGTGCTCGGCCGCCAGCTGGTCCAGCACATGGCTGAAGGCATCGACGGACAGCTGCATGTCGTCCGACGTGGACGATTCCAGCGGGTTGTGGCTGATGCCCGAGTTCAGGCCGCGCACGAACAGCATGGCCTGCGGCATGATTTCGTGGATCTTCATCGCGTCGTGGCCCGCGCCGCTGGGCATGCGGAACAGCGGAACGCCGAGTGCGTCCACCGCTCTCTCCCAGCGCTTCTGCCATTCGGGTGCGCTGGGCGCGGCGTCGGCGCTCATGGAGCGCTCGGCCTTGTAGTGCAGGCCGCGGCGCTTGGCGATCTCGTCGAGCTTGGCCAGGATGTCCTTCACCATGGCGTCGCGCTGCGCATTGGTGGGTGCGCGCATGTCCAGGCTGAACAGGCAGCGGCCCGGCACCACGTTGATGGAGCCGTTGGGCACGTTGAGCTGGCCGATGGTGGCCACGCTGTCGCCGTCCTGCGCGGCGCGCTGCTCCACATAGAGGGCCAGTTCCGCCACGCCGACGGCGGCATCGCGGCGGCGGTCCATGGGCGTGGTGCCCGCGTGGCTGGCCATGCCGATCATTTCGCAGACATAGCGTTCGCTGCCGTTGATCGACGTGACGACGCCCAGCGGAATGTCGAGTTCATTGAGCACGGGGCCCTGCTCGATGTGCACCTCGATGAAGCCCAGGTAGTCGGCGGCATTGCGCTGGAGCTTGGGAATATCGTCGATGCACAAGCCCGCATGCTGCATGGCCTCGCGCATGGTGATGCCGTCGGCATCCTTTTGCTCGAGCCATTCGTTCTTGAAGTCGCCGATCAGCGCGCCCGAGCCGAGGAACGTGGCCTTGTAGCGCTGGCCTTCCTCCTCCGCGAACGCCACCACCTCGATGCCGAAGGGCAGCCGCTTGTTGCTGCGATGCAGCTCGCGCACGCAGGCCATCGGCACGAAGATACCGAGGCGTCCGTCGTATTTGCCGCCATTGCGCACGGTGTCGTAGTGGCTGCCGGTGATGAGGTACCTGGCATCGTCCTGCGCGCCCTTGTAGCGGCCGACCACGTTGCCGACGGCATCGATCTCCACTTCGTCGAACCCGCAATCCCGCATCCAGTGGCTGATGCGCTGGGCGCACGCGCGGTGCGCTTCGGTCAGGTAGGTCACGGTGAGCTGGCCGAGCTCTTCGTAGCCGGGGTCGGTGTGCTGCGCGAGCCGCTCCTGCCAGTCCCAGACGTCGTTGCCCAGCGTGGGCTCGAAACCGAACTTGTCGTTCAGGCGGATCTCGGCGATGCGATGGATGTTGCGCAGTGCTTCGGCGCGTTCGAAGTCAGGATGATTGTCCAGGCGACGCGCGAACGTGTCGATGATCTCCTGCTTCGGAAGGCCCACACCGCGCGGGCCGCGCACGGCCAGGATGAACGGGAAGCCAAAGCGCTGGTTGTAGTCGGCGTTGAGCTGCTGGATGCGCGCGAACTCTTCCGGTGTGCAGTTGGTGAGGCCGGCCTTGCTCTGCTCATTGGTCGATTCCGCCGTGAGCGTCTTGGACACCATGGCCTTGCCCGCGAGTTCGGGGTGGGCGCGGATCAGGTCGAGCTGGGCCTGCTTGTCCGCGGTGTTCACCACGTGGGCCATGGCGTACTTGAGGTGCGCGAGCGACTTGAACGGACGCGCGGCCATCGCCCTTTCGGCAATCCAGGGCGAGTGCTCGTAGATGCCGTCCAGCAGCTCGGTGGCCTGTGTCACATCTGCGGTGTTGAGTTGTTCGAATGTCAGCGCCATGGTGTTTGTCTCCAGTCGATGAGGTGAATGCGTGTTGCTTGTGTGCTTGTGATGGGCGTGCGGACTGCTTACAGGGCAGGCGCCGGGAAACGCTGCGCCCAATGGCGCGCGATGTCGATGCGACGGGCCACCCACACGTTGTCGTGCTTCTGGATGTGGTCGAGAAAACGCTGCAGCGCCGTGATGCGGCCGGGGCGGCCGAGCAGGCGGCAGTGCATGCCAATGCTCATCATCTTGGGCGCGTTGTCGCCATTCGCATCACCCTCGGCATACAGCGTGTCGAAGGTGTCCTTCATGTACTGGAAGAACGGGTCGGCATGCGAGTAACCCTGCGGCAGCGCGAAGCGCATGTCGTTCACATCCAGCGTGTAGGGCAGGATGAGCTGCTGGTGCTGGCTGCCGTCGGTCTTGCGCACGGTCATCCAGAAAGGCAGGTCGTCGCCGTAGTAGTCGCTGTCGTAGGTGAAGCCACCGTTGTCGGCCACGATGCGGTGCGTGTTGGGGCTGTCGCGGCCCGTGTACCAGCCCAGGCCGTGATCGCTGTTCTTGCCATAGAGCTCGCCGAAGATCTCCATGCACTGCGCCATGTGCGCGCGCTCGATCTCTTCTGGAACGCCCTGGTAGTGGATCCACTTGAGACCGTGGCAGGCCACCTCGTGGCCGAGTTCGTCGAACGCCCTGGCCACCTCGGGGTAGCGCTTGAGCGCGGTGGCCACGCCGAAGACGGTGAGCGGCAGCTTGCGCTTCTCGAACTCGCGCAGGATGCGCCAGACGCCCGCGCGCGATCCGTATTCGTAGATGCCTTCCATGCTCATGTGGCGCTCGGGGTAGGCGGCCGGATTGAACATCTCGGAGAGAAACTGTTCGCTGGCCGCATCGCCATGCAGCACGCAGTTCTCGCCGCCTTCCTCGTAGTTCAGCACGAACTGCACCGCCACGCGGGCCTTGCCGGGCCATTCGGGATGGGGCGTATCGCGGCCGTAGCCGATCAGGTCGCGAGGGTAGGGAGCGCAGGCGTCGTAGGTCATGGTGGTCTTTTCAGTACCGGTTCGGTGCAATCAATTCGGTGCGATCAAATTCGGGGCGCTCAACTCGTGACGGAGGACAACGCCATCGAGAGATCGCTGGTGGGCATGTCACGGTCGAAGGTCAAGCCTTCCTCCACGTGCTGAAGATGCTGCTGCATCAGCCGCACGGCGGTTTCCTCGTCCCTGTCCGCCAGGGCCTGGACGATGGCCTCGTGCTCCTCGTGCGAGTGCTCGGCCGCGGTGGTGCTCTGGTACATCAGCGTGATGAGCGCGCAGCGCGATATCAGGTCGCCGAGCATCTGCGCAAGCACGGCATTGCCCATGAGCTCGGCCATGACGACGTGGAAGTCACCCAGCAGCTCGGTGCGCTGGCCGACGTCGTTGCGCTCCATGGCCTTCTTCTCGGCCTGGATGTGGGCCTTGAGCGCCTTGATCTGCGCGGGCTTGACCTGCTGGACGAACGAACGGGTCATCGCGGTCTCGAGCATGAGGCGGACACCGAAGACCTGCTTGGCTTCTTCCACGGAGGGCGTGGCGACGAACGCGCCGCGTGCCGGCTCGAGCGTCACCAGCCGGTTCTGCGAGAGCTGGAACAGCGCCTGCCGCACCAGTGTGCGCGATACACCGAAGTGATCGGCCAGCTTCTGCTCGCCCAGTTTGGTCCCGGGCAGAAGCTTGTGCTCGACGATGGCGCGAGTGAGCGATTCGGCGATGGTGCTGGTGGCTGACGATTCCATTTCAAGATTTCTCTTCAAGTTCACAAAAATTGTATACACTTTTGGTCGACAGAGGTACAGTCGAATCCACTTAACGTTTAAGGAGTTATCCCAATGGGCCTGAGCACCCACGTTCTCGACACCATGAATGGCTGCCCTGCCGCAGGCATGCAGGTTGAACTCTTCGGTACAGATGGCGACAAGGCCACCCTGATCAAGAGCCTGACGCTGAACCATGACGGTCGTACCGATGCGCCGCTTTTTGACAACAACAGTCTCAAGGTGGGTACTTACCGCCTGACCTTCGATGTGGCGGCGTATTTCAAGGCTCGCGGCGTGTCATTGCCCGAGCCGAATTTTCTCAACAAGGTGAGCCTGGACTTTGGCGTGGCGCATGCGGATCAGCATTACCACGTGCCGCTGCTGGTGAGCCCCTGGAGCTACTCCACCTACCGCGGTTCCTGAGCGCGCCAACACGCTCTGCACGGGCGCGACCTACTTCTTGCCGCGCAGCGTGATGCGTACGTCGCGGCACAGCTGCGTCTGCTTGCGCTGCGGGCATGCGCGCTCGACGTTGGCAACGATCTTGCGGGAATCCTCCCTGCCGACCGCGCCGGAGCGCAGATGCCGCAGCACCACGGGCTTGAGCCAGGAGCGCTTGCGCACGGCCGCATCAAGCTGGCTGACGCCGCCCGGCCGTGCCGACAGCCGTGCGACGGCCTGTGTGAAGGCACGCGTCTGCTCAGCACGGTCGCATGCCCCCGCATTCTCGTAGAGCTGCGCGAAGCGGTCCCACGAGGCGACGCGGGCGAGTTGCTCCTGCACTTTGCTGAACTGCTGTGCATCGCAGGACGGTGCGGCATGCGCAGCCAGGCCGGACGCAAGGCCCCACAGGAGCACTGCCGCAAGGCGGGCGGTGGTGGACAGGTGCTGGCGTGGAGAGTGGGAAACAGTCATGGTGATCGTCGGTTGCGGAGGCTGGCGGCGCGTGCCGGCATGGCGTGGGCCCGGAGTGTAATGAATCGAGACGCGGTGGATGGCGCGGGTTCAGAGTTGCCCCTCGGTCAGGGTGTCCAGCTGGAATCGGCCGGATTTATCCCACAGCCAGGTGTCGGTGTAGACCACATTGCCCATGCGTACAGGCGCCGGGTAGGGGGCTGCGGCACGAACGGTGCGCTCGATCTCCCGGATGACCTCGGGCGCATGGCGCGGGGCGCGCATCCAGTGCAGGCTGCGCACGCGGCCGTTGCCGTCGATGCTCACCTGCAGGACGCCCACCGCATAGAGCAGCGGTTGCAGCTTGCCCTTGTAGATGCGCGCGGCATTCCTGGCATAGAGATGCCGGGCGGCGTCCTGCCGGTAGGCGCGCGCATTGGTGGCCTGCGAGCCGGGGATGGCCGGCTTGTCGACTTTGGGGGCGGGCTTGGGCGCGGGTGTCGGTGCAGGCTGTGGCTGGCGTTTTTGCGCAGGAGCGGGGAGCGGCGCGGGAGTGGCCGGTTCCGGTGCCGGCACCGGTTGGGGCGTGGGGATGGGGGCTGGCGTGGGCGTTGGTGCAGTGCGCGCTCCGGTCGGCTCGTCGCCGCGCCATTCGAGATAGCGATTCACACCCACGAGGACAAGCGCTGCAAGCAGCACGAGAATCCAGCCGCGTCGGTCCTGAGCCCGGGGGGCTTCAGCGCCGAACTTCATGAGGCTGTTCTTTGTCATCGAGGGGAACGCTGGTTATGCTTTCAATCATTCGTACATGAGGACGATCACCGTGTCACTGGCCCTTCAACAATTGTTGCTGACCTTGCAGACGGCTTCGGCATGTCTGGTGTCCGTGGAGTCTACCCAAGGCTCGGCGCCGCGCGAATCCGGCGCGTGGATGGCCGTGACGCAAGGCTCCGGCGCGCTCATCGGAACCATTGGCGGCGGCCACCTGGAGATGGAGGCGATCACGCTTGCGCGCAACCTCCTGCTGGCCCCTGCGGCGGACGTCGAGCTTCCGCTGGTGCGCCGCTGGTCGCTGGGCCCCAGCCTCGGCCAGTGCTGTGGAGGCGCGGTGAGCCTGCGCTTCGAGATCGTGCAAGCCGAACACGCGAAGACGCTCTCAAGGCGACTGCAGCCCGCATTGCATGACCTGGCACTCTTCGGCGGCGGACACGTGGGTCATGCGCTGGTGCGGGCCCTTGCGCCGTTGCCATTCGCGGTCCAGTGGATCGACAGCCGCGACAGCATTTTCCCGGCGGACGTTCCCCCGCAGGTGCAATGCGAACACTCCGATCCGGTCGAAGCGGCGGTGCTTGACCTGCCGCCCGGCTCGCGCGTGCTGATCATGAGCTTCAGCCATGCGGAAGACCTGAGCATCGTCGCCACCTGCCTCAAGCGCCAGCGCGAGCAGGGGGACCTGCCGTTCGTCGGGCTGATCGGCAGCGCCACCAAGCGCGCGGTGTTCGGGAGCCGGCTGCGCCAGCGCGGGTTCTCGGAGGAAGAACTCGCCCACATCACCTGTCCCATCGGCATCGCCGGAATCACGGGCAAGGAGCCGGAGGTGATTGCCGCATCCGTGGCGGCGCAACTGTTGCAATCGGTCTACAGAGAGGCGGATTCGGCGGTGAAATTTTCGGACAAGGGTATGTCCTAGGTCACCTCTGCGCGTTTTTCGCCAGATTTTGTATACACTTTCAGTCAACAAAATTGGTCGCAGCGGTGCCCAGGTCATTCCAAGTCCAAGGTGCGCGGCCAGATGCTGCTCAGAGCGCCCGCAGTGGTGAGCAGAGTCAAGGCAATGTCGCCCCGATGTTGCCCAACGGCGGCTTCACTGCTGCCAAGGTTGAGAGCTATGGAAAGCTACATTCTCGACTGGGCCAATCTGCTCCTGCGCTGGCTTCACGTCATCACGGCCATTGCTTGGGTCGGTTCCTCCTTCTACTTCGTTTTCCTGGACAGCAGCCTCACGCCGCCGGTCGATGAAGACCTCAAGCGCGACGGCGTATCGGGCGAGCTCTGGGCCGTGCACGGCGGTGGTTTCTACCATCCGGTGAAGTTCAACGTCTCTCCGCCCAAGATGCCGGACCACCTGCATTGGTTCTATTGGGAGAGCTACACGACCTGGCTTTCGGGCTTTGCGCTGCTGACGGTTTCATACCTGTGGAATGCCAACATCTATCTGGTCAATCCCGCCAGCCCGAACCCGATGTCGACCAGCATGGCCATTCTTGCGGCGCTTGCGTTCCTCGCGGTGTTCTGGCTGCTGTACGACGGGATCTGCCGCATGTTCGGCCAGGGCAAGAACGGCGACGGCATCGTGGGCGCGCTGGTGCTCGTGCTGGTGTGCATTGCCTCGTTCCTGGCTTGCCATATCTTCCCCGGCCAGGCGGCCTTCCTGCTCATGGGTGCGATGCTCGCGACCTCGATGAGTGCGAACGTGTTCTTCTGGATCATCCCTGGCCAGCGCAAGGTGGTCGCCGCCCTGCGTGCGGGGCAGCCCGTCGATCCGATCCACGGCAAGCGCGCCAAGCAACGCTCGGTGCACAACACCTACTTCACGCTGCCCGTGCTGTTCGCGATGCTGTCGAATCACTACGGCTGGCTCTACAACCACGAGCTGAACTGGCTGGTGCTGATCCTGATGATGTTCGCCGGCGCGGCCATCCGTCAGTTCTTCGTGCTGCGCCACGGTTTCAAGCTGGGCCGCAACAGCCATCCCTGGCCCTATGCGCTGGTCGGCGTGCTGGTGATCATCGGCGTGGCTGCATGGCTCAAGCCTGCGCCGAAGCCTGTGCTGAAGCCTGTCGCACCCGCTGCCTCGGTGACTGCTCCGGTCGCCGCAGCATCGTCGTCCACCCCCGCTCCGGCGGCGCCCGCAGCACCTGCCGCTGCCGGCGTGCCGAGCTACAACGACGTCCACACCATCATGGAGAAGGCCTGCGTGATGTGCCACAGTGCCAAGACCATGGCGCAGAAGGGCGTGCTGCTCGATACCCCGGAAGAGGTGAAGAGCCACGCGCAGCAGATCTACACCCAGGTGGTGCAGCTCAAGAAGATGCCCTTCGGCAACCCGGCCGGCCTGACCGACGACGAGCGCGATCTGTTCAAGCGCTGGTACGAAGGCGGCGCACCGACCGCACCGTAAACACAAGGGCGCGTACAATCCGCGTCCTCAAAGCACAGGAAGGCTGCTGTCCCGGCAGCCTTTCTTTTTTTTCCATCGCGGCGCCACCCATCTGGCGCCGTTCCGGGACCATGTAGAGGAACACCATGTACAAAAACCTCGCTGCCGCGCTTGCGGCCGCCTGTTTTTTTTCTTTTCTTTCCCCCACCACCCCTGCGCACGCCGAATCCGCCGCAAGGCAGAAGCCGGTAAAGGCCGCATTCGTCTATGTGTCGCCCGTGGCCGACGCTGGCTGGACGCATCAGCACGAAGCCGGCCGCAAGGAGATGATGGCCGCGCTGGGCGACAAGGCCGTGCAATCGACCTTCGTCGAGAACGTCGCCGAGGGTGCCGACTCCGAGCGCGTGATCCGCGACCTGGCCGCTTCGGGCAACGACATCATCTTCACTCCAAGCTTTGGCTACATGGAGCCGACGATGCGCGTGGCGCAGGAGTTTCCGAACGTCAGGTTTGAATCCATCACCGGCTACAAGCGAGCGGCCAACGTGAGCACGGCC
Organism: Diaphorobacter ruginosibacter; assembly: GCF_014395975.1. Lineage (NCBI taxonomy): Bacteria > Pseudomonadati > Pseudomonadota > Betaproteobacteria > Burkholderiales > Comamonadaceae > Diaphorobacter > Diaphorobacter ruginosibacter. The sequence continues at coordinate 3,720,032 of NZ_CP060714.1, read as the reverse complement.
AACGCACGCTACTACGAAGGGCGCTATCTCTCCGGCGTGCTCGCGGGTCGCATGAGCCGCTCGGGCGTGGCAGGTTTCGTGGCCGGATTCCCCATTCCGGAGGTGATGCAGGGCATCAATGCCTTCACGCTGGGCATGCGCTCGGTGAATCCCAAGGCCGTGGTGAAGGTGATCTGGCTGGATGCCTGGTTCGACCCACCAAAGGAGCGCGAAGCCGCCATGGCGCTGTTCAACGAAGGCGTGGATGTGGTGTCGTTCCAGGTGGCGTCCACCGCCATCATGGCTGCGGCCCAGGAACGAGGCAGGTACGCGATCGGCTATCACTCCAACATGCGGCACGTGGGCCCTGACGCCCAACTGGTCGCCATCACCCATCAATGGGGCAAATACTATGCGGACCGCGTGAAGGCCGTGGCCGATGGCAGCTGGAAGAGCCAGGACACCTGGGGCGGCGTGCGCGAGGGAATGATTCGCATGGACGGCTTCAGCCCGAAGATTCCCCAGACCGTGCGCGAGGAGGTGAAGGCCCGGGAAAAGGAAATGATCGCCGGAAAGCTGCAGCCCTTCCAGGCCGTCGGTGCTCCGATCCGGGACAACCTGGGCGCGGTGCGCATCGAGGTGGGCAGAGGCCTGAAGGACGAAGAGATCCTCACCATGAACTGGCTTGTGGAGGGCGTGCAGGCACCACGAAGGAAGTAAGGGCGGGGATGAAAAAGGGGGCAAGCAGAAAATACCGCTTTCTTATGGAGACTATGCGCCTGCAAGCATGTCACCCGCCCCCGCAGCTTTTAAGCTCCCACCTATGCCTATCTACCGCTCCGCCCTCCTGCGCTTCGCCCCCTCCGGCGAAGCCATCTACGAACAAGACGGCCTGCTCGCGACCGCCGCGGACGCCCACGGCGTGCAGCGCGTGGTCGCCGCCGGCGACTGGAGCGCGCTCAGTGCCCAGCATGCAGGACAGGGCGAAGTCATCCATCTGCCCGGCCGCCTCATCGCGCCGGGCTTCGTCGACCTGCACATCCACTACCCGCAGACCGATGTGATCGGCTCGCCCGCCGAGGGCCTGCTGCCCTGGCTGGAGAACTACACCTTCCCGCATGAGACACGCTTTTCCGACGCGGGCTATGCGAACGAGGTCGCCAGGTTCTTCATCGACGAACTGCTACGCAACGGCGTGACGACCGCCTTCACGTTCTGCACGTCGCACCCGGGCTCGGTCGATGCGCTCATGGGCGAGGCGCACCAGCGCCGCATGCGCATGGTGGCGGGCAAGGTGCTGCAGGATCGCCATTCGCCAGACGGTGTGCGTGACCAGACCGAGCAGTCGCTCATCGACACCGAGTCGCTGATCCAGCGCTGGCACGGCAAGGGCCGCCTGGGCTATGCGATCACGCCGCGCTTTGCCCCCACGAGCACCGATGCACAGTTGCGCGGCGCGGGCGAGCTGGCTGCGAAGTATCGCGACGTGTGGATCCAGTCGCATGTGGCGGAGAACCTTGACGAGATCCGCTGGGTGCGTGAACTGTTTCCCGCATCGCGCAGCTATCTCTCCGTCTATGACGATTTCGGGCTGATGCGCGAGCGCTCGATTTATGCGCATTGCATCCACTTCGATGCGGAAGACCGTGCGCTCATGCGTGATCGCGGCGTGGCGGCGGCGGTCTGCCCCACGAGCAATCTGTTCCTGGGCAGCGGCTATTTCGACTTCGCGAAGGCGGATGCCGTGGGCTTTGGCTACGGCCTGGCGAGCGACGTGGGCGGCGGCACCAGCTTCAGCCCGTTCCGCACCATGCTGGAGGCCTATTTCGTCGGGCGCGAGGGCCAGGCCAAGCAAGGCCAGTCGCTGTCCCCGCAGGCGTTGTGGTGGCAGCATACGGCGGGTGCTGCCCGCGCGGCTGGCCTCGAAGGCACGGTGGGCAACCTGCAGCCGGGCTGCGAGGCTGATTTCGTGGTCATCAATCCCCAGGCGACGCCGCTGATTGCGCGCCGCACCTCGCAGGCCCGCAACCTGGACGAACTGCTGTTCGCGTTGATCGTCCTGGGCGACGACCGCTTGATCGAGCGTACGCAGATCGCCTGATCCTTGCGGAGCTTCCCGAGGCCTTCTCGTTTGCAGTCAAAATAGCGGCCTTTGAGGGAGCCCTGGGCGGATTCGGAGCGATCCGCCCTGCGGCTGCCGCGCATGAGCACTGTTTTGGACGGTGGCGCAGGGCAGGGACCTGGGCGCCGCTGTCGCCTATTGAAGAATCTGCAAGGAGTGACAGGAATGTCCATCAAGAGCGATAAGTGGATCCGCCGCATGGCCGAACAAGAGGGCATGATCGAACCGTTCGAGCCGGGACAGGTCCGCCAGGTGGATGGCCGCAAGATCATCAGCTACGGTACCAGCAGCTATGGCTACGACATCCGCTGCGCTCCCGAGTTCAAGGTGTTCACCAACATCCACAGCACCGTGGTCGATCCCAAGCACTTCGACGAGAAGAGCTTCGTGGACTTCCATGGCGACTCGTGCATCATCCCGCCCAACAGTTTCGCGCTGGCCCGCACGGTGGAGTATTTCCGCATTCCGCGCAATGTTCTGACCATCTGCCTGGGCAAGAGCACCTATGCGCGCTGCGGCATCATCGTGAACGTCACACCGTTCGAGCCCGAGTGGGAAGGCTACGTGACGCTCGAGTTCAGCAACACGACACCGCTGCCGGCGCGCATCTATGCGGGCGAGGGCTGCGCCCAGGTGCTGTTCTTCGAGAGCGATGAGGTCTGCGAGGTCAGCTACAAGGATCGCGGCGGCAAATACCAGGGCCAAGTGGGCGTCACCCTGCCCAAGGCCTGAGGCTGTCCGCACACTCTGGCATCCTTCCGACCCGCCGAAAAATTGCAAACGCGCGGGCGTCCTACTTCCGGTTCCAGGCAAATTATTGTCAACTCATAGGCCTGCCGCGGCGTTTCTGGAACACGGCGCTGGTTTGCCCTGCATTGCGGGCCTTCTCGGCGTAATATCCTGCACCCAACCGATGGCCTGAGACATGGACAGGCAGGCGTCGCACGCAGTTCAAACCGGAGATCAGACAATGAAATGGGAAGGTAATCGCGAATCCAGCAATGTGGAGGATCGCCGTGGTGAAGGCGGCGGTGGCGGCGGCATGATCGGTGGCCGCTCGATCGGCATTGGCACGGTGGTGATTGCCCTGATCGGCTGGGGCGTGTTCGGCATCAACCCGCTGACGACCATCGGGATGCTCTCCGGCGGCGGGCAGCCGCAAGTGCAACAGCAGCAAGGCCCTGCCAAGGCCCCGCCCGGCGACGATCAGCAGGCCAGGTTTGTTTCCACGGTGCTGGCCTCCACCGAAGACGTATGGACGCAGATTTTCCGCCAGGGCGGCGCGCAGTACCGCGAGCCCAAGCTCGTGCTGTTCCGGGGCGCCGTCCCCACGGCCTGCGGCACCGGCCAGTCGGCGATGGGCCCGTTCTATTGCCCGGGCGACCAGAAGGTCTACCTGGACATGGGCTTCTTCGACACCATGAGCCGGCAACTGGGCGCGCCCGGCGAGTTTGCCCGTGCCTACGTGATCGCCCACGAGGTGGGCCACCATGTGCAGACGCTGCTTGGCACCACTGCCAAGGTGGACAATATGCGCGGCCGCGTCAGCCAGCGCGACCAGAACGCGCTGTCGGTTCGGCTCGAACTGCAGGCCGATTGCTACGCCGGCATCTGGGCGAATCACTCCCAGCAGGCCAAGAACTGGCTGGACCAGAGCGACATCGAGTCCGCCATCAATGCCGCCCAGCAGATCGGCGACGACACGCTGCAGCGCCAGCAGACGGGCTCGGTGCGCCCCGATGCATTCACCCATGGCTCCAGCGCGCAGCGCGTGCGCTGGTTCAGCACGGGTCTCAAGACGGGCAGCGTCCAGTCTTGCGATACCTTCAATACCCAATCCCTGTGATCGTGGCTGCTGCTGTGTCAAGTCCGTTTGTTTTTATGCCTCCTGCCAGAGTTCCAGCGGTGCATGGCATGAGGAAAACCCGGACTTTTCCCGGTAGTGCGACAATAGAGGCTTAATGACACAAGCCTATTCTTCCCTTGCGCTGGCTGAACCGCTCAAGCGCGCCGTAGCCGACATGGGCTACGAGTTCATGACGCCGATTCAGGAGCAGGCCATTCCGGTCGTGCTCGCGGGCCAGGACGTGATGGGTGCTGCCCAGACCGGAACCGGCAAGACGGCGGCCTTTTCGCTGCCGCTGCTCCAGCGCCTGCTCAAGCACGAGACCAGCTCCGTATCGCCGGCGCGCCATCCCGTGCGCGCCCTGGTGCTGCTGCCCACGCGCGAGCTGGCGGATCAGGTCGCCCAGCAGGTTGCGCTGTACGCCAAGTACACCAAGCTGCGCAGCACCGTGGTGTTCGGCGGCATGGACATGAAGCCCCAGACCCTCGAGCTCAAGAAGGGCGTCGAGGTGCTGGTGGCAACGCCTGGCCGCCTGCTGGACCACATTGAGGCCAAGAATGTGGTGCTCAACCAGGTCGAGTACGTGGTGCTGGACGAGGCCGACCGCATGCTGGACATCGGCTTCCTGCCCGACCTGCAGCGCATCCTCTCCTACCTGCCCAAGAGCCGTACCACGCTGCTGTTCTCCGCGACGTTCTCGCCCGAGATCAAGCGCCTTGCCGGCAGCTACCTGCAGAACCCGATCACCATCGAGGTCGCGCGTCCGAACGAGACGGCCTCCACGGTGGAGCAGCGTTTCTTCTCGTCCACCGATGACGACAAGCGCCGAGCGATCAAGCAGGTGCTCAAGGACCGCGGCATCAACCAAGCCTTCATCTTCGTGAACAGCAAGCTCGGTTGCGCCCGCTTGACGCGCGCGCTCGAGCGCGACGGCCTCAAGGCGGCGGCGCTGCACGGCGACAAGAGCCAGGACGAGCGCCTGAAGGCGCTTGAGGCCTTCAAGAGCGGTGAAGTCCATCTGCTGTGCTGCACCGACGTGGCTGCACGGGGCCTGGACATCAAGGATGTGCCCGCCGTGTTCAACTACGACGTGCCGTTCAATGCCGAGGACTACGTGCACCGCATTGGCCGCACGGGCCGCGCTGGCGCCTCGGGTATTGCCGTGACACTGGTGACTTCGCACGATGCCAGGCAGGTTGCCGAGATCGAGAAGCTGATCAAGAAGAAGATCAACGTCGAGGCGATCGAGCTGGACGACGATCGTCCTCGCGGCCGTTTCAACGATGGCCGCCGTGCATGGCGCAGCGACGATGGAGAAGAGCAGCGCCAGGAACGTTCCGACCGCCAGCCCGGGTACTCCCGAGGCCACCGCAGCGAAGGCCATCGCGGCGGCTACCGCCAGGCGCCCCAGGATCCGTTCTTCGACAAGCCCTACGAACCCGGAGCACCTTCGCAGGCCCCGGCAAGCTGGGAGGCCAGCGGCAAGGCGCAACCGGTTCGCGGCTCGACGAACATCCGCTCCAAGCGCAAGATTCCCGCGCTGTTCAAGCCGACGCCCGTGTCGGCCGAGTGATCAATCAATCAATCAGTCAATTGATTGATTGATTGATTAAATAATCGACTCTCGCGGGGGATTCCCTTTCCCCCGATACACCGATCGCCAGCCTGCAGGCATCCGCCGCACGCTGGCGTTTTTCATTGCCAGGTGGCCCGGGATGGAGAGAAACATAGGGGAAAGGGGAGGGGCTGTGCTGAATGATGTCGCTGAGCGGGCTTCAGTTGCCCGGCCGTTGCGACTGCTCACATTGCACGTCGAACAACGTGCGCTCGGACAGCGTCGCGCCGATACGCATCGCACTCAGGCAACCGCCCCACACGCAGCCGGTGTCCAGCCCGAGCAGGTCCGGCCGGTTCATGAGGCCCAGGGTGGACCAATGTCCGAAAGCGATCGTGACGCCGGCCGTCTTGCGTCCGGGAACATCGAACCATGGAAGAAGTCCCTCGGGGGCTGCATCCGCGCTCTCGGCACTCTCGAAATCCATGCGACCTTCAGGAGTGCAGAAGCGAATGCGGGTCATTGTGTTCACGATGCAGCGCAGCCTGTCTGTGCCCGCAAGGTCGCCCTGCCACTGGTCGGGCAGGTTGCCATACATCTGGAAGAGAAATGCAGGCATGTCCGGGCCCCGGAGAATCTGCTGCACCTCCTTGGCGTATGCGAGGGTGTCGTCCATGGTCCATTGCGGCACGACGCCCGCATGCACCATCAGCAGGCGATCGCTGCCCACCCGAAGCTCGCGCGCGAGTGGTTGCTCGCGCACCCAGTCGATCATGGCATTGCGGTCGGGGGCATCGAGCACACTGGCCAGTGTGTCGCGCCGCGAAGCATGCCGGGCCCCATGGGCAGCTGCGAGCAGGTGCAGGTCGTGATTGCCGAGCAAGGCGCGCATGCTGTCTCCCGCCTGCATGCAGCGGCGAAGCACGCCGGCTGATTCGGGGCCGCGATTGACAAGGTCGCCCAGCAGATAGAGCGTGTCGCGGCTTGGCGAAAAATCGATATGGGTCAGGAGTTGGGCGAAGGCGGAATCGCAACCTTGGAGATCGCCGATACAGTAAATGGCCATGAGGTTTGAATGTTGGGGCTGGCGGACGTTTGCGAAGGAAGCAGGTGCGAATCGATCGAGACGCGATTTGTGTGGAGCGGGAAGGTCTGCAGGCGGCGGCAATGGACCTGGGCCGATCATCATCCGATTTTCTGGCGCATTCGATCACCCCTGCCAACGCACGCGCGTGCCGATCCGATTCGGTCATCGATTCCAAAGGTCCTATTGTCCGCCAATCCGCTTGCTGCATGTTGGGAGGTATTCGGAATTCGGAGGCGTGGCAAAGCCGCCTGAACCTGGGGCATGAATGGTAGATTAGTAACCGGATGAATCAATGAGGCAGGATCAGGGAAAGAAAGCATTCAATCAGCTTTCACTTTCGAGGGTCGAAGCGTCATGAATGTGTAAATTTTTGATGAATTGTTGATTCATTGACCCTTTATGGATATCGGAAGAAATTTTCTTCATATAATCGCGCCACAAACTGTTTATTCAACTGATTGGTACCACCATGACTGAAAGCTACAAAGAACTTCTGAAGCAGCGCGAAGACCTCGAGAAGCGAATCAACGACGCGCGCCGCCAGGAGTTGTCGGCAGCGATCGCGCAAGTACGTGGACTGGTTGCTGAGTATGGCCTGACTTCCCAGGATGTGTTTCCGACAGGCCGTGCTGCACGCGCGTCGACCACATCCGGCGTGAAGGTCGCTCCCAAGTACCGCAATCCTGAAACGGGTGAAACCTGGACAGGCCGCGGCAAGGCCCCCAAGTGGATTCAGAACCAGGATCGCGAAAAGTTCGCTATCTGACATTTCCCCGTCTGTCATGTTGTGTTGAGGCTATTGCCTCATGTCAATGTGTGGATTGGGTGGTCGCTCAGAATAAGTCCGCTTCGGCGGACTTTTCTCATTTTCGGGCTCAAGCTATCCAATTGCCGTCAGGCTGACGATATCTAAGTGGTAATACGTAGCCAATGATGTGGTCAATGCCTGGGTTTTCAAGTATTGGAAATGATGCCGGTGTGGCGATTGCGCATACGGCGGCACGGACGGTATATAGGGAATTAGGTTTACCTCTTGATTGCGATATCAGGATTTTTCCAATTGCATTGACATTTCCTTGTGCCTAAGACAGATAGCAGGCCTGAAAGTTCAGTCGCAGAATCGCTTTGATGGCGTCAATTGTTCAAATAACGAACAGATGATGTCGATGAATGGGTCAATTGGCTTGCATCGTGCTTGGTATCAATGCACCACAAACGGGAATGCTGCCGCAATCGTTTCCGATCTATGGAATACATGGATTCAGCATTCGGCCTTTCGTCGGCAGCCGAAAGGCAAAGGCATATTCGATCCGGGTTGGTGTGGTGCGAATGGCTGATTGCTGGTGAGCCGTGCCCTGTGCTCCGGTCAATACGCCTACTGACGTGCGAGATCTTGATCCGCCGATAGCGAAACATCGCAGTGACTGCCAGAATGGGTGCTGTTGTTGTTGTTCCATCGGAGTTCCTCGACATGGCAAAGACCCACGAATCGCGCCACGCTTTTGAATCCACCCTCAAGACATTCAATGCCGGATCCGGCAAGTCCTCGAAGGGAAAGTACTACTCGCTGCCTGCGCTTGCCAAGCAGTTTCCCAATGTGAATCGCCTGCCGGTCTCGCTGCGCATCGTGCTCGAGTCCGTGCTGCGCAATTGCGACGGCCAGAAGGTGATGCCCGAACACATCGAGCAGCTCGCCAACTGGAAGCCCAATGCCGAGCGCATGGATGAAATTCCGTTCGTCGTTGCGCGCGTGGTGCTGCAGGACTTCACAGGGGTGCCGCTGCTGGCCGATCTGGCCGCCATGCGCAGCACTGCGGCTGCGCTCGGCAAGAAGCCCAAGACCATCGAGCCGCTGGTTCCTGTCGATCTGGTGGTGGACCACTCGATCATGGTCGACTACTACGGCAGCAAGAATGCGCTTGACCTGAACATGAAGCTCGAGTTCCAGCGGAACAAGGAGCGCTACCAGTTCATGAAATGGGGCATGCAGGCGTTCGACACGTTCGGTGTGGTGCCTCCGGGCTTCGGCATCGTGCACCAAGTGAACCTGGAGTACCTGGCGCGCGGCGTGCACAAGACCAAGGGCGATGTCTACTACCCCGACTCTCTGGTCGGTACGGACAGCCACACCACCATGATCAACGGCGTGGGTGTGGTGGCCTGGGGGGTGGGCGGTATTGAGGCCGAGGCGGCCATGCTGGGTCAGCCCGTGTATTTCCTGACGCCTGACGTGGTGGGTTTCGAGCTCACCGGCCAACTGCGCGAAGGCGTGACGGCAACCGACCTGGTGCTCACCGTCACCGAGATCCTGCGCAAGGAAAAAGTGGTGGGCAAGTTCGTGGAGTTCTTCGGCGAGGGCACGCGCAGCCTGGCCGTGCCCGATCGCGCGACCATCGGCAACATGGCGCCGGAGTACGGTGCGACGATGGGCTTCTTCCCGGTGGATGAAAAGACCATCGACTACTTCAACGGCACGGGCCGTACCAAGGCCGAAATCGAAGCCTTCGAGGCCTACTTCAAGGCCCAGGGCCTGTTCGGCGTGCCCAAGGCGGGCGAGATCGACTACTCCCACGTGGTCCGGCTCGACCTGGGTTCGGTGGCCCCCAGCCTGGCCGGGCCGAAGCGTCCCCAGGATCGCATCGAGATCGGTCATGTGGCTGACAAATTCACCGAGCTCTTCACTGCTCCTGCAGCGCAGAACGGCTTCAATCTGTCCGCAGACAAGCTCGACAGGCCCGTGAAGGTGCATATCAACGGCGAGGGTGAAACCGTTGAACCGGATGATGCCAAGCCGATTCCCGCGGGCGCGCCTCGCAATGCGGTGGAAATGGTGGCCAACAAACCCGCGGTGGACGATGCCGCCTCCAGCATCAAGGCGGCGGACAAGGCCGTCAAGCGCATCGAAGGCCGCGACGTCGAACTGCATAACGGCGATGTGCTGATCGCCGCCATCACGAGCTGTACCAACACCTCCAACCCCAGCGTGATGCTGGCGGCCGGCCTGCTCGCGAAGAAGGCCGTGGAAGCGGGGCTGAGCGTCGAACCCCATGTGAAGACATCGCTGGCTCCCGGCTCGCGCCTTGTCACGCTGTACCTCACGGAATCGGGCCTGCTGCCCTACCTGGAGAAGCTGGGCTTCTCGATCGCGGGATATGGTTGCACGACCTGTATCGGCAACGCCGGCGACCTGTTGCCCGAATTCAATGCAGCCATCCAGCAGAACGATCTCGTTTGCGCGGCGGTGCTTTCGGGCAACCGGAACTTCGAGGCACGGATTCATCCGAACATCCGCGCGAACTTCCTCGCGAGCCCGCCGCTCGTGGTGGCCTACGCCATCGCCGGCAACGTCCGCAAGGACCTCATGACCGAGCCCGTCGGAAAAGGCAAGAACGGCCGCGACGTCTACCTGGGCGACATCTGGCCGAGCAGCGACGAAGTGCACAAGCTCATGAAGTACGCCATGAACGGCAAGGCATTCCGCTCGAACTACGAGAAGGTGGACGCCGAGCCGGGCAAGCTGTGGGAAAACATCCATGGCGTGACCGGCGCGACCTATACCTGGCCTGACAGCACCTACATTGCCGAGCCGCCGTTCTTCGACGGCTTCTCGCTCGATGTGAAGCAGCCCGAGGGGCAGGCGGACAGCCCGTACGCGGTGCATGGCGCCAGTGTGATGGCGCTGTTCGGCGACTCCATCACCACCGACCATATTTCGCCTGCAGGGTCGATCAAGGAGTCTTCACCTGCAGGACTGTGGCTCAAGGAGCATGGTGTCCAGAAGGCAGACTTCAACAGCTATGGCTCGCGCCGGGGCAACCATGAGGTGATGATGCGGGGCACGTTCGCCAACGTGCGCATCAAGAATCTGATGATTCCGGCTCTGCCCGACGGCTCGCGCGAAGAGGGCGGCCTGACGATCTACCGCGACGCGGAAGGCAAGGCGACGAAGATGTCGATCTACGATGCCGCCATGAAGTACCAATCGCGCGGCCGCGCGACCGTCGTGCTGGCGGGTGAGGAATACGGCACGGGATCAAGCCGCGACTGGGCCGCCAAGGGAACCCAGCTCCTGGGCATCAAGGCGGTGGTGGCACGCAGTTTCGAGCGCATCCATCGCTCCAACCTCGTGGGCATGGGCGTGTTGCCGCTGCAGTTCAAGGGCGAGGACAGCTGGCAGTCGCTGGGCCTGCGCGGCGACGAGGTGATCGACGTGATCCCCGCAGCGGATCTCAGGCCGCAAAGCGACGCCCAACTGGTGATCACCCGTGCGGACGGGACCCGCCAGACCGTGGTGGTGAGGCTGCGGATCGATACGCCCATCGAGGTGGACTACTACAGGCACGGCGGTATCCTGCCGTATGTGCTGCGCCAGTTGCTGGCCGATTGATGTAGCCGTCCTCCATGGACTGAGCGCCGGAAGCCTTGGCTTGCCGGCGTTTTTTCTTGGTTCTTTGCGGAATACCGGGTCTTATGGGTTTCGTGACGAATGGGCCTGCGGTGCTTGGGTTAAGAGTCTTCGTTTGGAGGTGCTGATATGGCCCCTCATACTTTGTTGCAAAGGCTTGCCGTACCAAAGTACTGTCTTCGCCTTTGCGTCGCGTCTGAGGGGCCATCTCAGCATTGTTGTGAACGGTTCAAGGCGGGCGTGCGCTGCTCAGGCGGTCGTTCAGAGAGCCTTCTTCCTCGAAAAGGTTCGATGAACCTTTTCTTGGTTCCTTCGGGAATGAGGAAACGAAGCCTGCGGCTTCGGTGGGTTGTTCGTGTGGGGATGCTGATATTGACCTGAATCAGGCGACTATTCCCGTGGGATTTGTGCTCGGGCAGGGCACCGCAGCACAATCGTGGCCATGCAAAAACAGATTTTGGTGGCCGGGGGCGGCATTGGAGGTCTTGCTGCGGCGCTGGCGGCGGGGCGTGCCGGATGGGAAGTGCGTCTTTTCGAGCGGGCGCAGGCGTTTTCCGAGGTGGGGGCAGGCGTCCAGATCGGGCCGAACGTGGTGCGTCGGTTGCAGGCATGGGGGCTGCATCGCGAGCTGCAGGCGGTGGCGGCTTTTCCCGATCGGCTGCAGGTGCGCAATGCGGTGTCGGGCGATGAGCTGGCGGCGCTGCCGCTAGGCGCCGCGGCGATCGCGCGGTATGGCGCGGCCTATGCCACGATCCACCGTGCCGATCTGCACGCATTGCTGCTGCATGCGGTGCAGGACTCACCACTCGTACATCTGAACCTGAACCAGCCGGTGGAATATCACCAGCAGGGCGATGGCGTGGTCACCATCCGGCTGCGCGATGGCACGCTGGTGGAGGGCGATGCCCTGATCGGCGCGGACGGGCTGCGTAGCGGCACGCGGTCCCGGCTGCTGGGGGAGGTGCCTACGCGCAGCTCGGGGCATCTGGCGTACCGGGCCGTGCTGGTGCAGAAGGATCTGCCGCAGGCGCTGCGCACGCAGCATGTCACCGCATGGCTGGGCCCCAGGCTGCATGTAGTGCAGTACCCGCTGCGCCGCGGCGAACTCATGAATGTGGTCGCCATACGGCATGGCGAGCCACCCGCCGATCTGGAGCACTGGGACCATGGGGCGAATGCGGCCGACCTGGAGGCGGCGTTGGCGCAGACCTGCGCACCGCTGCAGGATCTCGTGCGTGCCGTTGCGCAGATCGGCGATGGCTGGCGGTTGTGGCCGCTGTCCGACCGCCCGCCGGTGCGAGGCCCGGACGACATGGCGCAGGGGCTGGTGGCATTGCTGGGGGATGCCGCCCATCCGATGCGTCCGTATCTGGCGCAGGGCGCCGGCATGGCGATCGAGGATGCTGCCGAGCTGCAGCGCGCACTGTCCATGCACGACCTCGACGTCGATTTGCGCCTGCGCCGCTATGCGCTCAACCGCTGGCAGCGCAATGCCCGCGTGCAGGAGCGTTCGCGCCGCAATGGCCGCATCTTCCATGCGACCGGGCTGGTGCGCTTTGGCCGCGACATGTCGCTACGGCTGCTGGGCGAGCGCTTGCTGGACGTGCCGTGGCTGTATCGCGGCGATGGCTCCAACGCCAGCCAGCTCTGAGATCGTCAACGCGTTCTAGGAGGCGGCGGCCGTCCTGGGCGGGCCGGGCAGCAATGCGAAGGCGACGGCCGCCAGCACCAGCAGCGCGGCAATGCTGTACATCACCGGCCCGAAGGGCTCGATCGAGCGTGACTGGGCGAACGAGGCCACCGCACCGGTGAACCACTGCATCGCCGCGATGCCCAGGAACATGGCCATGGTGAACGCGGCCATCGCACGTCCGGTGAGCGTGGCGGGGTAGGCGCTGCGCACGTCGGCGTATTGCAGGATCAGGTAGCCCGAAAGGAACCCGATGGCCAGCGAGGCGGCGATGTTGGCCGCCGCATGGTGCGAGAACCCGATGAAGGCGAACAGCGCGGCAAAGACCAGCGTGCAGACGGCAAGCCAGCGGCGGCGGTGGTCGGGGCCGGGGTCGATGCGGCCGAACACCATGGGACCGCACAGTGCCACGAGGGACAGCACCAGCGCCACGTTGCCGCTTTGCACCAGCGAGAAATCGTAGCGGCTGATCAGGAGCGGGCCGAGCCACAACCCGCGCAGGCTGATGAAGGCCGCATAGGCGACGAAGCCCAGCGTGACGATGCCCCAGGTGTGCGGGATCAGGAACAGCGAGCCAAAGCGCCTGACGGCCTCGCCCATGGTTTCCTTCCGTGCACCGGCGGCCTCGGGCTGTACGGGCTCGTGCACCACGCGCCAGATCCAGCACCAGGCGATCAGCGACATGCAGGCCAGTACGCCGAAGCCCACGCGCCAGGAGGTGCTCTGCACCAGCCACGCGAGCGGAGTGCCAGTGAACAGCATGCCGAGCGTGCCGATGGCCATGGCCGTGCCCGATACCGACGCAAAGCGCGAGACCGGGAAATGGCGCGAGATGAAGACGGTGCAGGCCAGGAACGCCGGAGCGCAGCCCACGCCGATCAGCGCCTGCCCGGCCAGCAACATGCCGTAGCCGGGAGCCATCGCGGAAATGATGGCACCCGCAATCGCAAGGGGCGATGCCAGCAGCACCGTGCGCCGCACTCCCCACAGGTCGATGGCGATGCCCATGAAGAGCTGCATCGCTCCGAACATGAAGTGAAAGCTGCCGGCAAAGATACCGAGCGCCTGGGGCGTCAGTCCCAGCTCGCTCGACAGCGGGGCAGCGAGGATGGCTGCGACGGTGCGGTAGGCATTGCTCAGGGCGAAGCCGGCCGTCAGCGCGAGCAGCATGGCCCAGGCGGTGGAGCGTGCGGAGGAGGGCTGCGTGCTGCCATGCGGCAGGGGCGACGGGCTGGGTGCTGGCATGTCTCTGTGTTGTGCGGGCTTGCACCCTGTTCCTGCGAGTGTGCTTCAAATCCGCAGGGCCTGCACGGGAACAAACGGTAACCGGGGGCCGGCGGGAACTTTCGCGGGCAGGGAAAGCACATAATCTTCGCTTTCGTTCGTAGTCTGGATATCAACGTGGATCTGCTTTTACTGCTCAAGGCCGCCATCATGGGCGTGGTCGAGGGACTGACCGAATTTCTTCCCATCTCCTCGACGGGGCACCTGATCCTCGCGGGTGCGCTGCTGGGCTTCGATGACGAGAAGGCCAAGGTCTTCGACATCGCCATCCAGACCGGAGCGATCTTTGCGGTGATCCTGGTCTACTGGGAGCGCATCCGAAGCACCATCGTCGAGCTGCCGACACAGCGCAAGGCGCAGAAGTTCGCGCTCAACGTGATCATCGGATTCCTGCCTGCGGTGGTTCTGGCCCTGATCTTCGGCAAATTCATCAAGGCGCATCTGTTCACGCCCGTGGTCGTGGCCACCACCTTCATCCTGGGCGGCTTCATCATCCTGTGGGCCGAAAAGCGCACCGCCGTAGCCACGCGCGTGAACTCGGTCGACGAGATGACACCCATGGATGCGCTGAAGGTCGGTCTGGTGCAGTGCCTTGCGATGATCCCCGGCACCAGCCGCAGCGGCTCCACCATCATCGGCGGCATGCTGCTGGGCCTCTCGCGCAAGGCCGCCACCGATTTCTCGTTCTTCCTGGCCATCCCCACGCTGATCGGCGCAGGCGTCTACAGCCTCTACAAGGAGCGCGCGTTGCTGAGCACGGCAGACATTCCGATGTTTGCCGTGGGCCTGATCTTCTCGTTCATCAGCGCATGGCTGTGCGTGCGCTGGCTGCTGCGCTACATCAGCAGCAACAGCTTCGTGCCGTTTGCGTACTACCGCATCGCGTTCGGCATCATCGTGCTGATCACGGCGTTCACCGGCATGGTGACCTGGGCCGAGGCCTGACGCTGGCCTGAGATCCTCGCGGAGGCGGCTTGCCGGCCCTTCAGTGATGCGGGCCGCGCGCCGCGCGCGATCTGGCCACTTCCGCCAGATTGCGCAGCGAGGCCTCGACGGCGGCCGCCGTCGTATGCGGTTGCTCCATGGGAAAGAGGTGGCTGCCGTCGATCATCGTGATGCGGCCCTGCGTGACACGCTCCGTGAGCGCCATGCCCACCTGGCGCATCTCCACCGACTCCAGCCCGCCAATGAACGCGGCGGGGCATTGCAGGGGGTGTTTCCTGAGTAGCGGCGCCAGGTTGTGCGGCAGGGTGTTGTAGATGGCGGTTTCCACATCGCGGTCGAAGGCCAGCACGCGCTTGCCCGCATGGTCCACGAGACCGTGCTCGACATAGTCGCGCAGCACACGTTCATCCCAGCGGGCAAAGGCCTTCTTGCTGCGGAAATGATCGAAGGCCTCCTGCGTGCTGCCCCAGGCATTGCGGCGCGCGCGGCTCACCTTGCCCGGCGACAGAGCGCCTACCACCTGTGTGCGCTTGGCCATGTCGAGGGCCGTGGCGCGCCAGCCGCTGATGACGGGCGAGTCGATCAGCAGCACGCCGCAGGCGAGCTCGGGATGGCGGGCAGCGGCCATCAGGCTCAGCATGCCCCCGAGCGAGTGCCCCACCAGGTAGACCTTCTCTCCAACGCGCGCGACCTGCTCCGCCGCGAAGTCCGCCAGTTGCTGAACCAGCAGAGGCCAGTTATTGGTGACACGGTAGCGCTCCTCGTGCCCGAAGCGGTCGACCGCGCTCACGTCGAAGCCGCGGCGGCGCAGATCATCGAGCAGTACGCTGTACGTGGCCCCTGGAAAGCTGTTGCCATGGGAGAAAACGATGCTGGGCATGCTGCGTGTCTCTTGTCTTGTCGTTGTGTGTGATGGGCAGGAATACCGGGAGCAGGGTCAGATCAGCTTTTCTTCGGGGCCGGTGATCTTCTTGAGATGCTGGTTGCGATGCGGTTCGACGCGGATGGGCACATCGGTCTGGCCGCCGTTCCACGCCGGATCCTCGATGCTGTCGAACACCGCGCGCAGGCGTTCGCCCCAGCTCTCGCGCACCATGCGGAAATAGGGGTTGTGCTCGTCGATGCAGACGATCTTGTCGGACTCGAACCGGCCCTCTTCATAGAGCACCAGGTCGAGCGGCAAACCCACCGATAGGTTGGATTTGAGCGTGCTGTCCATGGACACCAGGGCGCACTTGGCGGCTTCGTCCAGCGGGGTCTCGGGCGAGATCACGCGGTCGAGCACCGGCTTGCCGTACTTGGATTCGCCCACCTGGAAATAGGGCGTCTCGGCGGTCGCCTCGATGAAATTACCCGCCGAGTACACCTGGAACAGGCGCATGCCCTCGCCCTTGATCTGGCCGCCGAGGATCAGCGAGACATTGAAATCCACGCCCGAGCGTTGCAGGGCCTCGCCGTCGCGTTCCTGGATGCGGCGCACGGCAGCGCCCAGCACGCGGGCCACGTCGAACATGCTGGTGGCGTTCCAGATGGTGATCGGCTCGCCGCCGTCGCTGCAGTTCAGCCGGGTCACCTGCAGGATCTCGCGCACGGACTGCGAAATGCTCAGGTTGCCCGCGGAGAGCAGCACCATGAAGCGATCGCCCGTGTTTTCATAGACCATCATCTTGCGGAACGAGCTGATCTGGTCGAGCCCCGCATTGGTGCGGGAGTCGGAGAGGAAGACCAGCCCGGCTTGGAGCTTGATGGCGACGCAGTACGTCATAGGATGGCAGGAAGTTGGAAGTCGAAAAGGGGCAAGTGTAGTCGCCCGGCGTGCAAAGGCCTGGGAAGGGGCCGTGGCGGGGCGGCGGCACGGACAAGTTTATTCGCGCGGGCTTCACCAATGGTTTACAGGCCATGGCTATCATCGGCCGACCATCTGACCCTTTCAAGGCACCCATGCCACAACGCCCGCCCATCGCCAGCCCGAGCGCCAGCCCAGGCACCAGTCCACGAGCCAGAGCAGGAGCGTCTTCCCTTCGCTCATCGCACGGACGCGCTCGAACCGGTCTTGTGGTGGGGGCCGTGGTTGTGGTGTTGCTGGCCGCGGGCGGTTATGCCTGGTACCGGAACAAGGCATCGTCCGAACCGGGTGCCCGGCAGGCCTCGACGGGAGCGCAGCCGGCAGGCGGCGGCCGGGGAGGGCAGCGCGGCGGGCCACCCGGTGGCGGTGCGCAGGTGCAGCCGGTGTCCGCAGGCGAGGTGCAGCGCGGCGATGTGCGCGTGCTGGTCAACGCCATCGGCACGATGAGCGCTCGGGCCACTGCGGTGGTGCGCACCAAGGTGTCGGGCGAGCTGATCAGGCTGCATTTCAAGGAAGGCGACGAAGTGAAGGCGGGCCAGTTGCTCGCCGAGATCGACCCGCGCAGCTTTGAGGCGGCGCTGAACCAGGTGCAAGGCACGTACCAGCGCGACCAGGCGCTCCTGAAGAACGCACAGCTCGACCTGCAGCGCTACAAGGAGCTGCAGGCACAGGACTCGATCGCCACGCAGCAGGTGGATACGCAGGCGGCGCTGGTACGGCAATACGAGGGGACCGTGGCCTCCGACAAGGCGCAGGTCGATGCGGCGAAGCTGCAGCTCGGCTACACACGGGTGACGGCACCGATCTCGGGGCGGCTGGGCCTGCGGCAGGCCGACCTGGGCAATGTGGTGAACCCGTCGGATACCAACGGCATCGTCACCATCACGCAGATCCGCCCCATCGATGCGCTGTTCTCGCTGCCTGAAGCGCATGTGAGTGCCTTGTCGCGACGCATCACTCAAAAGCAGGACCTGCCGGTGGAGCTCTGGGACCGTGAGCAGAAACAGATGCTGGCCAAGGGGCGCCTGAATGCGCTCGACAACACCATTGACACCACCACGGGCACCGTCAAGGCCAAGGCGTCCTTCGACAATGCCGACAGCAGGCTGTTTGCCAACCAGTTCGTCAACGTGAAGCTGCAGGTCAACCTGCTGCAGGACGTGCTGACCGTGCCGACGACGGCGGTGCAGAACAACTACGTCTATCTCGTGAAGCCGGACAGCACGGTCACGCAGCGCCGCATCACCGTGGGTGTGACCGACGGCGACCGCGTGAGCGTGCAGGGCGAACTGCAGCCGGGAGACCGCGTGGTCACCGACGGCATCGACCGCCTGCGCGAAGGAGCGCAGGTGTCCATCATCGAGTCGGACAAGGTCACCAAGGTGGACCAGGCCGTGCAGAATGCGGCGGGTGCGCCGCGCATGCCGCGCAACCTGCCTCCGGAAATCCGTGCCAAGGTGGCCAGCATGTCGCCCGAGGAGCGCAAAGCGTTCTTCCAGAAGATGCGGGAGGAGCGGGCGGCCAAGGGAGAGGCGGCAAGTGCGCCGCAATCCGCGGCCTCCGCACCCGCACCCGCATCCATGCCTGCATCAGCGCATGTTGCTCCACCGGTGTCCGCACCCGCCTCCGGGGCCGGCCGCTGACCCCGTGTGGCGCGGAGCCTAGCGCAGCAGCACACTGACCGGCGATCCCCATGAATCTCTCCCGTATCTTCATCCTGAGGCCCATCGCCACCTCCCTGCTGATGGTGGCGGTGCTCATCTCGGGCATCCTGGCATACCGGCTGCTGCCGATCTCGTCGCTGCCGCAGGTGGACTATCCCACCATCGAGGTCACCACGCTCTACCCCGGTGCGAGCCCGGACGTGATGACCTCCAACGTCACCGCGCCGCTGGAGCGCCAGTTCGGACAGATGCCGGGGCTCGACCAGATGTCCTCTGTCAGCTCGGGTGGCGCCTCCGTGATCAGCCTGCGCTTTTCGCTGGACATGTCGATGGACGTGGCCGAGCAGCAGGTGCAGGCG